>CAVUJQ010000011.1:0-60722 GCA_963741855.1 uncultured Actinomycetes bacterium | reverse complement strand
TACGTATCGCAGCCGGGGTCCGTCGTTCCCACGGCCTCCGGCCTCGGGTCCTCGCCGGCCGCCGGGGTCTAGGATCGACGCCGAACGGGAGTGTGCCCACGTGGACGTCGACGACTACCTCGCTGCGGCACCGGAGCCACAACGCAGCACGCTCCAGGCTCTCCGGTCCACCCTGCGCGAGCTCCTGCCCGACGCCACCGAGGCGATGTCCTACGGGATGCCTGCCTTCGTGGTGGCGGGCAAGCCGGTCGCCGGGTACGCGTGGGCGAAGCGCCACTGCAGCTACCACCCGCACTCGGGCACGGTGCTCGCCGAGGTCGCGGACCTGCTCGACGGCTACCAGCGCAGCACCGGCACCCTCCGGTTCCCGGTGGACGAGCCCCTACCGGCGGCGCTCGTCGCCCGTCTGGTCGAGGTCAAGCTCGCGCACCTGGCCTCGCGCTCCTGACGGCGACCGCGGCGCCAGCGGCCACGGGCGCACACGACGCGCCGGTCAGTACTGCGGGCTCGCCGGGGCGCTGGGGCTGTCGGGGTCCAGGGCGGGGTCGCCGGCGGGCAGGGTCCCCTCGAACCACGGGTCGAGCTTCCAGTCGGGCACCGGGGGCGGGGCCTCGGCGGTCGGTAGGAACGGCGACCGCTCGACCAGTTCGTAGTGGTGGACGTAGCGCCGGCAGTTCGCGAACACCTCGGTCGTGGTCACCCGGACCACCAGCTCGGCGCGGGGGAAGGTCGCGACGAGCGGGTCGTCGGGGTCCACCGACGCGAGCCCGTTGACGCGGAGCCGGGTGGTCCGGCTCCAGTCGATGAACAGCATCGCCACCTTCGGGTTCGCCGTGAGGTTGCCAGCGGTCAGGTACATGCCGTTGCCGTTGTAGACCGGGAACGCCAGCGTCGACTCGTCGAGCACGCGCACGAACCCCGGCTCCCCGCCCTTGTACGAGCACTGGGGCCACCCGTCGGCGTCGGCGGTCGCGATGAAGAACATGTCGCGGGCCTCGATGAACGCCTTCATCGGCTCCGGGATCGTCGCCGTCGTCGACTCGGAGAGCCGGTCGGCGAGCCGGCGCGTGTCGAACCGGTCCTGGTGGTCCCGCTGTCCCTGGTGGTAACGCTGGCCCACGACCCACCTCCGTGCATCCTCCTCACGACTCTACGCTCGGTCCCTCGACGACGCGAGGGAGCCCCATGGAGCAGCGACTGAGCCTGGTGACGTTGGGGGTCACCGACCTCGATCGGGCCCGCGAGTTCTACGCGAGGCTCGGCTGGTCGGGTCAGGAGGTCGAGGAGACGGTGTTCTTCCAGGCCGGCGGCATCGCGGTGGTGCTGTGGGGGCGCGACCGACTCGCCGAGGACGCCGGCGTCGAGGACCGCGGGACCGACGGGTTCGGGGGCATCGCGCTCGCCCACAACGTCCGGTCACGAGCGGAGGTCGACGACGTCCTCGCCGCCGCCGACCACGCCGGCGGCACCGTGACACGGCGCGCCGGCGAGACCTTCTACGGCGGCTACGCGGGCTGCTTCACCGACCCGGACGGACACGCGTGGGAGATCGCGCACAACCCCGGGTTCCCGCTCGGCGACGACGGGTCGCTCACCGTCCCCGACCTCACACCCGAGGGCTGAGGACCCCGCCGGCAGCCGCGGCCACCGCCCCGTCGAGCCAGGTACCGACGCCGAAGCGCTGCTCGAGGGTGGGCGTGCCGACGCGGTAGCCCATCCGCTCGAGCCACGGCGAGTAGGCGAAGCGCTCGAAGTCGGTCGGCGGCTGCGGCGCCTCCTCGGCGTAGTTGCCGGCCGCCTGGGACGGCGAGGGGACCTCGAGGCGGTCCATGACGACGTCGAGCCGGGGCGCGGAGGCGTGGTCGAGGACCTCGCCGATGTTGGCGGCGTTGGCGGTACGGACCGTCAGCGGCTCGAGGTCGAAGCGCCACTCGACGAAGCGCAGGATCGAGCTGTGCTCGAACGGGCCACCGTGGTGGACGAAGCCCCGCCGCGCGTAGGGCGAGACGACCAGGTTCGGAACCCGGAAGCCGAGCTGGCCGAAGTCGGTGCGGAAGTCGTCGGTCGCCCGCTCGTCGGGCACCCGCGGCGGCGTGACGTGGTCGAAGAACCCGCCGTGCTCGTCGTAGTTGACGACCATCATCCCGCTGGCCCACGCCGACGAGTTCGCGAACGCGTGCACGACGTTGTTGACGAAGACCTGTCCCGAGCGGATGTCGGCGCCGGAGGGGTGGTCGTCGGTCTGGTACGGCGGCAGGAAGCTCGGGTCGACGAAGAACACCTGCGGGAGGTTCCCGGTCGCCGCGTCGACGAAGTACTGCGTGATCGGCTTGACCCGGTGGAGCAGTCGGGGGCCGTACATCGCGGCGAACGGCAGGTCGGAGAAGTAGTACGCCCAGGAGATGCCGGCGGCCTCGAGCCGGTCCCAGATCGTCGGCCAGTCGAAGCCGGTCGGGTAGCCGATCTCGAACGGGAAGTCGTTCGTGGTGAGCCCGTTCGACGTCCCCGAGTGCTGGTAGTGCCGGTTCGGGTAGGTCGGCCCCAACAGCGCACAGTGGTAGCCGTCCATGACGGTGAACTGGCGGGCGAGCCGAGCGAAGATCTGGATGTCCTCGGCGAGGTAGTAGGCCAGCGCGTAGGGGTCGTTGTCCCCGACGAGGAAGCCGTGCTCGTACTGGTCGTGCGAGGCTCCCCAGCCGTGGCCCGGCTCGGCGTGCCCCTCCCGGCGGTAGTGCGGCGCCCAGTGCGTCGGGGTCCCGGTCTCGTCGCCGGCGGGGTCGGCGTAGGTGAGGTCGAGCCCGAGCTCGAGGAACCCGCGGCTCCCGGGCAGCCAGCCGAGGTAGGTGTCGAAGGACCGGTTCTCCATCATCAGCACGCCGATGTGGTCCACCGGGCAGTCGGCCGGGTCGGCCGGCAGCGTGCTCGGCGGGACCGGGAACTCGCGCGGTGGCCCGGGCGGGCAGTCAGGCGCGGCGCCGGTGTTCGAGGCGGCGCCGGTGGCGGCGAGGGCCGCGCCGCTGAGGGCAGCGCCACGCAGGAAGGATCGGCGGTCGATGGGGTTCACGGCGGAGACCTCGTCGGAGGGGACGTCGACGGGTTTCGCCACGCCCCGTCCGACCTCCTCCACACGGCCCCCCGCCCCGGCCGCCTCACCGGCGAGCGGGAGCAGCGGGTCCGGGGCTCAGCTCAGCTGGTGGGGCTCGCGAACCAGGGGCCGCGGAGGTCGAGGAAGGTCGGCGGCTCGGCCTGCAGCTGCGCGAAGCTGTCGGCGATCTCGGTGTCCGTCGCCTCGCCCTCGCGGGCGTCCGCTTCGGAGGTGAAGTACACGAGCTGGGCGTAGGTGCCGTCCGGGTGCAGGCCGACGAACCCACCGAGCACCTCGGGACGGTGCTCGTCGCCGGTCTCGTCCATCTCGTCCATCAGGCTCACCGCGGCCGGGACGTCCGCCATCCGTCCACGGATGGCCTGGACGAACCCGGCGTCGTCGGCGCCGCCCCCGCGGAACACGCGCACGTCGTCGAAGTCCGCGAAGGTGACCGGTCCGGTGAAGCAGGCCTCGGTCCCCGACCACCACTCCCCCTGCTCGGGACGCTCGGAGTTGGCCCGGGCCGCCTCGGGCGAGGCGAACCGGGCGGTGAGGAGCGCGATGCCGTCGTCGGTCACCCCGCCGGTCGAGCCGAGCCAGCCGTCGGCACCCTCGGCGAGGTCCCGCTGCCAGCGCTCGAGTCGGTCCCGCAACGACGACGGGTCGTCGCAGCGACCCTGGATCACCTGCACGAACATGACGTGGCCTCCCTGGCGCCGTCCCGGGGAGGGACGGTCGACCCCTCCACGCTCCGCCGGCCTCGGGCGGCCGTCAAGCGGTCTACCGTGCCAGGCGACCGACGGCGGCCGGGAGGGGTTCGTGCCGGGTACCGACGACCTCCGCGCTGCGGCCCTCGCCATCGACGGCCGCGACTACGGCGCCTACCAGCGCCTGCGCGGGACCTACGCCGGCGACGGCTTCGAGCTCGAGATCGACCTCGTGCCGAAGGACCCGTACGCGCCGCCGGGGACCGGCGTCTTCCGGGTACGCCGGACACTGGCGGCCGCCGGCGTGCCCGCGGACGCGGTCGCGACGCCGGCGCGGGAGGTCGCGACCCGCGACCTCCTGTGTCGGCGGTTCCACGCGGCCGCCGCGCGGATCGGCGGCGGCCGGCGCGGCACCGGCTGGTCCGGGGTCATCACGGTCGGCGAGCCCGGACAGGCGGTCCTCGACCGCAACGCCGTCGTCCTCGACGGGGACACGATCGAGGTCCGCGCGTTCGTGGGGCTCCCCGGACGGGGCCGACGCGTCGCCGGCGAGCTCGCCGCGCACGTGCTCGGCGAGGAGCTGCCGGCGATCGTCGCCGCGGCGCTGACGCTCGACGACGACGACCGGCGGACGCTCGCGCACCACCTCGCCACGGTCGAGGACGCCCGGGCCCTGCGCGCGCAGCTCCGTGACCGCGGGCTCGTCGCCTTCCTCGCCGACGGGGCGGTGCTCCCGCGCGCGAGCGGGGTGGACGCGCGGCCGCTCGGCGACCGGGGCGGTTCCGCTCGCGAGCCCACCGTCGCTGCGTGTCGAGCTCGACACCCCGCACGTCGGCTCCGGTCGCCGGGCTCGGCATCCCCGCCGGGGTCACCCTCGTGGTCGGCGGCGGCTACCACGGCAAGTCGACGCTCCTGGGCGCGGTGGCCGCCGGGCGTGCGACGACCACGTCCCCGGCGACGGTCGCGAGGCTGCGTCAGCCTCGCACACCGCGGCCACCGTGCGGGCGGCCCCGGGACGTCCGGTCGCCGGCGTCGACGTCCGCGCGTTCCTCACCGACCTGCCGGACGGACGTGACACCGGCCGCTTCTCCACCGCGAACGCGAGCGGGTCGACCTCGCAGGCCGCCGCGATCGCCGAGGCGATCGAGCTCGGCGCCGAGGTGCTGCTCGTCGACGAGGACAGCTCCGCCACCAACCTGCTGGTCCGCGACGCGCGCATGCAGGCGCTGGTGTCCCGCGACGCCGAGCCGATCACCGTGCTCCTCGACCGGGTGCGGGCGCTCCACGACGACCTCGGGGTCTCCACCGTCCTCGTGATGGGTGGGTCCGGCGACTACCTCGACGTCGCCGACACCGTGATCCAGCTGTCGGGCTACGTCCCCGCCGACGTGACGCGGCGGGCGCGGGAGGTGGCGGCGGCGCTGCCCACGGCTCGCGAGCGCGATGTCGCCGACCCGCTGGCACCGCCCAGACCGCGGCACCTCGTCGCCGGCGCGGTCACGACGACGAACCGCTACGGGAAGCGGTCGGTCCGGGCGCTCGCCCGGGACCGCATCCTGCTGGGTCGCGACGAGGTCGACCTGCGCGACGTCGCGGACGCGCTGACCGAGACCGCACAGACCACGCTGGTGGCCCACGCGCTCGAGCACCTGGCGGGGCTGCCCTCCTCGGACCGTCCGCTCGCCGAGGTCGTGGCCGCGCTCATCGAACGGCTCGACCGTGAGGGCCTCGACCTCCTCGACGAGGGGCGACGCGGCCGGGTCGCACGGGTCCGCGGGCTCGACATCGGCGCCGCCCTCAACCGCGTGCGTGGCCTCGCCACGCGCTGACCCGTGACCCTGCGTGGGCGGGAGTCCGATAGGGCACCGCCGCGTGGACGGGGCGCCCCGCCCCGACGACCGGGTCGGGGCGCGTCCGTCCCGCTCGTCCCCGGCGTGCGTCCGGGGTGGCGGGGCGACGGCACGCGCCGTCTCGGGTTCCGTGACTCCTGGAGCCGACACGAACACATCCGCGACCGACCGAGGAGCGCCGCATGGCGACCGCGACCCAGACCCGCAAGGACCGCTACGAGGACCGATCGCGCGAGGAGCTCTACGAGCTGGCCCAGGAGCGCGACATCGACGGCCGTTCGCAGATGGACAAGGACGAGCTCGCGAGCGCCCTGGCCCTCTCCGACCGCGGCCCCGACGCCGTGGCGCTGCTGGTCTCCCAGCACGAGCGCTTCCGTAGCCTCTTCAGCGAGTTCCGTGACCTGTCGTCGCGGCCGTCGCAGAAGAAGACCGACCTGGTCCGCACGATCATCACCGAGCTCGTCAAGCACAGCGAGATCGAGGAGCAGATCTTCTACCCGACCGTGCGCCGCGAGGTCCCGGACGTGATGGACCTCATCGACGAGGACCTCGAGGAGCACCACGCCGCCGAGCTGCTGATGTGGGAGCTCGACCGGCTGCCGTCGGAGGCCGACCGGTACGACGCCAAGGTGACCGTCCTCATCGAGAACGTCGAGCACCACATGGAGGAGGAGGAGGACGAGCTGTTCCCCAAGGTGCGCGACGGCCTCGAGGAGTCGCGCCGGCGTGACCTCGGCAAGGCGATGGAGGAGCTGTGGGAGGTCGCCCCGTCGCGGCCGCACCCGCTCTCGCCGAGCACCCCGCCGGCGAACGCCCTCGTGGCGCTGCCGGCCGCGGCGCTCGACCTCGGTGTGAACCTCATGCGCTACGTCCGCAAGCTCATCAGCCGGCGCTGACCGACCCGTCCGGCGGTGGCCCCGTCGGCGTCTCCCCGTCCGCCGTGGACAGGTAGACGTCGGCGGGGTCGCCCTCGTCCAGACCCACCAGGGTGACGCCGAGGAGCTCGAGGACCGGCCGGCCGTCACGCTCCGACAGCGTGGCGGTGACGACCTCACCCTGGATCCTCGCCTGGAGACCCGCGGCCCCGGCCAGCGCCTGCACCGCGTAGCGCGGCACCCACAGCAGCGGCGACTCGCCGGCGCGCAGCACGCGCGACCGGAACGGCACCTCGACGATCTCGAGCGACCGGCCCGTCAGCGGCTCGACCTTCGCGTGCGTGTCGAGGGTCTCCTGCTTCCCGCGCAGGAGCGCGGCCGCGAGCCAGTCCCGCGGCCCGTCGGCGAGGTCGGCCGGCTCGGTCAGCCGGGCGGTGTGCGCGAACGAGGTGGGACCGAACAGCTCGAGCCTGCGGACCCACGGCTCGTCGACCGGTGACGGGAGCGTCAGCGACAGGTCGACCCAGTGGTCAGCGAGGACCGCGTTCGCGAACGTCATCCGCGAGATGAAGGCGATCCGTGAGTACTGGGCGTGCACCCGGTGCGGCCCGGTGGCCGTCATCGCCTCGGCGATCGCCCGGAAGATGGCCTTGGCGTGGTCGCTCCGACCCTCGAGGTGCTCCTCGATCGTGACGTGCGTGCAGGCGTGCACGGCGTCCGCGGCGGCGAAGCGCCGCCCGCAGTCCGGACACGTCCACACACCGACCCCCAACCCCCCGGGCCGTACGGCCCGTCGCAGCACGCAGGATGGCAGGTGCGACGCGTCGGTGCTCGTCATCCCCACCGTCGGCGACCGGGACGACGGGGCACGCCGGCGGGTCGTTAGGCTCGCCGGACCGCCCGACCGCCGCCACCTCTCCCACCGCTTCGAGCCACGATGTCGCTGTCCCCGCGTCTGATCTACCTGGCGGCGCTCACGCTGCTGGCGACCGCCGGCGTGCTCCTGTCCGCTCGCGGTGGACTCGACCCGGCGGACATCGCCACCGACGGCTGCGGCGCCACCCCGCGTGTGGCGGTCGCCGAGGTCGCCGGGGCGCCCATCGCCTCGGAGGAGTCGCGGACGCAGGACGGGACGAGGTTCGATCGCTGGCTCGACGCCGACGGACGCGTGCTGGCCGAGGTCCGGTGCGCCCCGACCACGCTCCTCGAGATCCAGGAGCACGAGGCCGCGGTGGCGCGGGCCCGGGAGGCGGACGGTCCCGTCGCGGTGCTCGACACCGACCCCGCCGCCACGATCGAGACCACCAGCGTGGGGACGTTCGTGCAGCAGGTCGACCGCGACGCGGGGCTGTCGCGGACCTGGTTCGTCGACGGCGAGCTCACGGCCGAGGAGGCCACCGCGCTCGTTCGGGCCACCCTCGCCGGCGCCGACACCTCCGCCGTCGCCAGTGGCCCCACGAGGATCCGATGACGACCACGACACCCACCTCCGAGGCCCAGCGGCTCCTCACCCGGCTCGCCGGGCCCGACGCCGTGCTGCGTGACGACCAGGCGGCCGCCATCTCGACCCTGGTCGACGACCGCGCCCGGGTGCTGCTGGTGCAGCGCACCGGGTGGGGGAAGTCCGCCGTCTACTGGATCACGACGGCGTTGCGGCGTGCCGCCGGCGCGGGCCCGACCCTGGTGGTCTCGCCGCTCCTGGCGCTGATGCGCGACCAGGTCGCGGCCGCGCGGACGCTCGGGCTCGAGGCCGAGACCGTCAACTCGACCAACCCCGACGCCTGGGACGCCATCCTCCAGCGGCTCGACGCCGGCGAGCTCGACGTGCTGCTGATCTCCCCCGAGCGGTTGAACGCGGCGTCGTTCCGCCCTCACCTCGCTCCGCTCGCGTCGCGGCTCGGGCTGCTGGTGGTCGACGAGGCGCACTGCATCTCGGACTGGGGGCACGACTTCCGGCCGGACTACCGCCGCATCGCGGACCTCCTCGCCACCCTGTCGGCCGAGACCCCCGTGCTCGCCTGCACCGCGACCGCCAACGAGCGGGTGACCGCCGACGTCGCCGCCCAGCTCGGCGCCGACGTCGTGACCCTGCGGGGGCGGCTCGGGCGGGACTCGCTCCAGCTCGCCGTGGTCGACCTCCCCGACGCCGAGACGCGGCTCGCCTGGCTCGACGCGTTCGTCCGCCGCCACCGCCCCCGTCACGGCCGCGCCGGCGTCGTCTACACGCTGACCGTGGCCGACACCGACCGGGTCGCGACCTTCCTGCGCGAGCGCGGCCTCGAGGTCGTGGCGTACTCGTCGGCGGTCAGCGGCGAGGACCGGCTCCGCATCGAGGAGGACCTCCTCGCCAACCGGGTCGACGCCGTGGTGTCCACCTCGGCGCTGGGCATGGGCTACGACAAGCCCGACCTCGCCTTCGTCGTCCACCTCGGGGCGCCGTCGTCACCGGTCGCCTACTACCAGCAGGTCGGGCGCGCCGGCCGCGCCATCGATCACGCCGAGGTCGTGCTGCTCCCGACCGCCAAGGACGAGGCGATCTGGCGCCACTTCGACATCGCCGGCATCCCGACCCAGGACGAGAGCGACGCGCTCCTCGCCGCCCTGCACACCGACCAGCCGACCTCGCTCGCAGCGCTGGAGAAGCGCGTGAACGCGCGGCGGTCGCGGCTCGAGCTGCTGCTCAAGGTCCTCGACGTCGACGGGGCGGTCGAGCGGGTCGCCGGCGGGTGGGTGGCCACCGGCACCGGCTGGACCGGCGACGAGGCGCGCTACGGGATGCTCGCGGACCTGCGCCGACGGGAGCACGCGGCGATGCGCCAGCTGACCACCGGCACCGTCGACGGGTGCCTGATGCGGTTCCTCACCGGGCTCCTCGACGACCCGCACGCCGACGCGTGCGGACGCTGCGGCGGCTGCACCGGCTGGGCGCCGGACGTCAGCATCGAGGACGAGGTCGTGCTCGAGGCGCGGCGCTTCCTGCGCGGGCGGGACGTGCCGATCCACCCGCGCCGGCAGTGGCCGTCGGGGCTGTCGGCCGTCAAAGGTCGCATCGCGGCGGACCGCCGCGCGGAGGTGGGACGCGCCCTCGCCGGCGGCGACGAGTCGGGCTGGGGCGGCACCGTCGCCGAGCTGCTCGACGCCTCCGCTGCCGGCCGGTTCGACCCCGACTACGAGCGGCTGCTCGACGAGGCCGTGGACGGACTCGTCGGGGTGCTGTCGCGCTGGGACTGGGGGACGCGCCCCGCCGCCGTCGTGCCCGTCCCGAGCCGCACCCACCCGCGGCTGGTCGCCGACGTCTCCGACCGCATCGCGACCGTCGGCCGGCTGCCGCTGGTCCCCGCCGTCGTCCGCCGGGCCGAGCGGCCGCCGCAGTCGACGATGTCGAACTCGGCCCACCTCGCCGAGAACGCGCTGGCCGCCTACGGCGTCGACGAGCGCGCGGCCGCCGGACCTCCCGCACGGCCCGGTGCTCCTCGTCGACGTGTCCACCGACTCCGGCTGGACGCTCACCGCCGTCACGTCGCTGCTGCGGGCCGTGCACGAGCACCCGGTGCTGCCGCTGGTGCTCTCGTCCGGCCCCTGATGTTCGGGGCCGGTCAGGTGCCGTCGGCGGAGAAGTGCATCCGGTCGACGGGGCGGGTCCAACGGCCTCCCCACGCCCACCCGATGGCGTCGAACGCGGCCGTGACGGTGTCCCCCTCGGTGATCATGCCCGGTCGTCGGTCGTCCCGGTCGGTGTAGGCCGACGCGAGCTCCGGCAGCACGAGGTCGTCCTTCACGTACGGGTTGTGGAACGGGTTCACGTCGACCGCACGGCCGTAGGCGTGCGCCGACCAGCGAGTCTGACCGCGACTCGGGCGGCACACGAACGCGCCCGTGTCGTTGCCGTCGCCCGTGGGCGGCGCGTCGAGCTCGTCGGGGCGGGTGATCCGCATCTCCTCGATCGGGAACCGCGCCTCGAACAGCGACGCGAACACGCTCGCGAGGTCGTCGGCGACGTCGCGGTGCACGAGCAACTCGCCGGTGTGCGGCTCCTCGTCGAACCCCCAGAACGAGACCGTGACGTAGCGGAGCTCGTCGCGGGTCACGGGACAGTCCGGATCCCAGGTCGAGCGTGTCGAGCACGTCGTCGGGGACCGGGACCACCTCGGCGTGGAACGTGCCGTCGCGCGGTGGCGGGAGCACGTCGGTCGTCACGATGCGCCGGTCGCGGAGCTCGGGCGGGGTCGGCTGGACCTCGCCGAACCCGTCCTCGTCGCGCGGCAGCACCCGTGTGCCGAGCCACGCCGGCGCGGCCGTGGCGGCGGGGGCCGGCGTCGCCGTGGCGCTCGGGATCGCGGCGGGGTCGGATGGCGGCGAGCTCGGCGGCGCCGTCGGTGCGGGCGTCGGCGTGGCCGAGGTCGCGGACGTCGGCACCGCGGACGGGGAGGACGCCGTGCCGAGGTCCGGCGGAGCGGCGACCTCGCCGGCGGAGCCCGCGCAGGCGCCCACGGTCGTCGCCAGGACAGCGGCCACCGAGACGGCGGTCACGAGGCGGAGCGGGAACGGGAGGAGCGTCACGCCACGACCGTACCCACGCCCCCGAGCGCTGCTGTGGACCGCGGCGTGCCCGCCGGCGCCGGGGATGCGAGACTGCGCGGCGACGACCGACGACGAGGATCCACCGTGAGCAGTAGCGACGTCGCCGAGACCGCCCCCGGCTGGCTCGCCGAGACCGACCTCGAGTACGTCCGCGACCGCGTCCCGGTCGTCTACGTGGATGCCGTCCCGGTCCGGCTCGACCACCTCGGCCGGGTGCAGAAGGTCGGGCTGCTGCTGCGGGCGATGCCGGACGGGACCATCTCGCGCGCGATCGTGTCGGGGCGGGTCCTCCACGGCGAGACCATCCGCGAGGCGCTGTGGCGTCACCTCACGAAGGACCTCGGCCCCGACGCCGAGCCCCAGCTGCCGCCGGCGCCCTCGCCGTTCACCGTCGCCGAGTACTTCCCCGACCCGGCCCGCACCGGCTTCCACGACCCCCGCCAGCACGCCGTCGCGCTCGCCTACGTGGTGCCGTGCACCGGCGAGTGCGCCCCGGCGCAGGACGCGCTCGACTTCACGTGGGTGTCGGTCGAGGAGGCCTCCTCCCGCGAGGTCACCGACGAGATGACCGGCGGGCACGACCGCCTCGTCCGCATGGCCCTCGCCCACACCGGCCGCCTCACGTAGCCGCCCGCCGGCGCACCCGATCGGAGGAGGTGGGCCGCGAGCAGGAGCGCCGGCGCGTCCCGTCGAAGTCCTCGGTGTCGTCTCCCTCACCGACACGCTCCGACGAGGCCCTCCCATGTCGAGATACCTGCGCTCGCTCGCCGTCCTGCTCGTGGCCTTCCTGGCCCTCGGGGCGGCACCGCTCCCCCAGCCGACCGGCCCCACCTCCGCGGCATCGCTGCTCGCCGGCGCCACGGACGGGGAGGGTGCGACGCTGCGCGCCGGCGTGGCCGTGGTCGACGCCACCTGGCACGTCGGTGCCGCGGCCGGCCAGTACGCCGACTACCGCGACCCGAGTGCGCCGGTCACCGGTGGCGACGTCGACCCGCAGGGCTTCGCGACCACCAAGCAGGCGTCCTACGGCGTCCAGTCGCGGCTGACCATCCGGGCGCTCGTCGTCGAGGGCAGCAACGGCGAGCGCGTGGCGCTGGTGAAGTCCGACAACTACCTCGCGCAGGACCACCTGCTGCGGCGCGTCGGCCAGCTCCTCGAGGGCGGCGACTCCGGCGTCGTCTACGACCACATCCTCCACGCCGCGACCCACAACCACTCGTCCCCGTACTACGCCACCCCGTCCGCCGGCGTGTGGCTGTTCGAGGACGTGATGGACCTGCGGATGTTCGAGTACCAGGCGCGGGCGATGGCGCGCGCCATCGAGGAGGCCGCGGCCGCGATGGTGCCGGCGCAGATGGGCGCGACGACCATCGAGCACGACCTCTACAAGGGCAACATCACCGGCCCGGCGCTCGCCGACGACGGCACCCCGGCCGGCTACCCGCGCGAGTTCGGCGACCACGGACTGTCGATCCTCCGCTTCGACGACGTCTCCGACCCTGCCGACCCGCAGCCGCTCGCGATGTGGATGAACTGGGGTCAGCACCCGGAGTCCAACGACGCCTACGACCTCATCTCCGCCGACTTCCTCGCGCCGCTCGAGCGCTTCGTCGCCGAGGAGACGGGCGCGACGCTGGTGTTCAGCCAGGGCGACGTCGGCAGCTCCGAGGGGCCCTACACCGGCTGGAACCGCGGACGGATGGAGGACGGCACGCTCGTCGCGTGGGCCCACGTCGGCTACGCGCAGACCGAGCGCGGCGCGCGGCTCCTCGCCGACGCGGTCACCGAGGCCTACGAGCGCATCGGCGCTGGCGAGGGCGACGTGCCGTACGCGACCGACGTCCCGGTCGCCATCGACAGCCGCTGGGTCCCGGGCCCGGTCAGCCACCCGTATCCGAGCGTGTCGAACTGCCGCACCGAACCCACCGCCGAGGGCGACCCCGGCGCGCCGATCCTCGGGCTCCCCGACTGCCAGCGCGCCGGCAACCCCGAGAAGCTCGACCTCGTCTGGGCGAACCTCAAGGAGCACGGCATCCCCGTGCCCGAGCACTACGACGCGCCGGCGCTCGGCGCCGTCGAGGAGAACGCGCGGCTGCGGCTCCAGGCCGTCCGGCTCGGTGACGTGCTCCTGGCCTCGTGTGCATGCGAGGCCCAGGTCGACCTGATCCTCAACCTCGAGAGCCGCGCGAACGACGTCCCCGGCGACATCTGGGACGGCTACGACTGGGGCGCCGCGTGCGTCGCCGGCGAGGACGGCACCACGTGGACCTGCGACCGACCCGGCGGGCCCGTGACGATCAGCGACCTCGCGTACCGCCGGATGCAGGCCCAGGTGCACAACGACGCCGCCGGCTGGGACGCGCCCGAGTACGCGCCGTTCGCCAACGCCGAGCCGGCCGACCCGACGGCCATCAAGGGCAACTTCACCCGCACCGAGCTCGCCCCCGAGGACGGCTACCGGATGGTCATCGGCGTCGGCCACGCCGGCGACTACAACGGCTACACCGTCTCCTACCGCGAGTACGTGAGCCGCGACCACTACCGCAAGGCGCTCACCTCCTACGGGCCGCACACCGCGGACTACATGGTGACCCGGCTGGTCGCGATGGCCGGCGGCCTGAAGGGCGGCGCCGGCTACGCCGGCGAGCTCCAGGACCCGGTCGCGACCGCGGACGAGGCGCGCCAGGTGGCCGTCTCCGAGGCGCTCGGCGCCGCGTCCTCGGCCGCCTACGACACGTGGATGGCGACCCTGCCCGACGACGTGGGTCCGGTCGAGCTCCTCACCCAGCCCGAGGACATCACCCGCTTCGACGGCGCCGCGATCACCTGGCGCGGCGGGTCCAACGCCATCGACAACCCGCGGGTCCGCGTCGAGCGCTAGGTCGACGGGGTCTGGCAGCCGTTCGCCGGCATGACCGGCGAGGTGCAGACGATGGTCGAGCTCCCCGACGGCGTGCAGGGTCTGGCCGACAGCGCCAGCGGCAGCCAGGAGTGGATCTGGACCGCCGGCTTCGAGGCGTTCGTCGGCGGGCCCGACGACGACCTGCCGACCACCCCGGTCGGGCACCTACCGCTTCGTCGTCGACGGCCAGCGCCGCGAAGGGCGAGACCCTCCCCTACACGCTGACGAGCGAGCCGTTCACCGTGTCGCCCCGTGGGACGGGCTCGAGGTGACCGACCTCACCGTCGACGGCACCCGGCCACCGTGACGCTCGCGCCGGTCGTCTACCCGCGCACCTACGAGTCGCGTCCCGTTCCCGTTCATCGGCGACGACGGCCGTGACGACGTCTGCATGACCTGCTCGTTCCGCGCGTGGGCGTTCGCCGGCGAGGTCGGTCGGTGACCGTGACCGTGGTCCGGGGCGACGGCCACGGGACCTCCACCCGGCAGGCGACCCGCGCCGGCGACGGCACCTGGACCGTCGACGTCGGCGTCCTGCAGCCGGGCGACCGTGTCGAGGTCCGCGCCGGCGACGTGCGCGACCAGGCCGGTAACACCAACGCCGACGCGGCGGTGGCCTCACCGCCGCCTGACCGCCCCCCTCGGGCGTCGCCGGCGGGTGCCTAGTATCGCCGCGGCGTCGACGCCAGCGGATGAGGGACGGTGCGTGGGGAAGGACATCGAGCAGGTCCGGTTCTCGCGTGAGGACCGTCAGCGCTACCGCGAGAAGGTGAAGCGCTGCCTCGCCGCGCTCGGGCGCATGCTCGGTGACGACGTCTTCGAGGTCGGGCGCAAGCTCATCGGCGTCGAGGTCGAGTTCTACGTCGTCGACGGCGACGGCACCCCGATGAACATCAACGACGAGCTGCTCGACCTCATCGAGTCGGCCGACTTCCAGACCGAGCTCGCGCAGTTCAACATCGAGTTCAACCTCGCGCCGCACAAGCTCGTCGGCACCGTGTTCCGCGAGATCGAGGAGGAGCTCGTCACCTCCTACGAGTTCGCGGCGCGGCGCGCCGAGGAGCTGTCGGCGCACGTCGTGATGATCGGCATCCTGCCCGACGCTGCGGGACCTCCACATCACGATCCAGAACCTGTCGTCGAACCCGCGCTACCACCTCCTGAACGAGCAGATCCTCGAGGCGCGGGGCGAGGACCTGATGGTCGACATCGAGGGGCCGGAGAAGCTCGCGCTGCAGGCCAACTCGATCACGATGGAGGCCGCCGCCACCTCCGTCCAGCTGCACCTGCAGGTCTCCCCGGAGGGCTTCGGCCGCACGTGGAACGCGGCCCAGGCGGCGTCGGCGGCGCAGGTGGCCGTGGGCTGCAACTCGCCGTTCTTCCTCGGCAAGGAGCTGTGGCGCGAGACCCGCATCGCGCTGTTCGAGCAGACCATCGACACCCGCACCGAGGAGCTCACGGCGCAGGGGGTGCGCCCGCGGGTGTGGTTCGGCGAACGCTGGATCGACTCGATCACCGACCTGTTCGACGAGAACGTGACCTACTTCCCCGCGCTGCTGCCCCTCCTCGACGACGAGGACCCCGACGACGATGCTGGCGCGCGGGCGACATCCCGCACCTGCGCGAGCTCACGCTCCACAACGGCACGGTCTACCGCTGGAACCGCCCCATCTACGACGTCGCCCGCGGCAAGCCCCACCTGCGGGTGGAGAACCGGGTGCTGCCGGCCGGACCGACGGTCGTCGACACCGTCGCCAACGCCGCCTTCTACTACGGCCTGGTCCGCGCGCTGGCCGAGGACGACGACCCGATCGAGCGACAGCTGTCGTTCTCGGCGGCGACGGACAACTTCCGCGCGGCGGCGCGGGACGGCATCGACGCGATGCTGTTCTGGCCCGGGCGTCGGGGTCGTCCCCGCCTCCGAGCTGGTGCTGCGCACGCTCCTGCCGCTCGCGCACCGGGGCCTCGACGCCTGGCAGGTCGACCGCCGCGACCGCGACCACTACCTCGGCATCATCGAGCAGCGCTGCCTCACGCGGATGACCGGCGCAGCCTGGCAGGTCGAGGACGTTCCGGCGCGCTGTTCGACGGGGGCGACCTCGACCGCGGCGAGGCGCTGATCGAGATGACCCGGCGCTACATGGCCAACATGCGCCGCAACGAGCCCGTCCACACCTGGGAGCTCCCCGCTGACCGCCCCGAGGTCGCCCGGGGCCGGGTCGCCGGACGCGCGGCCGGGCCCAGTGCCCGCAGACGTACGTACCCTCGCCCCGCCTCCTGCCCATCGCCCCCCGAGAGCCTCGCGTGACCACCCGTCCGACCGCAGCTCACGACCGAGCCGATGTCCACCGGTGGTTCCCCGACGGCCTCCCGGAGGACCTCCTGTCCCTCGACGGCCCGCGTTGCTGCGAGCGCTCGGCACACCCACGCTGATCCGGATGCCCGGCACGGGCGATCAGCCACCGCGGGCGGTCTCGTGCCTCCTGCACGGTGACGAGTCCACCGGGCTCGAGGCGGCGATCGCGGCTCCTGCGCCGGCGCCGGCCTACCCGTTCGACCTGTACGTCGTGCATCGGCAACGTGCGCGCGGCGCTCGCCGACGGCGGGTTCGCCGGCACCGCTACCTCGACGACCAGGAGGACTTCAACCGGGTCTGGGGCGCTCGAGCGACCCCACCACCCGTCAGCGCCGGGCCGCCGACGCGATCCTCGAGCGGCTCCGGGACGCCGGCGTGGCCTCGCTGGTCGACGTCCACAACAACTCCGGCGACAACCCGTTCTACGCCATCGTCACCGGACCGCCGGCCGCAGACGCTCAACCTCGCGACGCTGTTCACGACGACGCTGCTGCACTGGGACCTCGACGCGCGCACACGCTGATGGAGGCGCTCGGCGCCGACCGTCCGCCGGGATCGCGGTCGAGTGCGGCCTGCCGGGCCGGCCGGAGTCGCTGGCGTTCGCGGTCGACGGACTGCGCCGCTACCTCGGCGAGCCGACGCTCGACGCCGCGACGCGTCCTGCGCGACTACGACATGCTGGCCGGGCCTGCGGAAGGTCGTCGTGCGCCCCGAGGTGCGGTTCCGGTTCGGCGGCGAGCTGACCGACGACGTCGACCTCGTGATCGCGGAGGACGCCGACCGGGCTGAACTTCGTCGAGGTCGCCGCGGGCCACGTGCTGGGCCGCGTCCACCCCGGCGCGGCGAGCCCGCTGCGCGTCCTCGACCGCCAGGGGCACCGACGTCACCGACCGAGCACTTCGCGCGTCGTCGGCGACGACCGCGTCGTCACGACCTCGACGCGCCACCCCGGTGATGATGACCCGGACGGTCGAGGCGGCCCGCAAGGACTGCCTGTTCTACCTCGCCACCGAGGTCCGCCACCGGCCTGACCGCCTCACCGGCGTCGCCTCGAGTGACTCCGTCGGCGGCGCCGCCGCCGCGGCCGATCAGCCGGTGCACCCAGACCGCGGTGACGAGCACCGGCAGCGACATCATCACGCCGGCGACCCGCACCCCGAACCGGTCGGCGAGGAACCCGTCGAAGAGCGCCGCGAACGGCCGCGTGCCGATGAACGCGAGGCTCCACAGCGCCATGACCCGCCCCAGCTGGGCGTCGGCCACCTCGCGCTGGATCCGCGTGGTCGACCGGGTGAGGGCGGCCAGGTAGCCCGCCGCCGGCGATGGCCATCCCCGCCACCGCGACCACGAGCGTGGGCGCGAGGGCGAAGACGATCATCCCGACGCCGGCGACCACCATGCGACCCGACGAGCGCGTTGCGTGCGCCGGCGGACCCAGCCCATGCAACAGGATCGCGGTGAGCGTCGCCCCGCCGCCGAAGCCGCCGATGAGCATGCCCGTGACGGTGTCGGCGCGGCCGAGCACCTCGGTCGCGAACTCGGGGGTCAGCGTGTTGATCGGGTCGGTGGTCGATCGACACCGCCATCACGACCACCAGGAGCGCCGTCAGGACCTCGTCCTGGCGCGACCAGCGCGATCGACTCGCGCAGCTTCGGGCGCGGCCCGGTGACGACCGCCTGTCGGCCGCGGATGGATGACGAGCAACGCGGCCACCAGCGCGAGGAACGACAGGGCGTTGATCGCGAACGCCGGTCCCGAGCCCCAGGCGCTCGATCGACGAGCGCAGCCAGCACCGGGCCCGACGGCGCGGGCGAGGTTGAAGGTGATCGAGTTGAGCGAGACCGCCGTGTCGAGGTCCCGACGGGGACCAGCAGCGGGACGAGGCTCAGCAGCGCCGGCACCATGAAGGCCAGCGCGAGGCCCAGCACGCCGGCCGCGACGATCACCGATCGCGGCGTTCACCCGGTCCGGTCAGCGGTCAAGACCGGCCAGGACACCGCGTCGACCGCGAACGCCACCAGCTGGGTCACGATCAGCAGCTTGCGCCGGTCGTAGCGGTCGGCGGCCGAGCCGGCCCACGGCGCCAGGACGACCGCCCCGATGAACTGGGCGAAGTTGACCACGCCGACGAGCAGGGTCGACCGGGTCAGGCGGTACACCAGGATGGCCGCGGCCAGGTTCTGGAACCACGTGCCGATGCTCGAGGTGACGTTGCCGACGAAGTAGGGGCCGAAGTCGCGCGTCGACGAGGATCGCCAGCGACGAGCGGAGCGACGGCTCGGGTCGTCGGGTGCGGCCGCCTCCGGCCGTCGGCGACCTCGACGATCGCTCACGCCTCCAGGCCTCGAACAGGTCCGCCGCCGGGCGCTCGGCTCGGCTCGACGTCGGCACCGCAGCTCGAGGAAGGCCTCGTACGGGTAGGCCTCGCGCTCGAGGTCACGGGGGACGTGGAACCAGAAGCCGTCCGGGTCGACCTGGGTGACGTGGGCCCGCAGCGCGTCGTCACGGCGCGACACCAGTCGCCCACGTCGATCAGCGCGGCCGGCTCGACCTGGGTCTCCTCGCGGTCGGCGCGGCGCTCCATCCAGCCCTCGAACGGGCTCTCGAGCCCGCGGTCGAGCATCCCCTGGTGCAGCCGCAGCACCCGCTCGGGAGGGAAGGCGGTGCAGGCGTAGACGCTTGGGCACGCGCCACGGCTCGCCCGCGAGGTCCGCGCCGTCCTCGGCGAGCTCGACCGCCCGCATGCTGACGGCGTGGCACATGATGTGGTCGGGGTGGGGGTAGCCGCCGTCCTCCGGGTAGGTGACGAGCACGTGCGGCCGTTCCTCGGCGGATGATCGCCGCCAGCGCCGCGGCGGGCTCGTCGACCGGCGTCCGCGCGAAGGTGCCCTCGGGCACCCCGGCCGGGTCCTCGTGGTAGCCGGAGTCGTGGTAGCCGAGCTGGTGGACGCGGGTGAACCCGATGACCGCCACGGCCGCGGCGAGCTCGGCCTCGCGCACCGCCGTCATGCTCCTCCGGCGGCACCGGGTCGCACGACGGGTTCAGCACCTCGCCGGCCTCGCCGCGGGTGCAGGTCACGAGCGTCACCTCGGCGCCCTCGTCGACGTAGCGGGCGGCGGTCGCCGCCCCCTTCGACGACTCGTCGTCGGGGTGCGCGTGCACGAACATGAGCCGGCGGGTCATCAGGACTCCTCGTCGGGGCCACCCAGCCGTTCGGCCCACGCGGCGGCCAGCCGGGCGCCCGCCGGGGACTCCTCCATCGGCTGAGCGCGGCGCGGACGTCGGCGGCCGCCGCATCGACGGCCTTCCGCGGGCCGATGAGGCGGACCATCATCGGCACCCCGGGGTACGAGCCGAGCTTGACGTCCGGGTGGTCGTCGATGACGCGCGCGAAGCAGAGGTTGAGCGCGGACTCCGGGAAGCCGTGCGTGATCTCACTGACGGCCAGGCGGCTCGTTGCGCCCGTCGAGGAGCTGCGGCTCGACCGCGGCGCGGAAGATCGACGGAACTGGGACGGGACGCCGGGGAGGATGACGATGCTGGCGCCGCCCTCGTCCACGCCGCCGTCGACGTCGAGTCCGATGCCGGGAGCCCAGCCGCCCTCGTGGAGGAGCCGACCACCGGCCGGGATGCGCGCCATCCGCATCATGTGCCAGGCGAACTCGTCGGTGACGTCGATGCCCTGCTGGCGGGTCCAGTCGAGCGCCCCGTCGATCCGGCCCGACAGCACCGGGTGCGCGACGAGGTCGCGGTCGAGGCTGGCGGCGACCGCCTCGTAGGTGAGGTCGTCGGGCGTCGAGCCGATCCCGCCGCTGGTGACGATGACACGCGGACGGCTCCGGGCGAGCTCGGTCTGGAGCGCCTCGCCGATGGCCTCGTAGCTGTCGGGGACGGTCACGACGCGGGTCAGCGGCACGCCCAGCGTCTGGAGGCGGGCGGCGGCCCAGCCGGAGTTGGTGTCCTGGACGAACCCGCCCAGGATCTCGTCCCCGATCACCACGATGGAGGCTTCGAGCATCGGCTCACGTCCCTGTCATCCCGAGCGGCGAGGATAGCCCTGGCCCGTCGGGCCCCGGCCCGGCGGGCCGCCCGGTGGGACAGCGCCGCCCTGCTAGCGTCCGCGACCATGTGGATGAGCACCGAGGACGCGCGCAGCGACGTCATCCTGGCCGGCGCGACCGCCGTGTTCGGGGTGTCGCTGATCCGCTTCGTGCAACGGCTGCCGTTCTACCCGTCCGGCGGGATCGTCGGGACCGTGCTGAACCTCGGCTGGCTGTTCGCGCTGACCGGGCTCGTGCCCTACCTCCTCACCCGTCACCGCAAGCTCGGGGCCGATTCCTACGGGCTCGACACCGGCCGGCAGGGGCTGACCGCCGGGCTCGTGCTGGCGGTGCCGATCGTGGTGGCCGGGTTCCTCCGGGGGCTGCCGGTGCGGGGGTCGGTGTGGCAGGCCGCCCTGGGCCGGTTCTCGCCGCTCGTGGCGGGAGACCCGACCGTCGGTGGTGAGCTCGCCAGCGCGTCGGGGCTCGTGCTCGACGCCCTGGTCGCGGTCGCGCTGGTGGTGCTCCTGGCCGTCGGGGCACTGCTCCTCTACTCGTTCCTGACGGTGCGGGGCCGGGACGCGTTCGCGCGCCACGACCTGTCCGCCACCGAGGCGATCCGCACGTTCGGGATGGGGTCGGCGGCCGCGGCGCTGCTCTTCGGGCTGCTGCGCTCGCTGGGCTCCGACGTCGGCGTCCTCGGCGTGCTCATCAACGTCGCGGCGCTGGTCGTGGTGGTGCTGCTGGCCGACCGTCTCGTGCCGGCGCCGGCGCAGACCACGCGGTCGGCGATCCTGACCCCGCTGGTGGTCGCGGTCCTGATGGCGCTCCTGCCAGCCCTCCGCGGGGACCTCCTGTTCGGGCTCTACGTGGGCTCGCTCGCCGCCGGCCTCGTGGCGGTGATCGCGGCGCTCATCGAGGGTCGGGCGTTCGCCTGGGCGGTGATCCCTCCCATCGTGGCGATGGCGATCTACCCCACCTGCCTCAGCCCGCTGGCGTTCGCGGTGTCGAGCCCGTTCGGCTGCTGAGCCGCCGCCGCGGAGCGGCGGCTCGGCCGGCGCCTCAGCTGAAGCGCTTGAAGGTCTCGATCTCCGTCGATGTGGCGGTCGCGCATCGCCTGGTCCTGGACGCCGAGCCCCTCCTCGGGGGAGTTCACGAGGACGCCGATCTTGCCGGTGTGGAGGTTGTGGTGCATCTCGTAGGCACCCTCGGCGGCCTCGTCCAGCGCGTAGGTCTTCGACAGCGTCGGGTGGATCATGCCGAGGTCGACGAGCCGGTTGGCCTCGTAGGCCTCGTTGTAGTTGGCGAAGTGCGACCCCAGGATGCGCTTGAGGTGCATCCACAGGTAGCGGTTGTCGTACTCGTGCATGTAGCCCGAGGTGGAGGCGCAGGTGACGATGGTCCCGCCGCGCTTGGTGACGAAGACCGACGCGCCGAAGGTCGCCTTGCCGGGGTGCTCGAAGACGATGTCGACGTCGCGGCCGATCATCTCGCGGATGCGCTTGCCGAACCGCCGGTACTCGCCGTAGTCGGGCTGGCCGTCCTCGGTCCAGAAGCGGTAGCCCTCGGCCTTGCGGTCGATGATGTGCTCGACCCCGATCTCGCGCAGCAGCTCGACCTTGTCCTCGCTCGACACGACGCAGACGGGGACCCCGCCGCCGTTCAGGACGAACTGGGTCGCGAAGCCGCCGATGCCACCGGTCGCGCCCCAGATGAGGACCGCGTCGCCCTGCTTCATCCGGGCGGCGTTCTCGCCGACGAGCATGCGGTAGCTCGTCGCCATGACGAGCCCGAGCGATGCCGCCTCCTCCCACGTGAGGTGGTGCGGCATCGGCATGAGCTGGTTGGCCTTGCACATGGACAGCTCGGCGAGCGAGCCGAAGTTGGTCTCGAACCCCCAGATCTTCTGGTCGGCGTCGAGCATCGAGTCCTCGTGGCCCTCGGGGCCCTCGAGGTCGACGTAGTTGCAGTGGACGGTGACCCGGTCGCCCGGCTTCCACTTGGTGACGCCGGGCCCGGTGCGCACGACGACGGCCGCCGCGTCGGAGCCGACGATGTGGTACGGCAGGTCGTGGCGCGCGCCGAGGCTGCCCAGCCGGCCCATCCGCTCGAGGAACCCGAACGTCGGCAGCGGCTCGAAGATCGAGGTCCACACGGTGTTGTAGTTGAGGGCCGACGCCATCGGGGCGATCAGGACCTCGTTGGGTCCGAGCGGCGGGATCGGGACCTCGTCCACGTGGAGGCTCTTGCGCGGGTCCTTGTCGCGGGTCTCGAGCCCGTCGAACATGTCGGTCTCGTCCTTGCGGACGACGAGGGCGCGCATGGTCTCGGGCAGGTCGATGCCGGCGAGCGTGTCGCCGTCGGCACCGTCGAGGATCGCTTGTCGGATGGCGTCCATCGTCACGGCGGGGGTACCTCCACAGTCGGGGGATGTGCTGGGCCGGGGCTCCCGGGCCGATCAGGGCGGGACCGTACCAGCGCGCGTTGGCCGCCCACGAACCCGATCCGGCCCACACGGACCCCGTCCGTCGGCGCGCCAGCGCCCCGGGGCGCGGCCGGTCCACCACTAGCCTGTGCGACCTGGCCGTCCCAGCCCGGAGGACCCCCGTGAGGCTCGTCACCTACCTCCCCGCGGATGCGCCCCAGGAGGGCACCTCCTTCGCGCTCGACCCCCACGGCCGCGCCGGCGGGCTCGTGGTCTGGCACGACGACGAGTTCATCATCGACCTCGCCCGGGCGCGCCGCGACCCGCCGCACCGAGCTCCCGGTCCGGCTGCTCGACCTCATCGCCGCCGGTCCCCCGCGTGGGACCTGGCGCGCGACCTCCTCGCCGAGGCCGCCGGCGGGGGGCTCGGCGGCCTGCCGCTCGGGCGACGGCGAGCGGTCGGTCCCGGCCGCGCTGCTGCGCCACCTGGCGCCGCTGCCGGCGCCTCCGATGGTCCGCGACTTCTACGCCTACGAGGATCACGTGCGTCGGGGGTTCGCCAGCCGCGGCAGCGAGATCCCCGACGCGTGGTACGAGTTCCCGGCCTTCTACAAGCAGAACCACCGGGCGATCCGCGGTCCCGACGAGGAGCTCCCGTGGCCGTCGTTCACCGACGAGCTCGACTACGAGCTCGAGATCGCGATGGTGGTCGGGGTGGGCGGTCGTGACATCGCCGGTCGAGGACGCCCACGCGCACGTCTTCGGCTACACGATCATGAACGACGTGTCCGCCCGCGACCTGCAGCGTCGGGAGATGCAGGTCCGGCTCGGGCCGTCGAAGTCGAAGGACTTCGCCACCGTGCTCGGGCCGGTGCTCGTGACCCCCGACGAGGTCGACCCGCTCGACCTCCACCCCATCGCGCGGATCAACGGCGAGGTCGTCACCGACTCCCGGACCTCCGACATGCGCTGGACCTTCGAGCAGATGCTCGCCTACGTCTCGGTCGACGAGGACGTCTTCCCCGGTGACGTGTTCGGCAGCGGCACCGTCGCGAACGGCTGCGGGCTCGAGCACGGGCGGATGCTGCGACCCGGCGACGAGCTCGAGCTCGAGGTGCCCGGCATCGGCGTGCTCCACAACACGGTGGGCCAGCCGGCGACCGAAGCGGCCACCGATCCGCCCCCGGCTCCGCCTGACCGTCTACACCGGCACGCTCGGTGCCGGCCGAGCGGGCGAGGTCGTCGGCGTGGACCACGCGGTTGCGGCCGCTCTCCTTGGCGGCGTACATCGCGTCGTCGGAGCGTTGGATCATCTCCCCCCGCGACGGCAGCCCCTCGGCGTGGGTCTCGACCCCGAACGACGCCGTCACCTTGCCGAGGTAGCGGCCGTCCGCGCCGGCGAAGTTGGAGCGCTCGACCGCCTCCCGCAGACGCTCGGCGACCCGCAACGCCTCGGACGCGTCGGTCTCGGGGAGGATGATCGCGAACTCCTCGCCGCCGTAGCGGCACACGACGTCGGACGAGCGCAGCACCCGGCCGGTCAGCTTCGCGAACGACCGCAGCAGCTCGTCGCCGGACGGGTGCCCGAAGCGGTCGTTGACCTTCTTGAAGAAGTCGATGTCCATCAGGATGAGGCTCACGGGGACGGTGCCGCCCTCGACGCTCTTGCGGACGGAGCGGTCGAGCTCCTCCTGGAGACGCTGCTGGAAGTAGCGGTGGTTGTAGACCCCGGTGAGGGCGTCGGTGACCGACAGGTCGCGCAGCTCGGCGTGGAGCCGGGCGTTGTCGAGCGCCAGCGATGCCTCCGTGGCGATGGTCGCGAGGATGCGGAGGTCGCGGCCGCTGAGCCGTGGGGAGCGTCCGATGGGCGTCGCCACCTCGACGGTCAGCAGCCCCAACAGACGCCCCTCCGGCATGAGCGGGACGATGACGAGCGGGCTGTCGATGTCGAACGCGTCGGCGAGCGCCGTGGGGCGGGCGTGCTCCCGGGCGACGAGCGTCGGCATGCGTGACTCGACCGCCTTGCCGACCGGGCCGGGTCCGACCGTGAGGCGCAGCGTCGTCAGCTCGTCGAGCTCGTCGATCCCGAAGCCCTCGGCCCCACCCGGGGCGAGCGAGCCGTCCCTTCGCCATCCACACGATCGCGCGCCGGTAGCCGAGCTCACGGACGGTCCCGCGGGCGATCGCCTGGGACACGTCGTCGAGGTCGAGCGACCGCTCGAGCTCGGTGTTGAGCTCGCGCAGCACCGCGAGCTCCTTGTTGGACCGACGCAGGTCACGCTCGTTCACGGAGCTGAAGTAGGCCGTGGCGACGGTCAGGACCCACAGGCTCACCACGGCGAGGATGCCGGGCGCGAGCCGGTCCTCGGCGGTGCCGGCGTCGAGGAACGGCGCGACCTCGAGCGGCATCCCCGCGATCGACAGCGTCACGCTCCCGGTCGCGACCGTGGTCGCGGTCAGCACGAGGGCGGTGATGCCGATCGTGTAGGCCAGTGCCAGCTTGATCCCGGTCTGCCACGCGAACAGCACCGTGACGGCGACGACCTCGAGGTAGAGCACGAACACGAACGGGGTGAACGGACCGCCCGTGACGGCGAGGAGGGCCGTGGCCCAGCCGGCGTCGGCGAGGAGGCTCAGGTCCCGCAGGACCCGCACCGCGCGGCTGTTCGCGCGCAGGACCGCGAGCACGGCGAGGTTGACCGCGAGGTAGGCGCCGGAGGCGTACACGAGCACGTCGCGGGCGACCGTCCCCCGGTCGGTCGACGGGACCACCAGCACCATGACCGCGAGGACCACGACGAGCCGCGCGACGGAGAGGACGCGGAGGCGTCCGGTCAGCGCCGCGCCGTCGGCCAGGGTCGGGGACCCGTGCGGCGCACCTACCCTGGCGGTCGACATGCCGCTCCACGTTAGCCGTCGCCGGGAGGCGGCCGACGGGCATCTGCCGCGTCCGACGCGTCCGACGGCGGCACCTCGCGCTCGACCGACAGCACCTCGACGTCGACGACCGCCGGACCGTCCGACCGCTCCCGGCGCGGCGACGCCTGACGCGGGCCACCCCCCGCTCCGGCGGCGCCCCGGCCGCCCATCGCCGCCCCGATCACCTTGACCGGGCCGGGGGTGAGGCGGGCTCGCAGCACCCGGCTGAACAGCGCCCGGGTCGGCGGGAGCACGAACGCGAGACCCGAGCGCGTCGGTGAGGAAACCCGGGCGTCAGGAGCAGCGCCCCGCCGACCAGCACCAGGGCTCCCTGGGCCACCTCGTCGCCGGGCCAGCGGCCCTCGCCGAGCGCCGCGCGGAAGGCGGACCACGCGCGGCGACCCTCGCGCCGGACCAGCACCGCCCCGACGATGCTGTCGAGCAGCAGGATGGTGATCGTCAGCGGCAGCCCGAGCCAGCCGCCGACCTGCTGGATCACGAGCAGCTCGAGGATGGGGACGGTCACGAACGCGAGGACGAGGAGGAGTGGCATGCCCGCGATGGTACGCCCGACCCGGGACGCCGTCCCGGGACCCCCTGCCCTACCGTTGGCTGGCCAGGAGGAGCGCCGCCCATCGACGACCGGACCGTCCAGCACGTCAGCCGCCGCGCGACGCGACACCGGCAAGGTCGTGCTCGAGGGCGTCCACGCGCTCAAGCACGCGCTCCGGTTCGGTGCGAGCGTCACGCTGGCGGTGACCCCCGACGTCGGTCGCCGTGACGGCCCTGATCGACCGGCTCGCGCCCGACGTCGCGGCCGCGGCGCGGGACCTGCTCCGGGCGGTCGACGACGCGACCTGGGCCGCGCTCGTCCCACGGGGGCTGCCGTCGCCGGTCCTGGCCCTCGCCGACCGGCCCACGGTCGACGTCACCGCCGTGCTCGCCGACCCCCGCCCCGCGCCCGTGGTCCTCCTCGAGGATCCGACCCACCTCGGCAACCTCGGCGCCGCCATCCGGGTCGCCGCCGCCGCCGGCGCCGCCGGCGTGCTCTCGACCGGTCGCTCCGACCCGTGGGCGCCGGGCGCCGTCCGGGGTGCCGCCGGTCTGCAGCTCGCCGTGCCGACCGCGCGCGTCGACGCGCTGCCGCCGGCGGACCGCCCGCTGGTGGCCGTCGACCCCGCCGGCGAGCCGCTTCGGTCCGGTGGCCTCCCGGCGCGGGCGCGTCCTCGCCTTCGGCACCGAGCGGGGCGGGCTGTCGCCGGCGCTCCTCGCACGCGCAGACCGGCGCGTCCGCATCCCGATGCGCCCGGGCGTGTCGAGCCTCAACCTCGCCACGGCGGTCGCCGTCGTCCTCTACTCGTGGGAGCCGGAGGAGGGCCGGGAGTAGGCTCGGGGGGTCCCCGCAGATGGAGAGCTCCGTGACCGTCGAGCAGACCGGCTTCTTCCAGGACCCCCCGCGTCTGCGGGACGAGTGGGAGGACGACCTCGCGCTGCGGGGCTACCTCGACCGGGTCCTGCCCGCCGACGTCTCGCGCCGAGATCGACCCCGTCGCTGGCCGAGATGGGCGAGCTCGCCGCCACCGAGATGTTCGACCTCGCCGCCGCGATGGACACGCGCGAGAAGGAGCCACGGCTCGTCCCGTTCGACGCCTGGGGGAACCGCGTCGACCACATCGAGACCGCCCCGGAGTGGGAGCGGCTCGGGGCCATCTCGGCCGAGAAGGGCGTCGTCGCCACCGCCTACGAGCGGGCCCACGGCGAGCACTCGCGGGTGCACCAGTTCGCGCTCGCCTACCTCTACACCCCGTCCAGCGCGCTCTACTCCTGCCCGCTCGCGATGACCGACGGCGCCGCCAAGACCCTGCTCGTCCACGGCGACCAGGACCTCATCGACCGCGCCGTGCCGCGCCTCACCAGCCGTGACCCCGAGCACGCGTGGACCTCGGGCCAGTGGATGACCGAGCGGACCGGCGGCTCCGACGTCGGGATCTCCGAGACGGTCGCCGTGAAGGACGGCACGGTCTGGCGCCTGTCCGGCACGAAGTGGTTCACCTCCGCGATCACCTCGCAGATGGCGCTGACGCTCGCGCGACCCGAGGGCAACGCCGACGGTGGCCGCGGCCTCGCGATGTTCTACCTCGAGGTGCGCGACGACCACGGCCGGCTGAACGACCTCCGGGTGCTGCGGCTGAAGGACAAGCTCGGGACGCGCCAGATGCCCACCGCCGAGCTCGCGCTCGACGGCACGGTCGCCCACCTCGTCGGCGGGCCCGCCGACGGCACCAAGAACATCACCCCGATGCTCACGGTGACCCGGATGTGGAACGCGGTCACCGCGACCTCGGGCATGCGTCGGGCCCTGGCCCTGTCGCGCGACTACGCCACCCGGCGCGTCGCGTTCGGGCGTCGGCTCATCGACCAGCCGCTGCACCAGGCGACGCTCGCGTGGATGCGGGTGCAGCACGAGTCCGCGCTGCAGCTGTCGTTCCGGGCGGTGGAGCTGCTCGGGCGCGAGGAGGCGGGCGTGGCCACCGAGCAGGAGCTGAAGGTCCTGCGGATGCTCCTCCCCATCGCCAAGCTCGTCACCGGCAAGCAGGCCGTGGCCGTCGCCTCCGAGGCGCTGGAGTCCTTCGGCGGCGCCGGCTACATCGAGGACACCCACCTGCCGGTGATGCTCCGCGACGCGCAGGTCCTCCCCATCTGGGAGGGCACCACCAACGTGCTGTCGCTCGACGCCCTCCGGGCGCTCCAGCGAGACGACGCGCTCGCGGCCTACGTCGGCGAGGTGCGTCGCGCGGCCTCCGCCGCGTCGCACCCGGTCCTCGCAGCCGTCGCCCAGGAGGCGAACCGTGCCGCCGACCACGCGGTCGCGTGGATCGAGCACGGCATGGCCGGCGCCGGGATCGACGCGGTCCAGCACGGCGCCCGGCGGTTCGCGATGACCCTCGGCCGGTCCCTCCAGGCGGCGTTGCTCGTCGAGCAGGCGCAGCACGACCTCGACGCCCGGCGCGACGGCCGCACCCTCGCGGTCGCGAGCCGGTTCGCCGCCGACGGTCTCGACCTCCTCGAGGACGCCGGCGCGCGGCAGGCCGCCGACGCGGCGCTCGCCCGTGACGTCGAGCTCACGCTCGACTGACCGGCGTCAGCTCCGGAAGGGTTCGGCAGTCGATCTGATGGATGGGGGCGCAGCAGTCCCCGTTCTGCGCGGGTCGGGTGCGACCCGCAGAGCAGCCCATAACGCGCACGCCGGCCGACTCGCCGCAGCTATCGGGATCGGCGGATCTGGTCCCCCATCACGGCGACCGTGACGGAAACTGTCGTACCCGACGGTTTCCGTCGCATCGCGGTGTTCAGCCGGTCTCTGGAGGGGCCTGGCGCGTCAGGAACTGTCGCATGCGACGGTTTCTGTCACGGCCGGCGGACCGGATCAGAACGCCCGGTACACGCTGCTTGTCGGAGGCCATCCGCCGAGCGTTATGCGCTGCTCAGGCCGCTCGGCCACCCGCACACAGCCACGGTTCCGCACGTGCCCGACACTGTTCACGTCGCTGACGCTCGCAGTAGCCAGCTCGCCGACGGGACGGCCGGACGTGGACGGTCCGGGTCGAGCCGGGATGTCAGACCGGTGACCAGATGTGCTCTGGCGCGACCACCGGACGGGCATGGTTGGTGCCGGAGAGGACCTCGAAGACCGCCCGGCATCGGATCGCATCGGACTGCTCGGCGACGGTGTCCACGTACCAGTACTCCGCGCGGGCTCGTTCGGCGGTGAGCTCGACCAGGACGTAGCCCTTGGAGTCGAACTCGGCGTAGACGTGGTGGGGGTTGCCAGCCACGTCGGCCGCCTCGATCGGGATCGACAGGGTCCGGGGTGGGTAGCCGAGGGTCTCGGGGAACGCGGCGGAACTCACCGATGGGACCATGAACTCGACACCGAGCGAGCCGCGACCGGTCGCCGGCTCGTAGACGGCGGGATCCATCGGATCCGGGGTGAGATCGAGCGTCATCGAGAAGTGGGAGTCGCCGCTGAAGGCGAGCAGGTCCCTTCCGCCGGCGGCGTGGATGCCTTCGAACAGCCGGCGGCGGTCGGCCGCGTACCCGTTCCACGAGTGGGCGTACAGACCGTTGCCCTGCTGGCGCAGACCGAAGAAGTCCGTTGCCTGGTCGGGCAGGCTCGGAAGTCCCGGCACGCCCCAGTGGCCGATCATGACCTGGCTGCCGAGCAGTTGCCACTGGCCACTGCCGCGTCCGATCCGGTCGAGGGCCCAGGCCAGTTGCTGGTGGCTCATGATCCGTCGGTCGGGGTCGTCGATGCCCGGTTGATCGAAGGTGACGTAGTCGCTACCGAGCGCGGCGTCCTTCTCGAGGCGGGTGTCGAGCATGGTGAGGTCAGCCAGCGGGCCGAGCGGGACGTTGCGGTGGCAGTGCGGGCTGTGCTCGCCCCACAGCCCCCCGGCGTGGTCACGCGACGGGGTCCACTCGAAGAACGCCCGCTTGGCGGCGGCGCGCCTCTCGTACGGGTCGCCGTAGCGGTCGGTGTGGTCGCCGGTCGCCCCGTTGCGCTCCAGACTCGTCACCCCGTTCCAGATGTCACCGTCGTCCCAGACCACGACCCAGGGATGGGCCCGGTGGGCTTCCATCTGCGGCGCGAGCCCCCGCCAGTCGGCGTAGCGGGCGCGGTAGTGCTCGACGGTGTGAGCCGAGCCTTCGGGGCTGGCCGAGAACTCGTAGACGTAGTCGCCCAAGTGCACCACGGCATCGAGCGTCGGAAGCTCCGACAGGCGGTCGAGCGAGTTCAGCACGCCCTCGGCGGGGTTGGTGCAGGTCGTGGCTGCCAGCCGCAGTCGGCCCGGGTCCCCGGTCGTGCGGGTCCGGCCGACCGCGGAGTACGAGCCGCCCGGCGCCTCGAAGCGGTAGTACCAGGTCCTTCCCGGAGCCGGCAGGCGGACGTCCACCTTCGCGCAGTACCCGTGCTCGTCGCTCGCCCAGGTCACCCCGCGGCCCACGACGTCGCGGAAGTCGGCGTCAGCGGCGACCTCCCAGCGCAGCGGCACGTCATGCCCCTGGGGGTTCGCGGCGGAGGGATCCACACGGGTCCAGAGCACCACGTCTGAGGGAGTGGGGTCCCCGCTGGCTACACCGTGGGTGAACAGCTCCCGGTCACCCCCTGGGAGGTCCCCGACCGGCACGGTCGCCCCCCGCGGTTCCTGTGTGCCCCGACCAGCACCGAGGAGGAACGGGGAGCAGACGGCGAGACCGCCGGCGGTCAGGCCATGCCGGAGGAACGCACGACGGTGGATCCGGTCGTTCATGGAGGACCTAGGCCGAAACGGAGGGGAGGCCCGTGACTTCGACACTCGGATGCCGTATCCCTCCGGTGTCGCGGGCTGTCGGAAGCCGAGTCGCCGTTCGGAGGCACGCGTGCCAGGAACCGCCAGTCTGGTCCGTTCCGAGCAGGCGTCTGGCAGCGCGTTACGAGCGGTTGCGGCCACAGGGCCGCCCGCGCTGAACCACGCTTGTAGGCGTGCTGCGGGCAGCGTCCGATACCGACGCTCCGAGTCGCCGGGCCGGTTCCCCGTACCGTCACGCCTGGCTGCCGAACTCAGCTCGGGACGCGCTCGTCGACCATCAGCCCGACGCGGCGGTTGACGGCGTCGAGGGTGGCGCGCATGACCGCCTGCTCCGGGTCGGAGCGCACGATCGACACGCCGATGAGCTTGTCGGCCCCGTCGTGGGTGAGGAAGGTGACCGTCACCGTCGCGACCTCGTCCTCGCCGTCGCTCGTGACGTCGAGGGACTCGACCTCGGTCTTGACCTGGCCGGGGAACAGCTGCTCGATGGCGTCGAGGGTCGCCCGGGCGACCGTGCGCAGCGTCGCCTTGCGGGTGGCCGCCCCGGTGGCGTGACCCGTGAGGTCGCGGCCGTCGGCACGGAGCCGCGCGTCCACGCGGACCTCGAGCCCCTCCGCCCCGACCGCGAGGCCCTCGATCGTCGGTCGGGTGAAGCCCACGACCCGGACCGGGGTCCCGTTGCCGGAGGGCGGGCCGTCGAGGCGGTCCACGTCGTCGCGCTCGATCGTGTGGTCCGCGACCGCTCCCACGTCGACCCCACCCTCGGCCGCGTCCTCGGCGAGCGGGACGTCGGGCTCGACGTCCTCGGCGGGCCGGGGGCGGATGGCAGCGGGGTCCACGTCGATCCCGAAGCGGCCGAGCAGGGTCGCCGCGACGGCGAGCGCGACCTCGTCGGGGTCGTGGCCGGCGGCGAGCTGGATCCGCAGGCGGCCGCGCCCGGTCCCCTCGACCGCACCGATCGACGCGCCCGAGACCCCGGGCACCGCCCGGATGGCTCGTTCGACGTCCTGGTAGGTGGGTGCCACAGCACCGCCTCCCCTGTGTCCCGCTTCGCTATCGCTAGTCTGTCATCGGCGCGGTGCGCGCACGACTTGAAGGACGAACCGCGCGGACCCCGGCCACGACCGCCGCGGGCCCCAGCGAGGTGAGCCGAGTGGCGCGAGAAGCCGACCGAACCGCCCGGGGTGGCATCTTCGCACGTCTGCTGCGACGGCTCCGCGACGAGCCCGAACCCCCGGCTCCGGGGATGTTCACGGCCCGCTCCGCGTCCGTCCCTCCGGGTGCCTCCTCTGCGGGGACACCATCCGCCGCGCCCCCACCCGAGCCGGTCCCCCCGCCGCCCGACCCGCCCGAGGAGCGGCTGTTCGACGGCCTCGACGCCTGGTCCGGGCCGGTCGCCGACGTCGCCGGCGAGCCGCTGTTCAGCGAGGCGGGCCTCGGCGCGCTCGATGGTGGCGAGCCGACGTGGCAGCACGGTGACGCGGACTGGCAGCAGGAGGTGGCCGCCTGGGCCGAGGCGCCGCCGGCGGACCCCGTCGCCGCGGTCGAGCCGTCGCCAGCGGACCCCGTGGACGACCTCGCCGACGTCGCCGACCTGGCCGAGCTCGCGGAGCTGGCGGAGCTGAGCGACGAGCTCGAGCGCTACGTCGACGAGGACACCGACGGCGCGCACACCGCGACCACCGTGGTCGCCGACGACGACTGGGACGGCGACGTGGCGTCCTGGGTCGACGCCGCGACCGAGCCCGGCTGGGACGACGCCGACGACGGACCCGCCCCCTGGGTCGCCACCGTCACCGACACGCCACCCACCGCCGAGGTCGAGACCGCGCGAGGTCGAGAAGCGCCGAGGTCGAGACCGCGCCGGAGGTGGAGGTCGCGGAGGTCGAGACCGCGCCGGAGGTGGAGGTCGCGGAGGTCGAGACCGCGCCGGAGGTGGAGGTCGCGGAGACCGCGCCCGAGCCGGTGCGGGTCGCCCTCCACGAGGAGCCCGCGCCGCACGGGCCCAAGCAGATCCGGGTCCACGACGAGCGTCTCGACTCGCGTCCCGGACCGATCCGGATGTCGCCGTCCGAGGCGGTCGCGCTCGCCAAGGATGGACCGGCCGCGCTGCAGCGCCGCCGGCGTCCGGCCGACTGAGCGACGTCAGGTCGGCCGGGGCGCCGACCGGTCAGGCCGAGCGGGCTCCCTCGCCACCGAAGTGGCGCGCGATCTGTCGCGAGATCACGAGCTGCTGGATCTCCTTGGTGCCCTCGAAGATCTCGTAGATCTTGGCGTCGCGGTGGAACTTCTCGACGTCGAACTCGCGGCTGTAGCCGAACCCGCCGTGGACCTGGATGGCCTCGTCGGTCACCTGCACGGCGACCCGGCCGGCCTTGAGCTTGGCCATCGACCCCTCGCCCTGCTTGAACGGGGTCCAGGTCGTCGCCCATGTTGATGCCGCGCCAGCACAGCAGCCGCGCCGCGTCGATCTCGGTCGCCATGTCGGCGAGCTTGAAGGCGATCGCCTGGTGCCGGATGATCGGCACCCCGAAGGTCTCGCGCTCCATGGCGTACTTGACGCTCTGCTCGTAGGCGGCGCGGGCGATCCCGACCGCCTGGATGCCGACGATCGGTCGCGTCGCCTCGAAGGTCGACAGCGCGCCGGACTTCGACTTCTTGGCCTTGTCCGGGTTCTTCGCCGACTCGATCTTGGCGTTGAGCTTGTCCTCGCCGCCGAGCAGGTTCTCGTCGGGGACGAACACGTCCACGAGCGCGAGCTCGGCCGTGTGCGACGCCTTGATGCCGAGCTTCTTGACCTTCTTGGTCTGGCTGAAGCCCTCCATGTCGGAGGTGACGATGAACGACGCCTGGCCGCGGTGGCCGAGCCCCGGGTTCACGGTCGCGACCACGATGTGGACGTCGGCGATCCCGCCGTTCGTGATCCAGATCTTCTCGCCGTTGAGGAGCCACCCGCCCTCGACCTTCTGGGCCCGGGTGCGGATCTTCGACACGTCGGAGCCGGCACCGGGCTCGGACACGCAGTACGCGCCGACCTTCACGTCGTCGGGGGTGCCGAAGATGCGTGGGGCCCACTCGCCGATCTGCTCACCGGTGCCGGCGGAGGCGAGGCCGGCCAGCGCCAGGCCGGAGCCGAAGATGGCGAGCCCGATCCCCGCGCAGCCCCAGAACAGCTCCTCGATGATCAGCGCGGTCGTGAGCCCGGTCGTGTCCTGGCCGGCCATCGTGTAGTAGTCCATGCCGTAGAGGCCGACCTCGGCCGCCTTCTGCACGATCTCCCACGGGAACTCCTCCGCCTCGTCGTAGTAGCGGTGCGCGGGGAGGCCCTCGACGGTCTTCTCGCGCATCTCCTTCTGGGCGAAGTCGTGGGCCCAGTCGCGGGCCTGCTGCTGTTCCTCGGTGAGCGCCAAGCTGAAGGTCAAGGGGGTCCTCCTGGGGGCGGGTCGACGCGTGCGGCCGCCCCGTCGGTCGAGCGAGGGGCGCCGGTGCGGCTGCTGGCAGAACCCTACTCCGACGACCTCGCCGAACCGGAACGGACGAAGGGGCGGCGTTCCACCGCGCCGGTCGGATCGGCGAGCGCGGCGGCGACCACGGCGGCTGGTGGCGTGCCGTGCGAGAGCACCTGCTGGTGGAACCGGTGGAGGTCGAACGCCGACCCCTGGCGCTCCCGCGCGGTCCGCTCGAGCTCGCGGAGCTCCTCCCCGCCGACGAAGTACGAGCACAGCTGGCCGCTCGTGACCTTGCCGCGGACGAGCTTGCCGCTCGCCTCGGCCTCCTGCTGGAACGCCTCCGAGGTCATCATCGCGAGCGCCCCGGCGTCGTCGAGGTCGCCGGCGTGCAGCCCGACGTCGAGGAGGGCGTTGGTCGCGAGGCGCAGCTCCAGCTTGCGCTGGCTCAGGCGGTACGCGGCGCCGTCGACCCCGTCGAGGTCGTCCCCGAACCCCAGCTGGACGGCCACGCGTTCGATGTGGACCGCCCAGCCCTCCGCGAACGCGGACGAGAACAGCCACCGTCGCACGAAGCGGGGGTGCCGCGCGGCGTGCTCGAGCTGCACCCAGTGGCCGGGGACGGCCTCGTGGAGCGCGACGTTCAGCAGCGCCGAGCGGTTGTACTCCGACAGGAACGAGGTGGCGCGCTCGGCATCCCAGCTCCCGGGCACGGGCGAGAGGTAGTAGGTGCAGCCGCTCTCGGGCTCCAGCGGCGGTGGCGCGGTGATGAACGCGACGGCGACGCCCTGCAGGAACGCCGGCACCTCGGTGATGCTCAACAGCTCCGCCGGCGGCAGGTCGACGACGTCCTCCTCCTCGGCCCAGCGGTGGGCGGTGCGGACCGCCTCGCGGGCGACGTCGAGCAGCTCGCCGCGGTCGACGCGGTCCGCCGAGACGAGCTCGAGGCCAGCGAGCGTCCGCTCCGTGGGGTCACGCGGGGCGTCGCGGCCACGCGAGGCCAACAGCGCGCCGGCGTCGTCGGCCATCTCCTCGCGGACCTGGGCGAGCCACGCCCGGGCGCGCCGCTCGATCTCGTCGACCGCCATGTCGCTGCCGAGGGCGAGGCGCAGCGCCTGGGCGTGCTGGTCGGGGCCGAGGCGCCACGGGGCGGGCTCCTGCTCCCCGAGCTCGGACAGGAACGCCCCGTACGCGCCGAGCGCCTCGGTGGCGACCTCGCCGGCGTCACGCGCCTCGACCGGGTCGAGCCCGAGCTCGCCGGCACGCCGTGGCAGCTCGTCGCGGACCAGCCCGACCAGCCCCTGGAGCCGGCCGAGCGCGACCTCGAGGTGTGGACGCGGGCTCGACGTCAGGAGCACGCCGGCCTGCTCGACGAACCGCGGGATGCTCCGCGCGCGGGCGATCGCCGACGGTGACGAGCTCGGCCTGCCGCTCCGGCGGGAGGTCGGTGCGGCGCAGGAGCTCGTGGATCGGCCGAGCTCGCGGTGCCGATGGCGGCGAGCGGGTCGGTCTCGAGCGCGCCGCCGATCATCGAGCCAGAACCGCTCGCCCTCGAGCCGGAGCGCCAGGAGCTCGAGGTCGCCGGCAGCCTCACGGTCGTCGCCGGTCGGGTCCTCCGGCAGCGCCCCACGGGCGGCCTCGACGTCGGCCTGGAGCTCGGACAGGGCGCGCAGCCAGCGCGTCGACGCGCCTGGCGGGCGTGAGGTCGGGCAGGTCGTCGTCGCGCCGGTGGTCGCCCATCGCGGTCGCCTCGACCGGCTCGTGCTCGAGCACGGCGTCGTGGAACCGCGCGGGCGAGCTGGTCGGTGGTCTCGAGCGGGGTCACGCGGGCTCCTCGCGGGTGGCGGGCTCCGAGACGCTAGCCGCGCGGTCCGGGCACGGGTGTCGGGGTCGCGGACGGCAGGTGACTGGTACGGTGGTGACGTCTCACCGCGTGTAGCGCGGCCCACGTTCCGGGGCCGTCGAGCCCACCGGACCCCGCGTCCGAACGCTCGCGCCGCCTCACCTCCGACGCGCCCGCTGCCTCCGCACACCCCCGTGCAGCGGTGAGCCCAGAGAGAGCGCGATCCTCCCGGTGAGTGTCATCGGTGGCGGGTCGCTCGACGAGGAACCTGACACCTTGACCGAACACCAGAAGACCTTCCACGACACCGGCGTGGACGGGCGGCTCGCTGATGCCCTCGCCGACAAGGGCATCGCCCACCCCTTCCCGATCCAGGAGCTGACGCTCCCGATGGCGCTCAAGGGCGCCGACATCATCGGCCAGGCCCGCACCGGCACCGGCAAGACGCTCGGCTTCGGGCTGCCGCTGCTCCAGCGGGTCGACCCGGCCTGAAGCAGACCCAGGCGCTCGTGGTCGTCCCGACCCGTGAGCTGTGCATCCAGGTCGCCGACGACCTCGAGATCGGCACGCGTCCGCGGGCGTCACCTCGATCGCCGTCTACGGCGGCGTGCCGCTCGACCCGCAGACCGAGGCGCTGACCAACGGCGTCCACGTCGTCGTGGGCACCCCGGGCCGGCTGCTGGACCACCTCAACCGCGGCAACCTCGACCTGTCCCAGGTCACCGAGCTCGTGCTCGACGAGGCCGACGAGATGCTCGACATGGGGTTCCTCCCCGACGTCGAGCGGCTGATCGAGGCCACGCCCGTCGAGGGCCGGCACACGATGCTGTTCTCGGCCACGATGCCGAGCACGATCGTGGCGCTGGCCCGCCGCTACATGTCCCACCCCGACCTTCATGCGCGCCGAGATGGAGGAGTCCGACGTCGCGCCGACGGTCGACCAGCACTTCTTCCTCGTGCACCGGATGGACAAGCCGCGGGTGCTCGCCCGCATCCTGCAGTCGCCCGACCGCGGCGGCGTCTACGTGTTCACCCGCACCAAGAACATGGCCGACCGGCTCGTGAACGACCTCGAGGAGCTGCAGGTCTCGGCCATCGCCATCCACGGTGACCTGCGCCAGACGACCCGCGAGAAGAACCTCGACCGCTTCCGTGAGGGCAAGGCCGACGTGCTCGTGGCCACCGAGGTCGCGGCGCGCGGGCTCGACGTCGACAACGTCAGCCACGTCGTCAACTACGACTGCCCCGACGACGAGAAGATGTACCTGCACCGCATCGGCCGGACCGCCCGCAAGGGCAACAAGGGCGTCGCGATCACCTTCGCCCAGTTCAACGAGGTCGACCGGCTGAACGTGATCCGCAAGGCGGTCCAGGCGACCGAGAACCAGATCGAGGAGGTCTTCTCGACCTCCGATCGGCTCCAGGAGCTGTTCGACCTCCCCGACGAGCGGCCCTGGGACCACCTGTCGAAGAAGGCGCGCAGCAACGGCGGCGGCAGCAAGAGCAGCAAGAGCAGCAACGGCGGCAGCAGGTCCGGCCGGGGCGGCGACCGGAAGCGCGACGACGACGACAGCGGACGGGGCGGGTCGCGACGCGGCAGCTCCGACGGCCGCTCGAAGAACTCGCGCTCGGCCGAGGGCAAGGGCGAGCGCAGCTCGAGCACGCGCGACCGCTCCCGCGACGCCTCCCCCCGCGACGGCCGTGGCGACTCGCCGGCGCGCGACCAGGAGCGCACCCGCGACGAGAAGCCGACCCGCGAGACCGCCTCGAGCAAGCCGGCGAGCGAGGACCAGCCGACCCGCGAGCGCGGCTCGAGCCGGACCCGGACCCGCACCCGCGCGCGGACCCGTACCGAGGACCGCTCCGGCGGTCGCGGCGGCGACACGGACGCGAGCTCGTCCACCCCCGAGCCGTCGAAGCCCGAGCCGTCGAAGTCCGCCAGCGGTGGCCGGACCCGCGCACGGGCGCCCAAGAGCGCCGGCGAGTCCGGCGAGCCGGAGCGCACCTCCGGCAAGGACGAGCGCCCGGCGCGGTCGAGCTCGTCACGGTCGGGCTCGTCACGGTCGACGTCCGGGTCGGACGACGACCGCTCCCGACGGGGTGGCCGCGAGCGCAGCAGCCGCGGCGGCGAGGACCGCGCCAGCGAGCCGATCCCCGGGACCGAGCCCACGACCCGCGGCGAGGACGCCCGCGGCGACGGCACGCCCCAGCTCGCCCGCCGCGTGAAGGTCGAGCACCTCCCCTGACGACCCGCGCCGGCGTGGGTCAGCGGCCCACGTCGCGGTCGAGGAGGGCCCGGAGCACCTGGCCCTTGCGGAGCCGCAGCCACGACCGGCGCTCGCACGCGGGGCACCGCGCCCAGAGCTTGCCGGTCAGCGGGTTCCAGAGGACCGGCGGGGCCATCAGCTTGATGGTCTCGACGATGCTGACGCCCGACTCGATGTCGCAGCGCTCGCACACCATCAGCACCTGCGACGACGGCTCGGCGCTGGGCGCGGTCGAGTAGAGCGCCTCCTTGCCGTGCTGGTCGCGGTCGCCGGTCGGCCGCGGGGCGGGCTTGGTGACGCGATCGAACTTCGCGACCTTGCGGCCGGAGGCGGGGGGCTCAGCCACGGGTCTTCTCCCCGGCGTCGAGGTCGATGACCGCGAGGTCGTCGTCTCCGCGCTCGTCGTCGCTCGTGTCGTCGCTCGTGTCGTCGTCGGCGGCATCCTCGGGCGCGGCCCACGCGCCGAGGCCGAGCACCTCGTCGCGCTTGTCGTCGCTCCACCCGGCCGCCTCGTAGAGGTCCGGCTCGACCGGGAGGCCGAGGAGGTCGCGGGCGATGGCGCGGTAGGCCGAGGCACCGGGGACGTCGACGCCGGCGGCCACGAGGCTGCGGCCGTCGGTGGGCGACTCGGCGAAGCGGACCGACTTGCGGACCGGCGGGCCGATGAGGGGCAGCTCGTAGCGGGCCAGGAGGTCACGGAGGACCTCGCGTGAGTGCCGGGTCCGCGGGTCGAACATCGTGGCGACGAGCCCGCGCACCTCCAGTCCGCGGTTGGTGAGCCGGCGGACGTCCTGGATGGTCTCGAGCAGCTGCGCGACGCCCCGGTGGGACAGCGTCTCGCACTGCACCGGGATGACGACCTGGTCGGCGGCGGTGAGGCCGTTGATGGTCAGCACGCCGAGGGACGGTGCGCAGTCGATGAGGACGGCGTCGTAGCTGTCGAGCAGGTCGCTCAGCTCGCCGCGCAGCAGGTACTCCCGCCCCGTCCGGGACAGGAGCGTCACCTCCGCGCCGGCGAGGTCGATGTTCGCCGGCGCGACGTCGACCTCCTCGTGCTGGACGATCGTGTCGGCGAGCGTGACGCGACCGACCACGGTGTCGTGCAGGGACGGCTCGGTCACGTCCGGGTCGAACCCGAGCGAGAACGTCAGGCACGCCTGGGGGTCGAGGTCGACGACCAGCACCGCCTGCCCCAGCTCGGCCATCGCCGCCGCCACGTTGAGGGTCGACGTGGTCTTGCCGACGCCACCCTTCTGGTTGGCGAACGCGAAGACGGTCGCGGTCACGGGGACCCCCTCGGTCGGGTTCGGGTGACGGGCGGCTCAGCGCTTGAGGTTGCCGAGGATGCCACGGATCAGCGAGCGGCCCACCTCGCGGCCGATGGCGGACGCGGCGTTCTTCACGGCCCGCTCGGTCGCGGTCTCGCGGTTCGACGACCGCGAGCCGGAACGCGTCGAGCGCTGCTGCCGTTCGAGCTCCTTCTCCCGTGCCTCGAGCGCCTCACGTTCCGCCTCGGCCTTCTCGGCGGCCTCGGCGGCGGCGGCACGTTCGGCGGCCCGCTTGGAGAGGATCTCGTGCGCGGACTCGCGGTCGACCTCGGCGGCGTACTTGGGGCGCAGCTCCGACCCCTCGATCAGGCCACGGACGGTCGCCTCGTCGGCGGGATCCATCTGGCTGACCGGCGCGGTGAGGCGGGTGGGCACCGTCGGTGTCGGCGCGCCCTTCGGACCCAGGACCGTGATGAGCGCCTCGCCGATGCCGAGCGCGGTCAGCGCCTCGCGGACGTCGTAGTGGTCGCTCACCGGGAACGTCTCGGCGGTGGCCTTCAACGCCTTCTGGTCCTGGGGCGTGAAGGCACGCAGGGCGTGCTGGACGCGGTTGCCGAGTTGGCCGAGCACGTCGTCCGGGACGTCCCGGGGGCTCTGGGTCACGAAGTACACCCCGACGCCCTTCGAGCGGATCATCCGGACCGTCAGCTCGACCGCGTCGAGGAGCGACTTCGAGGCCCCGTCGAAGAGGAGGTGGGCCTCGTCGAAGAAGAAGCACAGCCGCGGCTTGTCGAGGTCACCGACCTCGGGCGACTCCTCGTAGATCTCGGCGAGGAGCCACATCATGAAGGTCGAGAAGATCTTCGGCTTCGTCTGCATGTCGGTGAGGTTCATCACCGACACGACGCCCTTGCCGTCACGGGTCCGGACGAGGTCGTTCACGTCGAACTCGGGCTCGCCGAAGAACACCTCCGCGCCCTGCGAGTCGAGCTCCATCACCTTGCGCAGCAGGACGTTCAGCGTCTGGGTGGACATCCCGCCGTACTCCGACTGGACCTCCTTGCCCTCGTCGCTCGTCAGGAACTTCAGCAGCTCGGTCAGGTCGGCGAGGTCGAGGAGCGCCAGGCCCGCCTCGTCGGCGTACTTGAAGATGACCTGCAGGACCGACTCCTGGGTGTCGGAGCAGTCCATGACCTTCGACAGCAGGAGCGGACCGAAGCTGGAGACGGGCACCCGCAGCTGGGTCCCCACCTGGCCCGTGAGCGACAGGAACTCGACCGGGAACGACTCCGGCTGCCACGGCAGGTCCATGCCCTGCATGCGCTCGTCGATGAAGTCGGCGCCCGGGCTGGGGACGGCGAGCCCGGAGAGGTCGCCCTTCAAGTCGGCGAGGAAGACGGGCACGCCCTGGCGGGACAGCTGCTCGGCGAACAGCTGCAGCGTCTTGGTCTTGCCGGTCCCGGTCGCGCCGGCGATGAGGCCGTGCTTGTTGAGCATCCGGAGCGGCACCTGGACGTAGTGGTCGTTCAGGGTGCCCTCGAGGTCGGGTTCGAGCGGCCGACCGAAGATGACCGCGTCGTCGTCGAAGCCGTAGCCGGCCTCGAGCTCCGCACCCAGCCCTGCGAGATCCGCCACCGGCCCCTCCACGATCGTCCCGTTCGGGAGCCTACCGGCGCCGCTCCCGCCGCCGCCCGCCCCCAGAGCCGTCGTGCGGGGATCTGCTTCCGCGGAAGCGCTGCGCCCTCCCAGTGCGGTCGTGAGGTGCCGCCGCTTGGCTTCGTCGCCGCCATCGAGGGGCCGCTCACGCCCGCAGCTTGCCGTCATCAGATGTTGACGGTACCGTCGCCGCTGTCAACGCATGTTGACCTTGCGATCACGGAGCTGGCCGTGGAAACGCTCATCGACTCGGCGGGGGGCGACGACCCGCGGGAGGCCCTCGCTGCGGCGGCCGAACTCCGCCGTCAGGCGGAGCGTCTACAAGACGCGGCGGTGCGCCGGGCCCGCGTCGCGGGGATGACGTGGTCCGACATCGCCGAGCTCCTCGGTGTCTCCAAGCAGGCTGCCCATCGCAAGTACCGGGGGCGGACGCTCGGTCGGGGTTAGCCGGCCCTTCGGGACGCCCGGCCTGCGCGGGGCCTGTCGCTTCGAGCGGGGCGGAGACACGCTGGGTCGAGGTACCCACGCGGCAGTCGGAAACCCGCGCATACGCGGGGAAGTGTCAGGCCGCGCCGTCGACCCCCCGGTGCCCGGGGTCCTGGGGGACGGGAACCCGCGCATGCGCGGGGAAGTGTCGCCGGGGGCGCTCCTGCGGACGCGGGAGCGACCGGACGTGCGGGGGACCTCCGCTGCGGCCGTCGCCCGGGCGTCCCCGTCACACCTGACCGGCTGGTCGCGCATGCCTCGCGGCACCTAGAGCCGAACGGGTGGACCGATCACGACGGCCCCACCGGCCTCACCGGCTTCACCGGCTTCACCGGCTTCACCGGCCTCGCCTGCTGTAGCCGAAGCCGCCGCCGAAGACGATCAGCAGGACGACGATGAGGATGATCAGACCAGTGGTGCTCATGCACGTGCTCCTTGTTCTCGGGGTCTACTTGCCGTCCGAGATCTTCTCGATGACGGCGTCGACCTTGTCGTGAACGGCATCGGTCGCGTCATCGGCCTTGTCCTGGAGGCTGCCGACACGCTCGTCGCGCTTGCCTTCCCGCTGGAGGTCGGCATCGTTGGTGATGGCGCCAACGGCCTGCTTGACGCGCCCCTTCGCCTTCTTCGTGGTGCCACCCATCTGGGCCTCCTTGGTTCTTCCTTCGGAGTGTCCTGTGCGGGTGTCACCGCTGCGTGACCGCCGCGTGACATCGCGCGCCGCTCACTCGGCGGCCAGTCGGAAACCCGCGCATACGCGGGGAAGTGTCAGGCCGCGCCGTCGACCCCCCGGTGCCCGGGGTCCTGGCGGACGGGAACCCGCGCATGCGCGGGAAACACCATCACCGTCGTGGCGGGCTGGGCCAACGTCGACGATGCGCGGGCGTTCACGCAGAACCCCGACCTCAAAGAAGCCATGGGGAGGGCAGGCGTCACGAGCTCACCCCGCTTCGAACTCTACGAAGAGGTCGAAGCCATCCAGTACTGACACCCGACGACGGCCTGGTCCCCCACCCACGACCGGACCAGCGGCCGAGGCGATCCCGTGCGTCCTGTCCATCGTCACGATCACGAACCGTCCAGCCAGCGCTCTCCGAGGGGGACAGCTCCGGCTTCGTCACCGCGGCCTCTTCCGGCCGAGCCCGTTGACGGCTGCCCCCGGCAGGCTCAGGATGAGCTACGCCCCGGCAACCGATGCCGAGTCGGGAACCGGAGATCGCATGTCCAGGTACATGTTCCGCGCGAGCTACACGCTCGAGGGTCTGCAGGGACTCATGAAGGAGGGCGGGACGGGGCGCAAGAAGGCGGTCGAGACGCTCGCCGCGAGCGTCGGTGGGCAGCTCCTCAGCTTCGACTACTCCTTCGGGGCCGACGACATCTACGTCGTCTGCGAACTGCCGGACGACGAGACCGCGGCGGCGCTCAGCATGCGGATCGGCGCGTCGGGCTCGGCCACCATCCAGACGATCAAGCTCCTGAGCCCGGAGCAGATCGACGCGGCACTCGACCGGGAGCTCGAGTACCGCAAGCCCGGCGCCTGATCGGTTCGGTGGCCTGACACTTCCCCTCGGATACGCGAGGAAGTGTCAGGCCGCCGACCTCAGAGGAGGCCGAGCTTGGCGGCCTCGGCGACGGCGCCGGCGCGGTTGCGCACCCCGAGCTTGTCGTAGAGCTCCTGGGCGTAGGCCTTGACCGTCCGCTCGGTGACCCCGAGCTGGTCGCCGATCTCGGAGTTGGTCATCCCCTCGGCCATGAGCTCGAGCACCTGCTGCTGCCGCGGGGAGAGGTGCGGCCCGGTGTCGACCTTGGGGACCTCGAAGACCATCGTCGCGTCCTCGCCGATGGCGGCCGCGGCGGGGTCCTCGAACTGGCACACGACCGGCCCGAAGCTCACCTTGTCCCCGTGCTTGATGACGGTCGGTCCGTTGAGGTCCTCGCCGTTGAGCTTGGTGCCACCCGAGGAGCCGAGGTCGGTGACGATCACCGCGCCGGCCTCCTTGCGGATCTCGGCGTGGACGCGCGACACGCGCGGGTCGGGGATGACGTAGGCGTTGTCCTCGCGGCGGCCGAGGGTCGCCTCGTCACGATCCAGGCGGACGACCCGACCGGCGAGCGCCCCCTCGCTGAAGTGCAGCGTGGGGACGGGCACGATCTTCTGGGCCTTCTGGACCTGCGGCTGGTCGGACAACGGGGACCTCCTCGAGGGGGAGCGGGGGACCCGACCGGGCGGGTCGGGTGGTCGTCGGTGGCAGTCTGTCGCACGCCGGACAGTGGCTGGGGGTGTCTCTCCGGCCGGACAGGCTGTCCGAACGGAGGTGGCCGCTCGGACAGGGTTGCACGGGAGGACCACGGGGTCTAGCCCGGACGCCGCGAGCGGAGCTCCTCGACACGTTCCCGGTCCGTGGTGGCCTCACCGAGCTGCAGCGCCTTGCGCTCGCCGTGGAAGTCCGACCCGGCCGTCACGACCAGCCCGTGCGCCCGTGCGAGGTCGCGGTAGCGGGTGCGGGTCGCGTCGTCGTGGTCCGGGTGGTCGGCCTCGATCCCGGCCATCCCGGCACCCACCATCGCCTCGATGGTGGCGTCCGTGAGGCCGACGCCCTCGCGGCCGTAGAGACCGGGGTGCGCGACGACGGCCACGCCGCCGGCGGCCACGATGAGCTCGACGGCGCGGACGGGGCTGACCGCGTACTTGGGCACGTTCGCCGGACCGCCGTCGCGCAGCCAGCGGTCGAACACCTCCCGCGGCTCCTCGGCGGCGCCGGTCTCGATCACGGCCCGGGCGATGTGGGGTCGACCGATGGGCGCGGCGCCGGCGATCTCGACGACGCGCGCGAACGTGATGGGGATGCCGAGGTCGTTGAAGCGGGCCACGATCTGCTCGGCCCGACGCGACCGCTCGTTGCGGAGCCGGTCCATCTCGGTCTGCAGCGGCTCGTCGTCCGGGTCGACCCAGTAGCCCAGGACGTGCACCGAGGACTCGTCGAGCTCGGCCGAGAACTCGATCCCCGGGACGATCTCGAGCCCGGTGTCGGCGGCCGCGGCGAACGCCCGCTCGAACGGGGCGGTCGTGTCGTGGTCGGTCACGCCCAGCCCGGCGAGCCCCAGCTCGAGCGCCATCCGGACGTTGTCCTCGGGCGTCGTGGTGCCATCGGACAGGATCGTGTGGGTGTGCAGGTCGAATCCGCCCACGGGGCCCTCCGGGTCGATGCGGTCCGACGGCGTCCGTCCGTGATGTCCGGACCCGTCCAGGCCGCGCACGGTACCGCCGGGCCGCACCCGTCCGGCCACAGGCGCCGGCTACCGTCCCCGGCACGTCGGGGGACGCCTCGACGACCCGTACCTCGGCGTGCCGACGGGTGCGCCGCGCCGGTCGGAGGACCCGCTCGTGGACCAGAGCATCCCACTCGCCGTACTGGTGCCCCTCATCGCGCTCGTCGTGCTCGTCGACGGTCTCGCGCTGTGGGACCTGCGCCGGGTGGCGGCGGTCGACAAGGCCCCCCGCTGGGCGTGGGCGCTCGTCATCCTCGTCAGCTTCCCGATGGGCGCCATCCTGTACGCCGTCCTCGGCCGCCAGCCGGACGGCCCCCCGCTCGACGTGGCCCCGCCTCCCCCACCGCCCCCGCCGGGCACGCGACGTGACGTCGCGGCCGAGCCGGCGCCGCGTCGTGCCCTGGACCCGGACGCACCGCCGATCGTCGGCCACGCGCGGGCTGAGCCGCGCCTTCGACGACACCCTGGCGGTCGACGACGTCGACCTCGTCGTCCCGCGCGGCGCGATCTACGGGCTCATCGGCCCCAACGGCGCCGGCAAGACGACGCTGCTGTCGCTGCTCACCGGACTCCGGCGCCCCTCGGCCGGGACCGTGGAGGTCGCCGTCCCGCGCGAGCGCGTGGCGGTCCTCCCGGACACCCCCAGCTACGAGCCGTGGCTGACCGCCCGCGAGGTCGTCGAGCTGGCCCGCCACCTCCAGGCCCCGGACACGCCCGTCGGCTCGCACCGACGAGGTCCTCGTCGAGGTGGGCCTGCTGGGCGTCGCCGAGCGGCGCGTGGGCGGCTTCTCGCGCGGGATGCTCCAACGGCTCGGGCTCGCGACCTGCCTCGTGACCGACCCGGACCTCCTGCTCCTCGACGAGCCCTCCTCCGCGCTCGACCCCGCCGGGCGCCGCGAGGTGCTCGACCTCGTCGGACGGCTCGCCGGCGACCGCACCGTCGTCCTGTCGACGCACATCCTCTCCGACGTCCAGCGGGTCTGCGACACCGTGGGGGTCCTCGACCACGGGCGCCTGCGCTACCAGGGCCCCATCGCCGACCTGCTGCAGCGCACCGCCGCCGCCACCCACGTGAGCCTGCGTGCGCCGTGCGACGACGTGGTCGCCGCGCTCGAGGCGTCGTCGCTCGTCACCGCGGTCGAGGTCCGCGCGCCCGGCCAGCTGATCGTCCACCTCGCCGACGCGAGCCGCGCCGAGACCGAGCTGCCGCGGCTCCTCGCCGACGCCGGCGCCCGCGTGCTGAGCCTCGTCCCGCCACCGACCTCGAGACCGCGTTCCTGGAGCTGACGTCGTGACCCTCTGGACCCTCGAACGGCTGCGGCTGCTCCGGACCAACCGGCTGCTGATCCTGCTCGGCGCCTACCTCTTCTTCGGCGTGACCGGCCCGCTGACCGCCCGCTACCTCGACCGCATCCTCGCGCGCTTCGGCGGTGACGTGCAGATCACGCTCCCGACCCCCACCCCGCCCGACGGCATCACCCAGTTCATCGCGAACGCGAGCCAGCTCGGCCTGCTCGCGGTCGTGGTGGTGGCCGCGGGCGCGCTGGCGCTGGACGCCGACCGCGAGAAGGCGATCTTCCTGCGCACGCGGGTCCGCAACGTCTGGCAGCTGCTGCTCCCGCGGGTCGTCACGGTGTCGGTCGCCGCGATCGCGGCGCTCGTGCTCGGCACGCTGGTCGCGACGGTCCTGTCGGTGGTGCTGATCGGTTCGAACTCGACCTCGGCGCGGTCGCGGTCGGAACGCTCTACGGGGCCATCTACCTCGCCTTCGCCGTCGCGGTGACCGCCGCCGTGGCGAGCGTCACCTCGAGCGTGATCAGCACGGTCCTGACGACCGTGGCGGTGCTGATCGGCCTGCCGATCCTGAGCCTCGTCCGGCCCATCGCCCGCTGGGTACCGAGCGAGCTCGTCGGCGCCATCGACGGGCTGACGCGCGGCTCGCCGGCGAGCGAGGCCGCGCCGGCGGCCGTCGTCGGGATCGTCCTGACGGTCGCCCTCGTGGCGCTCGCCGCGACCCGGGTGGAACGGCGCGAGACCTGACCGACACGCGCGATCGAGACGCGCGACGGGCCGTGCCCGGAGGCACGGCCCGTCGTGTGGAGCCCTCTGCGGATCACATCGCGGGTGTCGGACGCACGCGGTGGCGCACGATCGGGTCGCCGCGGAACGCCTCGCTGAGGAGCGGGAGTCCACCGCCGACCACGGTCAGCAGCCCACCGATGATCATCATCCACGCGATCGGGGTGAACGCGACGGGCTTCAACGTCTCGAAGTTGTCGAGGTTGGCATCGAAGGCCGAGATCATGGTCTGGAACCGGCCCATCGCCTCGGGCAGCGTCGCCAGTGCAGCGGTCGTCGCGGGGAGGTTCTCACCCAGGAAGGCCATCACCTGCTCCGGCGGGAGCTGCATCTGCGCGGCGAGGTCGGGCACCAGCTCGGTCTGCATCTGGGTGCCCATCGCCTGCACGACCGCGAGCGCCTGCGCACCGCCGGCGACCATCTCGGGGGTGTAGACCGGGGTGAGCGCGGCGTTCAGGTCGTCCGCGGCGGCTGCCTTGTCGGGGATGGAGAGCAGCAGCGGTGCCGCGACCAGGCCCACGCCGACGACGGTCGCGATGATCGCGTCGAGGCGGGTCGGACGGATCAGCATCCAGGCACCGAGCCCGGCCACCGCGACACCCACGATCAGCAGCGACCACGGCACGGTCGTCGCCGGGAGGTTCGAGGCGGGGATGGCGTCGGCCTTCTCGAAGTTGGTCCGCTGCGCGTCGAGCGTGTCCACCACGCCGGCGAACGTCGGGACGATCGTCGGGAGCGCGGCGATGCCGGTCGCGACCGCCGGGTACTGGGTCGCCATCATCTGCTGCAGCTGCTCGGGGGTCGTGCCCAGAGCGCCGGCGAGCGTCGGGATGGCGGTCGTCGACAGCTCGGCGGAGACCGCCTCGAGGCCGGCGATGTCGCCGCGTGCGGTGTCGATGGCCTCGGCGTCGACGAACGGACGGAAGTCATCGGTCAGCTCGTCGAACGCGGGACCGACCGCGATCAGGTTCGCAGCGAAGGTCCAGATGATGAAGAGGGCGCCGACTGCGACCAGCAGCGTGCCCGGGATCCTGCGGATCATGGTGTCACTCCTCGGGTCCTCGCGAGCCGGGACCGAACGGCTCGCGCCCGGGTTCGACCCGGCGCTCACCTGCACCTGCCCCAGCGCGAGGGCCCTCAGCAGGGCCGGTGGACCCGGACAGGCCCCGCGAAGGTCCCGTGCCACCGTGCGGTCGCACGACCACCCGACGCCGGCGGGCGTGCTTCACCTGCGCGGCGTCCGCTGCACCGCGCGCCCGACCTCGAGCCGCCGATGCTCCTCGCCCAGATCGCGCCCCAGGAGGGCGTCATCGACAACGTGTTCGTGAGCCCGGTGGTGCACCGGACCTCGGGCGCGATCGTGCTCGTCGCGATGCTGGCCGCGACCGTCTACCTGGTGCGCCTCGCCGTGCGCCGCGAGCCGGTCGACCGCGCCGCGCGGGTGCTCGTCGCCGTCGCCGAGGTCGCCCTGCTGGTCCAGGCGCTCATCGGCATCAAGCTGCTCGACCAGGGCCTGGGCGTGCTCCAGCTCTACATCCACTACGTGGGCGGGCTGCTCCCGTTCGGGGCGTTCCTGCTGGCGAGCTGGGTCGCGTGGCGCTCCGAGGTCGTCCACGCCCGTGCGCTCGCGGTCCTGTCGGGCATCGGGCTCGTCTCCGCCGCCATGGCGTTCACGATCGGTCGCGCCTACGTGACCGGCTCGCTCTAGTCCACCACGACGCGAGGAGTGTGCACCGTGGAGATCCACGAGGACGTCGTCCAGCTCGGCGGCGAGGGTGACGACGGCACCGGTGAGCTGTTGACCCAACGCATCCTCGCCGGCGTGAAGACCGTGCTCACCACCCCGGCGGAGCTCCTCGCCGAGGACGAGCGCCGGGAGGTCGACGCGGGGGTCGGCCGGCCGCTGACGCTCATCGACCCCGAGGGCGACCCGGTCGCGAACCTGCGGGTCACCGAGGTGTTCGAGACGACCTGGGGCGACCCCGACCCGCGGCTGGTCGCCGGCGAGGGCTTCGGCACCGACGTCGAGCGCTTCCGCACCGTGATGCACGACACGGTCGCCGTCGACCTCGAGGACGAGGGGCGGGAGCTCACCGACGACACCGTGCTGCTCGTCGAGGTCTTCACCCTCCTCGACACCGCCGACGGCTAGTTGAAGGCGCTGATCCCGGTGAGGTGCCGACCGATGATCAGATGCTGGATCTGGCTGGTGCCCTCGTAGAGGGTGGTGACGCGGGCGTCGCGGAGGAGGCGCTGGACGGGGTACTCGTCGATGTAGCCGTGGCCGCCGTGGATCTGGACGGCACGGTCCGCGCAGCGGACCGCGGCCTCGGTGGAGAACAGCTTCGCGGTGGAGACCTCGAGGCTGAAGCGCTCGCCGGCGGCCTTCTTGACGGCGACCTTGTCGACGAGCGCCTTGGCGGCGGAGTAGTCGACGTGCATCGCGGCGAGCATCTCCTGCACGAGCTGGAACGACGCGATCGGCTTGCCGAACTGCTCACGCTCCTGGGCGTACTTCGTCGCCACCTCGAGCGCCTCGCGGCAGGTGCCGACGCAGCCGGCCGACAGCGAGAACCGACCGTTGTCGAGGGCGGACAGGGCGACCTTCATCCCGCCGCCGACCTCGCCGAGCACGGCGTCGTCGCCGACGTGGACGTCGGTGAGGCTGATCTCGGCGGTGTCGCCGGAGCGGAGGCCGAGCTTGCCGTGGATCTGACGGCCCTCGTAGCCCTCGGCGTCCTGGGGCACGAGGAAGCAGGTGATGCCCTTGTCCTCGTCGCCGTCGACGGCGCGGGCGAAGATCTTGGTGACCGCACCGAGCGAGCCGTTGGTGATGTAGACCTTGGCGCCGTTGAAGACCCAGCCGTCGCTGACCTTCACGGCGCGGCTCTTCATCTGCGACGGGTTGGAGCCGGCGTCGGGCTCGGTCAGGCCGAAGGCGCCGAGCTTGCCCTCGCAGATGCCGGGGAGCCAGCGCTCCTTCTGCTCGTCGGTCCCCCACGCGAGGAGGCTCATCCCGAACAGCCCGAGGTTGACGCTGATCATCGACCGGATCGAGCTGTCGGCGGCCCCGACCTCCTCGATGATGACCTGGTAGCCGTGCGCGTCGAGACCCATCCCGCCGTACTGCTCCGGGATGGCGGCCCCGAGGAAGCCGACCTCGGCCATCTTGGCCACGAGTTCGGTGGGGAAGGACTCGTCGCGGTCGCGGTCGCGGGCGCCGGGGCGGATCTCGCGGTCGCAGAAGTCGCGGGCGGTCTTGCGCAGCTGGTCGAGCTCGGTCGTCACGGCGGGCTCCCTGTGGTCCGACGGTTCGCCGGCGACGCTAGCGGCCGTAGGCTCGGCCCACAGCGGACATCGGGAGGGCCCCATCGCACGCCCGGAGGTCGCCGTCGGCGCGGTCGTGCTCGACGACGCCGCTCGGTTGCTCGTCGTGCGCCGCGCCCACGCGCCGGCCCAGGGCCGCTGGACGGTCCCGGGCGGCCGCGTCGAGGGCGGCGAGACGGTCCGCGCGGCGGTCGCCCGCGAGGTCGCCGAGGAGACGACCCTGCGCGTCGAGGTCGGCGGTCTGGTCGGGGTGCACGAGCTCATCACCGACGCCCACCACGTCGTGATCCTCGACTTCCACGCGACGGTCGTGTCGGGGACGCCACACGCCGGCGACGACGCGACCGACGTGGCGTGGATGGGCCGGGCGGAGCTGCTCGCGGCGGGCCCGACCGACGGGCTCCTGGACTTCCTCGACCGCAACGGGGTGGGGCTGGCGCCGTGAACGGGGCAAGGAACGGGTCGTCCGAGCGCGCCGGCCCGGACACGCTGGGGGCACCCCGAGACGAGGGAGCACCCGTGACCCCGACCGCCACCGACGTCCGACCTCGACCCGAGCCCGACGGGCGAGGCCGTGGTGGACGACCGCGACTTCGCCCGGGTGGCGGAGGCGATCCGCTACCTCGACGCGCACGCCGGCGAGCAGCCGCGGCTGGCGGACGTGGCCGCGGCACCTGCACCTGTCGGAGTTCCACACCCAGCGGCTGTTCACACGGCTGGCCGGTACCAGCCCCAAGCGGTTCCTCGCCCACCTCACCGCCGGGACCGCCCGTGAGCTGCTCCGGGACCGGCGTGCGGTCCTCGACGTCGCCTACGGGGCCGGCCTGTCGTCCGCCGGCCGCCTCCACGACCTGACCGTGACCGTCGACGCGATGACGCCGGGCGAGGTCGGCCGTGACGGGGAGGGGCTCACGATCCGGGTCGGAACCCACCCGTCGCCGCTGGGTCCCGTCGTGGTGGGGGTGACGGGCCGGGGCGTCTGCGTGCTGCGCTTCCTCGACGACGACGCGTCCGACGAGGCCGGCGTGGCCCTGGTGCGTTCCGAGTGGCCGGCCGCGACGCTGGTCGTCGACCGCGAGGCGACCCGGTGGCCGGTCGACGCCGCGTTCGGACGGGGCGGCTCCGGCCCCGTCCGGGTGGCGCTGCGCGGCACCAACCTGCAGCTGAAGGTCTGGGAGGCGCTGCTCCGGGTCCCGGAGGGGCGGGTGACGACCTACGGCGAGCTCGCCCGTGCGGTCGAGGCGCCGCGGTCCCACCGGGCGGTGGCGTCGGCGGTCGCGCGGAACCCGGTGGCGGTGCTCATCCCGTGCCACCGCGTGCTGCGCTCGACCGGGTCAGCTCGCCGGGTACCGGTGGGGGCTCGAGCGCAAGCGCGTCCTGCTCGCCGGCGAGGCCGCGCGGACGACGGACGCTGCGCTCCTGACGCCGCCGCGCGGCCGCCGGCCGCGAGCGGGGCCGGAGCACCGGCCCACCGCTATAGTCCGGCCCCGACGGCACCACCGCCCAGGGAGGACCCGGCACCGATGGCACGCGCGAAGCTGCTCTCCGCGATGGCCTACGACCGTGACAGCTACGAGTCGCAGGGCATCGCCGACCCGGTGATCCGGGTGCTCGGCGAGCTGCCGGCGGACCGCCCAGCGGTGGAACGTGAACCGGGTCTACTCCGGCCCCCAGGGGGTCTACGAGGAGTCGATGCTGCTGCTCGACCCCGACGGCGTCGTCATCTGGGAGCGCGAGCCGGCGCTGATCGAGCTACGCGGCCAGATGTTCGAGGACCTGTTCCGGTCCGAGATCAAGGCCGACCTGCAGATCCAGGACCCGGGCGAGCACCACCTGGTGTTCCTCTTCGACGGCTCCGAGGCCGGTCGGATCCCGGTGTTCATCGACGCGCCGCAGTCGGTGCGGACGGCCGGGGTCCTGCCCCAGGCCGCCGAGGCCGCCCTGAAGAAGGGCTCGATCATGTGGCTGTCGATCCCGCAGCTCGACGGCAGCCAGCTCGAGCGGCCGGCGTGGTACGTCCAGCAGGGCCCGAAGGTGTTCGTGATCAAGGGCGGGACCGAGCAGCAGCTGCCGAACCTCGAGAACGCCGACGTGGTGCGGATGACGGTCAAGGGCAAGGACGTCAAGGCCGCCATCGGCGTGCTGTCCGCCACGGTCCGGGTGATCGACAACGACAAGTGACGAGTTCGACCGGATCGCGGCGCTCGGCATGGGCACGCGGCTGAACCTCCCCGACGGCGAGGGCGCGCTGGAGCGCTGGCGGTCCGAGTGCCGGATGGTCGAGCTCACCCCCCTCGCTGACTGACGCCTCCCCGCGCCGGCCCGGGCTCCTCGCCGGTCGATGGGGTTCGCGCGTACCCGCGGTCGGCAGGGGTGCGCGCGGGTCCATCGCTTTGCCGTCCGCGCACTGCGGGTCCATGCACTGGCCCCCGGTGTGACTCTGGGAATGACAGCCTGAGGTGGCCCCAGCGTGACGGCTTGAAATGGCCCCACCCCCGAACCCGAGTTCTACGTTCCGTGACTTCTCACAGTGACGGGCGTAGGAGAAACGAGTGTCGAGGGTGGAGATCTACGAACGTATTCGTCGTGACCACGAACAGGAAGAGCTGAGCATCCGCGCGTTGGCTGTCCGGCACGGTGTGCATCGTCGTACGGTGCGCCAGGCGTTGGCGTCGGCGACGCCGCCGGCGCGGAAGATCCCGGAGCGGGACCGGCCGGTGATGGGCCCGTACGAGGAGTTGGTGCGGGAGTGGTTGCGGGCCGATCGGGACGCGCCGAAGAAGCAGCGGCACACCGCGCGGCGGGTGTGGCAGCGTCTGGTCGAGGAGAAGGGCGCGGGGGTGGCGGAGTCCACGGTGCGCGACTTCGTCCGGCAGGTCAGGGCGGAGCTCGCGGCGGAGCAGCTCCCCGCCGTGCCGATCGCGCAGGAGCATCTGGCTGGGGCGGAGGCCGAGGTCGACTTCGGCGAGTTCTACGCCGTGATCGGTGGGGCGCGCACGCGGGTGTGGCTGTTCGTGATGCGGCTGTCGTGCTCGGCGAAGGCGTTCGCGATGGTGTTCGCGCACCAGGCTCAGGAGGCGTTCTTCGAGGGGCACGTGCTCGGGTTCGAACACTTCGGTGGGGTCCCGGGCCGGATCCGTTACGACAACCTCAAGCCCGCGGTGACGCGGATGCTGATCGGTCGGGACCGGGTCGAGAACGAACGGTTCATCGCGCTTCGCAGCCACTACCTGTTCGACTCGTTCTTCTGTCTGCCCGGCATCGAGGGTGCCCACGAGAAGGGCGGGGTCGAGGGCGAAGTCGGCCGGTTCCGTCGCTGGCATCTGGTCCCGGTCCCCGAGGTGACCGATCTCGCCGAGCTCAACGCCTACGTGCAGCAGCGGCTGGAGATCGATGACCGCCGTCGGGTCACCGGGCGGGCGGTCACGATCGCCGAGACGTTCGAGACCGTCGAACGGGCGAGTCTGAAGCCGCTGCCGGACGAGCGGTTCGACACGATGCGTCGCCTGTCGGCCAAGGTCGACGCCAAGGCGCGGGTCTGTGTGCTGCAGGCCCACTACTCGGTCCCGGCGTCCTACGCGGGCCGTCGCGTCGAGATCAAGCTCGGAGCGCGCCACCTCGAGGTCGATCGACCCGTCCCGCGGCGGCGATCATCGCCGTGTGGGACCGCAGCTTGAAGAAGTTCACCGACCACTACGAGCTGGACCACTACCTCGAGTCTTGCTCCGCAAGCCCGGCGCGATGCCCGGCTCCTCAGCGTTGGCGCAGGCCCGCGCCCGCGGGGTGTTCACCGAGCTGCACCAGCGGTTCTGGGACACCGCCCGGACCGCCAAGGGCGACGCCGAAGGGACCCGACGGATGTGCGAGGTGCTGCTGCTCGCCCGGCGGATGCCCGCCGCGCAGCTGACGGCCGGGATCGCCGCAGCACTGCAGGTCGGATCCACCGACCCGGCCGTGGTCGCGGTCGAGGCCCGCCGCCACGCCGGCGGTGGACAGGTCCTGGCCCTGCCCGTCCCGGCGGCCGCAGACGAACGGATCGGTGCTGCGTTCGACCGTCCCGCACCGTCGCTGGCCGACTACGACACCCTGCTCGAGGTGCCCTCATGAGCCGAGCCACCCCCACGTCGGACGCCGCCGCGCAGACCTCGATCGAGATCGCTGCGAGAGCCTTGGCGTTGCCGACCGTCCGCGTCCAGGCCGCGAGCCTGGCCGATGCTGCCGCCCGCGACGGCGCGACCCACCGGGCCTACCTCGCCGAGCTCCTCGCCGCCGAGGTCGACGCCCGCCAGATCCGCCGACGCGAACGCCGCATGAAGGAAGCCCGCTTCCCCCGCATCAAGACCCTGGCCGGGTTCGACTTCGACGCCGCCCCCGCCATCCCACCCGCGACCATCGCCACCCTCGCCGACGGCAGCTGGATCGACCGCGGCGAACCCGTCGTGCTCCTCGGCGACTCCGGCACCGGCAAGACCCACCTGCTCATCGCTCTCGGCGTCGCCGCCTGCGAACAAGGACGATCGGTCCGCTACCTCACCGCCGCCCAGCTCGTCAACGAACTCGTCGAAGCCGCCGACGAACGTCACCTGTCCCGCACCGTCGCCCGCTACGGCCGCCTCGACCTGCTCCTCCTCGACGAACTCGGCTACCTCCAGCTCGACACCCACGGCGCCGAGCTCCTCTTCCAGGTCCTCACCGAACGCGAAGAACGCGCCTCCGTCGCCGTCGCATCCAACGCGCCGTTCTCCGAATGGACCGCCACGTTCACCGACCCGCGACTCGCCGCCGCCGTCGTCGACCGGCTCACCTTCAACGCCCACATCATCCAGACCGGCAGCGACAGCTACCGCCTACGCAGCACCCGCAAGACCAGCAAGCCCCGTCACCCCGCGTGACGGAACAACCGATGGGTGGGGCCAGATCAGACCGTCACACCGGGGCCAAATCAGATTGACATTCTCATGACTCCGACCGGGAACGGCGGAGGCTCGTGGTGACGGTGCTGATCGTGCCCCGGACGAGCCGGTCAGTCCATGTTGGCAGACCGCAGGTGAGCGCGGCCACCCCACACGGCCAGAACCAGAAGGCGCGGTTGCTGGCTCGGGGGGGTCGGGCTAGTCCGGATGGTCTGCGGCGGTGCTGCGGCGGGAGTCGCTATCTGCGCGCTGCGCCCACCCCGAGGGGGTGTGGGGCGCACGCGCGCGGGGCCGCGGTGGGTCTGGCCGAAGGAGGACGACGTGTGCTTGCTGCTCGCGCGCGTAGCAGGTCGGCCGGGGGGTGTCTATGGCACGTCCGGTTCGGGCGGTTCGTGTCATGGTGGCGGGGTCGGTCTACGGGGGGTCCGTGATGGTGCGTGTGCGTGCGTTGCTGGTGGGGGTGCTGGCTCTGGGGCTGCTGGGGGCGGTGGCTCCGACGCGGGCGGTGCCGGGCGGCGAGGTGGCCGCGGAGGTGTGGGCTCCGTCGGTGGTGCGTCGCGGCGGGGGTGGGGGTGTTCCGGTCGGGGAGCGGTCGTTGGGGCGGGATGATGATGCGCCGGGTGTGGAGGTCGTGGGGCTGCGTACGCAGCGGTCGCGGACGGTCGAGCTGCCGGATGGGACGTTGCGTGCGTTGGTGTACCCGGCGGCGATCCACCACCGGGTGGACGGGGTGTGGGTTCCGATCGACGCGTCGCTGGTCGCGGATGGCGCCGGCGGCTGGGTGACGGCGTCATCGCCGGTGGTGGTCCGGCTGCCGGGCCGGGTGGGTGACGGGACGGTGTCGGTGTCGTCTGCGGGCGGGTCGGTGGGCTTCTCGTTGTCGGGGGCGTCGGCGGCTGCTGCGCGGGGGGTGGTCTCGGGGCGTCGGGCGTCGTTCGCGGAGGCGCGTCCGGGGGTGGATGTGGTCTACGAGACCGGTCCGCGGGGGGTGAAGGAGTCGGTGGTGCTGGCCGACCGTGGGGTGGGGTCGACGTTCCGGTTCCCGACGGTGCTCTCGCCGGGGCTGTCGCTGCGTCCGACCGCAGGCGGCGGGGTGGATGTGGTGGACGCTTCCGGGGGGCGCCGGTTCGGGTTCGACCCGCCGTTCATGGTGGACGCGGCGGGGGCGCGTTCGGAGGCGGTGTCGTTGACGGTGTCGGGTCGGGTGTTGGAGCTGTCTGCGGATCCGGGCTGGTTGGACGCGCCGGGCCGGGTGTGGCCGGTCACGATCGACCCGACCTTGTGGGCGTACGGCGATAGCGAGGAGTGTGAGCTGTCGGAGGGGGCTCCGTCGGTGAGCTCGTGCAGCTCGGCGACGACCCGGGTGGGCTACGACGGCAACGGTGACGAGCTGCGCACGCTGCTGGGCTTCGATCTCGCGGACCGGTTCGACGAGCCGGTGGACGTGAGCCAGGCCCGGCTGTACCTGCACCGGGACCCGTCGGATCCGGACACGGCGTCGGGCACGGTCAAGACCTGGAAGGTGACCGAGGCCTGGGATCCGGGGTCGGTGACCTGGGACGATCGGGACAGCTCGACCGCCTGGACCGATCCCGGGGGCACGTTCGCGTCTCCGTTCGTGTGGCACACCGCGACGGGGTCACGGGTCGCGTTCCGGTTCACGACGGAGGCGGCGGGGTGGCTGGTGGACCCGTCGAGTGACCACGGGGTGGTGTTGACCCCGAACGGGTCGGGGGTGCACACCTTCGCGACCTCGCACAACACCGACAGCTCGTTGTGGCCCGAGCTCGCGATCGACTACATCCCGCTGGTGGGGCACCGGCCGATCCACACGTTCGTGGATCTGCAGCTCAGCGACCGGCGGGCGGTCCACGTCAACGTCGCGTCGGGCAACCTCAACGTGGTCGAGACCGATCTGGTCATCGCGGGGACGGCGGGGCTGGATCTGGATGTGGAGCGGGTGTTCAACTCCCGCAACGGCCGGGAGACCGAGTCGGGGGAGCTCTGGCACATGACCCCGCAGTCCTCGTTCGGGTTGTGGGAGCAGGTCGACGGGTCGATGCTGCTGCTCGCCAACACCGAGGTCACCTTCGCACGACGCCAGGCGACCGGGGAGTTCGTGGCACCGTCGGGGTTCCGGGGGTCGCTGGTAGAGAACAGCGACGGGACGTTCACGGTCCACTTCGACCGCTCCGGGGTGGACTGGGTGTTCACCTCGTCGGGCTACATCGACGAGATCTCCGACCGCAACGGCAACACGCTCGATTTCGGCTACTCGGGGAGCGAGATGACCTCGATCACCGACACGCAGGGTCGGGTGACCACGTTCACGTGGGGCACCGTCAACGGGGACCGGCGGGTGCTGTCGATGGAAGGCCCGGGCGGGCGGGACTACACCTACGGCTACGTCGCCGACCGGCTCGAGACCTACACCGACCCGGCCGGCCAGGACACCGACTACACCTACACCTCGAGCGGGTTGCTGCCCAGATCGTGGATGCGGAGTCCAGCATCACCCTGGTCGCCTACGACGGCGACGGTCGGGTCACCGAGCTCGTCCGGGGTGCGGACCCGGTCACCCACGCCGGGCCGACCTGGACCTTCGACTACACCACGGCCTGGCAGACCACGGTCACCGACCCGAACAGCAACGACACCGTCTACCACTTCGACCGGCTCGGTCGGGTCACCGAGGTCGTCGACGCGCAGGGTCGGCAGAGGGCGACGAGCTGGACGTCCGGGTCGCAGGTAGCCTCCTACACCGACCGGACGGGGGGCGATGCGGTGGTCAACAGCTACACCACCGACGGGTTGGACAACCTCGCATCACGTCAGCTGCCGACGGGTGCGACCACCGGCTACGCCTACACCGACACGGATAACCCGTTCGCGCCGTCGCAGATCACCTCGCCGCAGGGTGGGGTGACCACGCTGGACTACGACGCGGCCGGCAACCTCGCCAGCGTGACCGACCCCCAGACGGTCTGTCCGGGCGGGTGCACCATCGGTCTGTCCCGCAACGTCGACGGGACGATCGCGTCGGTGACCGGCCCGCGCGGGTACACCACCGTCTACGGCTACGACCTCGACGGCAACCGCACCTCGATCTCCCCGCCCGACCCGCAGGGCGACACCACGTTCACCTACGACGGGCTGTCCCGGGTCGACACGGTGTCGCTTCCGAACGGCACGTCGATGGACTACGACTACGACACCTTCGACCGGGTCACCCGGATCACCTACGGCGACAACTCGACGGTGACCTACACCTACGACGACGTCGGGAACCGCACCGGCCGGGTCGACGACACCGGCACCACCACGACCTCCTACGACGAGCTGAACCGGATCACCGGGGAGAGCTTCCCCGGCTCGCGGACCACCAGCTACGGCTACGACGACGTCGGGAACCTGACCTCGTTGACCGACCCGGCCGGGACGGTGACCTACGGCTACAACACCGTCAACGAGGTCACCTCGATGGTCGAGCCCGGCAGCGCGACCACCACCTTCGGCTACGACGCCGGCGGCTACCGCGACGAGATCGCCTACCCCAACGGCGTCACCATCGGCATCACCAACGACGCGTCCGGCCGGCCGACCGACATCACCGCCACCGACACCTCCTCGGTGGTGCTCGCCCGACGCAGCTACACCTACACCGACCCGACCAGCACCGAGGACACGCTGCTGCGCCAGTCGGTCACCGACGAGAACGGCCACACCACCGTCTACAGCCACGACACGGCAGACCGGCTCGTCTCGGCGGTGACCCGCGACGCCACCTCGACCCTGCTCGACGAGCTCACGTTCGGCTACGACCCGGCCGGCAACCTCCTGGAACGTGACGACGACGGTGAGACCACCTGGTTCGCTTACGACGCCGCCGACCAGCTCACCGACACCATGGGCGAGCTCGGTGACGTCCTGTTGATCGTCGGCGACCCGGCGACGCTGACCTCTGGTGACACCGCGGTCAAGGACCGGCTCCAGACCACGCTGGGCGCGACGGTGACCGTCCGTGACGACGCCGCCTCGGAGCTCACCTCCGGCTACGACCTGGTCGTGATCTCGGAATCGGTGTCCTCCACCACGGTCGGGAGCACGTACGACGCCGACGCGGCGATGCCCGTCCTCGACCTGGAGCACAACGCCTGGGACGACCACGGCCTGACCTCCACCGATGCGTTCACGGTCGCCTCCGGAGCCACCACCGTCGACGTCGCCGACCTGGTCCATCCCGGTGTCGCCGGGCCCGCCGGTGACCTCGCGGGGGACACGACCGATCTGGCCACCACCGTGGCGATGCGCACCGGTCTGCTGCGACGCCGCCAGCTTCACCACCGACGCGGTCCGCCTCGTCGAGGCGCCGTCCTCGTCGAATGCGGTCGGCTTCGTCTACGCCCGAGGCGCCACGCTGGCCGACACGTCGGCCGTGCCGGCCCGTCGGGCCGGGCTCGGGCTCAACGACGACGCGGCCGCCGCGTTGACCGCCGACGGGTGGGTCCTGTTCGACAACCTCGTCCGCTGGACCGCCGGGGTCGGCTACGGCTACGACGGCGCCGGCAACCTCGTCGGCTCCGACGCCGGCCTCGACCTCGGCTACGACCCGGCCGGCGCCACCGACGGGCTCACCGACCTCGACGGGCGGCAACCCGACGGCCGCGTCCTACGCCGGGTCCGGCCAGTACGAACGTGCCACCCTCGGATCGGACACGTTCACCCACAAGCCTCCTCGGGGACCACCACCGTCTCCCTGACCGGACCTCCACCGTCGGCTACGGCCGCGACCCCGCCGGGCAGGTGTTGACCATCCGCGACGGCACCGACCACGGCTACCTCATCCCCGACGCCCGAGGCTCCACGATCGCGGTCACCGACAACTCGGGTGCGGTCGTCAACCGCTACGCCTACAGCCCGTACGGGCGCACCACCGAGACCGCGCTGACCGGCGCGGTCGACAACCCCTGGCGCTACCTCGGCCAACACCAAGACGACACCGGGTTCTACAAGCTCGGGGACCCGCTACTACCACCCCGACCTCGCCCGGTTCACCCAACCCGACCCCGCCTAC
>CAVUJQ010000010.1:0-174523 GCA_963741855.1 uncultured Actinomycetes bacterium | reverse complement strand
GGTTATGTTTATGTCGTACCTGGTTCGGTTGCGTATTGCTGATCCCGAGGGCGAGGACCTCGTCCTGCTCGATGTCATCGGGGTTCGTCATGGGAGTGCCCGTGTCGATGGCGACCGGGTGGAGTTCACGGCGTCCGAGGAGGGCTACCAGGGCGACGCGGGCTTCTCTTACCGCGTGGCGGACTCGGCGGACGCGTCGACCCAGCTGATCTCGGTCGGGACCGTGCAGATCACGGTCGAGGAGCAGAAGCTCGAGGAGGAGCTCAACACCCCCCCGACCTTCACGCAGCTCCCCGTCGACGTGCCGCAGGATGCCCAGCGCACGATCAGCATCGCCGCCGGTGTGATCGATCCGGACGCTCAGCAGGAGCACACGTTCCGTGACCTGAAGGGCGGCGGAGATGGCGTCCACGCCGAGATCGTCGGCACCGACATGGTCATCGACGCCGGTCTCGACGCCGTGCCGGGGACGGTCGTGGAGTTCACCTTCACCGTCGACGATGGTCTCGACACCGGCGCGGGGATCGTCCGGGTCACCGTGATCACGAGCGACAAGCCGCTCGCGATCCCTCGGGCCGGACGAGGCCAGGACGATCCAGGGCCAGCCCGTCACGATCCCGGTGCTCGAGAACGACGTCAACCCGTTCCCGGATGTCCCGCTCAGGATCGTCGGGGTCTCCACCCCGGACGGTGCGACCACGACCACCGACGGGCGTAGCGTTACCTTCGCCCCGGACCCCGCGAGACGGGACCTCGGTGAGGTGGTGTTCGACTACACGGTCGGCGACGCCACGGAGGACGCGCAGCGCCAGGTCAAGGGGTCGGTCCGGATCACCGTCGTGGGCCGTCCCGACGTGCCCGCCGCCCCGACGTGCATCGGGGGCGAGAGCCAGGTCGTCCAGATCGGTTGGGCACCGCCAGCTGGCCAACGGGGCGCCGATCACCAAGTACATCGTGCGCATCAACGACTACCCCACCGAGGGCGCGCAGCCGAGCGTGAGCACGCGCGAGTTCAGCGGCGGATCCACGGTCCAGTCGATCACGGGCCTCACGAACGGCCACGCACACACCTTCGAGGTGGCGGCCATCAACGAGGCGGTCGTCGGAGTATCCGGAGTTCAGCCAGCCCAGCCCCCGGTGCACGCCGGACCAGGTCCCCGACCGTCCGGCGCCTCCGGTGACGGAGTTCGGCGACGCGCGAGCTTCACCTCACGTTCCAGCCGCCGGCCGTGGACGGCTCGCCCATCACCGAGATGACGTTGACGAACACCACGACGGGCCAGACCGTCGAGGTCGGTCCGACCCAGACCGAGTACACCTGGACCGGGCTCGAGAACGGGACCTCGTACCGGTTCACGTTGTACGCGACGAACTCGCGCGGCAACTCCGACGTGTCGGATCCGTCGACCGGCGATGGCATCCCTGCCGGCGTCCCGCTCGACCCGGTCGCACCGACGACGGAGAAGGGTGACCGCTTCCTCACGGTGCGGTGGACCCGCCCGAACGAGAACGGCGACCCGATCGTGCAGTACCGGATCACGATCATCCGTGAGGGTGCCGAGGTCGGCCAGGTCACGATCCCCGACGGCGGCCAGTTCTCGACGTCGATCGACACCGACAACGGGGTGCCTACAGCTTCCAGCTCGAGGCCGAGAACAAGGCCGGCTGGTCCCAGCGCAGTCCCGCCTCGGCGAGCGCGGTGTCGGCGGGCAAGCCCTTCGCCGTCGGATCCGTGAGCTGCCACCGACGGTGACACCATGTCGGTCCTCTCCTTCAGCGAACCGGACGACAACGGCGCCGCCATCACCCGCTACGAGGTGAGCGTCAACGGCGGTGGGTGGACGACCTGGCCGCGGATCGGACGTACGTAGCCTCAGGAACGGGACCTCGTACTCGTTCCGTGTCCGGGCGGTCAACGCGGAAGGCGAGGGCGACCCAGCGGAGCCTCCAACGCCGTCATCCCCTACGGACGCCCCGGGACGCCCAACGTCAGCGCCAGCGTCAACGAGCGCACCATCTCGTGGTCGTGGGGCTCCGTCAGCGGCAACGGCCGCACGGTCATCCGCTACGAGGTCAAGCTCGACGGCGGCGGATGGTCGAGCAACGGCACCAGTCGGAGCTACTCAGACACCTTCGGCTACGCCGAGACCCACTCGCTGAGCGTACGTGCCGTCACCGACGGCACCGACCCCGCTCGCGCGACCGGCGACGCAGGGTCGGCCTCCGGCCGCACGGTCAACCCGCCCACCGCCGCCCACGTTCACCACGCAAGCGAGAAGTACGCGCCATCCGGCACGGTGCCAGTACGTGAACACCACCCTCCGGGACTTCCCGCCGAACAGCGTCACCTTCAGCTGTCACGTGCTCAGTCGATCCGGCGGAGTGGTTCGCAGACCCACACCGTGATCGACGGACGCGAACGGCAACGGCGAGCAGGACGTGGTGCCACATCGCCAAGGGTTACGACTTCTGGGTGACCACCTCGACCCCGCGTCGAGTCCAACCATATCAGTGGTGCACAACTGGGAGTGCTACTGACCTCGGAGAAGACGTGACCATCAACAACGAACAGGCGACCTGGTTCGCGGACACGTTCGACCAGCTCGTGGGCAACGTCGAGCGGGCGATCATCGGCAAGCGCACACGTCCGGCTCGCACTGACGTGCCTGCTGTCCGAGGGCCACCTGCTGCTCGAGGACGTGCCCGGCACGGGCAAGACGATGCTGGCGCAAGTCGCTCGCCAACACGGTGCAGGGCACGCACATCGCGCATCCAGTTCACGCCCGACCTGCTGCCGAGCGACGTCACCGGCGTGACGATCTACGACCAGCAGCACACGGCCAGTTCGAGTTCCACCAGGGCCCGATCTTCGCCAACATCGTGCTGGCCGACGAGATCAACCGGGCGTCGCCGAAGACCCAGTCGGCGCTGCTCGAGGTGATGGAGGAGGGCCAGGTCACCGTCGACGGCGTCGCGCCACGGTCGGGCGCGCCGTTCATGGTCATCGCCACCAGAACCCGATCGAGCAGGCCGGCACCTACCGGCTTCCCGAGGCGCAGCTCGACCGGTTCCTGATGAAGACCAGCGCTCGGCTACCCCGACCACGAGACCACCGTCGCGCTGCTCGCCGACGCCGCGACCGCGACCGCGTCGCGCTCGGTGTCCAGCCGCTGATCACGGCCCAGGCGGTCGCCGACATGGCCGAGCTGGCCGCGACACGTGCACGTCGACCCCGCGGTGCTCGACTACGTCAGCCGGCATCGCCGAGGAGACCCGCCGCCGCCGGAGGTCGAAGCTCGGCGTCTCGCGTGCGCGGCTGCCTGGCCTTCGTCCGCGCCGCCAAGACCTGGGCCGCCGCGCAGGGCCGCAACTACGTCATCCCCGACGACATCAAGGAGCTGGCCCTGCCGGTGCTCGCCCACCGCATCATCTCGACCCCGAAGCCGAGTTCGCCGGCATGACCTCGGCAGAACGTGTCGGGCGTCCTCGCGGACACCGCTCCGCCGACCGCGTCGCCGCCTGATTCGTCGGCGACGCACCGTGGCGCCGGTACCCCCGCCTGCGATCCTGGCGAGCGAGCGACGGGGCAGGGCCGCGGTCGGTACCGCCGTGGAGCGATCACCGCGCTCGGTGGAGCGCTCCTCGGAGCGGTGTGCTCTGCTGGTGGTCGGGCGCATGGTTGGGCTGGGAGGAGCTGTCGATCATCGCCTCGAGCTGCCTGGTCGCGTCGCGATCGGCCCTGTTGTCACGCTCGGCGTGACTTCGAGATCGACCTCGAACTGCAGCCCCAGCGTGTTGTCGTCGGGGAGACGGCGGCGGAGACCGTCCGGCGCAACGTCGGCGGGCGCCGGCCCGGTGCCCGAGTCGAGCTCACCATCGGAAGGGTGCGGCGTCGTTCCGGCCCGTCGCTGGCCGACGGCGCGACACGGACGAACCTTCAGCGTCCCCACCAGTCGACAGGTGATCCCTGTCGGGCCCGCTTCGACCGTCACCGGCGATCCCGTGGGCCTGCTCGTCGCGAGCGCACCACGGCGACGCGGCCTCTATGTGCACCCCCGCATCTCCGCCTCGAACGGCTCGGCGGGCTGGCTTCGGGACCTCGAAGGTCAGACGACCCAGGACCTCTCACCGAGTGACGTCGCGTTCCACACGCTGCGCGAATACGTGCCGGGCGACGACCGCCGCCACGTGCACTGGCGAAGCTCGGCCATCGGCAAGCTGATGGTCCGCCAGTTCGTCGACACGAGGCGCTCCCACATCGGGCTGGTCCTCCCGACAGCTGCCGGCTACGGCCGACGAGCGACGAGTTCGAGCTCGCGATCCAGGTCCTCGGATCACTCGGCCGGACCGCACGGGCCGAGGACCAGGAGGTGTCCGTCGTCGCCGGCCCCCGGCGCCTCTCGACCCACACCGGGGCAGCGCTCCTCGACGGGCTCGCGGGTGTCGAGCTCGCCGACACCGCTCCCGACATCGCACAGGTCGTCCGGGCCTCGGTGCGACCCTTCCGGGGCGTCACCTCGTCTTCCTCATCGTCGGTTCCCGAGCCGACCGTCGCGAGCTGCGGTGAATCGCCGGCCGCTACGGACACGAACCGAGGTCACGGCCGTGGTCTGGGATCCGGGGACGGATGCACGGCGCTGGAGGCTCGGCGACCTGGGAGGGATCGAGGTCGGCGGTCTGGCGGGCCTCCGGACGATCCTGTCGGGGGGTGGGCCGTCGTGGAGCTGAACACGCTCACGCGTCGACTGCGACCGTCGGCGGTCGAACGGGTGGACCTCGCCTTCACCGGAGTCCTCCTGACGCTGGCCGTCATCGGCTTCCGCGCGACCTTCGCGGGGCACGAGGAGCTCTACGTCGGGATCCCCGCGGTACTGCTGGGGCTCGCGGCCGGCTACCTCATCGTCAAGTTGCGCCTCGATCTCTTGACCGCCACGGCGGGCCTCCTGGTCGTGTTCGTGGCGTTCGCGCCCCCTGGCTATCCGAAGCGCCGCGTTCCTCTGGGTCCTCCCCACCCCGGCCGTCTTCACCGGCCTGTTGAACGGCCTCGTCTCCGGTTGGGTCAGGCTGCTGACCACCGTGCCGCCCGCCGGCGAGGCCGGGATACTCCGCGTCCCCTACGCCGTCGGGTACTTCTGCGCGGCGGGTACACTCGTCGCCCTACGCCGCCCGACGTGGCCCGTGTGTGCCGCCGGACCCATCGGGGTACTCGTGGTCGGCGTGCTCTTCGGACCCACCGGCCCGTCTCGTTGCTGCTCCAGGGTGATCTCTTCGGCGCGATCACCATCGGGTGGCTGTCCGTTCGTGAGGCCCGTCGGCGCAGCCTCACGACCAACATCCCGTGGCGTCAGCGTCTGCTGGCGAGCGGCGGCACCCTGGCGGCCGGCGGTGCTCTCCATCCTCCTCGGCCCGGTCCTCCCCGGCGCCGACGCCGAGCCTCGCTTCGTGCTCCGGAAACACATCGAGCCGCCGTTCGACCCGCTCACGCAGCCCAGCCCCCTCGCCGGCTACCGCCTGTACACCGGGGCGGACCACGAGGACACCCCCATCCTGCGTCTCGAGGGTCTCCCGCCTGGTGTCCCGGTGCGGTTGGCAGTGCTCGACGACTACGACGGGCTGGTCTGGCGCGCCACCGGCCGTGGCACGGCGCTTGCCGGTCGCTTCGTCCGCATCGGCGAGGAGATCCCGGATCCGAGCCAGGGCCGTGTGGTGGACATCGATGTCCAGGTCCTGCGCCCGCACGGGGTCTGGCTCCCCACCGCCGGCGATGTCGTCTCCTTCGAGTTCGCAGACGGCGATGAGCGACGCGACGACATGCGCTTCGACCTCGAGACCGAGACCGGCGCCGTTCCGGGGGTGTCGTCGAAGGCGAGAGCTACACCGTGCGTACCGTCGTCTCGTCCGTGCCGGCGGACGTGGACCTCGCTGGACTCCCGCTGGCGAGCCGGTTCTCCGCTCTGGACGAGGAGTACCCGAGCGACATCATCGAGTTCGCGGCGAGGCTCCGCGGCGCGCCGAGTCGCCGTACGGCAAGGTCGCTGCCATCGCGGAGGCGCTCCGGAAGGAGGGCACCTACTCCGACGGTGGCCCGGATGCGGTCGTCTCCCTCGCCCCCCGGTCACTCGCTCGCCCGCCTCGCCCGCTTCCTCGGGGCGCCGCAGTGGGTCGGGAACGGGGAGCAGTACGCGGCCGCGCTCGGCCTCCTCGCGCGGGCCGAGGGCATCCCGGCCCGCGTGGTGATGGGCTTCACGCCGGAGGACCAGGGCGACGTGACCACCGTCCGAGGCGCGGACGTCGCCGCCTGGGTCGAGATCCCGCTCGAGCGCGTCGGCTGGGTCCCGATTACGGCCACCCCCCGAAGGAGAACGTCCCGGACCCCTCGGTGCGGCCGCGACCACGCCCCCTGAACCCCGAGCCCCAGCCGCCGCCACCTCCGGCGCTCCCTCCCGCGGTGGCGCTGCCCCAGGACCTCGACGCGAGAGCGACGCTGCGGACACCGAGGAGGAGGACCAGAAGGAGGAGGACGAGGAGGATCAGGCGACCTCGCCGTTCGCCGTGATCGTCGCAGGCGTTGCGGGTGGCCTCCTGCTCCTCCTCGTCCCGTCGGTGGTCATCGTCGGCCTCAAGCGACGCCGCCGATCGAAGCGACGTACGCGTGGCACCTACCGCCAGCGAGCCCACGGCGGCTGGGCGGAGGTGCTCGACAACGCGCTCGATCTGGGGCATCCGATCCCCGGGACCGCGACCCGCCGCGAGGCGTCCCTTGCGCTGACCGCGCCGACCGCTACCGGACTCGCGACACACGGGCGGACACGGTGACCTTCGGGAACACCGAGCCGACGGATGGCGATCTCGCGAGTCTGTGGGAGGAGGTCGAGGCCGTCCTTGGCGAACTTCGGGAACGGCACCACCTCCTCGACCGTGCCCGTGCGGCCATGAGCCTCAACTCGCTCCGGCGAGCACGCCGATGACCAAGCGGGGCTTGCTCCCCATCGTCCGGTGACGACGCACTGGCCACGTTGTGGTCGCTGGGAGGCGTCGGCGAGGGACCGCAGAGCAACTCCGGCGATGAGGAGGATGGGCATGTGGTCCGCCGAGATGCGCCGTGATCGCCGGTGACGCGTTGGTTCGAGCATCCGGCGACGGGTCCCTGCCTCTGGCATCGGGGTGGACACCGATACGGCGATGTGGGCGTGGGTGGACGCTACGGAGGACGACGCTTTCGAGGCTGTGGACACCGTTCGCGTCGCTGCTCTTCAAGGGACGGATCGCGGCCACCCCGTCGCCGACGTCGACCTCGCGGCGGGCCGGCCAAGGTCGTCGGGAAGGGCTCCCGCCCGCGCGCCGTGCTCCTGCCCGCCCCGCTCGTCCCGGTGCTCTACGTCTACCTCGACGAGGTCCGTCCGCAGCTCCCCGCCAGCGACCTGCTGTTCGTCAACCCGCGTGGCTACGGCATCCACCACCCGCACCGGTTCGAGCAGGCCGCGCTCGGCCGGGAGGTCGAGCTCGCCGGCCTCGGCGCCGGCGTCCCCGGACGGCACCACCCGCACAAGTGGCGGCACACCTACGCGACCGAGCTCGTCCGCGCCGGGGTGGACATCCACGTCGTGCAGCGTCTCCTCGGGCACGCCTCGATCCGCTCGACCGTCGGCTACACCCACCTCGTCGTCGACGACCTGCGCGCCACCGTCGCCGGCGTGTGGCCGTGACGCCCCGGCCCCCGGCCTTGACCGAAGCGGTGCTTCCGACATCGTTACAGGTGCTACATCTTTCGGGAGTCGATCGATGCCTGCCGAGTTGACCGCGCATGACGTCGAGGTTCCTAGCGAGCCCCTCGACGAGATCCTCGCGTCGCCTGGGACTCGCGTCGTAGACGAACACGGTCACGAGGTGGCCCTGTCGCCCAAGGTCGCGGGCTTCCTGCGTAGCGCGGTCACGGCTGCACGCGGGAGCGGCAAGGTGTTCCTGTTCACCGTCGACGACACCATGTCGCCGGCGCAGGCGGCCGAGCTCCTCGGCGTGTGGCGTCCGATGGTCTACCGCTACATCGAAGATGGCCTGCTCGAGGACCGGCCGGTGAACACCTACCACCGGATCCCGGCGGCGTCGGTGCAGCGGCTGGCGGACGAACGCCGGGCCGCGGCGAGCAACGCCGCCCGGCTGCTGCGTGACGACCCTGACCACCCCCGGGTCGCTCGCGGCACGGGAACGGGTCCGTGCGCAGCCGTGCCGCTCGCGAGGCGTGAGCACGGGCGTCCCCGCCGTCGGCGACGACCCGTGGGAGCTGCGCTTCACCCGGTGGGCGCCAGAGACCCGGTCGCGGGGTTCCGCCGCGCTTCGGTACTCGCTCGGCGGGCCCCGAGCGAGGGCACATCGACAGGGCCGACGACCGGCTGCGGCGTCGACGACGACCTCGACGCCGCCGACACCGCTGGTGCTCCTGCCCCGGCCTGAGCGCTGCTGGCCGGACCATGGCCCAGGGCCTCCGCGCAAGACGAGACCCGGGCCGACGCCGGTCACGGCTGCCAGGTGCGATCCGCCGGGCGCCAGGTCGTCGAGGTGACCGTGCCCGCCAGGACCGGGTCGGCGAACCCGACCACCTGCTCGAGGGCGTCGCTGAACCGGTCCGGCAGCTCGTCCTCCAGATGGGCGCGACGCAGCCAGCGGCTCCAGGCGTCCTGGCGACGTTGCCCCAGCCGCACGGTGACGGCCGCCAGCGGCCGCAGCTGCACCCCGCGGTAGGCCGCCGTGGCCTCGCACGCGGCACGCAACTCCCCGGCAGCGATCGGATGCGTCGCGATGATCCGTACGACGTCGCCGACGTCACGGTCGCGGGTGTTGCCCTCGCCGAGCTCGAGCATGGTGACCAGCTTCTCGGCCAGCACTGCGGGCAGCGGGTAGCCGGTCACCGGGAAGCTGCCACCCAGCAGCTGCGGGTAGGCGACCTCCGTGGGCGCGGGGGTGATGGGGTCGCCGATGTTGATGTCCAGCCGCAGGACCAGTTGCGCCTGCCCGAGTGCCGCCGGCACCCGCACCCGCAGCCCCTCGTAGGCCGCGCCCTCGCGGATGCTCCGCACGTCCATCTCGTCGAGCTGGAAGCTCACCCCGTCGTCGACCTCCACGGTGCAGACCTGTCGGACCAGCCGTTGGATCGTCTCGACGTCGCCGGAGAGCCGCAGGGCCTGTACGTCGATGTCCTGCGTTGGACGACGGAGCTGGTAGGCGGCCAGCAGCGTGCCGCCCTTGAGGACCAGCTGGCCCTCCAGCGGGCGGTGGGCCAGGCGGAACAGGAACCGCTCGAGCACGTACAGCAGGAACAGCTCGTCGGTCGGTTGGCCCTGCCGGCGTGCCAGGTTGCGCAGGTCGTTGTAGACCCGGCCGGCGGTGGTGTCGCGACGCGGCTGTGGACTCACGCCAGCACCACCTCCAGCAGCTCACGCACCGGACCCGAACACCGCAACGCATCGGCGACCTCGACCAGCTGCCCCACTGCGCCGCGGCGACGACCCACCAGCGCCTTGGCGGCGCTGTAGGCGACATCGGACCCGATCTGGCTGCGCAGCCGGATCGCGTCCACGACCGACCGGACCTCGTCGTAGACCGCCACCGTCTCGCCCGGCGCCACCTCCATCCGCGCGCGCCCCAGCTCGACGGTGTCGGCGTCGAACACGTGCACCCGAACCGGCGGGTAGTCGATGTGCGGCCGGTTGCGGCCACGCGCCACGGCCAGGTCGACCGCCGCCGGGATCTCATCGGTCAGGTCAGTGGAAGCTCAGCGCCGAGAGCATGCACACGGTCCCATGAGGAGCGCGCAGCGAGACCGCCAGCAGGCTCTCGTGCGCGGTCGGGGGCGCGTCCGTCAGCCGCCACACCCCGCGCGACAGCGAGACCACCTGCCCGGAGTCACGGAGCTCGTACAGCCGCCACCGCGGCACACCACGCTCGGCCGCCTGTGCGGTGGTGAAGCTGGCCGGTAGCTCGTGTTCTGACACGGTTACCTCCGAACCCATCATGTACCGTAGCATGTGTGATGGGTTCGGAGTAGCGGGGTCGCGAGGTCGAGCTCGCCGGTCTCGGCGCCGGCGTCGCTGGACGCCACCACCCGCACACGTGGCGGCACACTTTCGCGACCGAGCTCGTCCGCGCCGGGGTGGACATCCACGTCGTGCAGCGTCTCCTCGGGCACGCCTCGATCCGCTCGACCGTCGGCTACACCCACCTCGTCGTCGACGATCTGCGCGCCACGGTCGCGGCCGTGTGGGGCTGAACGGCCCCGCTACCCGCCCGGCACACCGGGACGCGCGAGCTGAGCGAGGCACAGACGCTGGGGGCGCCGGTCCCGGCCCGCGCCCGCGGAGCCGCCGTGCTGGCAGGGCCCGTGCCCCCGCGTTCGCAGGTAGTCACATCTAGCGAAATCGACGAGCACCGAGGGCGGCCGCCCGGCCGCACGCGGTACACGTTGGTCACGTCATCCGACGTGCTCGGAGGAAGCAACGACCTGCGGCATCCCATCTGGTCGCTAACGCCGCAGTGAGCCAGTAGCGAAACCGACCGCCGAGGCAGCAGGAGCCAACGAAGGGGCAGGCTATGAGAACCAAGAAGGTCATCGTCGTCGCGGCGCTCGCGTCACTTCCGCTGATCGCCGCTCGGGGCAACGCGCCGGAGAAGGTGTGGGTGTGCCACTTCCCGGGTCACGAGGCAGCGGGGCCCTGGACCGCCGGGGGTACCCAGTACGACGGTGACTACGTGCTGACGACGCAGCCCGCCGATGGTGAGGAGCCCACTGAGGCCCAGGTCAACTGGTGCGACTCCAAGGGTGGCGGTCACATCATCCACATCCCGGTCACGGCCGCGTACAACGGCCACGAGGCGCAGTAGGAACCTGGCGTTGCCACTCGCCGACTGCCGGCACAGCAGGCATCGGCCGACGCCATGTGGGAGCCCCGGTCTCTTCGGAGATCCGGGGCTCCGGTCCTTCCACAGCCTCTCCTGGGCAGGGCCTCGCCCGTCGCACGGCGGTCCTGCGATCCTGGGTGAAGGCCGCGGCTCCGACCAACCACGACTGCCCTTCGTCGTTCCTGCTGTAGAGCGTGCCCCCTGTCGATCGCGTTCGGGATGACGTCGCACCCCCGCAGGTAGCCGTTCGAGCCGCCCGCTCCGGGCGGCCTGCTGCCGCGTCACGGAGCGAGCCGCGGCCGGCAGCTGCAGGCGCAGGCCCTCGGCCTCCGCTTCGGTCGAGTCCAACGTCGCGTGGGTTCGCTCGAGGTCGGCGCGGGCCCGCTCGACCGATGACCAGTCGACCTGTGCGGTCCACCGCTGCGCGAACGCGAGCGTGGCGATCAGCCCGTCGGCGTGACCGTTGACCGACATGCCCCGCAGCCCCGCCAGGTGGTTGTTGCGGTACACGGTCGGGACCACGATCCGGGCCTGCCCGGCCGCGACGAGCTCGGCGTTCATCATCACGCGTGCGACCCGCCCGTTGCCATCGTCGAACGGGTGCACCTCGGACACGACGAACATCGCAGCAACCGCCCTCGCGAACGGGTCGTCCAGGGAGGCGACCCGCTCCCAACCGGCCTGGAGCGTCCCGAGGACCTCCTCGGGTGCGACGAACACGCGCGAGCCGACGCGGTTGGTGACCGTCTTGAACCTCCCGGGGTTCTTGTCCGGACGGCCCTCCATGATGGTCGCGTGCCGTGCCCGCAGCAGGCCGAGCAGGTGTTCACCGTCGGCGGGGACCGTGGACATCTCGACGGGGTCGCCGACGAGCCGGTACGTCCCGAGGATGTCGTGGGCGTCCTCGGGACGGGCGTCGGGGATCTGCCCGTCGAAGATGATGCTGGCGGCCTCGTCGATCTCGAACTCGGTCCCCTCGATGAAGTTGGAGAAGTACGCCTCGAAGAACGGGAGCACCGCGCGACGTGGTTCGCCGCCGGGTGAGGTCGGCAGCGGCTCAGGGGCCCGCCCGCGCAGTCTGTCGACGAGCTGGTCGAACAGCTCGAGCCTGTGACGGTCCACCGGCACACCATCGCGTCGTGCCTGCAGGGCGGGGGAGAGGACCTTGGCCTCCGGGCGGGTGCCGGAGGCCGCACCGATCAGCTCGGACACGACCCGGCCATGTTCGGGGTCCCCGAGGATGTCGGCGACGTCCTCGACCTGCTGGCGGAGCCGCCCGAGGCGCTGCGGCGTGTAGGTGGCGGCGAGCTGGTCGATCCAGTCCTCGAGCTCGTTGCGCGTCAGGGTGCGTGCGGGCCGGCCGCCACGTGCGTGTGACTCGCGGGCGTTGTCGACCATCGCGCGGGCCCGCGACGACATGAACAACCCGTCGTGCAGGTACGGCTGGTCGCCTGCCACCGGCCCGGGACCGGTGCGGACCTGGACCCGGTGCCCGGGCAGTTCGACGTCGCGCCGGCGGGTCGGGTGCACCACGTGCAGGATCCGCTCGGCGGCATCGGGGGCCGGCACCGGGCCCCCGGTGCGGGCTGAACGGTCGGCGATCACCGCACCGGGGAGGATCCGGGCGACCAGCTCGAGCAGGTGTGCGGCGACCACCTCCTCGATCGGGCCGGTCAGCTCGTCGGTGACCACCCCACGCGCCACGCGACGCATCCGTCCGTTCTTGACGGCACGAGATGCCGTGGCGGGCGCCAGGTCATCAGGTGTGAGGAACACCGCCACCGTTGCAACCTTCCGTCTCCAACGCGACCGCTACTGTGAACAAGTGTGCCGAACAAGGCTCTCGCGTCAAGCATCTGTTCCGAACACGTTCTCGCGGTCAACGTTGCGTGCCGAACGGTGCGGGCGACACCCGACCGGCTGCACCGTCCTCGTTCCTGCACCGATCCTTCCCGTGGCGCGGTCTCAACCCGCCGTCCCTCGGCGAGTTCCGGGCCGTCACGGAGATCCGGGGCTCCGGTCTCTCCACAGCACGTCGCCCCCCGCGGCCGCGCCTGTCGCACCGGCCATCTACGGTCCCTTGCGCCCGACGAGGAGAGGGGCCACGATGAGCCGACGGCAGGCGCTACGTGCGCTGGAGACGCACCTCGAGGAGGTGATCGGCGTGGCCGAGGCAGCACTGGTCGTCGACGACTTCGAGCAGCGGCTCACCAAGCGCCGACCTCGACGCGTGCGATCGCGACTCCAACGGCGCGGCTCGCATCGCCGTCTGGCGTCGGGACCTGCTGCTCATCATGACCGGCCAGTTCGTCGCGCTCGCCGGGGTCCTCACCGCGATCACGTGAGCCCGCGCCCCGCCGCCGGCGCCCGCGAGCGGAGCCTCAGACCACCCGCCACGTGCGGGAGGGGCGTTCGGACGACCTCGTCCGTCTCATAGCGTATAGGCTATGGCAGGATGGTCGTCGGGAGGCGCACAGGTGGATGGTGGAGCGCTGCTGCGGCAGCGACGGCGTGCCCACGGGCTCTCGCAGCAGGAGCTCGCCCGTCGCGCCGGCACCCGGCAGGCCACGATCAGCCGCATCGAGAACGGCCACGAGGTCCCCACCGTCGAGCGACTCGACCGACTGCTCGTCGCGCTCGGCGAACGTCTCGACCTGCGGGCCGTCCCGATCGACGTCGAACGCCCCGCCGGCGACGTCCGCGCCGACCTGGCGAGGTCGATGAGCGAGAGGTTGGAGGACGGCTTCGCCCTCGCATCCTTCGCCAGCCAGCTCGCGGGAGGCGCGACGCGGTGACGCTCGATCCGGCACGCATCTTCGCCGCCCTCGGCCGCCACGGGGTCGACTACCTGACGATCGGCGCCTTCGCCGTCATCGCCCACGGCTACGTGCGTGCCACCGCCGACGTCGACCTCGTCGCCCGACAGGACCGCGCCAACCTCGAGCGTCTCGCGGCTGCCTTCGCCGAGCTGCACGCTCGGCTCCGGGGCGTGGACGCGGACCTGCTCGACATCGATCCCACCGATCCCGAGGTCCTCGCGAACGGAGCCAGCTTCACGCTCGACACCGACGCCGGGCCGGTCGACTACCTGAACGACGTCCCGGGCGCCGGCGACTACGCCGACCTCCGCACGCGCGCCGTGGAGGTCACCGCCGCGGGCGTGGTCGTCCGTGTCGTCGGTCTGGACGACCTCATCCGCATGAAGCGGGCGTCCGGGCGTCCGCAGGACCTCCGGGACATCGCGAACCTGACGCCGCGCACCCGACGGGGACGCGTAACGGGCGGTGGCCGTGAACGCTGACCGACGTCCGTGGACGGGACATGAGGGGGAGGTGTCCGACGTGTGCCTGTCGAAGGGGGAGGGGACCCGCGGCCGACGGCCGCAGCCCTCACCTCCGCGAGGCCTCCCATGACCTTCTCCTCACGCCTCCGTCGCCGCTCGTCCGCGCTCGTCGCCGCGTCGGCCATGCTCGGCCTCGCCTTCGCGCCGGCGGCGAGCTCCGACGCCCCGACCGAGCACACGGCCGAGGACGTCTGCATCCCGTCCGTGCCCGAGACCGACCCGCTCGAGGCCGGTCCGGTCGAGATCTGCGTGACGATCTTCCGACCGGCTGGATCCTCCAAGGAGGACAAGGTCCCGATGGTGCTGCACAGCCACGGCTGGGGCGGGAGCCGGTCCACCTCGATCGGCTCGTTCCAGGACTACCTCGACGCCGGCTTCGGGGTGACGAGCATCGACCAGCGCGGCCACGGCGAGTCCGGCGGCAAGGCCCACGTCGAGGACCCCGCCTTCGAGGGCCAGGACATCACGAACGTCGTCGACCACATCGCGACGCTCGACTGGGTCAAGCAGAACGGCAAGGACGACCCGGTGCTCGGCGCCGATCGGCGGGTCCTACGGCGGCGGCTACCAGTTCGTCGGGGCGTTCACCGAGCTGATGGAGACCGGCGAGACCCGCTTCGACGCGCTCGCCCCCGAGATCACCTGGTTCTCGCTGAACCAGAGCCTCGCCCCGCAGGACGTCGTCCGCACCACCTGGGTCGCCGCCCTCTACGCGGCCGGCGCCGACAAGCACACCTCCACCGTTCACGCCGGGTTCGCCGAGGGTGCCGCGACCGGGAACTGGCCGGCGACGATGGACGAGTTCTTCATCGACAACGGCCCGGCCTGGCACGTGAGCCAGGGCCGCCAGCTCGACATCCCCGTCCTGTTCGGCCAGGGCATCACCGACAACCTGTTCCCGCTCCACCAGGCGCTGCAGAACTACGACCAGGCCCTGACCGACAAGGCCCGGCGCAACAGCATCCTCGTGGGCTACAACGGCGGCCACGTCCTCCCCAACGTGCTCCCGACGGCCTACGGCAGCAGCGGCGACGCCTGCTCCGCGACGCTCGGCGGCGACGACGTGACCGACTTCCGCAGCCTCGCGCTCCAGTTCATGCGCGAGAACCTGCAGGGCGCCGACCGCGAGCTCACCGGCCACGGGCTCTACCACCTCACCACCGCCGACGGCGCCTGCGTGACCGTCGACTCGGTGGAACCCACCGCGACCTTCGAGGCGGGCACCTTCGCCACGTCGACGGCGGCCGGGGCGCCGCAGCACATCCAGCTCGCCGAGGGCCCGCTCACCGTGGCCGGGACGCCGTACCTCGACGCCACCGTGACCGCCCTGGGGCTCGACAGCCGGGCCTTCTTCGCCCTCAGCGTCGGAACCTCGCCCGCCGACGCGCAGGTCGTGCAGAACAACGTCCTCCCGCACCGCGAGCGGAGCCTGAACCTCGGCACGCGCCGGACGATCGAGCTCCCGTCGGTCGCCGTGGACGTGCCGGAGGGTCAGTTCCTCTACCTCACGGTCAGCCCCGTCTCGGACATGTTCGTCGGCCACGGCAGCCGCACCCCCGCCGCGATGCTGCTCCAGGACGCCCAGGTCCGGGTCCCCGTCGTCGTCCGCTGACACGCGCTCGGATCTGACACACGCTCGGATGTGTCACGCCGATGGGGCCGCAGCGGACCCATCGGCGTGACAGATCCCGTCGGGAGGCGGTCGTCGGGACCGGGACCATCGCCTCTCGCCGGCGTGCAACCGCCGGCGTAGCGTCGACGTCGTAAGGGGCGTACGCGCGCACCACTGGGGATGCGCGCCTTCCTCATCGGGACCGTGATGCCTCGTCAGGCCTCCTGGTCGCGCCGTTCGGGGAGGCGGGGGATCTCCCTCGTCGTTGCCGGCGCGCTGACCGCCACCGTGTTGCCCGCCTTCGCCGCCTCGGCCGCGACCGTCGCTGCCCGCGACCTCGACTCGGCCTGCCCGCCCGCCCGCGTGCCGTCGGCCGGCTTCGACGACACCCGGGACACGACGTTCGAACGTGAGATCGACTGCGTCGTCGCCTACGACGTCGCGAGCGGCCTCGACGCCGACACCTACGGGCCCCTGGCGCTCGTCAACCGCGAGCAGATGGCGACGTTCCTCGCGCACGTGCTCGAGGCGGCCGGGCGCACCCGGCCCTCCGGTCTGCCGAACGCCTTCCCCGACGACGACCGGTCGGCGCACCGCGCCAACATCGACTGGCTCGCCCACGAGGGCATCGTCGGCGGCTTCGAGGACGGCACGTACCGGCCCACCGACCCGGTCACCCGCGCGCAGATGGCGAGCTTCCTGAACAACGTCATCCGTGAGCTGACCGGCGCCCGGCTCGCCTCCTCCACCGACTTCTTCGCCGACGATGCCGGCTCGCCCCACGAGGCCAACATCAACGGCCTCGCCCAGCGCGGCATCGTCACCGGCACCGGCGACGACACCTACGACCCGGCCGGCCTCGTCACCCGCGGCCAGATGGCGGCCTTCCTCGCCCGCGAGGTCGACCACCTCGTCGACACCGGCGTCGTCCGCATCCCGTTCGGTCCGCAGCGCATCACCGTCACCCCGACCGCTGCCGTCAGCCTCGCGACCAGCGACAACGCGTCCAGCAAGACCGCCGACCGCGGCCGCAGGAGCTACACCGCCGACATCCCGATCGGGATCGAGCGGGTCACGATCCTGCTCATGCCGTCCAGCCAGGTCGGTGCCGCCAGCGATGGGACCCCGCGGTTCACCTCCAACGCCGCTGCCCCGGCCAACGCCGGCGTCTCGATCGAGGTCGTCGACGGCCGCACGATCGACAGCGCCAACGGCACCTCCGACGCGACCCAGGTCAGCGACATCGCGGTCGGGAGGACGGCCAGCTCACCTTCACCGTCGACGCGACCGTCATCGCCGGCATCATCCCGGTCGTCTACGCCGACACGGTCAACCCGACGAAGAACGAGCTCGACCTCGAGTCGGGCGCGTCCACCGCCACGCCGCGCGCGGCCCTCGAGGCCGTCGGCGTCGGTGGGCGCGTCAGCTGGGGTCCGCCCGAGCCGACGCTCCGGACCGACCTCGGAACCGGCATCGTCCGCGACGTCAACGCCGCCGCCGGCTGGTACACGCTCGACATGGGCGGGAGCGCCGCGCCGGAGTGGCTGCTCCGGTACACCAGCGCCGACGCGCTCCGGTACACCGCCAGCACCGAGCCCGTGAGCGGCAGCCCCGGTCCCATCACGCGGGCCCAGTTCGACGCCTGGCTGTCGCCCGGCGACCGGGTCAACCCGTCCGCCTACGACCCTGGCCGGATGACCCACGAGATCACCGGCGACGTCCCCGCCGCGCCGACCGGCGTCACCGCCACGGTGCAGTCCGACGGCCGCGTCCGGGTCACCTTCGCCAAGCCGTCCAACCCGATCGCCGACGACCGTGCGTCGAGCTACCGGCTCCAGCGGGCGCCCGTCACCGGCGGATCGGTCGGCACCTTCGCCGAGGTCGCCGCGCGCACCGCCGACCTCACCGCCGAGTTCCTCGACACCCCCACCGCCACCGGCACGTTCGCCTACAGGGTGATCGCGCGCAGCGTCACCGGCGACAGCCCCGCGTCCGCGACCGTCCAGTCCGTCGTGTCGGCCCCCGCGCCGGCGACGACCGGGAGCCGGATCAGCCTCGACAACGGGCCGGCGAACAGCGGCGGCGCGAACGGGCTCCTCGACTTCGGTGACCGGGTGGAGCTCACCTTCGACCGCGCCGTCACCGTGTCGGGCGGCTGGAGCGTGGTGCTCCTCGACCGCGACGGCACCCAGGTCCGGCTCGAGTCGCCCAACACGACCCCGGTCGTGAGCGGCTCGGCCAGCAACGTCCTCACCCTCTACGTCGGCTCCGGGGCGCTCACCACGCTCGTCCCCGGTGCCGCCGCGGGCTTCGACATCTCGACGTCGACCACCAACCCGGCCACCACCGGCTTCGTGCAGGTGCGGACGGCGACCGGGGTCGGCAACGCCACCGGCGTGTGGAACCTGCCGAAGAGCGGGCTCGGCTCGCCGTACAACAACAGCCGGGTCGTCATCGACGGGACCGGCGCGGGCGTGCTGACCCCGGCCGCGCCGGCCGGCCACCTCGTTGCGACGGTGGCCGGGAGCCGGCTCGAGGCCGGACGGGACGAGGTCCAGACCGTCACCGTCGCCACCAACGCGACCGGCGGCACCTGGACGCTGGAGTTCGGCGGCCAGACCACGACCGCGATGCCGTACGACGCCAACGCGGCCGCCATCCGGGCGGCGCTGGAGGCGCTCCCGACCGTGGGCGTCGGCAACGTCGTCGTCACTGGCGGCCCGATCCACACGACCGCGGTCACCGTGCAGTTCACCGCGGCGCTCGGGGGGACGAACCAGCCCGGCATGGCGGCGGACGGCTCGAACCTCACGGGCAGCTCCGTTACGCCGCCCGGGGCGCTCACTGCCGTCGACGGGATGGCGGTCACCGGGATCGTGAAGGGCGACCGGGTCACGGCCTACACGACCGCCGGGTCGGTCCTCGGCACGGCGCTCGCCGGCGACAACGGCCGGACCACGGTGACGCTCGCGCCGCCGGTGACGGCCGGGCAGCAGCTGTACGTCGTCGTGGAGCAGGCCGCCACGACCCGCTTCAGCCGCACCGCGACGGTCGTCGTCAGCTGAGCGCCGCGGCGGGGTGGCCGCAGGGCCACCCCGCTGCGCGTTCCGGTCGAACCGGACTCGAACGTGCGTTCGATGCACGGGTGTGGACGGGATGGCGCCGCGGGGCCGTGAGATGTCGCACCCCCTCCGTAGGTTGCTGTCCATGTCCACGACCACCGTCGCTTCCGCCCCCGCCGCCGGGTACCGGCGCCGGGTCCGGTCGCGTCTGCACGGCGCGGTCGGCCGCTGAGGTTGTCGCCGGTGTACGCGGCCGGCCGTCACGACCGTCTCGAGGACGCCGTGGACGAGGTCGTGTCGGTGTCGTTGGACGAGCTGTCCGAGGACGAGCTGCGCCGTGAGCTGGTCGTGTTGGAGCGTGTGGCCCGTCGGGTCACGGCCCGGCAGGGGGAGGCGGCCGGGGCGTTGGCGCGCCGGCAGGCACGCCGGGCGGCCGAGGCCCACCCGGACGATCCGCGTGCGGGGGAGCGGGCCCGCCGGCAGACCGCGCAGGACCTCGCCGCCGGGCTCGGGTGGGACCCGGGCCGTGCCACCCGGACGCTGAAGACCGACCGCGAGCTCGAGACGCTGCCGGTCGCGCGTCAGGCGGCGCGTGACGGGGCGTTGACGCCGGAGCACGCCCGGCTGCTCGCCTCGGTGCTCCGCCACCTCACCGGCGACGAACGGACCGCGGTCGAGACCGAGCTGGTCGAGAAGGCGGCCGGGCTCGGCCCGGTCGAGTACGGCCGGGTCTGCCGCCGGCGGCTCGCCGCAGCTCGCCCCCGAGGAGGCGCAAGCGGACGCCGACCGGCTCCACGACCGCCGGGCCGCCAGCGTGTCACCGCAGCCGGACGGGTCCACCACCCTGTGGGCCACCCTGTCCGGGCTGGACGCCGAGACGGTCGCCACCGGCATCGACGCCTTCCGCACCTTCGACGCCCCCGGTACCCCGCCCCGCAGTCCGGCGCAGCGGACCGCGGACGCGCTGGTCGCGATGGCCCGCGCCGCGCTGGACCACGGGCTCACCACCACCGACCACGGCAGCCGTCCGCACGTGACCGTCACGATCGGCTGGTCCGAGCTGTGCGCCGCCGCCGGACTCGGCGAGACCACCTGGACCGGCCCGATCACCGCCGCCGACGTGCGCCGGATGCTGCCAGGATTCCACCATCACCCGGGTGGTCACCGGACCCGACAGCCTGCCGCTGGATATCGGCCGGCAGTCCCGGTCGACCTCGGTGGGGGTGTGGAAGGGCACCGTGGCCCGCGACCGGCACTGCACCTACCCGGGCTGTGACGCGCCCCCGTCGATGTGTCAGGCCGCCCACCTCGACCGCCGCTGGCGCCACGGCGCCGGCGTGTCGGTCGCCGAGGTCGCCCTGGCCTGTCACGCCCACCATCGGCTCATCGACCGGCTCGGGCTGATCGGCCGCATCGAGAACGGCCGGGTCACCTGGCACCCACCCGACTAGGCCCGACCCGCACCCACACCCGAACACGCGACACGACGGCCGGCCCACGGTCCGCGCCAGCCTGCCCGCCGGCCCGCGGCGCCCTCTCCACCCCTCCGCGCTCTTTGACAACTGCACAGTGAACGAGGCCCTCGACGTGAGGGGGCACGGTGTGTCGACACCGCGGCAGGACGTCCGTGCCCCCTCACGGACCCGGCGAGGCCACCACGACGCGAGCGACGCCGATCGCCGGGGCCGTCACGCCGTCCACAGGGTGGGCGGGATCGGCGCCGCCTCGATGCTGCCGTCCGCCGTCGCGTGCGGGCGTTGCCGTCCCGTCACCGAGGTGCCACATCTCCGACGCGGTCACCACCCAGACCCGGACCCTCGTCTGGTCACAACTCGCGGCGGTCGTCACCATCGCCGCGCTCGCCTTCGGCCTCCGCTGACGGTCCCCCGCACCAGCTCCTCGGATCGGGTGCAGGAGCAACCCGCTCGCGGTCGGTTCTGCACCCGATCTGCGCGGGGCGTCGGGTGTCCCGGGGGCCATCCACAGCTGCCCCAACGGAACGCTGGCCGCTCGGGTCGGTGGGCGTCACACTGGTTGCGGTAGCGGGACCACGGAGGGGCTGGCAGCATGAGTATCGACGAGCGAGCGCGGCACGAGCTCCACGCCGGGCTCGACGAGCTGCTGGGACCCGAACGTGCGGGGACGCTGATGGGCTACCTCCCACCGGTCGGTTGGGCCGACGTGGCGACCAGGCGTGACCTCGACGCGCTCGAACAGCGTCTCAGATCGACCGCTTCGAGTCGCTGGATCCCGCTTCGAGGCTGATCCCGCTCGAGTCGCTGGACCACCGGTTCGAGTCGCTGGAGCACCGCTTCGACGCCGCGCTCCACCGTGAGCTCGGGGCCCTCCGTGGCGAGCTGGTGGCGCAGTCGCGGTCGCTGTTCTTCTCGATGGCGGGGCTGATGGTGACCCTCGTCGGGCTCGCGTTCGCCGCAGCGCGGTTCGCCTGAGCGGCGGCGGACTCCCCGGGGCGACGACCCGACCGGGAAGGCGGGAGGAGAGCGGGTTCAGGCGGGGCAGCGGGTGACCGATGGGGAGGGCACACTCGCCCGACGTCCCCCGTCCCGGCAGGTCAGCTCGTGCGTCTGCGTCCCCTCTCGGCCCTCGCCACCGTGCTCGCCGCGCTGGCCGGGACCGTGCTGCCCCTCCAGCCCGCCGTGGCGGCCACCCCGCCCGTGGCGCAGTACACCGACGTCTGCCACGACGCCTCGAGCGCCGGCGACCTCCGCCGGCTCGTCTTCGGCCCCTACGACGCCTCGACCTACGGCGCGATCGTCGAGGGGTGCGGGTCCGGGGCGGCGCAGACCTGGGACGTCCTCGTCTCCGTGGACGGTGACGCCACCCCGGACCGGCGCATCCACCTCGAGGTGGTCGCGGGTACGCCGGCCTTCACGGTCACCGACGAGCCGTCCGGCGCGCCGCTCTACGCCGGCACCGGCCAGCGGGTCGACGACCGCAGCATCCAGGTCCGGGTGCCGGACACCGTCCTCGCACCCATCGGCACGCTCCTGGCGGTCGAGGTCGCGAGCCCGACCGACACGCTGCCGGATCCGGGCCGTCCACCCCTGCCGTTCCCCAACCCGTGCACCCCCGGCGCGAGCGCGTCGACGACGACCGTCCTGCGCGTCGAGGACGGCGAGGCGCACACGGTCGCGGCGGCCGCCCGCCGGCTCGGTGCCGACGTCGGCACCGTCGACGAGGCCCTCGACGCGGTGGAGGTCGACGCGGCAGGGGACGCGGCCACCGCGACCCGACTCCGCCGTCTGCCGGGCGTCGTCGAGTCCGCCCCGACCGCTCGCCTCGCGCACCTCGCCATCACACCGAACGACCCGTACTGGCCGTCGCAGTGGGCGCCGGCGCGGATCGGCGCACCGACCGCCTGGTCGACGCGCACCGGGTCGGGGCTCCGGATCGCGCTCCTCGACGACGGTGTCGACGGCACCCGTGCGGACCTCGCCGGCCGCGTCGCCGCCGGCTACGACGCGGTGCGCGGGACGGCGATCCCCGCCGGCGCCGACTCCGACCTCGGCGGCCACGGCACGAGCGTCGCCGGCCTCGCCGGCGCCCGCGGCGACGACGGCACCGGGATGGCGGGCATCGACTGGGGTTCCACGCTCGTGCCCTACCGGGTCTTCGACGAGGCCGGCTGTGCCACCGACGCGTGGGTCGCGAGCGCCCTGCGTCGCGCGGCCGACGAGGGCGCACGGGTCGCGAACCTCTCGCTCGGCGGCCCCGACGACACCAAGCTCCTCCGGGACGCCATCGACTACGCCCTCGCGCGCGGCGTGGTGGTCGTCGCCGCCGCGGGGAACGCCGGGCCGGGCGCGCCGGCGATGTACCCGGCTGCCGACCCGGACGTGGTCGCGGTCGGGGCGACCACGTCGACCGACACCATCGCGAGCTACTCCAACCAGGGGTCCTACGTCGAGCTGGCCGCCCCGGGTGGCAGCCTCTCGCAGGGCGTCCTGAGCCTGACCGAGCGGGGGACCATCTCGCCGGTGGCCGGCACGAGCTTCGCCGCCCCCATCGTGGCCGCGGCCGCGGCGCTCTACCGCGCCGAGCACCCGACGGCGACCGTGGCGGAGGTCCGGGCGGCGATGGCCGCGACCGCCGTCGACCTCGGCGCGGCCGGCCGTGATCCCGTCTTCGGCTACGGCCGGCTCGACCTCGCTGCGCTCCTCCCACCCCCGGCCGGCGGTGGCGGCGGCGGTGGTGGTGGCGGTGGCGGAGGAGGGGCAGGTCCCGGGCCGGCGACGGCCACCGGCGTGTGCGCCGGCGCGACCGACCCGGGCTTCGTCGACCTCACCGGTGGCGTCCACGACGACAACATCTGGTGCCTCGTCCACCTCGACGTCACCCGCGGCGTCGACGCCGACCACTTCGCGCCGTCGGCGGAGGTGACCCGTGGACAGATGGCGACCTTCCTCGCCTCGGCGGTGGTGGCCGCGGGCGGCCAGCTCCCGTCCGACCCGCCCGACGCCTTCACCGACGACGACGGGACCACGCACGAGGCCAACATCGACCGGCTCGCGGCGGTCGGGATCGTCGGGGGCGTCGGCGGCGGCCGCTACGACCCGGACGCGGCGGTGACCCGGGCGCAGATGGCGACGTTCCTCGCGAAGGCGTACGCCTACGTCGCCGGCGCCCCGCTCCCCGACGGCCCCGACGCCTTCTCCGACGACGACGGGAACCCGCACGAGGCGAACATCGACCGGGTCGTCGCGGCCGGCATCGCGTCGGGGCGCACCGACGGCACGTTCGGACCGGGCGAGCGGGTCCGGCGCGAGCAGATGGCGAGCTTCCTGGTGGCGCTGGAGCAGGTGCTGGCAGCCGGCTGACCCTGTCCGTCCTGCCCCGTTCGCCGGCCCGCGACCACACTAGGCTGCCCGGGCGGCCGCACCAGGTCCGAGCCGAGGTCCCCGACGTCGGGGCAGGGCTCACGGACCACGGTGTGGAAGCCGTCTGTACGCCCGTCCCCGTCACGGAGGAAGCAGTGGTCCGCTCGTTCACCCACCGGCTCGTCACCGCCCTGGCCCTCGCTGCCCTGGCGGTCGGCGTCCTGCCCGCCACGGGCGCGTTCGCCGCGACCGCGCGCGACATCACCGACTTCGCCTGTCTCCCTGACGACGTCCCGGACCCCGGGTTCAGCGACACCTCCGACAGCGTCCACGAGGCGGCGATCGCCTGCATCGTCTTCTACGAGGTCGCGCAGGGCACGTCGGACACCACCTACAGCCCCGAGACCTCGGTGACCCGCGCACAGATGGCGACGTTCATCCGCAACGTGCTGGTGGCCGGCGGCGTCGACGTCCCGGCGAACCCGCCCAACGCGTTCACCGACGACGACACCTCCGTGCACCACCAGGCCATCAACCAGCTCGCGGCCCTGGGCGTGGTCTCCGGCAAGACCGCCACGACCTACGCCCCGAACGAGGCCGTGCGCCGCGACCAGATGGCGACCTTCCTCAGCAACGCCTACGCCGAGATCGCCGGGGACAGCCTCCCGGCCGGCGAGCGACGCGTTCACCGACGACGAGGCGTCGGTCCACGAGGACAACATCAACGCCGTCGCGGCCGCCGGCATCGCCGCCGGCACCACGGCCACCACCTTCGCGCCGGGCAACCCCGTGAAGCGTGACCAGATGGCCTCGTTCGTCGCCCGTGAGCTCGACCTGCTGGTCGAGGAGGGCTTCGTCGACGTGCCGCGGTCCATCGAGGACAACGACACCGTCCTGGACGTCCCCGAGCTGCTGCGGGTCGAGCCGGTCTCGGCGACCCAGGTCCGGTTCGTGTTCGACGAGGCGCTGAACAGCACCGTCGCGCCGGCCGCCTTCGGGCTCTACAGCTTCGCCGCCGAGCGCACCGCCGCCTCCGCCGCGACGCGTGAGGGCACCTCGGCCGTCATCGCCACCTTCACCGCCGGTGCGGTGAAGGAGGCCACCCTCGCCGCCGTCGCCAAGGACGCCGTCCAGGACGCCGGTGGCAACACCAGCCCCGAGGGCAGCGCCCCGTACCAGGACGTCGAGCTCGCCGGCGGCACGACCGTCGCTCCCGACCTCCTCGCGGTCTCGGTGCGCGAGAACGCCGCGGACTTCACCTTCGACGAGGCCGCCTTCACGCTGACGAACACCGGCTACCACCTCGTCCTCGCCGACGGCACCGTCAAGACCGCGTCGGACGCGACCCCCACGGGTGACGGCACGACCAAGCACACCGTCGCGTTCACGCTGACCGCGGCCGAGGCGGGTCAGGTGGCCTACGGCTACGTCGACGCCGGCACCGTCTCCGACACCGAAGGTGACGGCAACCCGATCAACGGTGACGAGGGCGACCTCAACGTGCGCCAGGCGGTCGACGTGTCGACCGCGGGGACCACGTCGCGGCCCGACCTCGTGAGCGTCACCGTCAACGCCGACGACACCGTCCTCTACACCTTCGACGAGCAGATCACCCCCCAGACCGACCAGCTGGGCCAGCCGAGCGGTGGGTTCCAGATCTACTTCCTCGATGGCAGCACGGCGTCGCCGTCCTCCGCCGAGCGGACCACCCCCACGACCATGACGGCCACGTTCGCCGAGGGCACCGTCACCGACCTCGTGAGCGGCGCGTCGGTCGCGGCGAACACGGTGAAGGGCACCGACAACGAGACCAACCCGGTCGGTGAGCTCGGGTTCGAGCTGAGCTTCCTCGCCGGCGACACCGCGGCACCGGAGCTCGACGGCGCCACGATCGTGCAGCGGGACGCGGGCAGCGGCAGCTTCAACCGGGTCGTGCGCTTCAGCTTCGACCAGGAGGTCGGGGCCGTCACCGGGCAGACCAAGTTCAAGGTCTACGCCGCCGACGGCACCGCGAAGACCTTCGTCGCGTCGAGCTCGCTGCCGCCGTCGCAGTCCGGCTGCTTCATCGACAGCCAGGACGCCTCGATCGTGGAGTGCCGGGTCAACGACGGTGAGGAGAAGGAGCTCTACGACTTCCTCGCCACCGCGACGCTCGCGGCGACCGAGCGGGCGTCGGTGACCGGCGCCGACGGCGGCTACGCCAACGCCGAGGGTGCCGCGGTCATCAGCGGCACCGTCAGCAGCTGACCGACACGGTGGAGACGACGCGGAGCGGGCCCCCGGGCCCGCTCCGCCCGTCCGTGCGGTCCGACCGGCGCGCCGGCGGCGGCAGGAGGGGTGTCGGAGCCACGTGTCGAAACCCTCCCGGGGTGGAGGCACCTGTCGGATGTGCCCGACTAGCCTCCTCTGCGTGCCCGCTCGACCCTCCCGGGAGAACACCTGATGACCACGTCCACCTCGCGTCTGCGTCGGGCGGTCACCGCCCTCGCCGCCTCCAGCCTGCTCGTGGGCGTCGCCCCGTTGGCCGCCGTGGCCGCGACCCCGTCGTCGCGCGACATCACCGACTTCGCGTGCCCGTCGGCCGAGGTCCCGGATCCCGGCTTCACCGACGATGACGCCACCGTCCACCACGACGCCATCGCGTGCATCGTCTGGTACGAGCTCGCCGGCGGGACCACCAAGACCACCTACGGCCCCGAGCAGGACGTCCGCCGCGACCAGATGGCCTCCTTCCTCGCCAACCTGCTGAAGGCGGCCGAGGTCACCCTGCCGAGCAACCCGCCGGACGCGTTCGTCGACGACGAGACCTCGGTCCACGAGCTCGCGATCAACCAGCTCGCCGCCCTCGGGGTCGTCAACGGCACCAGCGCCACCACCTACTCGCCGTCGGACTCGGTCCGCCGGGACCAGATGGCGACCTTCCTGAACAACGCCTACGAGGAGATCGTCGGCTCCCGGCTCACCTCCACCCAGGACTACTTCACCGACGACGGCGACTCGGTCCACGAGGACAACATCAACGCCGTCGCCGCGGCTGGGCTCGCAGCGGGGAAGACGAGCACGACCTACGCGCCGCTCGACCCGGTCCAGCGCGACCAGATGGCGTCCTTCCTGGCACGCGAGACCGACCTCCTCGTCGAGAAGGGTGAGATCGCCAAGCCCGAGAGCCTCCCCGCGGACGTCATCCTCGCCGCCCAGAGCGTCGCCCAGGGCGGGCTGGTCAAGGGCACCATCGACACCGACGAGGGCGTCACCGTGACGAGCGCGAGCGTCTCCGGCTGTGGCCTGAGCTCGCGCGCGCTGGCGCTGTCGGGCACCGACCACGCCTTCGAGTTCTCGATCCCGGTCACCCAGCCGACCGGCGACTGCACCTTGACCTTCACGATCAAGCGCGACGGGGGCGCCGACGTCACGGACAAGGAGACCGTCAAGGTCACGCCGGCGACCTCGGCGACCGACGCGCCCGAGCTGGTGTCGGTGAGCAAGGTCGGCGAGACCGCCGACGGCGTCACGCTCCGGTTCACCTTCGACGAGCCGCTGGCGAACCTCACGCCGAACAAGGCCGCCTTCCGGCTCTACGACTCCAACGCCACGCAGTCCACCGCGAGCTCGGCCACGCGCGGCTCCGACACGAGCACGGTCGAGGCGGTCTTCACCGCGGGGCAGTACGCGTCCGCCACCACCGCCACCGTCGCCGCGGCCGCGGTCGAGGACGGCTCCAGCGTGGCCAACGCCGAGGGTGCGGTGCCGCTGGTGCAGCCCGCCGTCACCCTCGACGGCACCGACGCGCCGGACCTGACCAAGGTCGAGCGTCAGCCCAGCTCCTTCGACTTCGTCTTCACCTACGACGAGGCGATCGTGAGCCACCCGGGGAGCGCCTCCGACTACCACCTCGTCTTCGCCGACGGCTCGACGGCCGCGGGCTCCGAGCTCGTCACGGTCGACAACGAGCCGGCGACCCAGCGCACCGTCCGGTTCGCCGACTTCGGCACCGCGACCCCGGTGCGCGGCTGGGTCGACGCCGAGACGGTCAGCGACGCCGAGCAGGACGGCCTGTCCCTGAACGGCGTCGAGGGCAACGCCAACCCCACCGAGGCCGAGGACATCGGCGCGGGTGGCGGTGACAGCCCCTACCTCGTCAAGGTCGTCATCAACGCGCCGGACAACACCGTGGCCTACACCTTCAACCGCGGGGTGACGCTCGTCTCGAAGAACCCGACCGACGGGAACGTGTTCGTCGCCTACGACGCCGAGGGCGACGAGGTCAGCACGAACAGCGCCACCGTCAGCGGCGCGACCGTGACCGCGACCTTCTCCGGCTCGTCGGACCCGATCACCGCGACGACCGTCGGGGCCGCCGTCCGCGACAACGCGGTCAAGGCGTCCTCGGGTACCCAGCGCATCAACCGCACCGACGAGCAGCTCCCCGACACCGCACCGACCGTGCCGGGCAACACCGGCGGCGAGACCGCCGCCCCGGACCTGCAGTCGGTCAAGCGGTCGATCAGCGGCTCGAACTCGGTGCTGACCTTCACCTTCGACGCGCCGGTGTCGACCGCGACCCCGCGGAGCACCTCCGACACGCTCGGGGACGTGGTCATCTACCAGCGCAACGGCCAGCGGACCGAGCTCGACTTGAACGACACCAGCGGCAACGAGTGCACCGTGAGCGACAACACGGTGACGTGCTCCGCCGCGAGCACCTCGGCGCTGGGTCAGCTGATCGACAGCGCCACGCTCGGTGCCGTCGAGGTCAACACGGTCGGCGCCTCGTCGAGCCCGACGAGCGCCCGCAACTACGAGGCCAGCGCGCCCATCGCCGGCTGACCCTCGACCTGCGCGGCCGTGCGAACGCCGGCAGCCGGCGAACGCGTCCCACGGATGGAGCGTCCCACGGTGGTGGCGACGGCCGGGACCTAGACTCGGCGGTCCCGCCTCTGCAGGAGCCCCACCCCCGTGCGCATCGGCATCACCGGCACCTTCGACGTCGGCAACTACGGCGACATCCTGTTCCCGTACCTCGCCGAGCACGAGCTGGCCCAGCGCATCGAGGGGCTCGAGCTCACCCGGTACAGCTACCGCGAGATGTCCGAGCCGGACTGGTGCTACGACGTCCGCTCCATCCGCCAGTTCGTCGGTGACCTCGAGGACCTCGACGGCCTCGTGATGGGCGGCGGGCACCTGGTCCGTTTCGACAAGAACGTCGCGCCCGGGTACCTGCCGCCCTGGAACGAGCTCCACCACCCCACCGGGTACTGGTGGCTGCCGGTCGTGCTCGCCGGCCAGGCCGGCAAGCCGGTGGCGTGGAACTCGGTCGGGTCCTCGGTCGACACGCCGCTGTGGGCCCGGGGCCTCCTACGCGAGGCGATCGCGAACTCGACCTACGTCTCGGTGCGCGACCAGGTGGCGGTCGACGAGCTCACCGCGTCGTCCCCGGCGCCGAGGTCCACCTCGTCCCCGACACCGCCTTCCGGCTGCGGTCCTTCCTCGAGGCGAACCCGCGCTACGCCGAGGAGGCCCGTGCCACCCTCGACCGCGCCGGCATCACCGGCCCCTACGTGATCGCCCAGCCGTCGACGCGGCTCGAGCCGGCCAAGCGGGCCATCAACCGCGCCGATCGAGCACCTCCTCGCCAACGACATCGCCGTCCTGCAGCTCGAGATCTCGCCGGCGCTCGGCGACGGGCCGGACGCCATCGAGGTCCCGGACGGGGTGACCCGGCTCGATGCGTGGCCGACCCCGCCGGTCCTCGCCGCGATCATCCACGGCGCCGGCGCCGCGATCGCCCACTCCTTCCACCTGACCGTCAGCGGCCTCACCGGCGGCATCCCGGTGTGGCGGCTGCGGCCCCCGAAGGCCACCAAGTACGAGGCCCTCGCCCGCTACCGCGACGTCCACGTCTACGACGAGGCCGACGACGACCTCGGGCCGCGCATCCTCGCGGGGCTCGGAGCTGCGGACGCACCGGCGACCGACGTCGCCGAGAACGCCAGCCAGGTCACGACCCACTGGGACCGGGTGGCCGAGGCCCTGCGCAGCGAGGTCGACCCGGCGACGGTCCGCCGGCGCATCCGCGACTTCGCGATGCGCGTGCCGTTCGACCTCGACGCCGTCGGGACGGAGCTCGCGGACACCGAGAGGACGCTCGGGCGCGAGCTCGAGGTGACCAGCCGGCGGCTCGAGTCGACCCAGGCCGCCCGCGAGCGCGAGACCGACAAGCTCCGGACCGAGCTCCGCCAGACCCACGAGCGGCGGATGGAGCAGGAGCGTCGCGCCAACCGGGCCGAGCGCGAGCTCGAGCACGCCCAGCGGACCGCGGAGCGCTGGAAGCGCGAGTTCGACAAGCTGAAGGCCCGCAAGATCGTGCGCATCGGCCTGGGCGCGGCCGAGAAGGTCAAGCCCGCCGTGCAGGCCGGCAAGAAGCTCGCGCGCAAGGCCGGCCTCGCCGACAAGCTCGGGGCGGCCACCGAGGCGGCCCGGACGCGCGAGAAGCACGTGCCGGCGACCGCCGAGGAGGCCGCCGCCTTCCAGCAGCAGCTCGAGCAGAGCCTCCAGTCCAACGAGCGGACCGATGGGCCGCTCGTGAGCATCCTCGTGCTGACCCGCAACGGCCGCCACCACCTCGAGCGGATGCTGCCGGCCCTCGCCGCCAGCACCTACCGCGCCTTCGAGGTCGTCGTCGTCGACAACGGCTCCGACGACGGCAGCGTCGAGCTGCTGCGCTCGTACGACGGCGGGTTCCCGCTGAAGCTCGTCGAGAACCGCGAGAACGCGTCGTTCTCGGTCGGCAACAACCAGGCGCTCGCCGAGGCCGCCGGCGAGCTGGTGCTGCTCCTCAACAACGACATCTACCCGGCGACGCCCGGGTGGCTGGGCCGCATGGTCGACACGCTGGAGGAACGCGACGCTGCCGCGGTCGGCGCGCGCCTGATCTACCCGCGCCGGCCGGACCTCGACAACGCCGGCGACGAGGTCCACCCCGACCTGACGCTGCAGCACCGCGGGGTGCACTTCGACGGCGGCGTCGACGGCGTGGCCCGGGGCCGCAACCTCGGCGCCGGCGAGGACGCCCTGTCCGCCGAGGCCGCCGCGGTGCGCGAGATCCCCGCGGTCACCGCCGCCTGCATGCTCGTCCGGACCGCGACGATGGAGGCCGTCGGCGGGCTCACCGAGGGCTACCTCTACGGCACCGAGGACGTCGACCTGTGCCTCAAGATCCGGGAGCACGGCGGCACCATCGTCTACGACGGCCAGGCCGTCCTGTGGCACCACGAGTTCGGCACCCAGAACGCCGAGGGCCGCGAGCGCAAGCGCGCCAACCGCCTCCACAACCGCGAGCTGTTCGTCGACCTGTGGGGCCCACGCATCCACCGCGAGGTGATGCTCGACCGGCTGCGCGGCGAGCAGCGGTGGTCCTTCGAGCCGCTCCACGTCGCCATCACGGTCACGAAGGACGACCCGGAGGCGGGCTGGGGCGACTACTACACCGCCCACGAGTTCGGTGACGCCCTGCTCGAGCTCGGCTACCGGGTCAGCTACGTCGAGCGCTACGACGACCGTTGGTACGACCTCGACGCCACGATCGACGTGCTCGTGGTCCTCATCGACGCGTTCGAGCTGTGGCGCGTCCCGCGCCACCTCACGACGGTGGCGTGGATCCGCAACTGGACCGACCGGTGGATCGACCGGCCCTGGTTCGACGACTACGACCTCGTCCTCGCGTCGAGCGAGACGACCAAGCGGCTCGTGGAGGAGCGCTCGTCGAAGGCCGCCCACCTGTTCCCGCTGGCCACCAACCCGGACCGGTTCCACCCGCGCGCGCCCGACCCCGCGCTCGTCTCCGAGGCGCTGTTCACCGGCAACTACTGGGACCGGCACCGCGACATCATCGACGCGATCGGCGCGATCCCCCGCGGGATGGACCTGCGGGTCCACGGGTCGAACTGGGAGAAGGTCACCGAGGTCGCCCCGTTCGACCACGGCCCGCTCGACTACCACCGGCTTCCCGACGCCTACGCGTCCACCAAGGTCGTCATCGACGACACCGCCCACCACGCCAAGCCGTACGGCGCGGTGAACTCGCGCGTCTTCGACGCGCTGGCGACCGGAGCGCTCGTCATCTCCGACAACGAGGTCGGGGTCCGTGAGCTGTTCGGCGACGACCTGCCGGTCTGGACCGACGGCGCGTCCCTGCGGTCCCACCTCGAGCGCGTCCACGAGGACCCCGAGGGCACCGCCCGCCTGGCCGCACGGCTGCGCGACCGGGTCCTCGCCGAGCACACCTACGCCCGCCGTGCCGAACAGCTCCGCGACGTCCTCCTCGGGTGGTGCGAGGCCCGCCGGGTCGGGATCGCCATCGGCGTGCCGAAGCGGGAGGTCGTCGACGAGTGGGGCGACTACCACTTCGCGCGCGACCTCCAGCGACAGCTCGAGCTCGCCGGCCACCCGACGCGCGTGAACCTCCTGCCCGAGTGGACCGAGGCGCACACGGGGCGCGACGACGTCGTGCTGCACCTGTTCGGGCTCTCGCAGCTCACCCCGAGGCGCTCGCAGGTCACGGTCCTGTGGAACATCAGCCACCCGGAGCTCGTCACCCCGGAGATGGTCGCCGGCTACGACCTCGCGTTCGTGGCGTCCGATCCGTTCGCGCGTGAGCTCGCCGACGCGGTCGACGTGCCGGTGCGACCGCTGCACCAGGCGACCGACGCCGACCGCTTCGCGCCGGGCGGGGACGCCCCGCACCACGAGCTGCTGTTCGTCGCGAACTCCCGCAAGGTCAAGCGCCGGATCGTGGCCGACCTCACCCCGACCCGCCACGACCTCGCGATCTACGGCACGAACTGGACCAGCGACCTCGTCGACCCGCGCTACGTCAAGGGCGACCACGTCCCGAACCGCGACCTGCCGGCCTACTACGCCAACGCCGACATCGTCCTGAACGACCACTGGGACGACATGCGCGAGCACGGGTTCCTGTCCAACCGCCTCTACGACGCGCTCGCCGCCGGCGCGTTCGTCGTCAGCGACCACGTCGAGGGGGTCGACGCGCAGTTCGACGGCGCGGTCGTGACCTACCGCGATCGTGACGACCTCGCCGCGAAGGTCGACCGCTACCTCGCCGACCCCGAGGCCCGGCGGGGACTCGCCGAGAAGGGCCAGCGGATCGTGCGGGAGCGCCACACGTTCGCCCACCGCGTCCGCGAGCTCCTCGAGGTCGTCGAGCCGGCGGTCGCGGACCGACCCGAGCGGGTCACGCGACCGGCGTGATCGTCAGGACGTGGCGATGAGCGTCACCGTCGTCGGGTGCAGCGCGTCGCCGCCGCCGTCGATGATGCGGAACCGGTGCACACCACCGGTCGCGTAGCGGCGGAGGTCGAAGGTCAGCGGCGCCTCCGTGCGCACCTCGGGGCGTCGGTCGACCTGCAGCCACTCGCCGTCGGCGACCTCGACCTCGAGCGCGTACGGCGCCTTCGACGGGGCTTCGCCGATGTGGTCGACCGTGAGGACGTCGGCGCCGTCGGCGTCGAGCGTGAAGCGTCCGTCGTCGTCGGCGGAGACCGGGACCTCGTCGCTGGGGAGGTCCTCCCGGAGCGCCACCGCCAGGGAGCTGACGAGCCCGTCCTCGACCACGGCCTGCCAGAGCGACCGCTCGACGACCTCGAGGACGACGTGGTCGGCTCGGGAGACGATCTCGCCCACCCAGGTCACCGCGATGGGGTGACGGCGGATCATCACGAGGTCGGCGAAGAACGGCGCCATCTGCGCCCGGCTCAGGTACGCGAAGGAGTCGTGGACCATCACGGTCCGACCCGGCACCACGTCACCGCCGGTCGCCTGGAGGACCGACGCCTCCATCTCCGGCGTCGCGGCGGGGAGCCAGTCGACCCCGCTGGGACGCTTGAGCTCCCAGTCGACCCCCGGCCGGCGGAGGTCGAGCAGCTCCTCGACCTCCTCGTCGGGGAGCCCGATCAGGCGTGCGAGGTCGCCGACGTACGGCAGCGACCGGCCCGACACGGCCTCGACCCCGTCGAGGAGGGAGGGGTCGAACGACTCGACGATGCGCTCGACCATCTCGACCGAGCCCTCGGTGGTCCAGTGGGTGTCGGTCGGGAGGTAGATGGGGTGGTCCGCGACCCGCCGGCGGAGCGCGTCGATCCGGTCCCACAGGGGCAGGTAGCCCGCCGGCGGGTCCTGCTCGAGCTGGTCGCGGTACGCATCAGACAGAGCGAACCCGCACTCGGCGACGCGGGTGGAGCGGCCGAGCTGCTCGGGGTAGACCGTCGCCTTGTTCGGGGGGACGATCACCCGCAGGTCGCGGCCGGTGCGGGCCACGAGGTCGTGCGCCCGCTCCAGCTCCGCCCGGAGGAAGCGGACCTCGGCGTCGGTGCGGCAGGGGACGTCGACCGACTTGGCGAGGAACAGCCAGCCGTCCTCACCGAGGAGCACGTCGGTGTTGGGGGACTGCCCGAACACGTAGCGGTCGACCATGGCGTCGACCCGGACGGCGGCCTGCCTCCCCGGGAGGGTCTCGGTCAGGTGGTCGCTGAGCCGGGCCAGCGCGGTCTCGTCGAGCCGGGCCACCGCGCCGAGCGACGGGGTCGGGGTCTGCGCCCGGTTCTCGGTCGCGGGAGCGCGGACGCCCAGCACGTAGGCCACGAGCGGCACCGCGATCATCGCCAGGAACGCGGCCGCGGCGGGCCGCGCCCCGCGCAGACCGGGCGTCGACCCGGGCGCCGGCGCAGGCTCGCCGACCGGCGTCAGGGTGGTGGTGTCGAGATCGCTCACGTCAGAACCGGAAGTAGAGGAACGGGCTGAAGGTGGTGCTGGCCGTGACGACCGCGGTGGCCGGCAGCAGCAGGAACGCGGTGGCGTAGCGCCACACGACGACCGGCCGGCGCGTCGACGACGTCAGCGTGCGCCCGGCGACGAAGTCCCGCGGGAGGAGGACCAGCACGACCAGCGACAGCGCCAGCGTCAGCGACGCCTGGGTCGTGAGCGCGTGCGCGAGCTCGGCCGTGAGCCCCGTGCCCGACGGCACGACCATCGCCTTCAGGAACCGGGCCGCCTGGCTCATCGAGCGGGCCCGGAACAGCACCCACCCGAACACGACCAGCACGAACGTCAGGGCTCGGCGTGCCGCGACGAACCGCGCCGTCGCCGCGTCGGTGACGCGCTGCCCCGTGACGCGCTCCAGCATCAGGAGCGCGCCGTGGTAGCCGCCCCAGAACACGAACGTCCAGGCGGCGCCGTGCCAGAAGCCGGTGGCGAGGAACACCAGCGAGAGGTTCAGGTACACGCGGTAGCGGGTCGAGGTCTGCGACCCGCCGAGCGGGATGTAGAGGTAGTCGCGGAACCAGGTCGACAGCGTGATGTGCCACCGGCGCCAGAAGTCGGTGATCGACAGCGCCGAGTACGGGCGCCGGAAGTTCTCGGGGAAGGTGAACCCGAACATGTGCCCCAACCCGATGGCCATGTCGGAGTAGCCGGAGAAGTCGGCGTAGATCTGGACCGCGTAGGCGAGCACCGCGATCCAGACCGCCAGGCTCGACGGCGTCCCGGGGAGCTCGAACACCGCGTCGGCGATGGGTGCGACGGTGTCGGCGATGAGCACCTTCTTGGCGAGCCCGTGGGCGAAGCGGATCGCGCCCACGCCGATGTCGTCGAACCGCACGCGCCGGTCCGCCCGTAGCTGCTCGTCGATGTCCTGGTAGCGCACGATCGGTCCGGCGATCAGCTGCGGGAACAGCACCACGTAGAGCAGGTGGTCGAACGGGTTGCGCAGCGCCGGCCGGACCCCGCGGCTCACGTCGATCGTGTAGCTCATCCGTTGGAAGGTGAAGAACGAGATCCCGATGGGGAGCAGCACCGAGGTCCACGGCAGCGCATCGGTGCCGAACATCACCCGGGCGAGGTTGACCTGGTCGACCAGGAAGTTGGCGTACTTGAACCAGGCGAGGACGCCCACGTCGAGGACCAGGGCGATGGCGGTGAGGACCCGGCGCCGCTGCTCGTCGCCGGCGGTCCGCGCGGCGTCGAGGCCCGCGACGAGACCGAAGTTGATCGCGTTCGTGAGGATGAGGAGCAGCACGAAGCGGCCACTCCCGGCCGCGTAGAAGACCAGGCTCGCGACCAGCAGCACGGTGTTGCGGACGCGGCGTGGTGCGAGGTGGTAGGCGGCCAGCGTGAGCGGCAGGAAGAAGAAGATGAAGGGGATCGAGGAGAAGACCATCGGGCCCTCGGGGGCAGCACCCACCGTCGGGGACATCGACCAGGCGGAACCGGCCACCCAGGGTCCGTATCATACGGCCCGTGGAGGGTGGCTCCGGGGGAGCGCGCACGCGACGCCCCGGACATGACCTCGGTCGACGCCGGCCCGCTCTCCCGTCCGCTGTCGTCGATCCCATCGAGGCGCGACCCGTGCCCGCGAGCCCCCTCCCCGACGACCCGGGCTTCCGGCTGGGCTACCGCCCGGGCCTCGACGGGCTGCGCGGCGTGGCGCTCGTCGTGGTGACGCTGTTCCACGCGCAGGTGCCGTGGATCCGCGCCGGCCACGTCGGCCTCACGACCTTCTTCGTGCTGTCCGGCTTCCTCATCACCGTGCTGATGCTGCAGGAGCAACGCGACGTCGGCACCGTCCACCTCGGTCGCTTCTACGCCCGGCGCGGTCTGCGGATCTACCCCGCCCTGGTCGTGTTCGTGCTCGCCATCGGCGTCTACGTGCAGTTGTCGGCGAGCGCCGCGACCGCCCGCGCCCAGTGGCTGTCCGGCGTGTCGGTGCTCGCCGGCGTCGGCAACCTCCAGCACGTCATGACCCGGCACCCGCTGCTGCTGCTCGAGCACACCTGGTCGATCGCGGTCGAGCTGCAGTTCTACCTCCTGTGGCCGCTCGTGCTCCTGTGGGCGGTCCGACGGGGGACGTCCTGGCGCCGGATCGTCACGGCCATGGTCACCGTGTCGCTGGTCGTCCTCGTGGTCCGGGGCGTGTGGTGGCACCTCGCGACGCTGCCCGAGGACGTCGGCGGCAGCCTCGCGTCGGTCCGGCTCGCCGCCCGCGAGCTCGCCTTCAGCCGTGTCTACCCCCGCTTCCTCACCGGCACCGACCTCCGCATCGACCACCTGATGATCGGCTGCCTCGTCGGCATCGCGGCGATGCGCGGGCACCTCGACCGGCTCCGGCCGCACCGGTCGCGGCTCGTCGCCGCATCGTTCGTCGCCGCCGGCTACCTCGTCTGGTTCGCGGCGACGGTCGACGAGCGGTGGTGGGGGTTCATGTTCGCGGGCGGCGAGACCCTCGGCGCGATCGCCGGCGCGGTCATCATCGTGACCTGCGTCGTGGCGGCGGACAGCCCCGTCCCGCGGGCCCTGTCGGCGCGGCTGTTCGTGTGGCTCGGCGGGATCTCCTACGGCGTCTACCTCTGGCACGTACCGCTGTACCGGATCCTGCGGGAGCGGGCGGGGGACTGGCCGCTGTGGCTGCGGACCGCCGTCGGCGGCCTCGGCGCGATCGCGCTGGCGCTGCTCTCCTACCACCTCGTCGAGCGCTGGGCGCTGGCCCAGAAGCGCCGTTTCGAGCCCGAGCCCCGGCGCGCGGAGACCGCTGCGGACCACGCCCCGGTCACGATCGCCGGCTGAGCCTCGGCCGCCGTGCACCGCCCGCCCGTCGCCACGGCGGGCGACCGTCCGGCCGGTGGCGGCCGCGCCGGGCCGCGAGCCGCCCGGTGTAGCATCGGGCGTCAGATGCGCGCCGTGAGCCCCCCACCGCGCCGTCGTCTCTCCGTCTCCCTCGAGGTCTCGCCCACCATGAGCGCCAGCGCACCCTCGGCGACCAGGCCGGCCGACTTCCCCGCGTCACCGCCGCCGGGGCTCAAGCGCATCGGTGCCAAGCCGACGCTGCGGGAGTACGTCCGGGACCTGATCGACCACCGCGACTTCCTGGTCACCGTGCCGCTCGGCGAGCTCCGGGCCCAGAACCAGAACTCGGTGCTCGGCAGCTTCTGGCACCTGCTGAACCCGTTGTTGCTCGCCGGCGTCTACTACCTCATCTTCGGCATCATCTTCCAGGCCGCCAACGACATCCCGTACTACCCCGCGTTCCTCATCGTCGGGATCATGACCTTCACCTACATCGGCAAGGTGATGCAGTCGGGCGCGCGCACGGTCGTCGCCAACTTGAAGCTCATCCAGTCGATCCAGTTCCCGCGTGCGTCGCTGCCGATCGCCACCGGCATCAGCGAGTTCATCGCCCACCTCCCGGCGGTGCTCACGATGATGGTCCTCGTCATCATCACCAGCCACTTCGCCCAGGACCCGACCGCACCGCAGGGCGTGGCGCGGTCGCTGCCGGCCATCTACCCGACGTGGAGCTGGCTGCTGCTCATCCCGGCGACGTTGATCATGTCGCTGTTCGGCCTCGGGCTCGCGCTGTTCACCGCGCGGGCGACCTTCCACTTCCAGGACGTGCAGCAGCTGCTGCCCTACACGCTGCGGATCTGGATGTACCTGTCGGGGATGTTCTACAACATCGACTTCGTGGCCAAGAAGGCGCACGGGCACTACTGGATCGTGCAGCTGTTCAAGGCCAACCCGATGTACGAGTTCTTCGCGATGTTCCGCGGGGCGCTGATCGGCGTGAACATCCACACGGTCGGCTCGACCAAGACCCTCGTCTACGACAGCTTCGACCCCAAGGTCTGGGCGATGGCGACGGCGTGGGCGGTCGTGACCGTGGTCGCCGGGTTCCTCTACTTCCGCGCCCACGAGACGGAGTACGGCCGTGGCTGAGGTCACCACCGGCACGCACGAGGCCCGCCGCGCCGACCCCGTCGCCGAGGACGCGGCCATCTCGGTGATGGTCGACGACATCTACCTCACCTACCGGATCTACACCGACAGCCAGCGCCCCACCCTCCGGCGGTTCTTCACCCGCGGGATGCAGGGCCGCCCGGCCCGCGAGGTCGAGGCCGTCCGCGGCGTCTCGTTCGTCGCGCACAAGGGCGAGGCGGTCGGCCTCATCGGCCGCAACGGCTCCGGGAAGTCGACCATCCTGCGCGTCATCGCCGGGCTCCTGCCGGCCACCGGCGGGGCGGTCTACGCGGCCGAGAACCCGGTGCTGCTCGGTGTGGGCGCAGCGCTGCATCCCCAGCTGTCCGGTCGTCGCAACGTGTTCCTCGGCGGAACCGCCCTGGGCGTGTCGAAGACGGAGCTCGAGGCGAAGTTCGACGAGATCATCGAGTTCGCCGGCCTCGAGGACTTCGTCGACGTCCCGCTGCGCGCCTACTCGTCCGGGATGCAGGCACGGCTCCAGTTCGCCATCGCGACCGTCGTCACGCCCGACATCCTGATGATCGACGAGGCCCTCGCGGTCGGCGACCAGGAGTTCCGTCGCAAGTCCGAGGCGCGCATCAAGGGCATGGTCGAGAAGGCCGGCACCATCTTCCTCGTGTCGCACTCGATGGAGTCGATCCTCGACACCTGCTCGCGTGTGCTCTGGATGGACAAGGGCAAGCTCGTGATGGACGGGCCGGTGGAGGAGGTCGTCGAGGCGTACCTCACGGCCACCGACGGCGCCCCACCCGCCTAGCCTCGCGCCGGTGACCACCCACGACGACGACGAGCTCCGACGGCTGCGCGACGAGGTCGCGCGGCTCCAGGACGCCCTCGACACCGAGCGGGCCAACGCCGACCAGTGGCGCGAGGTCGCCGAGTCCCGGCGGGTCGCGCTCGAGAAGGTCCGTCAGCACCCGCTCATCAAGCTGGTGTTCCTGGTTGCCGGCTGGATCCTCCCGCCGGTGCGGCGCGCCCGGAAGCGCGCCGCCAAGGTCGAGCGCGAGGCCCGCAAGCTCGCCTCGGGCATCCGCCAGCTCCCGGCGAAGGTCGACGCGCCCCGCCGGGAGCAGGCCCTGCAGCGCGCGGTCGAGGCGCTGCCGCCGGCGCCGGCCAGCGACCGGTCCGTCAGCATCATCGTCCTCACCCGCGACGGCCACGAGGAGCTGGCACGACTGCTGCCGGCGATCCGTGAGCGCACCCGGCACGAGCCGGTCGAGCTGCTCGTGGTCGACAACGCCAGCGGGCCCACCACCCAGCGCTTCCTCGCCGACCAGCCCGACGTGCGCGTGCTCCGCAACGAGACCAACCTGTCGTTCTCGGCCGCGAACAACGCCGCCGCGCGCGTCGCCACCGGCGACGTGCTGCTGTTCCTCAACGACGACGTCGAGCCGCTGTCCGACGGCTGGGTGCCGAGGATGCTGGCCCCGCTGACCGGCGACGTCGTCGCGGTCGGTGCCCAGCTCGTCTACCCCCGCCGGCCCCTGCTCGGCAGCCGGACCCGCGACCTCGGCGTGCAGCACCTCGGCACCGAGCTCGTGCCCACCCCCGGGGGCTTCCCGACCGCCCGCAACGTCGGCGACGGCGACGACCCCGACCCGACCCTGCCGGTCCGCGAGGTCGCCGCCGCGACCGCCGCGTGCCTCGCGGTCGACCGCGACGCGTTCGAGGCCGTCGGGGGGTTCGACGAGCGCTACGTCTACGGCGCCGAGGACGTCGACCTGTGCTGGTCGCTGCGCCGGCGGGGTGGCCGCGTCGTCGTCGCCCCCGACGCGGTCCTGTTCCACCACGAGGGCGCGACCCGGCACCGGGTCGACGACGTCGAGGCGCGCAACCGACGCCAGGCCGCCAACTGGGACGCGCTCGCCCGCCGCTACGGCGCGGAGCTGCGACGGGCGGTGGAGCACGAGCGGCTCACCTCCGAGCTCACGCTGACCACGCACCCGTACCACGTCGCCGTCACCGTCACGCGCGACCTCGAGTCCGCCGGCTACGGCGACTACTACACCGCGCACGAGCTCGGCGCGGCGCTGGAGCGGCTCGGGTGGCGGGTCACCTACGTCGAGCGGTACCGCGACGCCTGGTACGACCTCCCCGACGACGTCGACGCCCTCGTCGTCCTGCTCGACACCTTCGATCTCCGCAAGCTCGACCGGCCCGGTGTGACGACCATCGCCTGGGTCCGCAACTGGACCGAGCGCTGGACCAGCCACCCGTGGTTCGACGACTTCGACCTCGTCCTGGCCTCGAGCCGGACGTCCGCCGAGCTCGTCGCCGGCGAGTCCCGTCACACGCCCGTCGTGTTCCCGCTCGCCACCAACCCCGACCGCTTCACGGTGGGGGAGGGCCAGCGCGCCGGCGCGGTCTTCACCGGCAACTACTGGGGCCGCGACGCGCGCCTCCCCGAGCTCGTCGCCGCGGTGCCCGACCTCGCCGTCTACGGCAAGGGGTGGGACGAGGTCCCGGCCGTCGTGGGGTCGTGGCGCGGCCAGCTTCCCTACGACGAGCTGCCGGCGGTCTACCGGTCGGCGATCGTCGTGGTCGACCAGGCCGCCGACCACACGCGACCGTACGGCTCGGTGAACTCGCGCGTCTTCGATGCCCTCGCGGCGGGGGCGCTGCCGGTCACCAACCAGACCGAGGGTGCCGCCGAGCTCTTCGGTGGTGACCTCCCGACCTGGCGGACGGCCGACGAGCTCGCGACGCTCGTGGGCGAGCTCGTCGCCGACCCGACCGGGAGCGCCGAGCTCGCCGCCCGGCTGCGTGAGCGGGTCCTCGCCGCGCACACCTACGACGCGCGGGCCGAGGCTCTCCGCGGCCTCCTCCTCGCCCGCGCGGACCGCCCGGCGATCACGCTCGCCACCTCCGTCCCCGACCGGAAGGTCGCGCCGCGGTGGGGCGACTGGCACTTCGCCGAGGCGATGGGCCGCGAGCTGCGTGCGCTCGGCCACCCCGTTCGGCTCGCCACCCAGGACGAGTGGGACGACCGCGACGTCCGGAGCACCGACGTGTTCGTCCACCTGAAGGGGCGGTCCGTCTCGACACCCGCTGACGGCCAGCTCCACGTCATCTGGAACATCAGCCACCCGGAGGAGCTCACCCCCGAGGAGTGCGACGCGGCCGACCTCGTGCTGGTCGCCAGCCACACCGACTTCGCCGACCGGCTCGGCGAGCGGACCACCACCCCCGTCGGCGTGCTCCTCCAGGCGACCGACGAGCGCCGCTTCCGCCCCCGACCCGCCGACCCGCGCTACGCCCACGACCTCGTGTTCGTCGGCAACTCCCGGTTCGTGATGCGGCACGCGGTCCAGGACGCGCTCGACGCCGGTGTGCCGCTCACGATCTACGGCGCGAACTGGGAGAAGTTCGTCGACCCGTCGCTCGTCGCGGCGACCCACGTCCCCAACGAGGACCTCGCCGTCGTGTACTCCTCCGCGCGGCTGCTGCTGAACGACCACTGGGACGGGATGCGTCGCCACGGGTTCGCGTCCAACCGGTTGTTCGACGCGCTCGCCACGGGAGCCGTGGTCGTGAGCGACGACGTCCCGGGCCTCGACGACCTCTTCGACCACGCGGTCGCCACCTACGACGGGCCCGACGACCTGCGTGACACCGTGACGCGGCTGCTCGCCGACGCCGACGACCGGCAGACCCGCAGCGAGCGCGGCCGCGCTGCCGTGCTGGCACGACACACGTTCGCGCACCGGGCGGCCGAGCTCGTCGCCGCCCTCGACCCCCACCTGAGCGAGGATCGCTGATGGCCACGATGCTGACCGACCCCGAGGCCTACCTGCGCGACGAGCGCTGGACCGTCGGGATCATCGGCCTCGGCTACGTCGGCCTGCCGATCGCCGCCGCGGCGGCCCGGTCGGGGCTCCAGGTCATCGGCTTCGACGTCGCCGACCACATCGTCGCCGGGTTGGTGGCCGGCCGCTCGCACGTCGGCGACGTCCCCGACGCCGACCTCCGGGAGGCCCTCGACGCCGGCGCCGTGTTCACCACCGAGGCCGAACGGCTGTCCGACGCCGACGTCCTGCTCGTGTGCGTGCCGTCGCCCCTGGGACGCAACCGGCAACCCGACACCTCGTTCATCGAGGCCGCCGCCGAGACCATCGCCGCGGTCGCCCGTCCCGGCATGGTGGTCTCGCTGGAGTCGACCACCTACCCCGGCTCGACCGAGGACTCGCTCGTCCCCGCGGTCGAGCGCGCCGGCCTGACCCTCGACACCGACGTCTGGGTCGCGTTCTCGCCCGAACGGGTCGACCCCGGCAACCAGCTCGGCCCGTCCCAGATCCCCAAGGTCGTCGGCGGCGTGACCCCGCGGTCCGGCGAGGTCGCCGCGGCCGCCTACCGGCGCCTCGTCCAGGAGGTCCACGTCGTCAGCTCCGCGCGGGCGGCCGAGCTCACCAAGCTCCTGGAGAACACCTACCGCGCCGTCAACATCGCGATGATCAACGAGCTGGCACAGCTGGCACACGAGCTCGACATCGACATCTGGGAGGTGGTCGACGCCGCCGCGACCAAGCCGTTCGGGTTCCAGCCGTTCCGCCCCGGCCCCGGCGTCGGCGGGCACTGCATCCCGCTCGACCCGGAGTACCTCGCCTGGCGCGCCCGGGAGCTGAAGTTCCCCACCCGGTTCATCGACCTCGCCCAGGACGTCAACGAGCACATGCCGGCCTACGTCGTCGGGCGCGTCGCCGACCTCCTGAACGACCGGGGCCTCCCGATCCGGGGGACCCGCATCCTCGCGCTCGGGACCGCCTACAAGCGCGACGTCGCCGACGACCGCGAGTCGCCGGCGCTCGACGTGCTGCGGTTGCTGGCCCAGCGCGGCGCCGAGGTCGGGGTGCTCGACCCGCACGTCCCCGCCGACCGCATCGAGCGGCACGGCTACGAGCCGGTGGCCGCCGACGCCCCGCTCGACGGCTGGGCGCTCGCGATCGTGCTGACCGACCACACCGCCGTCGACTACGAGCGCGTGCTCGATGAGGTCGGGCTGGTGTTCGACACCCGCGACACCTACCGCTCGCGCGGCATCGTCCGCGACGACGTCGTCGCCCTCTAGGAGTCCGTGTGCGGGTCCTCGTCGTCACGATCGTCCACACGCCGCTCGACGCACGCATCTTCCACCGCCAGATCGGCGCGATGCGCCGGGCCGGCCACGAGGTCGTCTACGTCGCACCGTGGACCGGCTACGGCGTCGAGCCCCCGCCGGGCGTCGCGGGCTACGACGTCACCCGCGCGTCCGGACGCCAGCGCCTCGCGGCGATCCGTGACGCGCGCCGGCTCGTCCAACGGCTCGCGCCCTCCTGCGACATCGTCCTGCTGCACGACCCGGAGCTGCTGCTCGCCGTCGCCGGCCTCGACCTCGACGCCCCGGTCGTCTGGGACGTCCACGAGGACACCGCCGGCGCGGTGGTCGACAAGCCCTGGCTCCCCGAGTGGGTCCGGCCGTTCACGCGGACGCTGGTCCGCGCCGGCGAGCGTCGCGCCGAGCGGACCCACCACCTGCTCCTCGCGGAGCAGGCGTACGCCCGCCGGTTCGCCCGCCCCCATCCGCTCGTGCCGAACACGCCCCGGGTGCCGGCCGAGGTCCCCCCGCCGGGCGACGACCGCGTCGTCTACGTCGGCCGGGTCTCTCGCCTCCGGGGCGCCCACGACCTCGTCGAGGTCGGCCGCCGGCTCGCGCCCGAGGGCATCACCCTCGAGGTCATCGGCCAGGCCGACGCCGACGTGCGGGACCTCCTCGGGACCGCGACCTCCGACGGCGCCATCGACTGGCGCGGCTTCGTCCCCAACGACGTGGCGCTCCCGCGGATCGAGGGCGCGCTCGCGGGGCTGTCGCTCCTCGCCGACGAGCCCAACTACCGGGTGTCGCTCCCGACCAAGATCCTCGAGTACGCGGGCCGGGGCGTCCCGGTGGTCACCACGCCGCTCCCGCCGGCGGTGGCGATCGTCGAACGCTACGACTGCGGCGTCGTCGTCCCGTTCGGCGACGTCGACGCGACCGTGGCGGCGGTCCTGGAGCTGCGTGACGACCCCGAGCGGCGCGAGCGGCTCGGCCGTCGCGGCCACGAGGCGACCGTCGCGGGTCACAACTGGGACGTCGACGGCCCGCGGTTCGTCCGCCAGCTCGAGACGTGGGCAGGGCTCCGCCCGGCGGGCCGAGCGACGTGAGCGGCACGGTCGCGCCCCGCCCCGAGCCGCTGCCGCCGCTCGGGCCGACGCCCTCGGTCTCGGTGGTCATCCCGGCGCGGGACTCGGCGGCGACGCTCGCGGCGGCGGTCGACTCGGCGCTCGCGCAGGCCACCCCCGGCGAGCTCGAGGTCGTGATCGCCGTGGGGCCGTCGGCCGACGCGACCGAGACGCTCGCCGGCGAGCTCGCCGCCGCCGACACGCGCGTCCGCTGGGTCGCCAACCCCGCCGGGGTGACGCCCGCGGCGCTCAACCGGGCCATCGCGGCGAGCCACGGCGAGGTGGTCGTCCGGCTCGACGCCCACGCCCGCCTCGAGCCTGGCTACGTCGCCACCGCCATCGAGGTGCTGCGCGACACCGGCGCGGCCAACGTGGGAGGGACCCAGCGGCCGGTCGCCGAGGCGGGGTTCGCGCGGGCGGTGGCGGCCGCGATGCGCTCGCCCGCTGGCGCCGGCGGGGCCGCCTACCGGACCGGGACGGTCCCGGCCGACGTCGAGACCGTCTACCTCGGGGTGTTCCGACGCGAGGCGCTCGAGGCCGTCGGCGGCTTCGACGAGCGGCTGGTCCGCAACCAGGACTACGAGCTCAACCACCGGCTGCGACAGGCAGGCTGGCGGGTCCGCTTCGACCCGCGGCTGGCGGTCGACTACCGACCGCGGGGGAGCGTGCGGGCGTTGGCGCGTCAGTACCACGACTACGGCACCTGGAAGCGCGTCGTGTTGCGGGAGCACCCCGGGTCGGTGAAGCTCCGCCAGCTGGTCCCGCCGGCGCTCGTCGCCGCCTTGCTCGTCACCGCGCTGATCGGCCTCGCCGGCCCGTGGTGGCCGTTCGGGCTGCTGGTCGCGGGCTACGTCCTCGGACTCGCGGTCGCCGGCGTGCACGCTGGGGGCGCCCGGCCCCTCGGGTTGGCGACCGCCGTCGCCCTCGGCACGATGCACCTGGCGTGGGGGACCGGCTTCCTGGTCGGGCGCCGGGACACGGCGGCTCCCATCGCGTCGCACCCGACCCCGGACGAGTCAGAGACCCGATGAGCGAGCACGAGAGCCTCGAGGACGCGCCCCGCGTCGGGTCGCCGGCGACGGCCGTCGACGACGCCGAGGTCGCGGCGGTCGAGCGCGCGCTCACCACCGGCGAGATGCCGCTCCTCACCCGGTTGAACCGCCGTGGGTTCCGGCTCGTCCAGGCGGCCGACGCGGTCGTCCTCGTGGCGCTCATGGTCGGGCTGATGTGGGTCCGCTACGGCTGGGACTGGCCCACCTACACCGGCACCCACTACGCCGTGTCGTTCGCGGTCACGTTCGTGATCTTCATGGCGTCGCTCTACTTCGGCGGGCTCTACGAGCGCGACCCCCGGCTCGGCTCGCCGCCGTCGCTGCCGCGGACGGTCCGGCAGACGCTCGGGGCGGCCGGGATCACCGCGCTCCTCAACCTCGCCCTCACCGGCGCAGCCCGGGAGCTCTGGGGCACCTCGCAGACGCGGGTCGTCCTGCCGTTCCCCATCACCAACCTGCTGTGGCTGGTCGTCATCGGCGCCGGCGCGATCGCCACCAACCGGTGGCTCGCGAAGCGGCTCCGCAACCGCAACGAGGGTCCGCCCCAGCTGCTGCTCGTCGGGACCGCCGAGGACATCGAGGTCGCGCGCGGCCACATCGAGCCGTCCGGCGACGCGGTCGTGATCGTCGGTGAGGCGCCGACGCCGCGGCACGTCCTCTACTCGGTCCACACCCAGCGCATCACCGACGTGCTGATCGTGACCTCCGAGTGGATCGACGACCTCTACCCCGACGTGATCGACGTGCTCGAAGGCGCGGGCATCACGGTCCTCCAGCGGGTCTCCGCGAAGGAGACGATGTTCGGGCTCGAGCGGGTGCGGCAGGTGGGGGGCATGCCGTTCGTGCTCCTGCGGTCGCAGACCATCGCGACCTCGCGGGCCCACTTCAAGCGCTTCACCGACCTCGTCTACCTGGTGGCCGGCGCCCCCCTCATCCTGCTCGTGCTCGGGCTCGCCAGCGTCTACCAGCTCCTCGCGGCGGGGCGGCCGCTGCTGTTCCGCCAGACCCGCGTCGGCGTCGGCGGCCGCACGTTCCGGATGGTGAAGTTCCGGACGATGGTCGAGCGCGCCGAGGAGGACGGGGCGCCCCAGCTGGCCACGCACGACGACCCGCGGATCATCCCGGCCTGCCGCTGGGTGCGGGCCACGCGGCTCGACGAGCTGCCGCAGATGTGGAACGTGCTGAAGGGCGAGATGTCGCTCGTCGGCCCGCGCCCCGAGCGCCCCGAGCTGACCGCCGAGTTCGAGCGCCAGATCCCCGGCTACCGCCGGCGCTACGAGATCCCGCCCGGCCTCACCGGCCTCGCGCAGATCCACGGTCGCTACCACACCGACCCCGAGTACAAGCTCGGCTACGACCTGCAGTACCTCGTGAACTGGAGCCCGATCCTCGACCTCGAGATCCTGCTCCGCACCGTGTACGTGGTCCTCGCCCGCCGCATCTGACTCCCCCCGTCGCCCGCCGCCCCCGCCGCCCCCAGGATCTGTCGGGGTTCTGTCGCAGCGGGTGCGACACATCGCCGACACATCCTGGATGTCCACAGCGTGGGCGGCGCGGCGCTGGACGTGAGTTCGGGGCGTGGTCGGCTCGTCCCCATGGCTCTCGACTCCCACCTCGCGCTGGCCCCGATCCTGCGGAAGCAGTTCGGGGTCCTGACCGTGCCCCAGGCCGAGTCCGCTGGGGTCAGCCGGTCCACGCTGTCACGTATGGCCGGCCGCGGCGAGCTCGTCCGGCTCTACACCGGCGTCTACGGCAGCGCGCTCTACCCCGAGACGTGGCAACTGCGGTGGATGGCCCGCCTGCTGGCCGGCGGAGAAGGTGCAGCCATCGGCGGTCGGGCGGCCGCCCACCTCTGGGGCCTCGAGCACACGGGGACGCGCCGGCGACCGCCCGTCGAGCTCGTCGTCCCCCGCGAGCTGCGGCATCGCGCGAAGGCCAACGCGGCCACGCGCGTGCACCTCCGGGAGGCGGACGTCGCCCTGACCGGGCCCTGGCGGCTGACCGACGTCGCGTGGACGCTCGCATCCCTGGCGCTGCGCCTGGGCGTGGCGCGGACGGAGCGTGCGGTCGGGGCCGCGATGCGACGCGACCAGGTGACGCTCGAGCGGTTCGCGTCGTGCGTCCCGCGGTTCCGTGCCTGCCCGGGGGTCCTCGTCCTCCGTGAGGTCCTGACGCGGCTGTCGCCCGAGCTCCGTCTGACCCGGTCCGACGCGGAAGCGCTGGCCGTCAGCCTCGTGGTCGCCGCCGGCCTCCCGCCGCCGCAGGTGAACCTCCGGGTCGTCGATCGCGCCGGCGCGGTGCGCCTTCTCGACCTCGCGTGGCCGGAGTGGGGCGTGTGCGTCGAGATCGACCTCCACCCCGACCACCACGGCACGATCGGACGCAACCGCGACGGCGCGCGGCAGAACGACCTCGTCCTCGACTGGATCGTGCTGCGCTTCGACGACCTCGACCTGCAGTTCGACCCCGCCCACGTGGTCGAGGTCGTCACCCGCACGCTGCGTGCTGCCGGCGCACCGGTCTGACCTCACCCCCCGGATCTGTCGGGGTTACGTCGCAGGTGGTGCGACAGAACGCCGACAGATCCCTGGGGACGGGGGTCAGCCGGGGATGCCGATGTCGTGGAGGAGCGCGGCGACCTCGTCGTCGTCGAGGCCGCGCTCCTTCAGCACGCCGGCGAGGCGGACGGCGAGGAACGGCGCCGCGCAGCGGGGGCAGAAGTTCGCCTGCCGGAGCTCCTCGGGGATGGTGATCCCGCACCGGGGGCAGGCGTCGACCTCACGGCGCCGGTCGACCCCCACGTCGCGGAGCGCGTCGACGTACCCGCGGGCGTACTCCCACGGGACGTACTGGTCGGGGTCGGGCGCGAACGCCGGCTCGTGGACCGGGGTCTCGCCCGTCTCGAGCAGCGTCTCGAGGTTCCCGCGGAGCATGTCCCACGGGTAGTAGTGCTCCTCGACGCAGTCCTGGCAGAACACCGCGACGCCCCGGTAGCCCTCGGTGAGGAAGGTCGCCTCGAAGCTGGCGAGGTCGACGAGGTCCTGGCGGACGAGCGCGGACTCGTGGTCGTCGAGCGGGAGCCCGAAGTCGTCGTCGCTCAGCTCGTCGAAGTCGTCGAAGTCGTCGTGGTCGTCGTGATCGTCGCTCATCCGGTGATCGGGCCTCGCGGTGGTGGTGCGCGGTCTCGCCGCGCGCGGGACGGCTGGAGTCTCCCACGACCCGGAGGGCGTGGGCGGTGCGGCGCTACCCTTGGCGCGCACCCCGCTCGCCCGGGGTGTCGCCGTGCCCGGGGTGCGAGCGGACCACCGTACCGCTCCCGCCGCCGCCTTCCGGCTCCCGTCCACAGACCCCACCGCCCCACCGCGATACGCCCCGCGAGAGGACGCCTCCGTGTTCGAGACCGACATCGGCGGAGGTCGGCGCGCCCGCGTCGGCTACCACCTGCGCGACCTCGCGATCGTCCCGTCGCGCCGCACCCGCGACCGTGACCTCGTCGACGTGTCGTGGATGCTCGACGCCTACCCGTACGACCTCCCGATCCTGTCGGCCCCGCTCGACGCGGTCACCTCGCCGGCGACCGCGGCCGCCATCGGCCGCCTCGGTGGGCAGGGGGTGCTGAACCTCGAAGGGCTGTGGACCCGGTACGAGGACCCGGCCGAGATCCTCGACGAGATCGCCACGCTCACGCCCGGACCGCAGGCGACGCTCCGGCTCCAGGAGCTCTACGACACCCCGGTCCGGGAGGAGCTCATCGGCCGGCGCGTCGAGGAGCTCAAGCAGCACGGCCTCGCGGCGGCGAGCCTCACGCCCCAGAAGGTCAGCCGCTACCACGGCGCCGCGCTCGAGGCCGGCCTCGACCTGCTCGTGATCCAGGGCGTGGTCGTGACCGCCCAGCACGTCGGCTCCGAGGACGACGAGCCGCTCGACCTCAAGGCGTTCACGAAGCGGTACGACATCCCCGTCATCGTCGGGGGAGTGGCGTCGGCGAAGTCGGCGCTGCACCTGATGCGCACCGGGGCGGTCGGGGTGCTCGTGGGCGTCGGCACGGGGTCGGTCACGACCACGCGGGACGCGCTCGGGGTCGGGATGCCGCAGGCGACCGCGCTGGCCGAGGTCGCCTCGGCCCGGGCCCGCTACCTCGACGAGTCGGGGCGCTACGTCCAGGTGATCGCCAGCGGTGGGATCCGCACCGGCGGCGACCTCGCCCGGGCGATCGTGTGCGGCGCCGACGCCGTGATGCTGGGCCGACCGCTCGCCGCCGCGGAGGAGGCCCCGGGCCAGGGCGCCTACTGGGGCCTGTCGGCCGCCCACCACGAGCTGCCGCGCGGGTCCTACGATCGGGTCGAGCCGTTGGGGACGCTGGAGCAGATCCTCACGGGTCCGGCCCACCGCGACGACGGGACCGTGAACCTCGTCGGCGGCCTGCGCCGCGCCATGGCCGTGACCGGGTACGAGGACCTGCGTTCGCTGCGCCAGGCGGACCTCGTCGTGAGCCGCTGACCGAGGAGGGATCGCGTTGCTGCGTCCGCGCGTCGTCGGACCCCTGGTCGTCCTCGCCGTGAGCCTGAGCGTGGCCTGCGGGCCGGTACGCGACGCGGCCGAGGAGGTGGGCCAGGCGGCCTCCGAGCTCGCCACCGACGCGGCCTCCGAGCTCGAGTCGGTCGGTCCGGGCGCCGGCGACAGCGCCGCGCCGACGGACGCGACCGAGTCGTCCGAGGGCGACGGCGGGACGACCGCACCTCCCGATGCCGGCGGTGGCACGGACACGGACGCGCCCGCCGGTGCCTCGACGCCAGCCGACGACCACGGGCCGGTGGGCGCGAACGCGCCGGCGATGCTCCGCGGTGACCGCGCCTCCCTGGTCGTCGAGGTCGACGTCCAGCAGGGGCTCGCCCCGTCCGATGCCGCCCTGCAGCACATGGTCGACCAGTTGGCCGCGAACGCCGACAAGCCCGGCGGCATCCGGTTCGAGGGCGGCAACAGCTTCGCCTCCGACCGGACCGCCTGGACCACCGCCGACCTACGTGCCGTGGTCGACGCCAACCGCAGCACCGCCACCACCGCCGACGCCGCGTCGCTGTACATCCTCTACGTCCGGGGTGGGTTCCACGCCGACGGTCAGGAGACCCCGGCGGTCGGTGTGACCTTCGACGCGAGCGACATCGCCGTGTTCCCCGAGCGGTGGTCGGGCCTCGGCAGCCTGGTCGGGGGCGGCGCGCGGATCGAGCGCGCGGTCCTGACCCACGAGCTCGGCCACGCACTGGCGCTCGTCAACCTCGGCTACGACAGCGCCATCGACCACGAGGACCCCGACCACCCGGGCCACTCCAAGAACCGCGGGTCGGTGATGTTCTGGGCGGTCGAGACCGACCTCATCGGCCAGGTGTTCGACGGCCCGCCGCCGGACGCGTTCGACGCCGACGACCGGGCCGACCTCGAGGGGCTGCGGACCGGGCGGTACCGGCCCTGATCCTGCCGCTGGTGGTCGTCGTCACCGCCCTCCTCGCGGGGGCGGCGGTGAGCGTCGACCTCGGCGGTCGGGAGTTCGTCGTCAGCTGGATCGACCTGGCGGCCGCCGTGCTGGCGGTGGTGGCCGCGGTCGTCGTGGTCCGTCGCCGGCGCGTGCGCCTCGACGTCGCGCTCGGCGCCTACGGGGCGGTCCTCGCCGTCGTGGTGGTGCAGGCCGCGCTCCTGCCGCAGCCGCTCGAGATCCTCGGTGGCAGCAGTCGGTTCGTCACCGCGGCGCTGGTGCTCGCCTCGCTGACCGTGCTCGGTGTCGGCCGGTGGTGGCGCGAGGTGCTCGTCGGCTGGGGTGCGGTGCTCGGCGCCTGGGTGATCGTGACGCTGCTGCTGGCGCTCGCGGACCCGGCCCTCACCAGCTTCTACGCGGTGAAGAACGCGGTCGTGACACCGCTCGGCGCGTCGAACACGCTCGGGGGCTACCTGGTCGTTCCCGCGGCGGCGGGGGCGGTACTGGCCTCCCGCGACCGTCGGCTCGTGGCGCCGACGGCCGTCGCCGCGCTCGGGGTGGTCGCGACGCTGTCGCGAGGCGCGGTGGCCGCGCTGGTCCTGGCCGTGGTGATCACCGCTGTGGTGGCGCGGACGCGCCGGCTCGGGCTCGTCGCCGTCGTGGGCGCGGCGACCACGGTCGCCGTCGGGGCCGGGCTCACCCTCGCCGCCCACGCGACCGATCCGCTGGCGAGCTCGACGGACGGTCGTCTGGCGTTGTGGCGTGCCGCCGTCCGGGGGTTCCTCGACCACCCGGTGCTGGGCGTGGGGTTGAACCGGATCACGACCATCACCGCCGGCCTGCGCCAGCCCCACGACCACGCCCACAACCTGTTCCTGCAGGCGCTCGCCGAGTCGGGCCTGCTCGGGGACGCTCGCGTACCTGGCCATCTGGGGGGCGCTCGCGTGGCGGCTGTGGCGGGCGGAGCCGACGCTCGACCGGCTCGGCGATCGGCGCCGGCGCGCTCGCGCTGTTCCTGCACGCCCAGGTCGAGGCGCTGAGCTACCAGCGCGGGGTGGAGGTGGTCGTCGCGGTCCTCCTCGCCGCGGCCGCCACCCTGCCCGGGTGCGGCCGCGACGCGCGAGCTGCGCCTCCCGGGTGACCGGGCTGCGGACCCCCACCGGTAGCCTCCCGGCCACGAGCTGCCAGGACCTGCCCCGACGACGCCCTGCAGGAGACGACGCCGTGTCCCAGACCTTCGACACCGTGCTCGTCGTCGACTTCGGCGCCCAGTACGCGCAGCTCATCGCCCGTCGCGTGCGCGAGGCCCACGTCTACTCCGAGATCGTGTCCCACACGATCACCGCCGGCGAGGTCCGCGACCGCGCGCCCGGCGCGATCATCCTCTCGGGCGGACCCAAGAGCGTGAACGCCGAGGGCGCCCCCGGCCTCGACCCGGACATCTTCGAGCTCGGCATCCCGATGCTGGGGATCTGCTACGGCCAGCAGCTCCTCGCCAACACCCTCGGCGGCCGGGTGTCCAAGGGCGGCATCGCCGAGTACGGCAAGACCGAGCTCACCGCGACCGCCGAGGGCACCGTCCTCGCCGGCCAGCCCGCCAGCCAGACCGTGTGGATGTCGCACTGGGACGCCGTCGTCGAGGCGCCCCCCGGCTTCCGCGTCATCGCGTCCACCGACGCCGCCCCGTGCGCGGTCATCGAGGACCCGGACCGGCGGCTCTACGGCGTCCAGTACCACCCCGAGGTCAGCCACACCCCCCACGGGCAGGAGGTGCTGCGCCGGTTCCTCTACGACGGCGCGGGCCTGCACCCCGAGTGGACCCCGCACAACGTCATCGAGGAGCTCGTCGAGCGCATCCGCGAGCAGGTCGGCGACCGGCCCGTCCTGTGCGGGCTCTCGGGCGGCGTCGACAGCTCGGTCGCGGCCGCGCTCGTGCACGAGGCCGTCGGCGACCAGCTCACGTGCGTGTTCGTCGACCACGGGCTGATGCGTCACGACGAGGGCGCCCAGGTCGAGGCGACCTTCCGCGACCACTTCGGGCTGAACCTCGTCCACCGCACGCGAGCAGGACCGGTTCCTCGGCGCGCTCGCCGGCGTCACCGACCCGGAGCAGAAGCGCAAGATCATCGGCGAGCACTTCATCCGCGTCTTCGAGGACGCCGCCCGCGACATCTACGCCGACGCGCCCGGCACGAAGTACCTCGTGCAGGGCACGCTCTACCCGGACGTGATCGAGTCCGGCTCCGACACCGCCTCGACGATCAAGAGCCACCACAACGTCGGCGGGCTGCCCGAGGACCTCGACTTCGACCTCGTCGAGCCGCTGCGGAGCCTGTTCAAGGACGAGGTCCGCGTCATCGGCGAGGAGCTCGGCCTCCCCGAGGAGATGGTCCACCGCCAGCCGTTCCCGGGCCCCGGCCTCGCCGTCCGCATCGTGGGCGACATCACCCAGGAGCGCATCGACCTCGTCCGCGCCGCCGACCGCATCGTCCTCGACGAGCTGAAGCGCGCCGGCCTCGAGCGCGAGCTGTGGCAGTCCTTCGCGGCGCTCCTCACGGTCCGGTCCGTGGGCGTGCAGGGGGACGAGCGCACCTACGGACACCCGATCGTGCTCCGTGCGGTGACCTCCGAGGACGCGATGACCGCCGACTGGGCGCGCATCCCCTACGACGTGCTCGAGCGCATCTCCAACCGGGTGATCAACGAGGTCGACGGCGTCAACCGCGTCGTCCTCGACATCACCAGCAAGCCCCCCGGCACCATCGAGTGGGAGTGACGTGCGAGGTCGCACCCCGCTCGGCTGGGAGCGGGCTGCGACGTCCGACGCCATCTCACCTGGCGTCGTTGGCCCTCGGTTACAGGACTCCGTCCTGCGCCCTCGGTCCGCCTCGCCAGCTGAGCGCGTCGACCGCCTCGCCGACGCTCCAGCCTCGGGGGCACGACCCCGCACGTCCGCGGGCGCGCCTCGCCAGTCGGGCGCCCCGTCGTTCTCGCCTGCACCGCCCGCGCCCTCACCGACCGAGGACCCGCCCGCGCTGATCCTCTGAGGACCGATGGCGTTAGTGGGTTGTTAGTGGCCGTCCGTAGCGTGTCCCGAGGCGTGCGCTCCTGGGGGTAGCTATGTCGGTGGCTCGGCGGGACGGATGGCGGTGGTGGCCGATCGCTGCCGTGACGACGGCGGCGATGGTGCTCACCGGGCTGCCGGGGGTGGGTCAGCCGGCCCGGGCCTCGAGCCCCGAGGTCTCCTACCCCGAGCCGGTGGTGAGCGAGCTGCCCGGCCGCCGCGGCGACGGCGACCGCTTCGAGGCGCTCGACCACGGCGACCTCGACGGTGACGGCATCCCCGACCTCGCCGTGCTCCGTCACGACGCCTCGTCGACGGCGACCGCCACCTCGGTCGTGGCGCTCCTCGGCGCCGGCGACGGCACGTTCACCCCCACCTACGACCTGCCGCTCACGACGCCGCGGAGCATCGACGGCGGCGTCGTCATCGGCGAGTTCACGGGTGACAGCGTCCCCGATCTCGCCTCGGTGACGGATGACGCCGCCCAGGTGCTCGTCCACCCGGGCGTGGGCGGCGGGACGTTCGGCGACACGACCGCGATCCCGGTCACCGCCCCGCCGAGCGCAGCCGACCCGGGCCCGCACCTCCTGCGCTCCGCCGACCTCGACGGTGACCTCGACGCCGACGGACACGCCGACCTGGTGGCCGGCTTCTCGAACGGTGTGGTGATCCTGCGCACCGACGGCGCCGGCGGGTTCGCCGATCCCGAGGTCCAGCTCACCGACGTCGGGACGCTCCGGGACCTGGTCGTGGCGGATCTCGACGGCGATGGCCGGGGTGACCTCGTCGCAGCGGGGACCTCGGCGCTCGAGGTGTTGACGCAGGCGACGGACGGGTCGTTCGCGCAGTCGGCACGGCTTCCGGTCACCTCGAGCGACCCGTTCACCGGCGTGGTCGCCGGGGAGTTCAACGGCGACGGGGACCTCGACGTCGTCGTCGCGCGGAACCCCTCGCGTGGCGACTCCGACCTCGTCGGCCTCCTGGCTGGCGCGGGCGACGGCACCCTGGCGGAGGCCGTCGCCTGGGAGCAGACCCCGAACGGCCTCGCGCGCGACAGCGACGACCACCTCGCCCGCGACCTCGACGGCGACGGGCACCTCGACGCCCTGTTCACCGCCGGCGAGACGGTCGTGCCCGTCTTCGGTGACGGCGCGGGCGGGCTCGACGGCCACGCCTAGCTGGTGTCGACCATCGAGGCCGACCTGGGCGACTCCTTCACGAGCGTCCAGTCGACGGCGCACGCCCTCGCGGACGACGTCGACGGCGACGGCCACCTCGACCTGGTGATCGGCGCGGACGGTGGGGTCTTCTCGAGCGTGAACGTGCTCCTCGCCGACGCCGCGCGCGCCCGCCGGTGGTCCGGTCCGGGGGTCTTCCAGGTCGACCAGGAGTACGAGCGACGGGATCTCCCTGAACCTCGTCGAGTTCACCGGCGACGAGCACCTCGACATCGTCGTGAGCGGGGTCAACAGCGGCCTCCAGGTGGCGGCGGGCCGCGGGGATGGCACCTTCGCGGACGCCACCACGGCCGCCGAGGACGAGTTCGGCTGCTACTGGGGCTACCTCGACCGCACGGGTGACTTCGACGGCGACGGCAACGCCGACGTCGTGTGCCACTCCGTGGAGCCGGTCGTCTACTTCGGCGACGGTCTGGGCGGGGTGCGCGATACCCAGCCGGCCGGGCTCGGCGACCCGTCGACCGAGTTCCACCTGACGACCGACACGCTGCCGGTCGACCTGGACGGCGACGGCGCCGACGAGCTCGTGGTGTCCTCGACCCGGTCGACCGACGCGGGCGGCTACGCGGACGACACGACCTGGGTGCAGGTGCTGCGCTTCAACGCCGACGCCGGCGCGCTGGAGGTCGCCACCCACGTCGACCTCGGGGTCCCCGAGGAGACCAGCAAGGACTCGACCAACGGGCTGGTCGCCGGGGACTTCGACGGCGACGGCGACGTCGACCTCAGCACGTGGTTCACCCCCGCCGGCGCCAGCATCGCCCAGCGGGTCGTGATCGCCGGTGACGGCGCGGGAGGGCTGCTGACGCCCCAGCACGTCGACACGGGGCTCCCTCACGAGTACACCCTCGCCAGCCGGGTCGGCGACCTCGACGGCGACGGGCACCCGGACATCGTGTCGGTCACCTCCGACGTCGACGGGCGGGTGATCGTCCTGGAGCGTGGGGCAGGGGACGGCACGTTCGCCCTCCCCACGGTCGTGGCGTCGACGGCCGCGCCGTCGCGGGACCACTCCGGCATGGCGCTGGCCGACGTGGACGTCGACGGTGACCTCGACGTCGTGGTCGACGCGTTCCGGACCATCGAGGTGTTCCTCGGCGACGGCACCGGCGCGCTCGCCGACCCGGTGCACCTCACCCGGGGCGGTCGGGGCACGAGCGTGGCCGTCGCCGACCTCGACGGTGACCTGCGGCCGGACGTCGTGGCCGACGGGGTCGGCGGGGCCGTGGTCCACGCGAGCGGCGGCGACGCCGTGGTCCCCTCGGTCGACCTGGAGGTGGTGAGCGTCACCGGGCCGGCCAGCGCCGTCCGCGCCGGCGACGCGGCCACCATCGAGGTGACCGTCCGGAACACCGGCAGCATCGCGGCGCTGGGGCCCTGGGTGGACGAGGTCGCCCTGGACGCACCGGGCGGGCCCGTCGTCCTCGGCTCGACGTCGGCGGCGGGACCGCTGGAGCCCGGGGACAGCTACACCGCGACCATCTCGGGGGCGTGGCCGGCGACGCTCCCCGGCAGCTACGACCTCCTGGCTCGCACCGATGCCCGCGGTGATGTCGCCGAGGCCGATGAGGGCGACAACGCGCTCGACCGCGTGGTGTCCACGATCGTCGACACCATCCCCTACGACACCGGCGTGGCGGGCACCGTCGCCCCCGGCCGGGTGCGGCTCCACCGCATCGAGGTTCCCGACGACGGCGCGGCCCTCCAGGTGACCTCGCCGGAGGGTGTGCGGATCGCGACCGCGTTGAACGCCGTTCCCGCCGGGGACCAGCTGGCGCCCCCCGCCACCGAACGGATCCTCGGCCCCGGCACCCACTACCTCCTCGTTGCCGCTGGCGAGGGCGCGTCCGGCGCTGCGAGCTACGTGCTGGAGCTCTCCCGGCTCGAGACCGGGATCCGCTCCGTGTCGCCGTCCCGGGTCGGCAGGGGGCCGGTCACGTTCGTCGTCGAGGGGGCCGGCTTCGCGCCGGCCAGCACCGTCGAGCTGCGACAGGACGGCGGGACCATCCCCGCCGACGCCGTCACACGGGTCAGCTCGACGCGCCTGCTCGTCAGCGCCGACCTCACGGCCGCCCCGCTCGGTCCGCACGACGTCGTCGTGACCTCGGGCGGCCGCGAGCACACGCTGGAGGACGGTCTCGAGATCGTCACGGCCGCGCCCGGCCGCTTCGAGGTGTTCGTGTCGGTCCCGGAGAGGGCTCGGCTCTTCCGCACCTCGCCGGTCCAGGTGACGGTCCGCAACGCCGGGCCCCTCGGCGTCCTGGCGCCCATCGTGCGCGTCGACGCCGACCGTGCTCGCCTCGGTCGCCACGACGACGGTCGTTTCCGGACCCGGTCCCTCGACCTCCTCGCCATCGCCGACGACGGCACCCCCGTGCTCGAGCCGGGCGAGACCGCGCACCTCACCGTCCGGTTCGACCCCGACCCCGATGTCCGGGCCGGCGACGACATGACCTTCACCGCGCGGGCCTACGGCGTCGAGAACGCGACCCCGTGGGCGTGGGCCGACACCGCCGAGCGCCTGCGCCCGCCGGAACTCCCCGACGGCGTCTGGACGAGCGCGTTCGACGCCTTCCAGGACACCGTGGGGACGACCGCCGGCTCGTACGCGCTGGCGCTGCACGACGTCCACGCCGACCTGGCCGAGCTCGGACTCGCCAGCGACCGTGCCGACCGCCTCGTGCCCCGCATCGTGGCGCGCGCCGTCGCGGCCGTGGCGGGAGCCGCCCTGGCCGGGACCGTCCGCGACGCCGACGGCCCGCTCGTCGAACGCGATGTGCTGGTGGCCGACCAGGCCGGCGGGCTCACGCAGGTCACCACCACCATCGACGGTGACTACGCCTTCCACGGGCTCGCCCCCGGCGCCTACGACGTGCGCGTCCGGGGCGCCGTGCCGGCGCCGGCGGACTTCGTGCAGGTCCCGACGACGACGCGGCGCGACCTGCTCGTCGGTGCGCCCGTCGCCCTCCGCGGCCGGGTGCTGTACCCGGACGGTCGCCGCGCCGCCCGGGTCCCCATCACCGTCGAGCGCGTCGGACACGAGGGCGCCGGGGTCGCCACGGCCCTGACCGACGTGTCCGGGATCTACACCGTCCCGGACCTGCCGGTGGGCGACCTCCGCATCGTGGCGCGGGCGCCCGGTCACGTGCCCGCCATCGTCGACGTCGCGGCCGACGCGCCGGGGCGGCTCGACGTGGACGACCTCCTCCTCGCGACGGGGCTTGCGGTCGCCGGGGTGGTGCGCGACCGGGAGGGGCGACGGTCGCGGGTAGCCGGGTCATCGCTCGGTCGACGGACGGCCGCGCCACCTCGACCGCCACCTCGGGCGCCGACGGGAGCTACGCGGTCGACGGGCTGCCGACCGGTGCCATCGCGATCGATGCGGTCCGCGAGGGGGTGGGCCAGGGGTCCGCCTCGGTCGTGCTCGCCGACGCGGATGACACGGCCGACGTCGTCCTGGCTCCGGGCGGCGCCATCGTCGGCACCGTCACCTCGGCCGCGGGCGGCCCGGTCGCCGGCGCGGTCGTGCTCACCGACGCGCTGCGGGCGGACGAGGTCCGCACCGCCGGGGATGGCGGCTTCCGGGTCGAGGACGTGCCCGGAGGCGCCTCGCGCGTCGAGATCCGCGCACCGGGGCACGTCCCGACCTCGGTGCCGGTCACCGTCGTCGCGGGTGACGAGGTGATCGCCGACGTCGTCCTGCCCACCCTCGGGACGCTCCGTGTCACGGTGGAGGACGGGGGGACCCCGCTCGCCGGTGTGCCCGTCACGGCCTCGCTGATCGGTGGCCTCGGCGGCGCGGTGCGGACCGGCCCCGACGGGGTCGCCGTGCTGGAGGACCTCGTCCCCGGCCGGTACGTGGTGCAGGCCGGGGGGACCGCCGGTCCCGCGGGTACCCGTGCGGTCGTCGACGTGACCGGCGCGACCACCCTGCTGACCCTCGGGTCGGAGCTCACGACCGTACGGGGACGCCTGCGGGGCGCTGGCGGGATCGCCATCGCCGACGCCGAGGTCGCCGTCCTCGTCGACGAGGAGCCGCTCCTGCTCGGGGCGACGGACGCCGCCGGGCGGTACGAGCTGCAGCTCGTCCCGGGCGCGGTCGTGGACATCCGTGCGATCACGCCCGACGACGAGGTGGCCCTGGTCCGGGGCGTCACCGTCGGCGCGGGCGAGCAGGTCGTCGACCTCACGACCGGGACGTCCGCGTTGGACGTCGTCGTGCGAGGGCCCGGCGGGGCTGCGGTCGCCGCCGACCTCGTCGTGCGGCTCGAGGGCGCCGGCGAGGTCGTGCGCTCGACCACCGGTGACGACGGGACCATCCGCTTCGACGGCCTCCCGGCCGGGGACTGGACCGTCGTGGCCGCGGCCGACGGCACGGCGCCGGCGGTGGCCACGGGCACGCTCGCCGGCGCCGTCACGGCGACCACGGTCGACCTCGTCCTCGGGCGGTCGGTGAGCGGTCGGTTGCTCGACGTCGAGGGCGACCCCGTCGCCGAGGGCATCGTCGGCACGGTCGACCCGATCACGGGCGAGGCGATGGTGGCCGCCACGGCCGCCGACGGCAGCTGGGAGCTCCCGTCCCTGTCGCCGGAGGTCCACACGCTCCGGGCCGCTGACGGGATCGACATCCTCGAGCAGGACGTCGACCTCAGCGCCGCGTCGGTCGCGGACCTCGAGCTCACCCTCGACGGCGCGGGGGCCACGGTCGAGGGGGTCGTGACCGACGAGGGCGGCACGCCGCTCGCCGGTCGGGTGGTCCAGCTCATCCGCGACGGGCTCCCGGTCGGGTTGACCGCCACCGGCACCGACGGTGGCTACGGCTTCGACGGCGTGCCCGAGGGAGACTGGACGCTCGTCGTCGCGCTGGGAGCCGCTCCCGCCCTCGAGACGGTCGTCACCGTCCCGGCCTCCGGGGAGCTCCAGGTCGCCGACCTCGTCACGCACCCCGCGGTCGGCTGGGTCCTCGATCCGCCCTTCGTGCTGGCACCACCGGGCAACGTCACCGAGTTCAACGCCAGCGTCCTCCCGGCCGGCGGGGCGGCGCCGTTCGCCCCGGCGTCGTTCGGCCCGGCTGCCGTGGGCGGCATCAGGAGCCTGTCGGCCGCGCACCCCGCCGGCGAGACCTTCTTCACCACGATGGGCTTCGGTGAGACCATCTCCGGACTGCCACGTCCGCAGCAGAACGCCTGGGCCGCGCAGAACGAAACGGCCTGGCGCGCCCACCAGGACCGGGCGAACCCGATCGACTGGGACTGCCCACCGATCGTGATCAGCCTGGAGGGGGAGCTCATCAGGAGCGAGCTGGAGATGAACCAGGCGTTCTACGACCTGCAGTCGAGCTACGGCGCCGTCCAGCAGGTCTACTCCGCCGGGATGGGTGAAGCCCTCGCCGACGGTGCCTACACGGGCCTGAAGACCTGGGTCACGCTGTCGAGCATGGCCGGAGGCGGCCAGGCGACCGTCGCGACCGGGACGATCGGGAAGACCGGGTTCGTCGTGACGCAGACGGACAAGGCGGCCAACATCCTGGCGGGCGTCGGCTTGCCTCTCATCGACGTCGCTGCCGGCACCGTGGGAAGCGGGGGAGCGCCTTCGGTGGGCGACAGCGTCACCACCGCCCTCGGGGTGGCCGGGGGCGGGGCGGGCCTGGTCGGCAAGACGGCCGCGGGCAACGTCCTGGGCGGCATCACGACGGCCTACGACTGGAAGAAGTTCACGGGCAACCTGTCGAAGATCAACAAGTCCCAGCTGAACGCGCTCGTCACCTACAGCATGACCGAGGACCGCTACCTCGCCGCCGTCCAACGGCACCAGCAGCTCACGAACTCGTTCGCCGTGGCGACCAGTGACTGCGAGAAGGACCCGCCCGAGGAGGAGCCCGAGGACGAGGAGGGCCCGGACGACGAGGACGGCGGCGGCGGTCGGCGGCGGCGGCGGGGACGATGACGGTGAGGACCCGACGCCTCCGCCGACGCCGAAGCCACGTGGCCCCGAGGGAGGCGACGAGGCGACCTCCACCGGCGGGGAGTCCGCCGATCCCAACGAGATCGTGGGTCCCCCGGGGGTGGGGGAGCCCGGGTGGTTCGCCGCGCCGGCGTCCCTCGGCTACGCGATCTCGTTCGAGAACAAGCCGACGGCGAGCCTGCCCGCGACGATCGTGACCATCACGACGCAACTCGACGAGGACACCGACTGGTCGACCTTCGAGCTCGGCGACCTCGGGTGGGGCGACGTCCTCGTGGACGTCCCCTCCGGCCTCCAGCAGTGGACCGGCCGGGTGCCGCTCCACGGCACCGACGACGTCGTCGACGTGGAGGCCGGCCTCGACGCGGCGTCCGGGGCCGTCACGTGGACGCTCACGACCATCGACCCGGCCATCGAGGACATCCCCGACGACGCCGGGGCCGGGTTCCTGCCACCGAACGGCGACCGCCACGAGGGCGAGGGGTTCGTGGACTACACGGTCGCGCCCGCCTCGACGGACACGGGCACCGAGATCACCGCGCAGGCGAGGATCGTGTTCGACGAGAACGATCCCATCGACACCAACACCTGGCGCAACACGATCGACGCCGATCGGCCGGTCGCCACGCTGGCCGACCTCCCGGGGTCGAGCGCCGGACCCGTGCTCGACCTCGCGTGGTCGGCGACGGACGGAGGCTCCGGTGCCGTGACCTACGACCTGTACGCGCAGGTGGACGGCAGCGAGCTGTTCCTCTACCGGCGCGGGGTCGACACGACCTCCGCCCGTGTGCCCGTCACCGTGGGGACCCGCTACGGCTTCGCGGTCATCGCGACCGACGCCGTCGGCCACCAGGAGGCCGGCCTCGACGGTGCCGAGGTGACGACCCTCGTCGTCGGGTCCTCCACGAGCGATGGTGGCGGTGGCGGCGAGGTGCCCACCGCGCCTCGGCTGGAGCCGTGGGAGCGTTCGATCGACGCCGCCTGCGCCGGCGCGTCGGCGCCGAGGTTCCCCGACGTCGGCGACGGCGCGGTCCACGGTCGTGCCATCGCGTGCATCGGCGGGTTCGACATCGCCCGTGGGTTCGTCGACGGCGACTTCCGGCCATCCCTGCCGATCAGCCGCGCGCAGATGGCCACGTTCCTCGTCCGGGCGCTGCGGCTGGCCGGCGTGTCCATCCCGGACGTGGCCGCCGACGCCTTCGATGACGACGACGGCTCCGTCCACGAGCCCAACATCGACGCCCTGGCGGCACTCGGGATCGTGTCCGGGACGGGCGACGACGCCTACGCACCGGATGCTCCCGTGAGCCGGGCCCAGATGGCCAGCTACCTCGCACGGGCGGCCGCACTCGTCCTCGGGCGGCCCTTGGCGTCGGCGGGTGACGTCTTCGATGACGACGACGACTCGACGCACGAGGCGGCGATCGATGCGGTGGCCGCGGCGGGGATCACCGCCGGGACCGCGGGTCGCAGCTACGACCCGACGAGTCCGGTCACGCGCGGACAGATGGCGACGTTCCTCGCCCGGTTCCTCTCCCTCCTGGTCGAGGAGGGCCACCCCCTGTCGTGAGGTGGGGGGTGGGTCACTCGGTGGAGAGGCGGAGCGCGGCGAGGCTGCGGGTGAGGCCCGGGAAGGTGCGCGGGTCCCAGCCGGTCAGCGCGTGCCAGCGCTCCAGCCGGTAGGCGACCGTGTTCGGGTGGATCGTGAGCTGGCGCGCGGTCTCGGACACCGAGAAGCCCGAGTCGGCGAAGGCGAGCACGGTCTCGGACAGGTGCGGGTGCTGGACGGCGGTGTCGGCTCCGGGGGCGAGGACCTCGTAGAGCCGGGGCGCGGCCCGCATCAGCGTCGCCCACAGCCACTCGTCGGCGAACCGCGCGACCGTGCCGGGCACCGCGACGCCGAGGGCCCGCTCGGCGTCGCCGAGGCTGTGCCGCGCGCCGTCGAGTCCGTCGCGGAGCATGCCGACCCCGAACGTGGCGCCGTCGAGCGCTCCGAGGGCCGCCGCCGACACGTCGTGCTCGTCCGCGTTCTGGCTGGTGATGATGACCTGCGGCCCGCGCGCCACCGCGGCGTGGACGCCGGTGACGCCGTTCAGCACCGTCTGGAGCCGTCGCGCCTCGGTGCCGTCCAGCGCCCCGGCCCGGGCGATGGCCACCCGGAACTGCCCGTCCGGGTCGAAGCCGATCGAGGTGCACAGGTGGACGACCTCGTCGGCCTCGAGGTCGCCGGTCACCATCAGCTCGGTGAACCGCTGCCGGGCGCCGATGATGTGCGCCTCCTGGGACCGCACGGTCTCCTGGTGGGCGTCCGCGATCGCGTCGGTGACCTCGTGCACCCAGCGCCAGACGGTGGTCGCGGCGGTGAGGAGCTGCGTGGCCGTCTCGGTGTCGTCCGGCGGCAACGACCGCACGAGCGCCTGCCACAGCTCGCGGTAGCCGATGTGGTACGCCTGGATGAGCGCACCGATGGCGAGCCCCTGGAGCGCCCGGCGGTGACCGAGCTCCCGGCGCACGTGTACCTCGCCCTCACGCGGCCCCCGGTTCTCGGCGATCCCGACGAGCATCATCTCGAGGTTGCGGAACACGCTCGCCGAGAGGTCCTCGACCGGGACCGACGAGGACGACAGGTAGGAGGGGATCTCGGCGGCGATGCACTCGACGATGTGCTCGGTCAGCGGGCCGAGCTCGATGGCGACGCGGTGCGCGACCTCGGCGATGCCATCCCATCCGGCGGGCACGGCGATGTCCGCCCACGGGTCCTCGCTCGGCGGTCGGAGGTCGACGGCCGTCGAGAGAGCGCCTTCGTCGGGCACGGGTCCTCCCGCGACGCGGAGGCCGGAGCAACCGGCCGGCGGTTCGTGAATACCACGAGGGAGGCCGAGCGATCGTGTGAGCGACCACGAGCTCGTCCACCCGCGACGACACTACCCATCGTCAGCGTTCTTGTCGCCCTCGGTGTCGCCCGGCGGCGGCCGGCTAACCACAGTGAGCGCCCGGTTCACCCGAGCTAGCGGGCGGTACATCCGACTTGAGGCTAGTCCACGGGGTCTAGCGGGTCACCGTCCGACCCGGGCGTGACCGGGCGCGGGACGCGGTCGGGGGGCGTCGTTCGGTGACAGACCGTTGACATGTCCCACCGCAACCGGTAGGAACCCCCCGTGCGTCGTTCGTGGAAACGACGAAGTACGAGGTGGGAGACCGCCCTCGGGGGACGAGCGGGAGAACGGGAGACGGTGAGCACCGAGACGCTCGAGCGTCCGGGCGCAGGCGCGGCAGGGACCGACACCCTGACCGTCGCCGCGCGCGTCCGGCGGTGGGCGCAGCAGATGCCCGATCAGGTCTGCATGCGCGAGAAGGACTTCGGCATCTGGCAGGAGATCACCTGGGCCCAGTTCTGGGACCAGGTGCTCGACGCCGCCCACGGGCTCCTCGCCCTCGGGCTCGCCCCCGGCGACCGGGTGTCGATCCACTCCGAGGACCGTCCCGAGTGGTTGATCCTCGACGTCGGCCACCGTGGCGATCCGCGGCATCACGGTCGGGCTCTACCCGACCAACCCCGCCCCCGAGGTCGAGTACCTCCTGGCGGACTCGGGCGCCGCGGTCCACCTCGCCGAGGACCAGGAGCAGGTCGACAAGGTCATCGAGCTGCCGGACGGGTCGCTGCCGAACGTGCGCGCGGATCGTCTACGTCGAGCCGCGTGGGGTCCGCCGCTACGACGACGACCGGCTCATCTTCTGGGACGACTTCATCGCGCTGGGGCGGGAGCACCGCGCCGCGAACGAGGGCGCGGTCGAGCGTCGCATGGCCGAGGCCGAGCCCGACGACGTCATGACCCTGGTCTACACCTCGGGCACCACCGGGCCGCCGAAGGGCGCGATGCTCACCAACGCCAACGCCGCAGTTCTGCGATCGACCGCATCATCAACACCGACGGTCGCTTCCCCGACGGCAAGGCCCCGAACCCCGACGACCAGATCGTCACCTACCTGCCGCTGTGCCACGTCGCCGAGCGCATCTTCTCGACCTGGACGCCTGGTCGTCCGCCGGCACGGTCCTGAACTTCGCCGAGTCGATCGAGACCGTGCAGGCCAACCTGCGCGAGGTCCAGCCGACGCTGTTCTTCGCCGTGCCGCGCATCTGGGAGAAGCTGCACGCCGGCGTGATCATCCGCGCCAAGGACGCCACCTGGATCAAGCGCAAGCTGTCGGACTGGGGCATGCAGGCTGGCCGAGCGCGATCGGTGACGAGGTCGTCGCCAACGACGGCAACCACACCCCGAGGTCGCGGCTGCTCTACGCGCTCGGCTACCCGATCCTGTTCCGACCGCTGCGCGAGCGGGTCGGCCTGCGCCACTGCCGCTGGGCCGGCTCCGGCGCCGCCGCGATCGCTCCCGAGGTGCTCGAAGTTCTTCATCGGGCTCGGCGTGCCGGTCTTCGAGCTCTACGGGATGACCGAGAACGCCGCCGTGGCGACGCTCAACTTCGCCGGCCGGATGAAGCTCGGCACCGTCGGCGAGCCCTACCCGGGCATCGGCTTCCGCATCGACGAGCAGACCGGCGAGATCCAGACCAAGCACGACGGCGTCTTCAAGGGCTACTGGAACAAGCCCGAGGCGACCGCCGAGACCTTCACCGAGGACGGCTGGCTCAAGACCGGCGACGTCGGCGAGTGGGTCGACGGCACCCACGTCAAGATCGTCGACCGCATCAAGCACATCATCATCACCTCCGGCGGCAAGAACATCTCGCCGTCCGAGATCGAGAACAAGCTCAAGGCCTCGCCCGTACGTGAAGGAGGCGGTCGTCATCGGTGACGGACGCAAGTACCTCACCGCCCTGATCGGGATCGAGCTCGACACCGTCGGCAACTGGGCGCTCCGCAAGGGCATCCCCTACACGACCTACCGCGACCTGTCCGAGAAGCCCGAGGTCATCGAGCTCATCCAGGGCGTCGTCGACGACGTCAACGAGCAGTTCGCCCGCGTGGAGAACATCCGCAAGTTCCGCACTGCTCCCCAAGGAACTCGACCACGAGGACGGCGAGCTGACCGCGACCCAGAAGGTGAAGCGCAAGGCGCTCGACGACATGTTCGGTGACCTCATCGAGTCGATGTACTGATGGGGATCTCCCTGGTCGCAGCGGCCCCGATCCTCGCGCAGGCCGGCGCCGGTGGCGAGTGGTGGCCTCGACCGGTTCTTCGCGATGCTCGTCTCGGGTGTCGCGCTCGGCGCGATCTACGCCCTGCTCGCGCTGGGCTTCGTCATCATCTTCAAGGCCACCCAGGTCGTGAACTTCGCCCACGGCGCGATCGCGTCCGTGGGCGCGTACCTGACCGCGTACGTGGCCGTGGCGCTGAACTTCCCCGGCAACCTCATCGGCGGCCCGACGTGGCTGGGCTGGATCCTGTCGGCGCTCGTCGCGATCGCCGGGACCGCGGTCGTCGGCCTCGTCCTCGAGCGGTTCTTCATCCGGCCGATGATCGGCGAGCCGCTGTTCTCGGTCGCCATCATCACGCTCGGGTATCGACATCACGGTCCGGACCGTCACCGACGACTTCATCGGGACCGGCGTGCGCCCACTTGGGGACCCCTGGGGTGCCCAGATCCTGAGGCTCGGCGGCGTCAACATCCCCTACACCCAGATCGTCACGGTCGTCGTGGCCGGGATGGCGATGCTCGCGGTCGCGGCGTTCTTCAAGAGCCGCACCGGGATCGCGATGCGGGCCACCGCCTTCGACCAGGAGGCGGCGATGGCCCAGGGCATCGGCGTCGGCAAGATCTTCGCGATGTCGTGGGGTATCGGCGCCGCGCTCGCGGCCATCGCCGGCATCTTCGCGAGTGTGTTCCCCCGCTCCGGCGGCGTCATGGCCACCTCCACGGCCTTCTTCGCCTTCCGTGCCTTCCCCGCGGTCATCCTCGGCGGGCTCGACTCCGTCGGCGGCGCCGTGATCGGCGGGTTCGTGATCGGCATCGTGGAGGTCGCCGCCGGGACCTACCTGCCAAGTACAGCGGCGTCCTGGGCGTCGGGTTCCAGGGGATCGTGCCCTACCTCGTGATGCTCCTCGTCCTGCTCATCCGGCCCTACGGGCTGTTCGGTACCAGGGAGATCCGCCGCGTATGAGAGGTCGCCCGCACCTGTTCACCTCCTACGAGGCCGAGGAGTCGATCCTCCCCACGTGGACGCAGCGCGTCCTGCTCGTGCTGTTCCTGGTGTTCCTGGTCTCGATCCCGTTCCAGCTCGTCCCCGGGTTCAGGTTCATGGGGACCGACAGCTGGCTCCTGGTCCTGGACCGGGTCCTCATCTTCGCGATCGGTGCGCTGGGGCTGAACATCCTCACCGGGCTCGCCGGCCAGGTCTCGCTGGGCCACGCCTTCTTCATGGGGATCGGCGCCTACACGGCGGTGGCGCTCGGGGCCCCGAGCGGTGACCGCTTCTGGGGTCTGGGCCTCCCCATCTGGATCTGGCTCCCGGCCGCCGGCATCGTGGCGGCGGTCGTCGGGCATCATCGTGGCGCCGACCGCGGTCCGGGTCCGCGGGCTCTACCTCGCGATCGTGACGCTGGGTCTGGTCTTCGTCGGCGAGCACCTGTTCCGCAACCTGACCTTCATCACCGGCGGGGCCGGCCTGGGACGCGACTGGCCCGAGCTGCAGTTCCGGCTGTGGAAGGAGGAGACGCCGCTCCTCGACTTCGCCTCCGACGGGCGCTGGTTCGGGGTCGACGTCTCCGCAGAGGCGAAGTCCTACTTCTTCATCCTCGTCCTGCTGATCCTGTTCACGCTGTTCGCGAAGAACCTGTCGCGGACGCGGGTCGGCCGCGCGTTCCAGGCGATCCGCGACCGCGACATCGCCGCCGAGGTGATGGGTGTCGCCGAGGTCCGCAACAAGCTCCTGGCCTTCGCGATCAGCTCGTTCTTCGCGGGGATCGCCGGCGCGCTCCTCGGCAGCTTCGTCGGCCGGCTCATCCCCGAGTCGTGGAGCCTGCTCCTGTCGGTGCAGTTCGTCGCGATCATCCTGATCGGCGGCGCCGGCACGACCGCCGGCGCGCTCCTCGGCTCCTTCTTCGTCGTGGCGATCCCGCGCATGGTCGAGGACCTGACGCGGATCCTGTCCAACCAGGTCGCGAGCGGTGGCCCGTTCGCTTGGCTCGGCGACGTCATGATCGCCCAGGGCGGCAACGACTTCGGGCTCGTCTCCACCTCCGCCAACGGGCCCGGCCTGTCGATCTTCCAGGCCAACCTCGCCCTCTACGGCCTGCTCATCATCATCTTCCTGATCTTCGAACCCCTCGGGTTGTTCGGGGTCTGGGTCCGTATCCGCAACTACTGGAAGGGGTGGCCCTTCACCTACTGACCCGGTCACCGACGACCGGGGGATCAGGAAGCCCCGTCGAGCCCCACGCCACACCGGCCTGGACCGGCGGACACGCCAAGGAACGGGAGAGAACGTATGCGCATCCAGAAGCACCGTAGGCTCGTCGCCGCGGTGATCGCCCTCGGGCTGTTCGCCACCGCGTGCGGTGGCGACGACGACGCGGGGGAGACCTCGACGCCGTCCGAACCGGCGAGCTCCGAAGCGACCGAAGCACCCAGCAGTGAGGGGTCCGAGGCCGCGTCCGGCGACGTCAAGTTCGACGTCGGCGTCACCGAGGACACCATCACCCTCGGGCTCCTCGCCGACCTGACCGGCACCTTCGCCCCGCTCGTCACCGACATCGTGGCGGCGCAGGAGGTGTACTGGGACAAGGTGAACGCCGAAGGCGGCATCGCCGGTCGCCAGATCGAGCTCATGGTCGAGGACGCCGGCTACGACGTCGCTCGCAACGTGGAGAACTACGAGAAGATGCGCGACAAGGTCGCGGCCATCCCGCTCGCGGTCGGCTCCCCGCACACGGCGGCCATCGTGCCGTCGCTCGAGGAGGACGACATGGTCGTCGTCCCGCTCACCTGGTACTCCGGCTGGGCGGACCCCGAGATCGGCTCCAACGTCCTCGAGCAGGGCACCAACTACTGCCTCGAGGCGATGAACGTCCTCAGCTGGGTCAACGACAACTTCGAGGGCGAGGGCGCACCGTCGGTCGCGATCATCTCCTTCCCGGGTGAGTACGGCCAGGACGGTGCCACCGGCGCGAAGCTCGCGGCCGAGGCGCTGGGCATGGAGGTCGTCTACGACGGCGAGGCTGCCGTCGTGCCGGGTCAGGACCAGACCGCGGTCATCGCCGAGATCGTCCGGACCAGCCCCGACTGGGTCTTCGCGACCGTGAACCCGACCACCCTCGGTGAGATCATGGGCGGCGCCGTCGCCCAGGGCTTCCAGGGCAACTGGACCGGCTCGGTGCCGAGCTACGACTTCCGGATGCTCGACAGCCCGCTCGCCGAGGCCGTCGACGCCTACTACTACCAGTCCGCCTACAACGTCGCCTACGGGACCGACGTCCCGGGGATGGCCGAGCTGACCGAGGCCATGTCGGCCGCGAAGCCGGACGCACGCGTGTCCGACGCCGCGGTGCTGGGCTGGATCGAGGCGACGATCATCGACACGGTGCTGCGCAAGGCGGCCGACAACGGTGACCTCACCCACGCCGGCATCCTGGACGCTGCGCTGAACGTGGAGTCGATCGACTTCGGTGGCCTGCAGCCGACGCAGAACTACGCCGGTGAGCCGAACGACTACGTCAACCGTCAGTCCGCGATCTTCAAGCCGAGCCTCGAGTACTACAACGAGGGCGGCGGTGCCAGCGCCACCTACGCGGGTGGCGGCAACACCGGATCCGAGCTGATCCAGGACTTCTTCGCCTCGGACCTGGCGCAGAACTACGACTACCAGGGTGCCTGCTTCAAGGGCTGATCCTGACGGTCACGCGGTCCGGGGCGGCACACGCCGCCCCGGACCGTCCCGCCGGCGGGAAGCCCGCCGGTCGAAGGTCCACCAGAGGAGGACGACGTGCTGGAGGTGGCCAACCTCGAGGTCGTCTACAACGACGTGGCGCTCGTGCTGCGCGGGCTGTCCCTGACGGTCCCGGACGGGCAGATCGTCTCGTTGCTCGGTGCCAACGGCGCCGGCAAGACGACGACGCTGCGCGCCATCAGCAACCTGCTCGACGTCCACGAGGGCGACGTCACCAAGGGGCACATCCGCTGGAACGGCGAGGACATCGCCCACGCCGACCCGGCCGACATCGTGCGCTCCGGCATCTCGCAGGTGCTCGAGGGGCGGCGGATCTTCGCCGAGCTCTCGGTCGACGAGAACCTGCGGACCGGGGCGTACACGAACCGGGACAAGAAGTCGGTCAGCGATGCCTACGACCGGGTGATGACGCTGTTCCCCCGGCTGAAGGAACGACGCAAGTCGATCGCCGGCTACCTCTCCGGCGGCGAGCAGCAGATGCTCGCGATCGGACGGGCGATGATGTCCAACCCGAAGCTGCTCATCCTCGACGAGCCGTCGCTGGGTCTCGCCCCGCTGCTCGTCCAGCAGATCCGCGACATCATCGTCGACATCAACGAGCAGGGCACCTCGGTCCTGCTCATCGAGCAGAACGCCAACATGGCGCTGTCGATCTCCGACTACGGCTACATCATGGAGACCGGCAAGATCGTGATGGACGGCGAGGCGAGCAAGCTCCTCGGCGACGAGGACGTGCAGGAGTTCTACCTCGGCCTCCACGGGGACGAGGGCGAGCGCAAGTCGTTCCGTGACGTCAAGCACTACAAGCGACGGAAGCGGTGGCTGTCGTGACGCATCTGCTCGAGGTCGATGACATCCGGCTGTCCTTCAAGGGCGTCCGGGCGATCGACGGCGTGTCCTTCCACGTCGAGGAGGGCGAGCTGTTCGCCATCATCGGCCCCAACGGCGCCGGCAAGACGTCGATCTTCAACAGCCTGAACCAGGTCTACGTCCCGCAGGAGGGCGACATCCGTTGGGAGGGTCGCTCCCTCATGGGCATGAAGCCCAACGAGATCGCCGAGCTCGGGATCGCGCGGACGTTCCAGAACATCGAGCTGTTCGCCCACATGACCGTGCTCGACAACCTCATGCTCGGACGCCACATCCGGATGGAGACGAGCTGGCTCGCTGGCGGGCTGTGGTGGGGCAAGGCGAAGCGCGAGGAGATCGCCAACCGCGCCAAGGTCGAGGACATCATCGACTTCCTCGAGATCGAGTCGTGGCGCAACTACCCGGTGGCGCTGCTGCCCTACGGCATCCAGAAGCGGGTCGAGCTCGGACGCGCCCTCGCGATGGACCCCAAGCTGTTGCTACTCGACGAGCCGGTCGCCGGCATGAACCTCGAGGAGACCGAGGACATGGCCCGGTTCATCCTCGACATCCGCGAGGAGCTCGGGATCGCGATGCTGCTCGTCGAGCACGACATGGGCCTCGTGATGGACATCGCCGACCGGGTGATGGTGCTCGACTTCGGACAGAAGATCGCCGAGGGCACGCCGTCGGTGGTCCAGCGCAACCCCGACGTCATCAAGGCCTACCTCGGCGAGGACTACGCCACGCCCGCGGCCGACGACGAGGTCCCGACGGCCTGACCTCGACCCACCCCGGGCTCCTCCCGTCGGCACCCTGACGTCGGGACCGGTCGTCAGGGCCGGGGGAGGGGACTCCCCGATGGCATCGCCCCGCGGGCCGGGCCACCATGGGGCCAAGCGGGTGGCGTTCGACCACCCGACCCACCGGCGAACGAGGAACCGACCGTGAGCACCACCTGCCCGACCTGCGGCGCCGAGGTGACCGAGGGTCGCACGACCTGTCAGGTCTGCGGCGCTGACGTCCCGAGCGGCGCGACCTCCGGCTCCACGCCTCCGCCCCCGAGCGCCCCGGGCACCCCCGGTCCGCCGTCGGCCGGTCCGGGGGCGGCGCCGGCGCACCCGTCCGCGCTCACGAGCGAGGTCCGCAACTGGGGCATGGCCGCCCACCTGTCGGCCTTCCTCGGGGCGTGGGTCGCGCTCGCGTTCGTGGGGCCGCTCGTGATCTGGCTCATCAAGCGCGAGGAGCACCCGTTCATCGAGCACCACGCCAAGGAGGCGCTGAACTTCAACATCTCGGTGCTCATCTACGGGGCCATCTCGGCGGTGCTCATCATCGTCGGCATCGGCATCCTGATGCTGCTCGCGGTCGGCATCTCGTGGATCGTGTTGACCATCCTCGCGGCCGTGAAGGCCGCCAACGGCGAGGGGTACCGCTACCCGATGACCATCCGCTTCGTGAGCTGACCCGCGGCGCCGGCGCTCGACCTTCGACCGTGAGCACCCACCCCACCGTGAGCAGTTCCTCCCGGCATCCCGGGAGGAGCTGCCCACGGTCGTCGTGCTGCCCACGGTGCCCACGGTGCTCACGGTGCTCACGGTGCCCACGGTGCCCGCGGTGAGGTCGGGTGGGGGCGTCGGGGGGCTCCGGTAGGCTCGTCGGCAGTCGAACGCACGTTCCCGTCCGCGCCCCCGCGAAGGTCCGATGCCTCACCCCACGCCCTCCGGTCCCGCCCCCGAGTCCGACGTGGCGGCGCGTGCCTACGCGCGGTCGCGGGGCGGCGCCGGCGCCGGCGCGCACGACCTCCTCGCGGGCCTGAACCCGGCGCAGAAGGAGGCCGTGACCACCGTCGAGGGCCCGGTGCTCGTGGTCGCCGGCGCGGGCTCCGGCAAGACCCGGGTGCTCACCCACCGGATCGCGCACCTGATCCGCGACCACGGCGTGAGCCCGTTCGAGATCCTCGCCATCACCTTCACGAACAAGGCCGCCGGCGAGATGGCCGACCGCGTCGGCCAGCTGGTCGGGGCCAACCTCGCCGAGAAGATGTGGGTGACGACCTTCCACAAGGCGTGCGTGCGGATCCTGCGTCGCGAGCTCACCCGGCTCGGCTACCGGTCCGGGTTCACGATCTACGACCAGCAGGACAGCCAGCGGCTCATCGCGGCGATCATCAAGGACCAGGGGATCGACGACAAGCGCGTCACGCCCCGGTCCGTCCAGCACGAGATCAGCCGTGCCAAGGACGAGCTGATCGACTTCGAGACCTACAAGGCCCGCGCCAACGGCTACCCCGAGACCGTCATCGCCGACGTCTACGAGACCTACCAGCAGCGGCTGCTGCGGGCCAACGCGCTCGACTTCGACGACCTCATCGTCAAGACCGTCGAGATCCTCCAGATCTTCCCGGCGGTGCTCGAGCACTACCAGCAGCGCTTCCGCTACCTCATGGTCGACGAGTACCAGGACACCAACCGCGCCCAGTACCACCTCGTGAACCTGCTCGCCGGCGGCCACCGCAACGTCATGGTCGTGGGCGACCACGACCAGTGCCTCCCACCGGACACGCTGGTGTCCACGCCCGGCGGGCTCACGCCCATCGAGAAGATCCTCCCGGGGGATGTGGTGCTCGGCGTGGGCGGGGGTGATCACGTCGTGGGCTCGCACGTCGTCGACGTGATGAAGGGCAGCTACGTCGGGGCGTTCGTGACGGCGCGGATCGGCGACACGGAGCTGCGAGGTACGCCTCACCACCTGCTCCCCGTGCGGGCGACCCCCGTCCCGGGCACCCACGTCGTCTACCTGATGTACCGCGCGGATCGCGGGTACCGCATCGGTCGCACGAAGGCCGTGCGCAGCTTCCGGTCGGGCCAGGAGGACGCGGGCTACCGGGTCCGGATGAACCAGGAGCACGGCGACGCTCTGTGGGTGCTCGCCGTCACCGACGAGCTGGGCGAGGCTGCCTACCTCGAATCCCTGTACGCAGCCAGGTACGGCCTCCCGACCGCGTGCTTCCACGGCCTGGGGCGCGAGCTCGCACTGGACGATGCCCACCTCGAGATGCTCTTCGACGCCCTCGACACCGAAGGTGCCGCGGAGCGACTGATGGGGGACCTCCACCTCCACCCGGAGTTCCCCCACTACCGGCCGCAGAACGGGGAACGGCGGCAGACCGTCAACCTGGTGATGTTCCAGGATCGCCGTCAGTCGGAGGAGGTCGGCTACCACCGCATCCAGTGGACGAGCATCCGCGAGGACGTGGCAGATCAGCTCCGGGCGGCGGGGTTCCCGGTCCGGGGGAACGGCAAGGGGGGCTGGCGGGTCGAGACGAGCCGGCGGACCTACCGGGAGGCGCTCGAGTTCGTCGAGGGCATGCAGCGCGCCGCGGGGCTCGACATCGCGAAGCGTGCGTACATCGCGGGCCAGCGCTACGAGCTCCAGCCGCTGTCGCACCTGCGACGGGGGATGACCGCGCTGACCGTCGTCGATGGCGAGCTCGTGGAAGCTCCCGTCGAGGGCATCGACATCAGCCACTACGACGGACCGGTCTACGACCTCGAGGTCGAGGACATCCACACGTTCGTCGCCGCCGGCGTCGCCGTGTCGAACTCGATCTACCGCTTCCGCGGCGCGACGATCCAGAACATCATGGACTTCGAGGCGGACTTCCCCGACGCCGCGGTGATCCCGCTGGTGCAGAACTACCGGTCGACGCAGAACATCCTCGACGCGGCCAACGCGGTCATCCGCAACAACCGCACCCGCAAGCCCAAGGACCTGTGGACCGAGAAGGGCTCGGGCCCGAAGGTCGTGCGCTACCACGCCGACGACGAGCACGACGAGGCGGCGTTCATCTCCGAGGAGGTCGAGCGCCTCCGTCGTGACGAGGGCGTGCGGTTCGAGGACGTCGCCTGCTTCTACCGGACCAACGCGCAGTCGCGGGTGCTCGAGGACGTCTTCATCCGGGTGGGCACGCCGTACCAGATCATCGGCGGGCTGCGCTTCTACGAGCGCAAGGAGATCAAGGACCTGCTCGCCTACGCCCGACTGCTCGTCAACCCCGACGACGACGTCTCCGCCAAGCGCGTGATCAACACCCCGCGGCGGGGCATCGGGCAGAAGACCGAGGAGGCGCTCGACTGGCACGCACGCCGCGAGGGCACGAGCTTCCTCGACGCGTGCCGTGCGGCGGCCGACGTCCAGGGGCTGGGCCCCCGAGCGGTCTCGGCGGTCAGCTCCTTCGTCGACCTCGTGGCCGCGCTGCGGACCACGATGGAGGAGGGGATGGACGTCCCCGACCTGGTCGAGGAGCTGTGGAGCCGGACCGGCTACATGCAGGAGCTCCAGGCCGAGCGCTCCATCGAGGCGCTCGGGCGCGAAGAGAACCTGCGCGAGCTCAAGTCGGTGGCGCAGGAGTTCCACGCCCGCGACCCCGACGGTGGCCTCGACGGCTTCCTCGAGTCGGTGACGCTGGTCTCCGAGCAGGACAACCTCGAGACCGCCGCCGAGGACGACGAGGGCCAGGTCACCCTGATGACCCTCCACAACGCCAAGGGGCTGGAGTACCCGGTGGTGTTCGTCGTCGGGCTCGAGGACGGCGTGTTCCCCCACGTCCGCTCGCTGTCCGACCCGGCCGAGCTCGAGGAGGAGCGCCGGCTCTGCTACGTCGGGCTCACCCGCGCCCAGGACCGGCTCTACGTCACCCACGCCGACCACCGGACGTTGTGGGGCGGCACGTCCTACAACCCGCCGTCGCGGTTCCTGAAGGAGCTCCCCGACGAGCTCGTCGAGGTGCGCTCCGCGACCAAGGCGGGCTCGGCCGCCAAGCGGGTCCGCGACCGCGAGGTGCTGTCCTTCGACGGCGAGGAGTTCGCGGTCGGCGACCAGGTGGTCCACACCAAGTTCGGCCAGGGGATGATCGTCTCGCTCGCCGGCGACGGCGAGAAGGCCGAGGCGCTGGTCGACTTCGCGACCGTCGGCCGCAAGCAGCTGCTGCTCGCCTACGCCCCGCTCGTGAAGGCCTCCTGAGTGGTCGAAGCGTTCCTGGTCGCCCTCGGCGTCGTGTTCGTGGCCGAGCTCGGCGACAAGAGCCAGCTCCTGACGGTGACCTTCGCGGCCCGGTACCGGGCCCGCCCCGTGCTGATCGGCCTGGTCATCGCGACGGCGACGCTGATGGCCGTCTCGACCGCCATCGGCACCCTCGCCGGCAGCGCGCTCCCCGAGCGCCCGGTCCAGATCGTGGCGGGGCTCGTCTTCCTCGGCTTCGCGCTCTGGACCCTCCGCGACGAGGACGACGACGAGGACGAGGGGTCCGACGGGCCGGCGACGTCCGCGGCGACCGCTCCGCGATCATCACGGTGGCTACCGCCTTCGGGCTCGCGGAGCTCGGCGACAAGACGATGCTCGCCACGATCACGCTCGCGTCGACGCGCCCGTCGCTCGGGGTGTGGGCCGGCGCCACGATCGGGATGGTGACCGCCAACGCGCTCGCGCTGGTCGTGGGCGATCGGCTGGCCCAGCACGTCCACGACCACGTCATCCGCTGGATCGCCGCCGGGCTGTTCGCACTGTTCGGCGTGCTGCTCCTCGTCGGGATCGGCTGACACGACGACGGGGCCGCGCCGGTGGCGCGACCCCCGTCGGGTGGTGCGGTCGGGTCTCAGGCCTTGGTGAAGCGACGCAGCCCGGCGCCGGCACCCATCGACAGGACGCCGGCGAGCATCGTGAGGATGCCGCCACCGGTCCGCGGGAGCGACCCTGCCGGCGCAGCCAGCACGTCCTCGCCGCCGGCGGGGGTGCTGCCGTCGGACACGCCGGTGTCCTCGCCGGCGTCGTCGCCGGCGGGCGCCTGGCTGGAGCCGGCGGTGAACAGCCCGCCGGCGAGGTTCTCGTCGAGCGCGGTGAAGTCCGCGACGCCGGCGGTCGCGCCGGTGGCCCCGGCCGCAGCGCCGTCCTCACCTGCGGTCGCCTCGGCGTAGAGGCACAGGAGGTGCGCGACCGGGTCGGCCGGGATCTCGCACTGGCCGTCGGCCTGCTCGCTCGTGAGGATCTTCTCGTCGTTGGCCATGAGGATCCAGGACTCGCCGGTGCCGTCGGAGGCGGTGGATGCGTGGAGGAGCTCCAGGTGCAGCTGTCCGCCACCGAGGTCGACCGTGACGCCGGTGGTCTCGGCGTCGGCGTGGCCGTCCTCGGCGTTGGACTCGGACTCGAGGACGCTCACCGACGCACCCTCGTCGCCGCCGAGGTTGCCGTCGGCGACGGCGCTGCGCGAGTGCGAGCTGGTGCCGTCGACGTCGGCGGTCCAGCCCCCGACGGTGAGGTAGCCCTGCTCGTTGTCCTCGCCGGTCGTGACGATCTCGCCGCCGGAGGAGCCTTCGCCCTCCTGGGTGCCGCCCACGATGGTCTCGCCGCCGACCTCGAGGACGGTGGCGGTGGCGGAGCCGCTGCCCTCGCCGTCGCGGGTCGCGGACGTGCCGGAGATGGTGGCGACGCCCTCGACCTCGACGGCGGTGGCGCCAGCCTCGCTGGTGGGCTCGACGGTCGAGTCGACCGACTCGACCGTGTCGGCGGAGTCGACGGTCTGGGCGGTCGCGGGAGCGGCGGCGATGGTCAGGGTGGCGACGCCGGCCAGTGCGGCGATGGTCCTGCGGTTCATGTGGGGTCCCCCTGGGTGGGTGGCGGGTCCGTCGTGGGGTGTCGCTGGGCACAACGAACGTGTGGTCGTCTGGTCACGGAGCGTGGACTAGTCACGTCGGCTCAGGGGCCGCCCAGGTGGCCGGTCGGACGGGGTTCGCTCCCGCGCCCGGGTGCCTCGTCGTCCGGAGGGACAGGGTGCGGGACCGACGCCCACCGTCCGGAGGGGCATCCGGGCGCGTCACTCCGCGCCGCCCCGCTCGTTCCGGGTCAGCCCTGGCAGGCCAGCGCGGCCGGCTCGTCCGACGGCGGGGGGCCCTCGAGCCGGGTGCCGAGGTCGACGTAGAGCGTCCCCTCGAACACGACCGTGGGGTGCTCCGCGAGCGACGGCGTCCCGTCCAACCCGCGGCCGGTGAGCGTCCAGGCGGTGCCGTCGGCGGCCTCGAGCAGGCGCGATGCCTCGCAGTAGGTCGGGGTGGCGGTGAGCCCGCGCACGTCGAAGGCGCGTGGGCGTCCGGCCGTCGTGACGTACAGCACCGCCCGGCCCGGGTCGAGGGTGGCATCCCCGAGCCGGTCGACCGCCGCGACCGCCTCGAAGGGCGGACGTGGCCCCTCACCGGCGCGGTCGAGGAACAGCAGGCCCGCCACGAGCACGAGCGCGCCGGCCGCGACGGCGGCCCACACCCAGTGGATGCCGAGCGGGGCCCGCAGCACGATCTTCCGGGCCCGCTTCGAGGCGCGCTCGGGCAGGTAGCCGCTCGGGCCGAACTCGAGCCCGTCGTCCGGATCGCTCACGTCGCGGGTGCCTCGCTGGGGGAGGTGGGGAGGGGACACGACGGTAGCCGCGCCGGCGCGCGCATCAGGCCCCCGGTTGCCCGGCGGAACGCCAGCGCGCGAGCCTCGCCCGGTGTCGGGAGTCGGGATCCTGCTCCGACAGCTCGTGGAGGTGACGCGAGACCGCGGCCCGTGCCGAGGCGACGGCGACGCCCTCCGGCTCGGCCACGACCTCGTCGGCGATGCCGAGCTCGGCGAGGTCGCGGGCCGTGGGCTTCAGCAGCGCCGCCACCTCGGGCGCTCGGGCGGCATCGCGGTACAGGATCGCCGCCGCGCCCTCGGGCCCGATGACCGAGAACGTCGCGTGCTCCTCGATGAGGAGCCGGTCGCCGACGGCGAGCGCGAGCGCCCCGCCGGACCCGCCCTCGCCGATGACGAGCGAGACCACCGGAACGCGCACGCGCAGCACCTCGGTGAACGTCCTGGCGATGTGGTGGGCGATGCCGCCGGCCTCGCTCGACGCCGAGGCGTCCGCGCCGGCGGTGTCGACGAGTGTCACGACCGGCACGCCGAGCCGGTCGGCGAGCCGCAGCCCGCGCCAGGCCTTGCGGTAGCCGCCGGGGGTGACCCGTCCCTCGTCGACACCGCGGTCCATGCCGATCACGACGACCGGGGTCCCGGCCCACCGGGCGAGGACGACACGCACCGTCGGGTCGTCGGTGCCGGCGCGGTCGCCCCGCAGCTCGCCGCCGATCTCGAGCGCGGTGAGGTAGGCGGGCGTGCGCGGGCGGTCGTGCGCCCGGGAGCGCTCGACCTCGGTCCACGCGTCGCCGGTCGGGGTGCGCCGGCCCTGTGGCGGCGGGGTGGCGTCCGCCGGCGTCGCCGCGGCGGACCACGACAGGAGCCGTGCGAGCGTCGCCGGGAGGTCCGGGCGCGGCACGACCGCGTCGACCAGACCGGCGGCGAGCGCCCCGCGGGCGGTGTGGGACCCGTCGGGCAGCGGCCCGCCGGTCATCGCCTCGGCGACGCGCGGGCCGGCGAAGCCGACGGTCGCGCCCGGCTCGACGAGCAGCACGTCGGCGAGGTTGGCGTGGCTCGCGAACACCCCGCCGGTGGTGGGGTCGCGCAGCACCGAGACCTGGAGCAGGCCCGCGTCGGCGTGCTGCTCCGCCGCCACCGACGTCGCGGCCATCTGGACCAGCGACACCATCCCCTCCTGCATACGGGCGCCGCCGGTCGACGGCAGCAGCACCACCGGCAGGGCGCGCTCGCGGGCGTGGTCGAACGCGCCGGCGACGATCGCCCCCACCACGCTCGACATCGAGCCGCCGAGGAAGTCGAACTCCCACGCCACCAGCACGGCACGGGCCCCCGAGCCCGCGATCGTGGCCTCGACGGCCACCACGGCCTCGTCGACCCCGGTGCGCTCGGCGGCCTCGTGCCGGCGCGCGTCGTAGTCGGGCCACCCGAGCGGGTCGGGGGCGGTCGTGCCCGGGGTCGCGAGCGCGGTGGCCTCCTCGGTCAGCCAGTCGAGGAGCACCCGGGCCGGTACGCGTCGGGCGGTGCCGCACGAGGAGCACCAGCCGGGGGTCGAGCCGTCGGCGCGGCCGCAGGTCGGGCAGGACGAGGTCACGGGTGTCATCCTCCGGGGAGGTGGTCGACCCGCGACGCTACCGCCGCCACCCCGACCCTCGTACACGCGCGTCGGTGGCTGCCGGTTCCGTGGACGGACTATCCTCGGTCGCCGGTGGCGTCCCGTTGCGCCCCGTCTCACCCCCGTCGCGCTCCGTGCGGCCGGCCCGCCGGCGACGCGCCCGGACGTGGCGTCCCCAGCGGGCGCAGCTCGAGGAGGATCGTCGTGGCCATCCGTGTCGTCGTCGCCAAGCCCGGACTCGACGGCCACGACCGTGGCGCCAAGGTGGTGGCCCGCGCCCTGCGCGACGCCGGCATGGAGGTCATCTACACCGGCCTCCACCAGACCCCCGAGCAGATCGTGAGCGCCGCCCTGCAGGAGGACGCCCAGGCCATCGGCCTGTCCATCCACTCCGGGGCCCACATGACCCTGTTCCCGAAGGTCGTGAAGCTCCTGAAGGAGCAGGGTGCCGACGACGTGGTCGTCTTCGGCGGGGGGATCATCCCCGACGAGGACATCGCCCCGCTCAAGGAGCAGGGCATCGCCGCGATCTTCACGCCTGGGACGCCGATGAAGACCATCACCGACTGGGTCACCGAGCACGTCCGCGAGCGCGTCTGACGCTGCACGACACCCCCCGCCGACCCCCACATCACCCGGAGAACACATGGACCTCGTCGAGTTCCAGGGCAAGCAGCTGTTCGGCCGCAACGGCGTCCCCGTCCCCCCCGAGGGCGTGGTCTGCCGCACGGTCGACGAGATCGAGCAGGCCGCGCGCGAGATCATCGATGGCGGCACCGCCTCGATGGTCGTCGTCAAGTCGCAGGTCAAGACCGGCGGCCGCGGCAAGGCCGGCGGTGTGAAGCTCGCCAAGAGCGTCGAGGAGGCCCGCGAGGTCGGTGAGTCGATCCTCGGGCTCGACATCAAGGGCCACATCGTGCACGTGGTCTACGTCGAGCCGGCCTCCGACATCGCCGAGGAGTACTACCTGTCGGTGATGCACGACCGCGTCAACAAGGGCTACCTCGTCATCTGCTCCCGCGAGGGCGGGGTCGACATCGAGGAGGTCAACCGCACCTCGCCCGACAAGGTGGTGAAGGAGATCATCCTCCCGTCCGAGGCCGACGGCGCGCTCCCGCGCGGTCGGGCACTCGACATCGTCACCCGGGCGGCCCTCCCCGAGGACGTGCGCGACAAGGCCGCCGACCTCCTCGTCGAGCTGTTCGGGGCGATGATCACCGAGGACGCGACGCTCCTCGAGATCAACCCGCTCATCAAGACCACCGACGGTCGCGTCATCGCGCTCGACTCCAAGGTGACCCTCGACGGCAACGCCGCCTTCCGCCACGGCGACTACGCCGAGTGGAAGATCGACGGCATCGACGCCGACGACCCGCTCGAGGCCGAGGCCAAGGAGAAGGGCATCGCCTACGTCAAGCTCGACGGCTCCGTCGGCGTGCTCGGCAACGGTGCCGGCCTCGTCATGGCGACCCTCGACGTCGTCGCCCAGCACGGTGGTCGCGCGGCGAACTTCCTCGACGTCGGCGGTGGCGCCTCGGCGGACTCCATGGCCGAGTCGCTCGGGCTCGTGCTGAAGGACCCCAACGTCAAGAGCGTCTTCGTCAACATCTTCGGCGGCATCACACGCGGCGAGGAGGTCGCCAACGGCATCGTCGAGGCGACCAAGCGGCTCGGCGATTTCCCGCAGAAGCTCGTCGTCCGCCTCGACGGCACCAACGCCGAGGAGGGCCGACGCATCCTCGACGAGGCCGACCTGGCGAGCGTCGTCACCGCACCGACGATGGACGAGGCCGCCGAGAAGGCCGTCGCCCTCGCCAAGGCCTGAGCCACACACGACTTCGAAGGACTCACCATGTCTATCTTCATCGACGAGAACACGAAGGTGGTCGTGCAGGGCATCGGCTCGCAGGGCACCTTCCACGCCAAGCGCAACCAGGACTACGGCACCAAGGTCGTCGCCGGTGTCCACCCCAAGAAGGGTGGTACCACCTGGGACGAGCTCGGCCTCCCGGTCTACGCGACGGTCGAGGAGGCGGTCGAGGCCGAGGGCGCCAACACCTCGATGGTGATGGTCCCGGCCCCGTTCACCAAGGACGCCATCCTCGAGGCCCACGCGGCCGGCATCCGGACCATCGTCGCCATCACCGAGGGCGTCCCGGTCCACGACATGACCGAGGTCTACGACGAGGTCGTACGCCGCGGCGGGGCGCGCCTGATCGGGCCGAACTGTCCCGGCCTCATCAGCCCCGGCAAGTCCAACGTCGGGATCATCCCGGCCGACATCACCAAGCCCGGCAAGGTCGGGCTGGTGTCGCGCTCGGGGACGCTCACCTACCAGATCATGCACGAGCTGGCCCAGGCCGGCATCGGCATCTCCACCTGCGTGGGCATCGGCGGCGACCCCGTCATCGGCACCCAGTTCCTCGACGTCATCAAGGCGTTCGCCGAGGACCCCGAGACCGAGGCCATCGCCTTCGTCGGCGAGATCGGCGGCTCCGAGGAGCAGAAGGCCGGCGAGTGGATCCGGGACAACATCCCCGACACGCCCGTGGTCGGCTACATCGCCGGCTACGAGTCGCCTCCGGGCAAGCAGATGGGTCACGCGGGCGCCATCGTCAAGGAGGGTGGCCCCGGCGGGGAGTCGGCGGCCGAGAAGAAGGAGATCCTCGAGGGCATGGGGATCTCGGTCGCGATGAACCCGTCCGAGGCCGCCAAGCTCATGATCGAGCGCCTGGGCTCCTAGCGGGCCGTCGGCCCGGCCTCGGGGACGTGGTGCTGACCCTGCGCCCGTAACGCGCACGAAACAGCGGAGCAAAGGCCGGGAAACCGCCGTCCGGCAACCTCCCGGCCACCACGCACAGGCGCACGCCTGGGCACCGAGGAGGCGCACATGAAGCTCGTCACCGCGATCGTCAAGCCGCACAAGGTCGAGGAGATCAAGGAGGCCCTGCAGGAGATCGGCATCCAGGGGCTGACGCTCTCCGAGGTCCGTGGATACGGGCGCCAGCGCGGCCACACCGAGGTCTACCGCGGGGCGGAGTACCAGGTCGAGTTCGTGCCCAAGGCGCGGCTCGAGATCCTGACCAGCGACGCACAGGCCGACGAGGTCGTCGACGTCATCGTCAAGTACGCCCGGTCGGGCCAGGTGGGCGACGGCAAGGTCTTCGTCACCGACGTGGCGCGCATCGTCCGGATCCGTACCGGCGAGGAGGACGGCGAGGCGCTCTAGCGCCGGGAGGGCGGGACCCGGTGGCCGACGTCGCCGTACGTCTGAAGGCCACGCTCGCCGCGCTGCGCGACGACGGGCCGGCGCCGGGTCGAGCCTGGTGCGCCGCGTGGACCGACGAGGTCGACGCGGCGCTCCGCGAGCTCGCCACCCCCGTCCTCGACCAGGGCCGCTTCGTGGTCGCGGCCGTCGGCGGCTACGGCCGCCGCGAGCTGTGCCCGTGGTCCGACGTCGACCTCCTCATCGTCCACGACCGGATGCCCGAGCCCCGGCTCGAGGGCCTCGTCCGCGAGGTCGTCTACCCGCTGTGGGACGCCGGCCTCAAGGTCGGCTACGCCGTCCGCGACACCAAGCTCGCGGTCGGCGCCGCGGACGACCTCGACACGGCGACGGCGACGCTCGACGCCCGACGGCTCGCCGGCGACGGCCAGCTCCTGGGGGAGGTGCGCGCCGGCGTGCTCGCCCGGCTCGCCAAGCGTCCCGGCCGCTTCCTCGGGAGCCTCACCGACACCGACGCGCGCCGGCGGGCGCGCGTCGGGGACGCCGCCGAGGCGCTGGAGCCCGACCTCAAGAACGGCGCCGGCGGGCTCCGTGACGTCCAGTCGTTGCGCTGGGCCGCGGCGGCGCTCGTGGGCGAGACCGGCCTCGACCCGCTGGTGTCGGCGCGCTACCTCGGGGCCCCCGACCGGTCGCGTCTCGCGCGCGCCTACGACCGGCTCCTCGCCGTCCGCGTCGCGCTCCACCTCGAGCTCGACCGCGCCGGCGACGAGCTCCGGCTCGACCTCCAGCAGCCGGTCGCGCTCCGGTTGGGCTACGTCGACGGTGCCGACGACCGCGACACGGCTGCGCACCGTCTGCTGCGCGAGCTGTTCCTCGCCGGACGCACGATCGACCACGTCCACCGCCGGGCCTGGAGCCTGGTGCAAGCCGACGCCGCGCGCGGGCTGCGGCTGTTCCGCCGCCCGAGCCAGTCCGAGGTCGACGGGTTCGAGCTCGTCGACGGGGTCCTGCGTGTGCCGGCCGGCGAGGAGCTCCTCGACGCCACGCTCCCCACGCGGCTGTTCGCCACCCTGACGCGCACCGGCGCGGTCCTCGACCGCACCACCGCCGGCAGCCTGCGCCGGGCGGTCGAGGCACGGACCGAGCCGCTCACGTGGTCCGACGGCGACCGGCACCGGTTCGTGACGGCGCTGTGGCGAGGCAGCGACGCCCTGACCGCGCTGGCCGAGCTCGACGACGTGGGCCTGCTGACCTGCCTGGTGCCCGAGTGGGAGCCGGTCCGGGGGCGCGCCCAGCGCAACCCCTTCCACCGGTACTCGCTCGACCGGCACGCGTGGCACGCGGCCGCCGAGCTCGCCGAGCTGGTCCGCCGCGAGGCCTGGGCCGCCGACGCGCTCGAGGCCGTGATCGACCGCGAGGCCCTGATGCTCGGCGTGCTGCTGCACGACATCGGCAAGGCGTTCGGGGAGCCGCACAGCCAGACGGGCATCGCCGTCGCCCGGGCCGTCGTGGGGCGCCTCGGGGCCGGGCTGGCGACCCAGGAGCGGGTGGGCAGGATGGTGGAGCTGCACCTGCTCCTCCCGGACGTCGCGACCCGGCGGGACCTCTCCGATCCCCAGCTCGCCGTCGACGTCGCGACCGAGGTGGCCGAGCCGGAGCTCCTGGCGTGCTTGCATCTGCTGGCCGCCGCCGACGGCCGCGCGACCGGCCCGTCCGCGTGGAACTCGTGGAAGGCGACACTCGTGGGATCGCTGGTGACCAAGGTGGCAGCCGTGTTCGACGAGCAACCCCCGGACGAGCTGCGTGACGGCGCGGTCCAGACCGCGCAGGAGGCACAGGCCCTCGGTCCCGAGCTGGGTGTGGACGCCGACGTGGTCCGTGACCACCTCGCCCAGCTGCCGAGCCGCTACGCGGCGGCGATGACGCCACGCGCGGTCGTGCGGCACGCCGGCGTGGGCGCCGCGGCGTTCGGTGCCGCCGAGGTCCGCACCCGGGTCACCCCGGGCCAGACCGCGGAGGACGAGGACGAGGCCTACGACGACCTCGACGTCCTCGCGATCGACAGCCCGGGGCTGTTCGCCAAGGTCGCCGGCGTCCTCGCCCTCCACGGGGGCTCGGTGATCCAGGCCAACGCCTTCACCCGCGCCGACGGTGTCGCGGTGGACACCTTCACCGTGCGCCGTCCCCCGGACGCCACCGGGTCGTGGTGGGCGGCCGTCGAGGGCGACCTCGACGAGGCCGTGGCCGGCCGGCTGGCGGTCCGTGCGCGGGTGGGACGCAAGGCCGCGGGGGAGCGCCGCCGGCTCGAGCGACTCCCGGAGGTGGAGACGCGGGTGACCTGCGCCGAGGACGCCTCCGGTGGCGCCACCGTGCTCGAGGTCCACACCGTCGACCGGCTCGGGGTGCTCTACGCCATCACCTCCGCCCTGGCCGAGCTCGAGCTCGACATCGTCGTCGCGCGGGTCTCCACCATCGGGCACGAGGTCGTGGACGCCTTCTACGTCCGGGACGCCCAGGGCGGGCCCCTGGACGCCGATCACGTGACCGAGCTCGAGCTCGCGATCCGGAGCGCGCTCGAGCTCTGACGTGCGCCAGCGGCGCGGACGGGCAGCCGGCGAGCGGCCGAGTTGCACCTCCGCGACCCCCGGGTACAGTGCGCCCCCGGCCAGGGTCGCCCTCCTCCGTGGAGGACGTGGACCCGGCCGGTCTTGACAACGAGAAGAGGTCCCGCGCGGCGTCGCCGCGCAGCTCCCGAGCCCGCCTCACGGCAGGCGCGGAGTTGACCTCTCCTCCGGCGGCGGGTACCTTCCCGCCTCCAGCCCGGCGCTCTGCGCGGTGGGTTGGACAGGCTGCGACTCCGGTGTTAGGTTCTCGAACCTCCACGCCGGGCACGTCAGCCGGCCACGCGGGACGTCAGATCCCCGGCAGCCACACTCCGAAGCGACCCGAGAGGGCGTGGTGAGGTGCGCCCGGGGAACGACGCTCCGCGGGACGCTCTTTGAGAACTGCACAGTGTGCCAAAAGCCAGTGATGTGCGTCGGCGGTTCGCCGTTGGCGTGCTTCATACCCCGTCTGCTCTGGTTCGACTTTCGGGTCGGGTTGGGGTGGCGGAGTTTTATGTAGTTGCTGCTCGACTTTCGGGTTGGGTGGCACCCTTTAATGGAGAGCCTTCAGGTTCTTCGTGTGTGGAACGGCCGTTTCGACGGTTCTGTTCTCTTAACGGAGAGTTTGATCCTGGCTCAGGACGAACGCTGGCGGCGGGTTTAACACATGCAAGTCGAGGGACGAAGCACTCTTCGGAGTGTGGAGACCGGCGAACGGGTGAGTAACACGTGAGGAACCTACCTTGTACTTCGGGATAACCGCGGGAAACCGTGGCTAATACCGGATGTTCCACGTTGGCCGCATGGTCGGTGTGGGAAAGCTCAGGCGGTACTTGAGGGTCTCGCGGCCTATCAGCTTGTTGGTGAGGTAACGGCTCACCAAGGCGACGACGGGTAGCTGGAGTGAGAGCTCGATCAGCCACACTGGGACTGAGACACGGCCCAGACTCCTACGGGAGGCAGCAGTGGAGAATCTTGCACAATGGGCGCAAGCCTGATGCAGCCACGCCGCGTGAGGGAAGACGGCCTTCGGGTTGTAAACCTCTTTCAGTGGGGAAGAAGCGCAAGTGACGGTACCCACAGAAGAAGCCCCGGCCAACTACGTGCCAGCAGCCGCGGTAATACGTAGGGGGCGAGCGTTGTCCGGAATCATTGGGCGTAAAGCGCGTGTAGGCGGCCCGTTAAGTCGGATGTGAAAGCCCGGGGCTCAACTCCGGAACTGCATCCGATACTGGCGGGCTTGAGGCAGGTAGAGGAGAGTGGAATTCCCGGTGTAGCGGTGGAATGCGCAGATATCGGGAGGAACACCAGCGGCGAAGGCGGCTCTCTGGGCCTGGCCTGACGCTGAGACGCGAAAGCGTGGGGAGCGAACAGGATTAGATACCCTGGTAGTCCACGCCGTAAACGATGGGTGCTAGGTGTGGGGATCAGTTCACGATCTCCGTGCCGTAGCTAACGCGTTAAGCACCCCGCCTGGGGACTACGGCCGCAAGGCTAAAACTCAAAGGAATTGACGGGGGCCCGCACAAGCGGCGGAGCATGTGGCTTAATTCGAAGCAACGCGAAGAACCTTACCTGGGCTTGACATACACCTTACAGCCGTAGAGATGCGGTGGGTTCGTCCGTGGTGTACAGGTGGTGCATGGCTGTCGTCAGCTCGTGTCGTGAGATGTTGGGTTAAGTCCCGCAACGAGCGCAACCCCTGTCCTATGTTGCCAGCACGTTATGGTGGGGACTCATAGGAGACTGCCGGTGTCAAACCGGAGGAAGGTGGGGATGACGTCAAGTCATCATGCCCCTTATGTCCAGGGCTGCACACATGCTACAATGGCCGGTACAGAGGGCTGCGAACCCGCGAGGGGGAGCGAATCCCAAAAAGCCGGTCTCAGTTCGGATCGTAGTCTGCAACTCGACTGCGTGAAGTCGGAGTCGCTAGTAATCGTAGATCAGCAACGCTACGGTGAATACGTTCCCGGGCCTTGTACACACCGCCCGTCACGTCATGAAAGTCGGTAACACCCGAAGCCAGTGGCCCAACCCGTTAGGGGGGAGCTGTCGAAGGTGGGACCGGCGATTGGGACGAAGTCGTAACAAGGTAGCCGTACCGGAAGGTGCGGCTGGATCACCTCCTTTCTGGAGCATCCCCGCTCCTCGAGAACCGTGCGTGTTCTCGGGTGATGGGTGTTTCCGTGAACCACTGGCTAGTTGTCTGGTTGGTCCGTGGGTGGGCCGTCCGGGGAGCCCTTCGGGGTGTGACCGGGCCGTTCTTCCCCGCAGCTGGGTTGGCACGCTGTGCAGCTCTCAGGGAGTGATCTCTGAGGGCGCATCCTCGTTGTCCGTCGAACCGCATCCCGGGTGGGTGTAGGCGGCGGTGTGGGGGTGTCTGCGGTCTTTGAGAACTCCATAGCGAGCGCGAGCATCTATACGGCAAGTATCTAAGTGCACATGGTGGATGCCTAGGCACCGAGAGCCGAAGAAGGACGTGGGAAGCTGCGTTAAGCCCAGGGTAGGAGCTAACCATCCGTTGATCCTGGGATTTCCGAATGGGGAAACCCGGCTGGAGTCATGTCCAGTCACCCCCGCCTGAACACATAGGGCGGGGTGAGGTAACCCGGGGAACTGAAACATCTCAGTACCCGGAGGAAGAGAAAGAAACCTCGATTCCGTGAGTAGTGGTGAGCGAAAGCGGATCTAGCCTAAACCTGCGACGTGTCAAGCTGTCAGGCGTTGCGTTGTGGGGGTTGTGGGACCTTCGTGGTGGGGCTGACACCCTGCCGAAGAGTTACAAAACACGCGTGTAGCGGAACAGGTTGGAAAGCCTGACCGTAGACGGTAACAGTCCGGTACGTGAAGCACGACGTGTCTCTTCGAAGTGTTCCCGAGTAAGGCGGGGCCCGTGAAATCCCGTCTGAATCTGCGAGGACCACCTCGTAAGGCTGAATACTCCTCGGTGACCGATAGTGAACCAGTACCGTGAGGGAACGGTGAAAAGTACCCCGGGAGGGGAGTGAAAGAGCACCTGAAACCGTGTGCATACAAACCGTCGGAGCGAGACTTCGGTCTTGTGACGGCGTGCCTTTTGAAGAATGAGCCTACGAGTTTGCCGTTGCTGGCGAGGTTAACCCGTGTGGGGAAGCCGAAGCGAAAGCGAGTCCGAATAGGGCGTCGAGTCAGTAGCGCAAGACCCGAAACGTGGTGATCTATCCATGAGCAGGGTGAAGCGAGGGTAAGACCTCGTGGAGGCCCGAACCGTTGTAGGTTGAAAACTGCTCGGATGACTTGTGGATAGGGGTGAAAGGCCAATCAAACCACGTGATAGCTGGTTCTCCTCGAAATGCATCTAGGTGCAGCGTCGCGTGTTCCTTGTCGGGGGTAGAGCACTGATTGGGCTAGGGGGCCTAAAAGCTTACCGAACTCAGTCAAACTCCGAATACCGACAAGCGAGAGCGCGGCAGTGAGACTGCGGGGGATAAGCTCCGTAGTCGAAAGGGAAACAGCCCAGACCGCCAGCTAAGGTCCCGAAGTTGATGCTAAGTGGTAAAGGATGTGGGATCGCACAGACAACCAGGAGGTTGGCTTAGAAGCAGCCACCCTTGAAAGAGTGCGTAATAGCTCACTGGTCAAGTGATCCTGCGCCGACAATGTAACGGGGCTAAGCATCACACCGAAGCTGCGGATCTCAACCGCGTACACGAAAGTGGGTTGGGGTGGTAGAGGAGCGTCGATACGCCAGCGAAGCGGCGGGGTAACCCAGCCGTGGAGGCGTATCGAGTGAGAATGTAGGCATGAGTAGCGAAAGGGGAGGGAGGAACTCCCCCGCCGAATGATCAAGGGTTCCTGGGGAAGGTTCATCCGCCCAGGGTAAGTCGGGACCTAAGGCGAGGCCGCGAGGCGTAGCCGATGGACAACCGGTTGATATTCCGGTACTACCTTCAACTCGTTCACGCTGAACGCAGTGTGCTAACGGCATCTACGGATGTCGGACCCCGCTGTCAGTAGGTTACCGACGGGGTGACGGAGGAGGCTAGGTGATCCCGGGCGATGGTAGACCCGGGGTAAGTGCGTAGGGCGAGGTCCAGGGAAATCCGGACCTCACACAAGCCTGAGACACGATGCCGAGACTCAGTCGAAGTCACTGATGCCATGCTCCCGAGAAAAGCCTCTAGGGAGAGTGGAAGGTACCCGTACCCCAAACCGACACAGGTGATCAGGTAGAGAATACCAAGGCGATCGAGATAACTCTGGTTAAGGAACTCGGCAAACTGGTGGCGTAACTTCGGGATAAGCCACGCCCCGTCTGGTGATGGACTTCGCGTCCTGAGCTGGGAGGGGCCGCAGTGACCAGGCCCAAGCGACTGTTTACCAAAAACACAGGAGCGTGCGAACACGAAAGTGGATGTATACGCTCTGACGCCTGCCCGGTGCTGGAACGTTAAGCGGAGGGGTTAGCTTCGTGCGAAGCTCCGAAGCCAAGCGCCAGTAAACGGCGGCCGTAACTATAACGGTCCTAAGGTAGCGAAATTCCTTGTCGGGTAAGTTCCGACCTGCACGAATGGCGTAACGACTTGGGCACTGTCTCAACCAGAGACTCGGCGAAATTGCATTGCGAGTAAAGATGCTCGCTACGCGCAGCAGGACGGAAAGACCCCGGGACCTTTACTGTAGCTTGGTATTGGAGCTTGGTACGTCATGTGCAGGATAGGTGGGAGGCTACGAAGCGGGCACGCCAGTGTCCGTGGAGCCAACCTTGGAATACCACCCCTGACGTGCTGAGTTCCTAACTCCGATCCGTCATCCGGATCAAGGACAGTGCCTGGCGGGCAGTTTAACTGGGGCGGTTGCCTCCTAAAGAGTAACGGAGGCGCCCAAAGGTTCCCTCAGACCGGTCGGTAATCGGTCGTTGAGTGTAAAGGCACAAGGGAGCTTGACTGTGAGAGTGACAGCTCGAACAGGGTCGAAAGACGGGCTTAATGATCCGACGGTGGCATGTGGAAGCGCCGTCGCTCAACGGATAAAAGGTACCCCGGGGATAACAGGCTGATCCTGCCCAAGAGTCCATATCGACGGCAGGGTTTGGCACCTCGATGTCGGCTCATCGCATCCTGGGGCTGGAGCAGGTCCCAAGGGTCGGGCTGTTCGCCCGTTAAAGCGGTACGCGAGCTGGGTTCAGAACGTCGTGAGACAGTTCGGTCCCTATCCGCTGCGCGCGTTGGTGAACTGACAGGAGCTGCCCCTAGTACGAGAGGACCGGGGTGGACGTACCTCTCGTGTGCCGGTTGTTCCGCCAGGAGCACGGCCGGTTAGCGACGTACGGACGGGATAAGCGCTGAAAGCATCTAAGCGCGAAGCCCACCTGGAGATGAGTTCACCCACCCCCTCGAGGGGGTAAGGGCCCCAGCTAGACGACTGGGTCGATAGGCCGGAAGTGGAAACCAGGCAACTGGCGCAGCTGACCGGTACTAATAGCCCGAGGACTTGCCGTACCGCTCGCGCTCGCTATGGAGTCCACACGGACCCACACACACACATCTTCGCAAGCCACAGATCTCCCGTGGCCACAGCGGAGGGGACACACCCGGACACATTCCGAACCCGGAAGTTAAGCCCTCCAGCGCCGATGGTACTGCAGGGGCAACCCTGTGGGAGAGTAGGACGCCGCGGGAACCACACACGACACGCCCCCTGACCCCGTCAGGGGGCGTCGTCGTGTCCGGGACCGGACGCCCGGTCCCCGCTCTTCGTCACCCCGTCCGGCCGCGTAGGGTGCGTCGCGTGTCGACGCGTCCGACGCGGCGATCCGTCGAACCCCCCGAGGTGGACCGTGTCCCCAACCGACGACCGCTCCGGCGGCAAGCGCACCGACGGTCGGCGCCCCCGTCGGCCCCTCGGGGGCAACCGGACGCCGAGCGAGTCGAGCGGGCGTGACGCGGCCCGCGGGGGGCGCCGCCAGCCAGCCGGCATCGAGAACGCGACGAGGACCCCGGGTGCCCCGCCGCGCACCCCGCTGCCGAAGGTCGAACGCGTCCCGAAGCCCGAGCTGCCGTCCGACGAGGAACCGCACCTGCCGAAGGCGGTCCTGCGGGAGATCCGCAAGGCCGTCCAGAACGACCACGAGCTCGCCGGCGAGGTCGCGCTCGCGCTCAGCATCGCCTCGGAAGCGCTCGACCTCGGCGAGCCCGAGGTGGCGCTGCGTTACGCCAGCTGGGCCAAGAGCGTGGTCCCGCGCTCCCCGGCGATCCGGGAGGCCCTCGGCGCGGCGCTGTACCTGAACGAGGACTACGCCGCGGCGCTCACCGAGCTGCAGGCCTACCGGCGGCTGTCCGGTCGCGAGGACCAGAACCACCTGGTGGCCGACTGCCTGCGCGCGCTCGACCGCGACACCACGCGGATCGCCGACCTCATCGAGGCGATGCGCGCGTCGCCGGAGGTCCCCGAGGAGCGGGCGGTCGAGGGCACGATCGTGTGGGCGTCCTCGGCCGCCGACGGCGGCGACCTCGGCGCGGCGCGGGCGATCCTGCGCCGCCACCTCGACGAGCTCGGCCGGGTGGCCGAGCCCGAGGAGCACCACCTCCGGCTGTGGTACGTGGCGGGCGACCTCGCCGCCCGCGCCGGCGACGACCGCGACGCCCGCCGGTGGTTCGAGGCGATCGCCGCCGAGGACCCCGACGCCTTCGACGTCAGCGAGCGGCTCGAGCGCCTGTAGTCGCCCGAGCCGCCCGCAGGCGGGTCAGAGGATGCCGCCCTCGGCCATCCGCTTGTAGTCGAGCACGCGGTCGAGGACCGTCTCGTCGACGCCGTCCTCGACGGCGACCTCGCGGAGGGTCTTGCCCTCCTTGTGCGCCTTCTTCGCGAGCGCGGCGGAGCGCTCGTAGCCGATCTCGGGGACGAGCGCGGTCACCTGCATGAGCGAGCGCTCGACCGCCTGCGGACCCTGGTCGGTGGCGGTGGTGCCCTCGAGGCACTTGTCCACGAACACGTGGCTCACCGCCGTCAGGAGCTTCAGCGACTCGACCACGTTCGTGGCCATGAGCGGGATCATCACGTTGAGCTCGAGCTCACCGGACAGGCCACCGATGGTCACCGCCGCGTCGTTGCCGATGACCTGTGCGGCCACCTGGCGCACCGACTCCGGGATCACCGGGTTGACCTTGCCCGGCATGATCGAGGAGCCCGGCTGGATCTCGGGCAGCTGGATCTCGTAGAGGCCGGTCCGCGGCCCGGACGACAGCCAGCGGATGTCGTTGGCGATCTTGATGAGGCTCACCGCGATGACCTTGAGCGCCCCCGACAGGTCGACGAGCGCGTCCCGCGACCCCTGGGCCTCGAAGTGGTCGTCGGCCTCGCGGAACGGCAGGCCGGTCCGCTCGGACATGAGCCCGATCACGCGCGGCGCGAACCCCGGCGGGCAGTTGAGCCCGGTCCCGACCGCGGTGCCGCCCAGCGCGAGCTCGTAGATCGACTCCAGCGACCGGCGCACGCGGGCGATGCCGAGCGTGATCTGCCGCGCGTAGCCGCCGAACTCCTGGCCGAGCGTGACCGGTGTCGCGTCCATCAGGTGGGTGCGGCCGGACTTCACGACGTCCTTCCACTCCTCGGCCTTGTCCTCGAGCGCCCCGGCGAGCTTCTCGAGCGCCGGGATCAGCTCGCTGACCGCGAGGGTCCCGCACGCGACGTGCACCGACGTCGGGAAGGAGTCGTTGGAGGACTGGCTCGCGTTCACGTGGTCGTTGGGGTGCACGCGGTCGGAGTCGAGGCTCTCGCCGAGGATCTGCTTGGCGCGGTTCGCCGAGCACCTCGTTCACGTTCATGTTGGTCGAGGTGCCCGACCCGGTCTGGAAGACGTCGACGGGGAAGTGCTCGTCGAGCTCGCCCTTGATGACCTCGTCGGCGGCGGTCCGGATGGCGTTGGCGAGCTCGGTCTCGAGGACGCCCGACTCCTCGTTGGCGGTGGCGCAGGCCCACTTCAAGAGGGCGTGCGCGTGGACGATCTCGGCCGGGACGGGCTTGCCCGAGACGGGGAAGTTCTCGACCGCTCGCTGGGTGCTGGCACCCCAGAGCGCGTGCCCGGGGATCTGCATCTCACCCATCGTGTCGTGTGCGGTGCGGTAGTCGGCCATCGGAGGTCTGCCTCTCGCGGGACGTGGGAACGGGTGGGCCGGTGTCGGCGCCTTCGAGGTGTACGTACCAGACCTCCGGGGGTGGCGCACCTCCGCCGGCGTGGCCGCGTCGGCGGGGTCGGACACCGGCGGGCCGTCGCTAGGCTGCCTCCACCGACCAGGAAGGGACGCGGACGTGGAGCTCGTCTCCGCCGACGCCATCCGCGAGGCAGCAGCCCGGCTGGCTGGCGTCCTGCAGCCGACCCCCATCGAGCGCTCCCGGGCGCTCTCGGACGTCCTCGGCGACGAGGTCGTCCTCAAGTGCGAGAACCTCCAGCGCACCGGCTCCTTCAAGCTCCGCGGGGCGTACAACCGGATCGCGCTCCTGACCGACGCGGAGCGGGAGCGGGGCGTGGTCTGCGCCTCGGCCGGCAACCACGCCCAGGGGGTGGCGCTGGCGGCCGCGCTCCAGGGCGTCGACGCCACCGTGTACATGCCGGTCGCGGCGCCCCTGCCGAAGGTCGCCGCCACCCAGGCCTACGGCGCGACGGTCGAGCTCGTCGGCACGGTCTTCGACGAGTCGCTGGCGGCGGCCACCGAGGCCGCCGAGGCGCAGGGGAAGGTGTTCGTCCACCCGTTCGACCACCCCGACGTCATCGCTGGGCAGGGGACCCTGGGCCTCGAGCTCCTCGAGCAGGTGCCGGACCTCGGGACGGTGCTCGTGCCGATCGGTGGGGGCGGGCTCATCTCGGGTGTCGCGGTGGCGCTGCGCGAGGCGCGCCCCGACGTCCGCATCATCGGCGTGCAGGCGAGCGGCGCCGCGGCCTTCCCGGCCTCGCTCGCCGCCGGCGAGCCGACCACGCTCGCCGGCGTGGACACCATCGCCGACGGCATCGCCGTGAAACGCCCCGGCGAGCTCACCCTCGCGCACGTCCGCGCGCTCGTCGACGAGGTCGTGACGGTCGGCGACGACCTCCTCGCCCGGGCGGTCGTGCTGCTCCTCGAGCGTGCCAAGCTGGTCGTCGAGCCGTCCGGTGCGGCGGCGGTCGCGGCCATCCTCGGCGGCGACGTGCTGATGGACGCGCCGGTCGTGGCGATCCTCTCCGGCGGCAACATCGACCCGTTGCTGATGCAGCACCTCGTGACGAGCGGGCTCACCGCCGAGGGCCGCTACGTGACCCTGCGGACGCGGATCCCGACCGGCCGGGCGAGCTCGTCCGGCTGCTGCAGATGATCGCCGAGGCCCGCGCGAACGTGGTCGGCGTGGAGCACCACCGCTTCGGCCGGCGTCTGCGGCTGGGCCAGGTCGAGGTCATCCTCGAGCTGGAGGCCCGCGGCCACGACCACATCGCCGAGCTCCGGCGCCGCCTCCAGGACGCCGGCTACCCCGTCTCCACCGTCTAGCCCACGGACCGCGCGCCGCGGCTAGCGTCCCGACCCCGACGGAAGGGCGAGACGACGGTGGTCGCCGACGAGCAGGAACCGGTGGCGCACGGGTGGCTCTGGGCGGCCGCGGTCGCCTTCCACGGTGTCGTGGGCGTGATCCCCTACCTGCCCTCCGGGCTCGTCGCGCCGCTGTGGGGCGTCGTGGTCCTCTGGGCGCTGTGGGTGGCCGGAGCGGTGCTGATCTGGCGACTCCGGCGGTCCCCCCGGCTCGCCATCTGGGTGCCGCTGGCGGCCATCGTGGTCTGGGTCGCCGTGGTCACCTTCGGCGATCTGGTGCTCGGGTGGACGGCGTGACCGTGCGGCCGCCCCTGGTGGGGTGGTGACCGCTCCGCGGAGCGGTCGTGGCGGGGCGGGCGCCGGCGCCGCATGATGGGGGGGCCCGAGAGGGGAGCGGAGGAACCGGTGGCGGACCTGCACGAGCCGGCGGTGGCGATCGGGGTCGACGACCCCGCGCTGCGTCACGAGATCGAGCTGGCCATCGCCGGCGCGGGCGGCGCGGTCGCCGGCGACGCGACCGACGGCCGCACCCTGCTCGCCCTGTGCGCGCTGCTCCAGCCGGACGTCATCGTCGTCGACCTCGCGATCGCCCACACCCTGGGGGACACGCTCCTCGACCGGCTGCTCGACACGGCCGCCGGCGCCCAGCTCGTCGTCTTCGAGCCCGCCCTCACCGCCCGCGACCTCGACCCGCGCAGGGTGCGGGTCGTGCCCCGCGACGACCCCGAGACCCTCGACGGCGTCCTCGCTGCGGTGATCCTGACGGGCGCCGGCATCACCCGCCGGTAGCCCGTCGGTCAGGCGGGTTGGAGGCGGTCGGCGGCGAGCTCGGCGACGCTGACGAGCACGCTCGTCAGCTCGTAGTCCTTGGGGGTGAACACCGCGGCGACGCCGGCAGCCATCAGCGCCTCGGCGTCGGCCCGCGGGATGATCCCGCCGGCGACGACCGGGATGTCGTGGCCGGCGGCACGGAGGCCCTCGACGACCTGGGGGACGAGCTTCATGTGCGAGCCGGACAGGATCGACAGGCCGACGACGTGGACGTCCTCGTCGACGGCGGCCCGCACGATCTGGTCCGGGGTCAGCCGGATGCCCTCGTAGATGACCTCCATCCCGAGGTCGCGAGCGCGGATGGCGACCTGCTCGGCCCCGTTGGAGTGTCCGTCGAGGCCGGGCTTGCCGACGAGGATGCGGAGCTTGCGGCCGAGCGTCCGCTCGACCGCCTGCACGCGCTCGCGTCCCGCCTGCAGGCTCGTCGCCAGCGTCGAGCCGCCGGCGAGCGCGCGGTCCGAGACGCCGGTGGGGCCGCGGTACTCGCCGAAGATCTCGCGCAGCGCCCCGGCCCACTCGCCCGTGGTCGCGCCGGCGCGGGCGCAGGTGAGCGAGGCCTCCATCAGGTTCTCGTCGGTGGCCGCGGCCCGCTTGAGCTCGTCGAGGGCCTGCGCCACGGCGTCGTCGTCGCGCGTGCCACGGAACGCCTCGAGCCGCTCGATCTGGTCGAGCTCGGCCTGGTCGTCGACCTTGAGGATGCCGCCGTCGTCGTCGACGAGCGGCGACGGGGTGGCCTCCTGGTACGCGTTCACGCCGATGATGCGCTGCTCGCCGGACTCGATGCGGCGCAGCCGGGTCGCGTTGGAGGCGACCAGCTCGCCCTTCATGTAGTCGACCGCCTCGATGGCCCCGCCGAGCGAGAGCACGTGGTCGAGCTCGGCCTGGGCGCTCTCGACGAGCTCCGCGACCTTGGCCTCCATGACCGTCGAGCCGTCGAAGAGGTCGCCGTACTCGAGGAGGTCGGTCTCGAACGCGAGCACCTGCTGCATCCTCAAGCTGAGCTGCTGGTCCCACGGCCGCGGCAGCCCGAGCGCCTCGTTCCAGGCGGGCAGCTGCACCGCCCGGGCCCGCGCGTCACGTGACAGGGTGACCCCGAGCATCTCGATCAGGATCCGCGAGATGTTGTTCTCGGGCTGCTGCTCGGTGAGCCCCAGCGAGTTCACCTGCACGCCGTAGCGGAACCGGCGCATCTTGGGGTCCTCGACGCCGTAGCGCTCGCGGGTGATCCGGTCCCACAGCTCGACGAAGGCGCGCATCTTGGCGACCTCCTCGACGAACCGGATGCCGGCGTTGACGAAGAAGCTGATGCGGCCGACGACCTTGGGGAAGTCCGCCTCCGGGACCTGGCCGCGCTCCCGGACCGCGTCGAGCACGGCGATGGCGTTGGCCAGCGCGAACGCCAGCTCCTGGGTGGGTGTCGCCCCCGCCTCCTGCAGGTGGTAGCTGCAGATGTTGAGCGGGTTCCAGTCGGGCATGTGGTTGACGGTGTGCGCGACGATGTCGGTCGTGAGACGCAGCGACGGGCCCGGCGGGAAGGCGTAGGTCCCGCGCGACAGGTACTCCTTGATGATGTCGTTCTGGGTCGTGCCCTTGAGCTGACTGGTGTCCGCCCCCTGCTCCTCGGCCACCGCGACGTACAGCGCGAGCAGCCACATCGCGGTCGCGTTGATCGTCATCGACGTGTTCATCTTCTCGAGCGGGATGTCGTCGAACAGCGTCCGCATGTCGTCGATGGAGGTGATCGGCACGCCGACCTTGCCGACCTCGCCCTGGGCGAGGACGTGGTCGCTGTCGTAGCCCGTCTGGGTGGGGAGGTCGAAGGCCACCGACAGGCCGGTCTGGCCCTTGGCGAGGTTGGTCCGGTAGAGCTCGTTGGAGGCCTGGGCCGACGAGTGGCCCGAGTAGGTCCGCATGAGCCAGGGACGGTCGCGTTCGGGGAGCGCGGGGGAGGTGGACACGGCGGGACCTCGCGGGTGGGGGCGGGGGTCGGATGCGGTGGGGCGGGGGTCGGATGCGGTGGGGCGGGGGTCGGATGCGGTGGGGCGGGGTCGGATGCGGTGGGGCGGCTGCTTCGCCGGGGGGACCGGGCTGTCGGCCAGGCGAGCGTAACCGTCGTGTGAGGGCGCCCCGAAGCCGGGGCTCGGCCCCCCGGACGCCCCGTGGAGCGCGCCGGCGATGCGACTGCCGCGTGCGCCCCGCGCGCCCAACGTGGTCTCTCGACGTGAAAGGAGCGTCACCTTCTGGCACCCTGAGGCGTTGCAACCGTCGAACCGACCTTGCGTCACCGACCGGCGACCCGTCGCCGCGACGCCGGCCGCGCTGGAGCTCCCCCCCTCATCCCGCTCCGCCACGGCCACGACGATCGAGCCGAGCCGTGTCCTGGACCTCCTCCCTACGCCGCGCCGTGGCCGCCCTCGCGGTCGCCGCGACGCTCGCTCCGGGGGTGGCCGCGGCCCAGGACCTCGAGACGGTGAACCAGCAGGTCGAGGACCTCGAGTCCCGGGTGGCCGCGGCGGTCACCGCCTACGAGGAGACCGAGGAGAAGGTCACCAACGCCGAGGACGAGCTCGCGTCGCTGCGTGAGCGCACCGCCGAGCTCGAGTCCGAGGCGGCGGCGGTGAACGAGCTGCTCGAGGCCCGCGCCCGCGCGGTGTTCAAGCAGGGCGGCAACAGTGTCCTCGCGAGCTTCATGTCGGCGGACGGGCCCTCGAAGGCGGTCGAGCGGGCGTCGCTGATGAACGCCGTGACCGGCCGCGATCAGAGCCGGCTCGAGGCCGCGACCAACCTGCGGGTGCAGCTGCGGCAGACCCGCGAGCTCCTCGCCGCGAAGGCCGACGAGCTCGCCGTGCTCGAGGTCCAGCAGGCCGACCTCCTCGACGCGATGGTCGCCGAGCTCGAGGCCGCCAAGGTCGTCCAGGCCGACCTGCAACGTCGTGAGGCACGGCGACGCACCATCCAGCGCGGCGTCCAGAACGGGACCTACGCCTGCATCTTCGAGCGGCCGTTCCACTTCCGCGACACCTGGGGCGCGCCGCGGTCCGGCGGTCGACGGCACAAGGGCACCGACATCTTCAGCTACTACGGCGCGCCCGTGTACGCCTTCAACGGCGGGAGCATCCAGCGGCTCAACAACAGCGGGCTCGGCGGCATCTCGGTCTACATCTGGGGTGACGACGGCAACCAGTACTACTACACCCACCTGTCGGACTACGCCGACGGCATGTACGTCGGCAAGCGCGTCGAGGCGGGCGAGCACATCGCCTACAACGGCGCCAGCGGCAACGCGGACCGGTCCGCCCCGCACGTCCACTTCCAGCTCCACCCGGGTGGCGGCGCGCCGGTGAACCCCTACCAGTGGATGGCGGCCGCCTGCTTCTGACCGTGGTCCGCCACGGGCGGGGCGACGCCGGCGAGTAGCGTGCGCGGCTCGTCCGTCGCCGACCGGGGAGGATCCGCCGTGGGGCTCGCGCTCGTCGCCGCGCTCGCCGCCGGCGTGTTCATCGCGCTCCAGAGCGGGCTCATCGGCGGGTTCGGTGAGCGGGTCCCGCCGCTCACGGTCGCCCTCTGGGTCCACGTGGCCGGGCTCGTCGCCGCGTTCGCCGGCGTCGTCGCCACCGGCGCGGGCTTCCACCTCGCGGCGGTGCGCGCCCAGCCGGTGGGGCTCCTCGCCGGCGTGTTCGGGGTGGGCATCGTCTCGACCATCGCGATCGCGGTCGCGCCGATCGGGCTGGGGGCGACGCTCGCGATCGTGACCGGCACGCAGCTGCTGCTCGCGTTCGCGCTGGAGGCCGCCGGGGTGCTCGGCCCGCGGGTGGCGTTCGACCCGCTGCGGGTGGTCGGGGTCGCGTTGATCGTCGCCGGCGTGCTGCTGGTGTTCGGCCGCGGGCAGACCTGACCCCCCGACCGGAGAACTTTGCCCCTACGAACTTCAACATCCTGAAGTTCGACCCCTCAAAGTTCGTCGGGAGAGGGGAGAGGGGGTCAGGCCTCGACGCGGAGGGCGACCAGGACGCCGTCGCGGATCGGGACGATCGTGGACACGTAGCGGTGGTCGCTGAAGACGGCGCGGTTGTGGCGCTGGATCGCCTCGGTGTACCCGCGGCCCTCGAACCCCTCGCGGTCGGTGCCGGCGGGCACGTGGCCGCTCCACAGCACGTTGTCGCAGAGGTAGAGCCCGCCCGGGCGGATGCGCTCCTTGGCCGCCTCCCAGCAGTCGGGGTAGCCGTCCTTGTCGACGTCGTTGTAGACGACGTCGAACTCGCCATCGGTCGCGGCGAGGCCCGCCAGGGCGTCGCCGACGTGGTAGCTCACCCGGTCCCAGAGGTCGGCCCGCCGCAGGTAGGACTCGGCCGGCCTCGGCGTTGGCGGCGTCCCCCTCGGTGCAGTGGACCTCGCCGTCCGCGCCGACCGCGCGGGCGAACCAGTACGCCGAGTAGCCGTAGCCGGAGCCGAGCTCGAACACGCGACGCGCCCCGATGCTCCGCGCCTGCTGCTCGAGGAACCGCCCGACCGTCCGGCCCACGATCGGGAAGCCGCGCTCGCGGGCGTGGATCTCCATCTCGAGCAGGACCTGGTCGCGGTGCTGGAGGTCGGCGAGGTCGTGGAGGTAGTGGCTCACGGCGTCGTCGAGGAAGTCGCTCGTCATGGGGTCGGGGCCTCGCTCGTGGCGGTCGTCGCGGACGCGCCCACCGTAGGTGCGCTCGGCAGCGCACGGCGGCCCGGACCGGCGAGGAGCCAGGCCAGGAGCACCCCGAACGCGGCGACGCCGAGCAGCGGGCCGCGTGCGTCGCCGGAGCCGGCGGCGGACTGGACCACGATGGGTGTCCCGAAGCCGACGTAGGCGACGGCGTAGAACGAGGCGGTCAGCGCCCCACGCGCGGTCGGCGCGGCCAGCCGCTCCACCGCGGTCAGCCCACCGATGAGGGTGAGCCCGTAGGCGGCGCCGAGCAGGACCGCGGCGGGCAGGAGCAGCGGCCACGCCCCGAAGGTGTCCGAGACCACCGCGACGACCAGCCCGCCGGCGCCGAGGAGCGGCCCCACCCACGCCGAGCGGACCGGACCCACGCGCCGGGGGAGCGGCTGGATCAGCACCCCGGCGGTCATCGTGACCGCGGCGACCGCCCCCGCCACCGCGACGCCGAAGCCGCGCATCGTGTCCTGCAGCTCCAGCGGCAGCACGGTGATCGACAGCGACGGGAACGTGAACACGCACAGGCCGGCCGGCAGCGCGAACAGCAGGAACGCGCGGCCGGCGCCGCGGGGGATGCCGAGGTTGAGCAGCGGCCCGTCGTGGCGGCGCGGTGCCACGTCCGGGATGCCCCACAGGAGCACGAGGCCGATCAGCACAAGCGTGAGGTGGACGAGGTAGGGCGAGGTCGTGGGGGCCGGCGCCCACTGGCCCATGAGGCCACCTGTCAGCGGACCCAGCGCGAAGCCCAGCGACAGCGCGATCGTGGCCTGCCGGGCCGCGACGTCGGCGCGTGGCGACAGGTCGGCGACCCAGGCGCTCCCGACGCTGAACACCGCGCCCGAGACCGCCCCCTGCACGAAGCGGCCGACGTAGAGCAGGACCGCGGTGTCCGCGGCCGGGATGAACACGAGCGACGCGAGCCCCGACAGCACCACGAACGGTGCGACCACGGCACGCCGGCCGAAGCGGTCCGAGGCGGGGCCGGCGAGGAACAGCGCCGGCAGGAGGCCCGCCGCGTAGATGCCGAAGATCGCGGTGACCTCGGTGCCCGACAGGTCCAGCGTCTCGCGGTAGCGCAGCAGCAGCGGGCTCGGGACGTTGGTGCCGAACGACACCGCGAACAGCACGAGTAGCAGCGCCGCCGTGCCCCCGCCACCGAGCCGTCGCACCTCGTCGCCTCCCGCCTGGTGGCCGTCCCGGGCACCGGAACGCCGAGGGAAGCACAGTCAGGGTCGCGTAGCATCGAGGTCGTTACCGCACGACCTTTTCCGTCCCGGCCGCCGGTCGGGCCGTTTGCCCGCGTACCGAGGAGTCCGCTGTGGGTCGCCACGTCCTGGTCTGGGATGCCCCGAACATCGACATGACGCTCGCCAACATCATCGACGGCAAGCCCACGGCCCGGGAGCGCCCCGACCTGGCGGTCCTGGGCGACTGGCTCGTCGACCGCGCCGGCCCGGACGCCGAGGTCGAGGCGTGCGTGTTCGTCAACGTCGCCCCGCACGTGGCGGGACCGATGCGCGGCTGGGTGCTGTGGCTCCTCGAGGAGGGCTTCCGCGTCTTCGCCAAGCCCAAGTCGGGCGACAGTGACGTCGACGACGACATGCTCGACCACCTCCACCTCCGCATCGACGAGGGCGGCGTCGAGGCGGTCTACGTCGGGTCCAACGACGCCCGGAACTTCCTGGAGCCGTTGGAGGCGATGGCCGAGGACGGCGTCGAGGCGATCGCGATGGGCTTCGCCGAGTACGCCGGCGGCCTCAACAGCTCCGACCTCGTCCGCTTCGTCGACCTCGAGGCGGTCGAGGGGCTGTTCGCCGAGCCGTTGCCGCGCCTGAACCTCGAGCTGCTCCCGCCGGAGGGTCAGTGGTTCGAGCCGGTCGGCCGCCTCGGCGGCCACGGCAACTCCGCGCTGGCCGACGCCGCCGTCAGCCGCTGACGGGTTGCGTTGACGGTCCACCCCGGTATCCCGGGCCGGATCGTCAACGTAACGGGTGGTGGCGGCCGGCACGCAACGCATCGTGACGTGCGCTCAGCGCAGAGTTCGCGTTGTTCCTGTGGTCTTGTGGCAACTCCTGCAACTTCCGAGCCGACTCAGACGTATGGAGGAACGGACACCGATGTCGTGGGGACATCCGAAGGGGGACCTGTGCCGACCGAACCTCGACGTGGGGGACGCACGCGCCGCTCGCTCGTGACGCTGCTGGCCGTCGCCGCGGTCGCCTGGACCCTCCCGGTGCTGCCCGCGATCGGCGCGACGACGCCGCCGGACACCGCCGTGCGCGAGGTGGCGCTGACGCGGTGGTCCGCACCCACCGGGGGCCTGACGGCGCTCGGCGCCGGGGATGCGTGGCGTGTCGCGCTGCCGATCCCCGCCGGCGACGCCGTGCTCGTCGGCCTCGACTGGGGCGGCTCGCCCGACGTCGAGGTCCAGGTCCGCTCCTCCCGCGGCACCTCCTGGAGCGACTGGGTCGAGGTCGGGGTGATGGGCGAGGAATCCCCCGACGCCGGCACCGCCGAGGCCGACCGGGTCGACACGACCGTCTCGGACCCCGTCTGGATCGGGCCCTCCGACGAGGTCCAGGTCCGCCTGCGCGGTGGCGCCCCCGACGTCCGGGTGCAGCTCGTCGACGTCGTCGGTGGTGACGGCCTCGGCTACGTCGCCCCCGAGGACCGCAACCGTGGAGCGGCCGCCAACGCCGCCGTCTCCCAGCCCGCCATCCGCACCCGCGCGTCGTGGGGGGCCGACGAGTCCCAGCGCACGTACACGCCCCTCTACACCGACGACGTCCGCTTCGCCGTGGTCCACCACACCGCCGGAACGAACTCCTACACGCCGGAGGAGGCCGACGACGTCATCCGCGGCATCTACGCCTACCACCTGAACAACGGCTGGGACGACATCGCCTACAACTTCCTGGTGGACCGCTTCGGTCGCATCTGGGAGGGACGCGCCGGCGGCATCACCGAGCCGGTCCTCGGTGGGCACGCCGCCGGCTTCAACGACAGCTCGATGGGCGTGTCGGTGCTCGGCAGCTTCGAGTCCACCGAGCCCCCGGCCGCGGCGGTCCAGGCCATCGACGACCTCGTCCGCTGGAAGCTCGACCTCCACCACGTCGATCCGCACGGTCGCACCACCGAGGTCGCCGGCGGAGGCAGCTCCAACCGCTACTCCCGGGGCACCCGCGTCGACCTGCCGGTCATCATCGGGCACCGACGCACCAACAACACGACCTGCCCGGGTTCCAAGCTCTACGCCCACGTGACCGGTGACGCCACGCACACCTCGATGGCCGACCGGGTCGATGCCGGCGGCCACCCCAAGGCCTACGGCGGGCTCGCCGCGCGCCGCGAGCAGCCCCAGGTCGGGGTCCGTCCCACCTGGGACGTCACGTTCTCGCGCCCCGTCGACTACTCGCTCGAGATCCGCGACGAGGCGGGCGAGCTCGTGCGTAGCACCGGCGCGCTCGCGGCGACCAGCGCGCAGCTCACCTGGGACCTGCGCGACGCCGCCGGCGAGCTCGTCTCGCCCGGGACCTACGTCGCCCAGCTCCGTGGCGAGGGCGTGGACGGGGCGCTCACGCCGATCACCACCGAGCTCGAGGTCACCCCGCCGGCCGAGCGCCGCGGCGGCGCGACCCGCATCGAGACGGCGGTCGAGATGTCGCGCTGGGCGTTCGACTCGGCCAGCCGGGTCGTGATCGCCTCCGCGGACGCCTACCCGGACGCGCTCGTGGCGAGCCCGCTCGCCGGCTCGCTGTCGTCCCCGGTCCTGCTCGTGCCGAAGGACACCGTGCCGGACGTGGTCGCGACCGAGATCCGCCGGCTCCACGCCACCACCGCCTTCGTGATCGGCGGCACCGGCCGCATCTCCACCGCGGTCGAGGCCGGCCTCAAGCGCATCGGGGTCACCCGGGTCGTGCGCCTGTCCGGCCCCACCCGCTACGACACGGCGGCCGCCGTGGCCCGGGTCGTCGTCGAGCGGGAGGGACGCAGCGAGGTCCTCGTGGCGCTCGGCGAGCACCCCGACCCCGTCCGCGGCTTCGCCGACGCGCTCACCGCCGGCGCCTTCGGCGCGGTCATGGACCTGCCGCTGGTGCTCGCGCAGCCGGGCCAGCTGCCGACGCCGACGCGCACGTTCCTCTCCGACGTCCGGCCGCACAAGGTCACCGTCGTCGACACCAGCGGTGGGATCGCGGCGGCGGTCAAGGGCGAGGCCAAGGCCAGCGCCCGCGCCGACGGCTACCAGGAGCTGACCGGCGCCGACCGGTACGAGACCTCCCGCGCCGCAGCCGAGGAGATCCTCGCGCGCTGGCGCGACGAGGTCGCGGAGGACGGCGCCGACCCGAACTGGGAGCCCACCGGGTTCGAGGTCGTCGCCGCCTCCGGCGAGAACTGGCCGGACGCGCTCGGGGCTGCCGCAGCGGCGGCCGAACGTGACGTCCCGTTCGTGATGGTGGCCCGCGACGCGCTGTCCGGCGCCGGTGGGGTCGAGCGGTTCCTGCGCGAGCACGCCGACACGCTCGCCCACGTGGTCGTCTCCGGCGGCGCCAACGCCGTGAGCGAGCGGACCCTCGACGACATCCGGACCGTGGCGACGAGCGCCGGCCCGCAGCGGGACCGGACCGTCCGCTGGGCGCCGGACCCGTACGGGGTCCCGCGCTGAGCCTGCGGGTCAGGCCGCCAGCGGTGCGAGCCGTGCGGTGAAGTGACGGAGCCAGCGGGGCTGCTCCTCGATGCGGTAGCCCCGCAGGGACTCCGCCCGGGCCGCGACCTCGCCGATGACCTCGCCGACGTAGTCGACGTGGGACTGGGTGTAGGTCCGGCGTGGGAGGGCGAGTCGGACCAGCTCGTACGGCGCCGGCTCGTCCGGACCGTCCTCCTGTGCCCGGCCGAACATCAGCGTCCCGATCTCGACCCCACGCACCCCACCCTCGAGGTAGAGCTCGATCGCGAGCGCCTGGGCCGGGTACTCGTGCGCCGGGATGTGCGGGAGGAGCGCCCCGGCGTCGAGGTAGACGGCGTGTCCGCCCGCGGGCCGGACCGTCGGCACGCCGGCCGCCCAGGCCCGCTCGGCGAGGTACTCGGCGGTGCGGACGCGGTAGCGCAGGTAGTCGGGGTCGGTGACCTCCTGCAGCCCCACCGCGAGCGCCTCGAGGTCGCGTCCGGCGAGCCCGCCGTAGGTCGGGAAGCCCTCGGTGAGGATCAGGTTGTCGCGACAGCGGGCGGCCAGCTCGGGGTCGTTCATGGCGAGCAGGCCGCCGATGTTGGCCATGCCGTCCTTCTTGAGGCTGATGGTGCAGCCGTCGGCGAGCCGGAAGCACTCCTCGGCGATCTCGCGCGGGGTGCGGTCGGCCTGGCCCTCCTCGCGGGTCTTGATGAACCAGGCGTTCTCGGCGAAGCGGCAGGCGTCGAGGAAGAACGGCTTGTCGTAGCGGTCGCACAGCTCGCGGACCCCACGGAGGTTCGCGAGCGACACCGGCTGCCCACCGCCGGAGTTGTTCGTGATCGTCACCATCACCAGCGGGACCCGGTCGCCCTCGTCGCGGAGCACGGTCTCGAGCTTCTGGAGGTCGATGTTGCCCTTGAACGGGGCCTCGAGGTGGAGGTCGTGACCCTCGGCGCAGACGAGGTCGCGGGCCTCGGCGCCCTGGAACTCCACGTTGGCGCGGGTGGTGTCGAAGTGGGTGTTGTTGGGTACGACGTCGCCGTCGCCGGCGATCTCGCCGAACAGGATCCGCTCGGCCGCGCGACCCTGGTGGGTCGGGATGACGTGCGCGTAGCCGGTGAGGTCGTGCACCACGGACTCGAACCGCTGGAACGAGCGCGCCCCCGCGTAGGACTCGTCCCCGCGCATGATCGCGGCCCACTGCTCGCTCGACATCGCCCCCGTCCCCGAGTCGGTCAGGAGGTCGATGACCACGTCGTCGGCGTGGAGCCCGAACAGGTTGTAGCCCGACCGGGCCAGGGCCTCCTCCCGCTCCGGTCGGGTCGTGAAGCGCAGTGGCTCGACGGACTTGATCCGGAACGGCTCGATGATGGTGCGGTACGGCATCGCCGGGGCTCCTCGGGGTCGGTCACGCGGAGACTACGGGCGCGGTCGCCGCGCTCGCCGCGGGTGGGCGTTCAGGTCGGCGGCCCCCGCTGCCGATGGAAGGGAGGAGCGGTCGGCGTGGTGCGTCGACCCGCCGCGACAAGGGCGAACCCACCGCGAGGTGGGGGCGCAGAGCCACGGGGCCCTCGAGGTCAGCCGAGCCGCCGAACGGAGGGTGACGGATGGTGAGCCGCGTACTGGTGGTCGACGACGACCCGTCGACCGTGGAGATGCTCACCCTGGCGTTGGAGATGGACGGCTACGAGGTCGTCTCCGCGACGACCGGCGCCGGCGCCCTCGCTGCCGCCCGGTCGAGCCGGCCGGACGTGCTGGTCCTCGACGTGATGATGCCCGGGATGACCGGGCTCGAGGTCGTGCGCGAGCTCCGCGACGACCAGGAGCTCGCCGGCATCCCGGTCCTCCTGCTGTCGGCGTGGGCCCGCGACGTCGACGTCTGGTCGGGCTGGATGGCCGGAGCGGACGCCTACGTGACCAAGCCCATGGACGTCGACGACCTGCTGCTCCAGATCTCGCGCCTGTCGCTGTCGGGACCGCTCCTGTCGTGATCGCCGACCAGGACACCGCCGCCCGCGCGTCGCCCTCCACGACGCAGGGTCCGTCCCGCCACGACCGCAGCGTCCTCGAGCGGTACCTGTCGGGGTGGGTCCTCGCCGGCGTGGTGGCGACCGCGCTCGTGGTGCTGCTGGGCGACCTGCGCAGCGGACTGGTGGCAGCGTCGGGGGCCGAGCTCGCGACGATGCTCGGGCTCGCGGCCCTCACCGGCGCCGGCTACCTGAGCGCCGTTCCGGTCCGCTACGGGCGTTCCGTGCAGAGCGTCGACCTCAGCGAGGCCGCCCTCGTCGCGGTGTTCGTCGTGGTCCCGGGTGCCCCGGCCTTCCTCGTCGCCGGGGTCGGCTTCACCGCCGCCGTGCTCCGCCGCCGGCACGGCTGGGTCAAGACGGCCTTCAACCTGGCGACCATCGCGGTCGGCCTGGCGGCCGCCCTCGTCGTCCGCAACGCCCTGCTCGGGCCGGCCGCACCGCTGTCGGACCGCGGGCTCCTGGCGGTGGCCGCCGCCCTCTCCGTCTACGGACTCACCGGGTTCCTGGCTGTCGCCGGCGTGGTCGCGCGGCTGGAGGGCGAGCCGCTCGCGACCATCGTGGCCCGCCGCCGGTACGTCTTCGCGAGCACCATCGGCAACATCGCCGTCGGGACCATCGGCGTGCTCATCTGGTCGGTGCGCCCCGAGATGGTCCTCCTCGTCGCCGTCCCGCTCCTCGCCTCGACGATGGCGTACCGAGGCGCGTCGACCGCCATCGAGCTGGCCGACCGGATGCGCCTCGACCACGACCGGCTCGAGCGGATCGTCCGCTCGGCGACCGACGGCATCGCCCTCGTCGACGCCGACGGCCGGGTCGTGCTGTGGAACCCCTCGCTCGAGCGGCTCACGGGCGTGGCCGAGGAGGTCGCGGTCGGGGCGCACCTCGCCCACGTCCTGCCCCTGCGCGACGAGGACGAGCACCGGGCCTTCGACCCGTCGGCGCTCCTCGCGGCCAGCGAGCCGGGGAGCCCACCGGTCGTGCTCGACGGCGAGCTCGTCGACCCGGAGTCCGACGAGGCCCGGTCGGTCCGGGTGTCGGTGACCGCCGTCGACGACGGCGTGGACCGGCCCGCCGGTCTCGTCGTCGTCCGCGACATCAGCCGCGAGCGCGAGGTCGAGCGGCTGAAGGACGACTTCCTGATGCGGGTCTCGCACGAGCTGCGGACCCCGCTCACCCCCATCAAGGGCTACGCCGAGACGCTCCTGCTCCACGGCGACCGCGTCACGCCGGAGCTGCTCCGACGCAGCCTCATCCCCATCTCCGAGCGGGCCGACCACATGGCCGAGCTCGTCGACGACCTGCTGCTCGTCGCCTCGATCCAGCGCCGCGGCGGCCTCGCCCGTGAGGTCGTCACCGTCTCGTCGCGCGTCGGCGAGCGCGTGCGGGCGGTCGCGCCGGCGGTGGCCCCCGGGCGTGACATCCGGATCGCCGACACCGCCACCTCCCGGGCGCGGCTGGACCCCGGCGGGTTCGACCGGATCCTGTCGATCCTCGTCGACAACGCCGCGAGCTACTCCGAGCCCGACACCGCCATCGACATCGTGGTCCGCGACGACGGGCCCGGCGTGTCGCGGTCGACGTCGTCGACCGTGGGCGCGGCATCCCGCGGTCCCACCTCCACCGCATCTTCGAGCGCTTCCACCGCGTCGAGGACCCCCTGCTCATGACGACCAGCGGGCTCGGGATCGGGCTGCACATCGCCCGGCACCTCGCCCGCGCCATGGGTGGCGAGATCAGCGTCCGGAGCGCCCTCGGCGAGGGCTCCACCTTCACCCTCATCCTCCCCGGCGAGCCGACCGTCCGCGAGCGCACGACCGCCTCGCCGGGTCCCACCTCGGGCTAGCGTGCGGGGCCGACGCCCCCCACCCCCGAGGAGCCCCTCGTGACCGGACACGCCACGACCGGCGGCTCGGTGCGCTCCGAGGTCGGCACGCTCGACGCGGTGCTGCTCCACCGTCCCGGCCTCGAGATCAGCCGCATCACCCCCTCGAACATGGAGGAGCTGCTGTTCGACGAGCTCCTCTGGGTCGAGGAGGCGCAGCGCGAGCACGACGCCTTCGCCGAGGTCCTGCGCGCCAGCGGCACCGAGGTCCTCTACGTCGAGGCGCTCCTCGCCGACGTGCTGCGCGACGAGGCCACCGCCCGCGCCACCGTCGAGACCCACGTCACCGAGGAGACCTGCGGGCCGCAGGCGGTCGACCGGGTCCGCGACTTCATGCTGTCGCTGTCGACCGAGCAGCTCGTCGGCCACCTCATCGGCGGCGTCACGCTCGAGGAGGCCGGTCCCGGGCCCGGCCTCGTCACCGCCGTGCTCCCACCCAACGACATGGTCCTGCAGCCCCTGCCCAACGCGGTGTTCATGCGCGACTCGTCGGCGTGGATCGGCGAGGGGGTGGTGCTGAGCCCGATGAGCCGGCTGATCCGCCGGCGCGAGACCCACCTGCTCCGGCTCGTCTACAGCCAGCACCCGCGCTTCGCCGGCGCCCCGATCTGGTTCGGGGACGAGCACGTCGAGCCCTCGCCGGCGACCTTCGAGGGTGGTGACGTGCTCGTCGTGGGCGACCGCGGTCTCGCGATCGGCATGTCCGAGCGGACCACCCCCGCCGGCGTCGAGGGGCTCGCCACCCGCCTGTTCCGCGACGAGGTCGTGGACCGGATCCTCGCGGTCGAGCTGCCACACGTCCGCGCCGCGATGCACCTCGACACGATCGTGACCCAGGTCGACGTCGACGCCTTCATCACCTACCCGGCGATGACCTCGACGCTGCGCTGCTTCGAGGTCACGCCGGCGCCGGGCGGCGGCGTCCACGTCGTCGCCGGCGGCGGGTTGCTGGACGGGCTCGCGTGGGCAGCCCGGTTGGACCACGTCCGCGGCATCGAGCCGGCGCTGGGGTCGACGCGCGCCGAGCGGGAGCAGTGGAACGACGCCAACAACACGCTCGCCGTGCGGCCGGGCGAGGTGATCGCCTACGAGCGCAACGTGGCGACCAACGAGATCCTGGCCGACGCCGGCATCACCGTCCGCACCATCCCGTCCTACGAGCTGCCGCGCGGACGTGGCGGCCCGCGGTGCATGAGCTGTCCGGTCCGACGCGGCCCGCTCGGCTGAGAGACCGCGTGATCAGCAGGGAACCGACGGGGGCACGACGGCGTCCCACCGGCCGACCGACGACACGTGAGGGACCGCCGTGACCGCCCGCCCCGTGCACCGACTCGCCGCCACCCTCGTCGCGGTCGTGACCACGCTCGTCACCCTGCTGCCGTCGTCGGCCGCGTTCGCCTGCAGCTGCGCCTTCATGGAGCCGGCGCAGGCGCTGGCCTCGGGGCCGTCCGCGGCGTTCGTGGGCACGCTCCTCGAGGTCCGGGACGACGGCGGGCAGACGGCGGTCGAGCCGGCCGCGCGGTGGACGTTCGAGGTCGAGGCGGTCCTCGTCGGCGACCTCGCACCCACCGTCGACGTCTTCGCGCCTCGGGACTCCGGCGCGAACTGCGGCCTGAACGTGGCCGCGGGCGAGCGCGTGGGGCTCCTGCTGTACCCCGAGACCAACGGCTGGGGCGCGAGCTCGTGCTCGACCTACGACGCCGACGCCCTCCTCGCGGCGGGCGAGCCGGTCCCGCCGGACCCGTCGCTCGCGGAGCCGCCCGAGGAGCCCGCCGCCAGCGCCTCCGGCGTCGGGTGGCTCGGCGTCGCCGCTACCGTCGTGGCCGCCGCTGCGGTCCTCGCAGCGGCGGCGGTGCTGGTGCGCCGACGCAGGCCCAGCTGACGGAGCGGCGGTGACCGAGGACGCGGCGGTCGTCGAGCTCGGTGACGTCGTCGTCCGTGAGGACGGCACCACCATCCTGGACGGCGTGTCGCTGGCGATCGCCCGCGGCCGGCACACGGTCGTCCTCGGTCCCAACGGGGCGGGCAAGACGACCCTCCTCCGGGTCGTGACCGGCTACCGCTTCCCGACGCGAGGTTGGGTCGAGGTGCTGGGGGAGCGGCTCGGCCGGACCGACGTGCGTGTCCTGCGCCGGCGCATCGGCCTCGTGTCGACCGGCATCGCCGACCTCGTGGAGCGGCGGGCCCGGGTGGCGGACCTGGTGGCGGCGGCGACGCGGGGCGCGACGGCACCGGTCCCCGGCGGCGCCTCGCCGGCGCGTGTCGCGGAGGCGCTCGACCGTGTCGGCGCCGGTCACCTGGCGGCACGACGGGGCGACACCCTGTCGCAGGGGGAGTGGCAGCGGGTCCTGATCGCCCGGGCGCTCGTGGTCGCGCCGGACCTGCTGGTGCTCGACGAGCCGATGGCCGGGCTCGACGTCGGGGCCCGGGAGGACCTCCTCGCCGGCATCGACCGGCTCATGCACGACGGCCACACCACGGTGCTGCTCGTGACCCACCACCTCGAGGAGGTCCCGCCGGCGACCCACGACGTGGTCCTGATGCGGGGCGGCCGGATACAGGCGCACGGGCCGGTGAACGGGACGTTGACGGACGCCTCCCTGTCGTCGGCCTTCGGGACGCCGCTGCGGGTCACCCGTGTCGGAGCGCGGATGACGGCGGTCCGTGACGGGTGACGGGCGACGCCCGGGCCGGCGCGTCCGGCCGGCCGGGGTGAGGCCCCGCAGGCCGGGTCGGCTGCCGGTACCCCGTCGGTAGCCCTGCCCCCCCGGACCCCCGACCCCCGACCCCCGACCCGACCGTGCACCGCACCCTGCAACGACTGCTGCCCCGACGGCTCTGGGAGAACGCCGCGGGTCTCCCCGCGCTCGCCGCTCTCGGCGCCGCGGGCCTGGCCGCGCTGACGCTGTGGCTCGACCGCGCCGTCGGGCCCGGCCACGTCCCCGACCTCCTCGCGTGGTCGGCCCCCAACGTGCGCACCATCCTCGGGGCGCTGGTCGGGGCGATCGTCTCCGTTGCGGGGTTCACCTTCTGGATGCGCGCCGTCATGGTCCAGCTCGTCTCCAGCGAGTTCTCCCCCCGGGTCCTGTCGGTCTACCTCGAGGACGCGTTCCAGCGGACCGTCACGGCGTTCATGGTCGGCGCGCTCACCTACGTGATCCTGGTGCTCGGGGCGATCCCGACCGAGGGCGGGCCGCTCCCGGTGATCTCGGTGCTCCTGTCGATCGGGGCCGCACTCGGGTCCGTCGTCGCCATCCTCGTGGCGATCAAGAACGGCGTGCGCTCGATGGAGGTGAGCGAGCTCGTGCGCCGGATGACCGACCGGCTGATCGCCGACATCGAGGCGAGGGGGGCGCGGGGTGACGACCTGCCACCGATCGACCTCGACCGCGACGGCGTCGCGGTGCAGGCCACGCGCCGGGGCTGGGTCCAGCGGATGGACCGTCGGCGGATGGTGGACGCGCTGACCGACGGGGCGACCCTGCGTGTGGACGTGACGGTCGGGGACTTCGTCGACGTCGGCGACGTCATCGGGCACGTCCTCGACGGGGCGGGCGACCCCGACGGGATCCGCGCGGGGCTCACCGTCGGTCGGGTCCGGACCTCGGCCGAGGACCTCGGGTTCGGCTTCCAGCAGCTCGTCGACGTGGCCGAGCAGGCGCTCGCGATGGGGTCGGCGGACGCCACGACCGCCTACGAGGTGATGGTCCACCTCGGTGCCGCGCTCCGTGCGCTGATGCGGGTCGGGGCGCCCACCGGGCACGTCCGCCTCGACGGCCGGTGTGTGGTGAACCACCGCGAGCCGACCGAGGCCGACCACGTCCGCGACGTGCTCCGCCGGCTCCGGCTCGACAGCTCGCCGTACCCCGCCGTGGTGGCTCACCTGCTCGAGGTCATCGAGGGCGTCCGACGGGCCGCCATCGACAACGGTCGCGACGACGCGGCCCGCGAGCTCGAGGTCCAGGCCGCTCGGCTGCTGGACGGGGCGGCCGCCTCCGGCATCCTCGACGACGACCTCCGCGACCTGCGCGGGCTCGCCGCCGCGCGTGCGCTGGTCCGGTCCTGACGACGCCCCTCTCGGGGATCAGAACGCCGGCACGTGCTCCTCGAGGTCCTCGACGCGCTCGGCGAGGTGGCGGTCGGACTCGGGGCGGACCGGGCGCTCGGCGTCGAGGCGCCGGGCCCGGCCCAGGAACAGCGGAGCGGTCACGAGCATGAAGACGCCGGTCGCGATCAGGACCCGCTGGACGCCGAGCGCGGCCGCCAGCGCGGGGGCCACGGCCAGCGGCACCAGCTCGCCGACGGAGTGGTGGACGTTCAGGACGCTGCTCACCCGGCCGACGTAGCCCTCCCGGGTGTGGAGGTGGCTGAGGGTCCGCAGCAGGGGGCTGACACCGCCCAGGAGCATCCCCCAGACGACCGCGCCGAGCCCGACCACCACGAGCGAGGTCGTGCCGATGTAGATGAGGCAGCCGACGCCGCACAGCGCCGTCAGCACCACGACGGTCCGCAGGTTCGTGGCGCGTCCGACGTTGCGGTCGAGCACGAAGGCGCCGGCGAACAGACCCACGCCGAAGATCGAGTTCAGGTAGCCCAGCGCCTCGGGACCGGTCCGGAGCACGTCGCGGTAGAAGATGGGCTCGAGCGCCCCGAACGCGCCGAAGCTCAGCCACGTCAGGGTGCCCAGGCCGAGGATCAGCACCAGCGGGCGGCTGCTGTAGGCGTACCGGAAGCCCTCCACCAGCTCGGAGAACCCGGACCGGCGTTCCTCGTGCGGGACCGCGCGGACCGTGACCCGCATCAGCAGCAGCGCGGCCACGGCCGACGTCGCGGCGTCGACCACGAACACGGCGCCGATCGAGAACACCGTGACCGTGAGCGACCCGATGACGGGGCCGATCACGAAGGCGATGTTGCCCGCCGCCTCCATCACGGTGTTGGTCCGCGCGACGACGTGCTCGTCGGTCGACAGGAACGGCGGGAACGAGGTGATGGCCGTGAGCGCGACCGATCCGACCAGCCACACGAGCGGCGCCCGGACGGTCATGGCGGCCATCGACCCGACGTCGACGAGGGTCAGGATGGCCGGCACGAACGCGATCTCGCCGACGAAGAGGACCTTGCGCGGGTCGAAGCGGTCCACCAGCACGCCGGCGACGGCCGCGCCGACGAGCGACGCGACCGACAGCGAGGCCATGAGCAGCGCGAGCTGTCCCGGGTCGGCGTCGAGCCGGAACGCCGCGGTGCCCCAGACGCCGACGAAGAAGCCCGCTGTCCCGCCGGTGTGCGAGATCAGCCGGGCCGCGACGACGCGCCAGGCGTTGCGGTCGAGACGTGGACGTTCCACCCGTGGACCTCGAGGAGGGGAGGAGAGAGCCGGCGAGTCTCGCCCACCCGGCGCCCCACGTCACCCGGGCGCGCCGGCAGCGCACGACCAGCAGGCGTGCGTCAGCGGTCGTCGGCGAGCAGCTGACGCAGGCGCCCGCGCGGGTCGTCGTCGACCGGCCCGCCGTGGGCGAGGAGCACCGTGTCGACGTCGAGGTCGGCGAGCACCGCGACGCTGTCGTGGTTCAGCGGGACGTTCCAGCAGGTGAGCGCCGGGGCGGGCCGCAGCCGGAAGACGTTGAAGAGCACGTCGCCGGCGAGGACGAGCCGGTGGGCGGGGAGGTGGAAGGCGGTGTGCCCCGGTGTGTGGCCGGGGGTGGGGACGGCCACGAGCCCACCACCGATGGGGAGCTCGGTGGCCGGCGGGACGGCCACGGCGGTGGGGACCGGGTCGGGCTCGCCGAAGGTGAGCCACGAGGGCAGCCGGTTGTAGACCCGCCCCGATCGGGTGTCGTCGTCGGAGCGCGGCTGCGTGCCGGTCCGGACCGCGTCGACGTCGGCCTCGCCGACCTGGACCCCGGCGTCGACGCCGGCGCGGAGCAGGGGCGCCACCCCGCCGGCGTGGTCGGGGTGGGAGTGGGTGAGGAGGATGCTGCGGACCTCGTCCTCGCGGACGCCGACGGCGCGCAGCTGGCGACGCAGCCGTCCGACGCCACCGGCCAGCCCGGTGTCCACCAGCGTCACCCCGGCCTCGTCCCGGATCACCCAGGTGTTGACGAACGGCGTGGGCGTGAGCTGCCAGATCCCGTCGGCCACCTCGATCGTCACGGTCAGCCTCCTCGCGGACACTCGGCCGATGTGTGCCCGGACGGTCCGCGACTAGCCTAGGGGGGCGGTCCGCGCTCCGACCGGCCCGCCCCCGACACCCGGCCCCCCGCGCCGCCCGGCCTGCGCCCATCCCGCCGGCCCCCACCAGAGGAGCTCCCATGCCCGAGGCAGTGATCGTCGCGACCGCGCGCAGCCCGATCGGGCGCGCCTTCAAGGGCTCGCTCACCGAGGTACGCCCGGACGACCTCGCCGCGACCATCATCCAGGCCGCCATGGATCAGGTCCCCGCGGTCACCCCGGAGATGATCACCGACCTCCACCTCGGGTGCGGCCTCCCCGGTGGTGAGCAGGGCTTCAACATGGCCCGGGTCGTGGCGACGCTCCTCGGATGGGACACCGTCCCCGGCGTCACCCTCACGCGCTACTGCTCGTCGTCGCTGCAGACGACCCGGATGGCGATGCACGCCATCAAGGCCGGCGAGGGCGACGTGTTCATCTCCGCCGGTGTCGAGATGGTCTCGCGCTACGTCAAGGGCAACTCCGACTCGCTCGACGACACCATGAACCCGCGCTTCGACGACGCCCGGCAGCGGACCCAGCAGGCGGCGGACAACGGCGCCGACGACTGGCAGGACCCCAGCGGCCTCCCGGACATCTACATCCCGATGGGGCAGACCGCCGAGAACGTGGCGCTCCTGAAGGACGTCAGCCGCGAGGACATGGACGACTTCGCCTACGAGTCGCAGATGCGCTACGCCAAGGCCGACGCCGAGGGCTTCTGGGAGCGCGAGATCACCCCGGTCGAGCTCCCCAACGGCGAGACCATGAGCACCGACGACTCGCCCCGCCCCGGCACCGAGCGCGACAAGCTGGCCGAGCTGAAGCCGGTGTTCCGTCCCGACGGTCGGGTGACCGCCGGCAACGCCTGCCCCCTGAACGACGGGGCGGCCGCGGTCGTCGTGATGAGCGACACCAAGGCGGCCGAGCTCGGGCTCACCCCGCTGGCCCGCGTCGTCTCGACCGGTGTCTCCGCCCTCAACCCCGAGATCATGGGCCTCGGGCCGGTCGAGGCGTCGAAGCAGGCGCTGAAGCACGCCGGCATGACCATCGACGACATGGACATCGTCGAGATCAACGAGGCCTTCGCCGCCCAGGTCATCCCGTCGGCGCGCGACCTCGGCGTCGACTTCGACAAGCTCAACCCCCACGGCGGCGCGATCGCGGTCGGCCACCCGTTCGGGATGACCGGCGCGCGGATCACCGGGACGCTCATCAACGGCCTGCGCCACCGCGACGGTCAGTTCGGGCTCGAGACCATGTGCGTCGGCGGCGGCCAGGGCATGGCGATGGTCATCGAGCGCCTCAGCTGACGCCGGACCGGTCGAGGGCGACGTGTCCGACCCGACGCTGACCCACGACGGCGACGTCCCCGTCCTGCGGCTCGAGCCGTGGACGGGGCCGGTCGCCGCCGCCGACCCGGACGCGAACTTCAAGCGGGAGGTGGCCGCCTACTCGCTGCAGGACCCCACCGGCACGCTGGAGACGCTCGCGCGGAACCTGTCGCTCCCCGCCGGCTCGGTCGCCCGCTCCGTGCTGGCCCGGTGGACGAGCGGCGGGTCCGAAGCGCTCCTCGAGCTGGGCCCCTCGACGGTCGAGCGGATGGTCGCGGTCGTCGAGGCGGCGGAGGCCACCGGCACCTCCGAGGCGCGGGCCGAGGCGTTCGACACCCTCGCGCAGATGGTGCGGTGGGTGGCGCAGGGCCTGAGCGCGCCCGGAGACGACCTACCCCGAGGGCGGTGCCGACCTCAGCGGATGAGGCCCATCCGGAACGCCCGCGCCACGGCGCCGGTGCGGTCGGGGACGTCGAGCTTGCCGAGCAGGTTCTGCACGTGCGTCTTGATCGTGCGAGCGGACAGGCCGAGCCGGGTCCCGACCTCCTGGTTGGTGAGCCCCTCGGCGAGGAGCTGGAGGACCTCGAGCTCACGCGGGGTGAGCGCCGAGGCGCCGCCCTCGGTGCCGGCACCCTGCCGCCACGAGCCGGCGAGCTGCATGGCGACCTGCGGCGAGACCACCCGCTCGCCCCGCGCGGTCGCGGTGACGGCGTCGCGGATCTCGTCCTCGCCGGCGTCGCTCAGGAGGAAGCTGTCGACCCCCGAGATGACCGCCTCGCGGAGGTCGATGACGCTGGCCGCGTCGGCGACGACGAGGACGCGCATCTCCGGGTGGAGGGCCTTCACGGTCGCGACCACCCGGAACGGGTCGGGGTCGTTCTCGCGGGCCACGGTGACGAGCACGCTGGGGAGCTCGCGACCGACGGTGTCGACCACCCGGTCGAGCGCGCAGTCGGCGACGAGGTCGACGCCCGCCACGCCGGTGAGCACGCCGCGGAGGCCGGCGCGGACCAGCGGACGGTCGTCGGCGGCGACCACGGTGGCGGTCCGGGTCGGTGTGCTGGTGGAGGGGGGAGTGCTGGCCACGGCTCGTTGGCACCCTCGTCAGGATGGGGCGGGGCGACCTGCGCCGCCCGTGGGCCCCATGGTCGCGTACCGGTGGCGGGGTCGCCTCACTCTCGCGGGTGGTTTCCGTCTGGGTAGAAGTGACCATCCATCCCTGGTCATCGGGACGGTTCCGCCGGCGCGCGGGCTGCCGATGGGGGATGATGCGCACCCGAGCAGACGTCCTCGAGGGAGCCAGCCGTGAGCGAGCCGACCGCCGACGCCACCCGCGACGACGCCACCGACGCCCCGGTCACCGGCGCGGGTGACGGCCCCGCGGAGGCCCCGCGCGACGCCGAGCGCGACAGCACACCGGACATCCGTGCGGTCCTCGCCGAGATCGGGGCCGAGGAGGCCGTGGCCCGGCTCGACGCGCGGATCGCCGGGCTCGAGGGCGACCTCGTGCGTGCCGGCAACCGCGTGCGCGAGGGGGACCGCGCCCGCCGGGGCGAGATCGACCTGATGCGCGCGCGCATCGAGGACGCGCTGGGGCTCGTCCACGAGCACATGGAGGAGCAGCGCACGACGTGGTCGCAGTTCGAGGAGCGGTTCTCGACCCTCGTCGCCGACGCCGAGGAGCACAACCGCAGCTTCGTCTCCGAGCTCCGGGACGAGCTGACGCCCCGCGTCCAGCGCGTGGTCCTCCGCACCGACGAGGTCAGCGCCGAGCTCAAGGGCGAGATCGGGTCGGTGGCTGCCGACCTCGAGCAGCGCGCCGCGGCGATCGGCGAGTCGATCGGGGCACTGCGGGGCGAGCTCGACCGCCTGGCGACCGAGGTCCCCGCCCGCTTCGAGCGCGAGGCCGCCGACCGCGCCGGTGCGCTCGCCGCCCTCGAGGCCGAGCTCGTGCGGCGGGTGGAGGAGACCGACGCCGCCGCGCGTGCCCGTCACGACGAGGCGGCGACGACGGGTCGAGGCCCTGCGTCGTGAGCTGGACGCGGCCGTCGGCGAGCTCCGCGCGGGCCTGAACCTGCGCACCAACGAGCTCCGGGACGAGCTCGCGGGGCTCGCGAGCGACCTCGGCGTCGCCGCCGAGTCGCAGACGGCCGTCGCCGCCGACCTCGAGCGCCGATGGCTCGACGCGACGCGCGACATCGCCCGGCGCGTGGAGCAGGCCGACTCGACCGCCCGTGAGCAGCTCCAGGCGGAGCGCGCCGGCCGACAGTCGGCGCTCGACGCCCAGGCCGAGCGGGTGGACCACGTCGCCGCGCAGGTCGAGCAGCTCGACACGCGGGTCGCCGCCGAGGTCGGCCGGCAGTCGTCCACCCTCGAGGGGCTGAAGCGGACCGCCGAGGAGCTCGCGACCCGTCTCGACGTCCTCCAGGGCAAGGTCGCCGAGGCCGTGAGCCAGATCGCGAGCCAGCTCACCAACCGGGTCGCGACCGTCGCCGGTGACCTCGAGGCGATGCGCGACGCAGCCGTCCGGCAGCAGGAGCGGCTGGCGACCCTCGACCACCTGTCGCGCCGCGTGGACGAGCTGGCGGCGCGGGAGGTGGCGGCGGTGGCGGGGCCGACCGGTCCCGTGGTCGACGAGCGGGCCGCGCGGATGGAGCAGCAGCTCGAGCAGCTCCGGCAGCAGGTCTCGGGCATGGCCGCGACCCTGTCGAGCACCACGCAGCAGACGCGCGAGCTGACCGCGGCCGTCTCGGCGGCGGCCGACTCCAGCCGGAACCAGGACGGGCTGCGGCAGGAGGTCCGGGAGCTCGCCGCCAAGAGCTCGGAGCTGACCCACCGGATCGACGAGACCGAGCGCCTCGCCCGCACGGCCGGCCAGGCGATCGCGAGCGCCGTGCGCCGTGCCCGCGCCGGCGAACCGCGCCCGGCGCGGGCGGCCCCACCGACGACCTGGGGATCTTCGCCCGCACCGTCGGCGAGGGACCCGGTCCCAGCGGGGGCCCGGCGACCTCGGACGGGGACGTCGGGCCGTGACCGTGACGGCCGCGGGTGCGGCCGGCCGGTCCCGTCAGGGGATGCGGATCTCCTTGATGGTGATCTCGAAGCTGCCGGCCGGCGCCTGCGCCTCGACCGTGTCGCCCGCCTTGGCCCCGAGGATCGCCTCGCCCATCGGCGAGGACGCCGACAGGATCTCGTACTCCTCGTGCTCGTCCTCGCGCGACCCGACGAGGTAGGTCTCCACGTCGCCCTCGATGTCGAGCACCACGATCAGCGCCCTGACGGACCTGGTCGGCTGTCCTCCGGCTCGCCGATCCTGGCGTCGCGGAGCAGGTGGACGAGCTGGCGGATCCGGGCCTCCATGTGGCCCTGCTTGTCCTTGGCCGCGTGGTACTCGGCGTTCTCCTTGAGGTCGCCGTGGGCGCGGGCCTCCTCGATCTCCTTGGCGATGTCCGTACGACCGGTCGTCTTGAGGCTCTCGAGCTCCTCCTGGAGGCGGTCGTAGGCCTCCTGGCTCAGCCAGGTCTGGTTCTCGGCCACGTCGGGCTCCTGACGGTCGATCACCGCGGCGACGGGCCGCGGGGTCTCGGGGTGGTGCGGCGACGCTCGGGCCGCCACGAGCGACGCCCGGACGAGGGCCCGGGCGTCGGTGTGCGGGCCAGGGTAGCCACGGTGGTGCGGCCGTGACACGTGCCGTGCCGTGGCCGGACGGGCCGTCCGTCCGCCCGCGTCCGGGCGGAGACGGCTGGCGTAGAGTCGCCGCGCATGGGTATCGCCGACGTCGTCTACCGCGTCTACGAACGGCGGCTCGCCGACGAGCTCGTCGGCCAGCCGCTACCCCGTCACGTCGGCGTCATCCTCGACGGCAACCGCCGCTTCGCCCGGGAGCGCGGGATGGCCGACCCCAACGAGGGCCACCTCGCCGGCGCCCGCAAGATCGACGAGTTCCTCGACTGGTGCTGGGAGCTCGACATCTCCTACGTGACCCTGTGGCTCCTGTCGACCGAGAACCTCGACCGGGACTCCGCCGAGGTCTCGGGGCTCCTGTCGATCATCCAGGACACCGTCACGCGGATCGCCTCCCACCCGAAGAGCCGCGAGCGGGGGCTCAAGGTCTCGACCGTCGGCGCGCTCGACCTCCTTCCCGAGGACGTGCGCCGCGGGTTGAAGGAGGCCGAGGAGGCGACCGCCGGCCACGACGAGTTCTTCCTCCAGGTCGCGGTCGGCTACGGCGGTCGGCAGGAGATCACCGACGCGCTGCGCTCGCTCCTCCAGCAGGCCGCCGACGAGGGCCGCACGCTCGGCGAGGTCGCCGCGACGCTGTGCCCCGAGGACATCGGCGACCACCTCTACACCACCGGCTTCCCCGATCCCGACCTCATCATCCGCACCTCGGGCGAGCTGCGGCTGTCGGGGTTCCTGCTGTGGCAGTCGGCCCACAGCGAGTTCTACTTCTGCGACCCCTACTGGCCCGAGTTCCGCCGCATCGACTTCCTCCGCGCCCTCCGCGACTACCAGCGACGCATCCGCAGGTTCGGTCGCTAGAGCGACCTCACGCCCGGGTCCGTCCCGGGAAGATGTCCGTTCCGGTAGCTGTCCCCCGACAGACCTGGGCGGACGGCGCGGGGCGTCGGGGTTGCGCGGTTCCGGCGGAGGCCGGCGGTACGGTCGGCGGCGTCCCTGCTGCCGACGTGAGAACCGAGGCCCCGACGGTGCGACACCAGCCGTCCCACGAGGTGCTCCCCGAACCTGGAGCTGCCTCCGGAGTCCCCTCCGTGCCGGACACCGTCTCGGTCCCCGAGCCCCGCACCGTCCGATACACCATCACCACGCCGCCCCCACCGGGCGGCGTTCGTCGTTCCCGGGACCGCACCGCTCGCGCCGCGTGGGCGCGACCGCGCGCGTTCCGGGAGGGGAGCTGCACATGTCCGCTGATCTGGTGAAGTCCTACGTCCTCGACACCTGCGTCCTGCTCGCCGACCCGCACGCGCTGTTCCGCTTCGACGAGCACGAGGTCGTCCTCCCGCTCGTCGTGGTCGAGGAGCTCGACCGCAAGAAGACCGCGATGGACGAGGTGGGCCGCAACGCCCGCGCGGCGCTGCGCGCCATCGAGGAGCTGCGCGTCCAGAGCGGCGGCGGGCTCCGGGAACCGATGACGCTGCCATCGGGTGGGACGGTCCGGATCGAGTCCAACCACGTCGACGTGAAGCTCCCGCCCTACCTCGACCCGCAGAAGGCGGACCACCGCATCCTGTGCGTCGCGATGGGGCTGCAGGGGACGCTCGTCACCAAGGACGCGGCGCTGCGGATCAAGGGCAGCCAGCTCGGCGTCGCCACCGAGGACTACCGCGCCGACACCGCCCCCGTCGAGGAGCACTACACCGGCATCAGCGACATCGAGGTCGAGGACCACGTCCTCGACGACCTCCACCGCGACGGCAAGGTCCAGCTCGACGAGCACGTCGCCGACCTGTCGGCCGGCGCGCTGTTCCTCAACCAGTGCCTCGTGATGAAGAGCGGCCGCAGCCACTCCGGCCTCGGACGCGTGATCGACATCGACGACGCCGGCGTCGCCACCGTCCACCGGGTCCTCGGTCACCGGCAGGTCTTCGGGATGTCGCCGCGGGAGGTCCGGCAGACCTTCGCCATCGACCTGCTGCTCGACCCGGCGGTGCCGTGCGTCTCGCTCATGGGGATGGCCGGGACCGGCAAGACCTTCCTGGCGCTCGCCGCCGGCCTGGAGCAGGTGCTCGAGGCGACCGCCTACCGGCGCCTGTCGGTCTACCGCCCGCTCATCGCGGTCGGCAAGCAGGAGATCGGCTACCTACCGGGCGACCTCGACGAGAAGCTCGCCCCGTGGATGGCCGCGGTGCACGACAACCTCTACGCCCTGATGCGGCGGGAGGAGTCGCCGGGTCGCGCCATGCGCGAGCACCGCCAGATCCAGTCGACGATCGACGGGATCATCGACCGGGGCCAGCTCGAGCTCGCCGCCATCACCTACCTCCGTGGACGCTCGATCACCGACGAGTTCGTGATCGTCGACGAGGCCCAGAACATCGAGTTGTCGGCGCTCAAGGTGGTGCTGACCCGGATGGCCGCCGGCTCCAAGGTCGTGTTCTGCGGCGACCTCGGACAGGTCGACAACCCCTACATCTCGCCCCACGGCGGGATGGCGGCGCTCATCGAGAAGCTCAAGGGCACGCCGCTGTTCGGACACGTCACCCTGTCGAAGGGCGTGCGGTCACCCCTGGCCGAGTACGCCGCCACCATCTTCTGACCCGGCGTCGGGGGCCGTGCCGCCGGTCGTCGCCGGTCTCGTCGCCGGCGGCGGTCAGACCACGGGGTAGAGGACCATCAGCGACGTCCACACGGCGTGGGCGAGCACGACCGCGCCGAGGGAGCGCGTCCGCTCGAGGAGCCAGGCCCACACGATCCCGCCGAGCGCGGCAGCCGCGATGAGCGACGGCTTCAGGGTGCCGATGTGGAACAGCGTGTAGCCCGCCGCGCTGACCGCGATGGTCAGGAGCGGCGGCGGCAGCGCCGGCCACCGGCGGGTCGCCTCGTCGCGCGCGGTCGGGTGGAACGCGCCGCGCCAGAACACCTCCTCGAGCGGTGCGGTGAGGAGCCCGGACAGCACCAGACGCGGGAGGAGCGGCGTCTCGTTGGTGCGCGCGTAGATGTCCCGGGCGCTGTCGCCGATCGCCGACCACAGCGCGTCGCCGACGTCGAAGAGGACGTGGCCCAGCGCGAAGTGCGCGACGGCGACCGCGAGCGCGAGCGCGGCCTGGCGCGGCGTGATCGCCAACCCCGGCAGCGAGTCGCGGGGACAGGCACGGCGGGCCCACACGCCCACCACGCCGGTCAGCACCCCACCGACCACCACGGTCGGGAAGAACGGCAGGGTGTCGATGTTGAAGACGACCGTCCACGTCGCGAACAGGGCGAGGTAGCCCAGCACGAGACGACGCCGGAGCACGCGTGACGGCGCGTCCGACGTGGCGGTGGGGGCGGGGGGTGACAGATCCACGGGTGGGGACGGTACGCGCGGCAGCCGGACGGCTCGACCTCCGCGTACCGCCGAGCGGCCGTAGCGCACGACCGCGCCGGTCACCGGGGTCGGTCAGTTGAGCTTCGCGCGGGACCGGATCGCGAGGTGGCGGACGTCGTCGAGGTCGGGGGTGCCCGGCTCGGCCTCCTCGACGTAGGCCTCGAAGGCGTCCGCCGACGCGCGGTAGCGGCCGAGCTGGTAGAGGAGCTCGCCGAGCATGCGGTGGTCGTCGGGCTGGGCTCCCGGCACGAGCCGCTTGAGCTCGATGGTCCAGAGCGCGTCCTCGAGGTCGCCCTGAGCGGTGTAGTCGCGGGTGAGGTTGTTCAGCATGCGCCGCACGACCTCGGGGACCGGGCTGGGGCGGAGCATCGCGCGGTGGTAGGAGAGCTGGCCGCGTGTGCCGACGCGGACCAGGTCCGCGAGCGCGCCCTCGTCGAGGATGCGTCCGGCGCGGAACGGGTCGAGCACCACCGGGCGCTCCTCGTCGCCGGCGATGCCGGTCACCACGTGACCGGGGAGGCCGATCGGGAACGCCCGGAGGCGCAGCCGCCGGGCGATGGCGACGTAGACGATCGACAGCGTGATCGGGAGTCCCCGTCGGCGGTCGAGCACCCGGGTCAGCAGGGCGTTGGCGGGGTCGTGGTAGTCGTCCTCGTCGCCGCTGAAGCCGAGACGGCCGCCGATGTGGTCGCCGAGGGCTCGGGCGATCTCGTGGGCGTCGGCGGCCGGAGGCAGCGTCCCCGAGGTCCGCAGCCCGTCGGCGAGCGCGTCGATGCGGAGCAGCTCGGCGTCGACGTCGAGCTCGGGCTCGACCTCGGCGCAGACCAGCAGGGCCGCCTCGGCCAGGTCGGCGTCCGGCTCGCGGACGAGACGGGCCAGCCGGGTCCGGGTGGTGTCGCTCATGCGACGAGGCTACCCAGCCCCCGCTCCGCGGCCCCCGAGCCGGTACGCCGCCAGGGGTAGGCTCCGCACCCACCGCCAGCGTCCGTGAGGTCCGTGTGTCGTCCCCCCTGCTCGTCGACCGCCACCCGCTCGACGCCGGCGAGCTGCGCGTCCTGCGGATGCACCGGCCCGACGCGCGCAACGCCATGGACACCGCCATGCTCGGCGCCCTCGTGGACGCGCTCGACGAGGCCGCCAGCGACGCGGGGGTCCGGGGGCTCCTCCTCACCGGTACGGGGGAGGTGTTCTCCGCCGGCGCCGACATCCGCGAGCCGATGGACGACGGTGGCCGCCGGCGCATGGAGCTGTTCACCGTCCTCTACGAGCAGCTGTCGAACTTCCCCCGTCCGACCGCTGCAGCCGTCGAGGGGCCGGCGGTGGGCGGCGGCGCCGAGGCCGCGGCGGCCTGCGACCTACGGGTCGCCGGCCGCGGCGCGCGGTTCCGGTTCCCCGGGGCGATCTACGGGATCCCGGTGGGGGTCGCGCGCACGGTGGGACTCGTGGGGCTGTCGACCGCGAAGGACTGGGTCCTGTCGAGCCGCGACGTCACGGCCGAGGAGGCGCACGCGGTCGGGTTCGTGCAACGCCTCGTGGCCGACGGCGAGGCCGAGGCGGGCGCGCTCGCGTGGCTCGAGCTCGCCGCCTCGCGCGACGTCGACACGGTCGCGCTCCTGAAGCGCACCTTCAACGACCTCGGAGGGCTGCGCGACCGCGTCGCCTACGAGAACGACCTCCTCCGCGCGCAGCAGGAGACCGGCGCCCTCCCCGACCTCGACGGTGACCTGCCCCGGACGGTCCGCCCCCGGCGCCGTTGAGACACGCCCCGGGAGGCCGGCCGCTCCGCCGGCCGGCCGACCAGGACGGCGGGTCCAGGCTCACACGCCGGCTGGGACACGGGGCGGCGTCGTCGGTGCGAGCACCTCAGGCTGCGACCGGCGCCTCATCGCGACCACGACGGCCATCCCGATCGCGAGCAGCACCGCCAGCGCGGGGAGGACCAACGCGGCGATGAACGATGTGAGCGTCGCGAGGTTCAGGCCGGCTCCCACGGCGATCGTCGTGCCCGCTGGGGTGACCGCCGACACGGTGTAGACACCGTTCACCGTCGGGTCGAACGTCGCGACCGCGCGACCGGTCGCGCCCCGTCTGCCCGGGACGTCGTAGAGCAGCTCGGTGTCGTAGGACCCGACGGCCAACCGGTCACCACCGGGACCCGTGACGGAGACCGTCGGACGCAGGTCGCGGTTGTCGGCGACCCCGGGACCTTCGAGGAACACGACCGCATCCTCGCCGGCTGTCAGGCTCACGTGCACCTCGCCTCCGGCGCGTGCCATCCCACGCAGGTCATCCTGGTACGACAGGAAGCTGGTGATCCCCAGCACGATCCCGGCGATCACACCGGCGCCGGCGATGATGCCGGCCGCCCAGTACCACCTCGTTGATGGTCGGCGTTGCATGATCTCTCCTCGTCTACTCGTTGTGTACGTCCAGTGCGGCGTCCAGGAACGACCCGACGCGCGCCTTCCACTCCTCGGGCGCCGTGCGCAACCCGGCGGTGTGTCCCGCACCGGCGACCTCCCTCTCGTCGATCGGTCACGCTGCCGTTCCGAACTGCGACCGGAAGGAGGTCGTCGTGACCGGGGTCGGTCGATCCTGCGGCGGCATCTCCGAGCCGCGGACCACCAGCGTCGCGTGCAGCACGATGTGGGCCACGGCCGGCGTGAGCCAGCTGGCGGTGAGGAGGAAGCCCGCCGCGAGGACGGTCAGGGCCAGCGTGACGGGGACCAGCACACGGTTGCGGTAGTTCCAGTAGCCGAGGTGGTGGACGATCACGACCAGTGCGGTCGCCAGCAGCGGGAGCGCCCACTGTGCGAGGTCGCCGGCGGCGCCCGACCAGCCGAGGGAGTGGACGACCTGCCACATCATGAACGGCGGGAGGGCCGACAGGAGCACGCCCTCGGCGACGCCGTAGACGACGCCTTCCCATGCCAGTGCCGTCGTGCGTTGCCGTCCGGTGATGGGGCGGTCGACGGGTCGGCGACGCGCCGGGAAGGAGAGCAGCCCACCGATGACCAGCCCGGCACCGATCCCCCAGGGCCACCGGTTGGTGACGAGTGCGGAGAGGCCCACGTCGAGCCAGAGGGCGTACCCGACGAAGAACACCGCCGTCAGCGTGAACAGCAGCGGGATGTACGTGCCTTTGCGGATGTGGAGGCGCGTACCGGACAGCCAGGCGATGCCGAAGGATGAGATCGCGAGCGCGACCAGCCAGAGCACCGACCCCCACCACAGGGCCGCAGATGTCGGGACAGGCATGGTTCCACCTCCCAGTGGTCAGCAACCAGAGCGTCGGCGGCAGCCCGGGCCTCGAGGACCGGGGAGTTCGGGTCAGCTCACCCGCTCACCGTCCATGGTCCGCCGACGGACCCGCCTCCACCAGCTCCTTGGACCCTCGGTGGACGAGGCCAACGGCCCTGTCCGCGATGGCGCACCCAGCGTGGCCCCGTCGACGCGATGGCCTCCGCGTGACCTCGGCACCGGCGCCCTACGTCAGCCGGCGCTTCCGTAGGCTGGGGGGATGCCGGAGATCTCTGAACAGCTCGCCAGCGCGCTCGACGCGCTCGTCCGAGCTGCCGACGCAGCCGAGAGGGCCGCCACGAGCCGCCAGGAGGCTCGCCGGGCTATCGAGGCGGCGACCATCGTCGCAGAGCTGGCTCGGCGCGAGGGCTTCGGATCCGCGTGACGGCCGCCGGCCGACGGACAGGACGGTGCGCCCGACAGGTACGGCGGCGGTCGAGATGGCCACGAGCGCGGTCTCGGGTGACTTCGAGCTGACCACGGCCTGAGCTCCGCGCCGTGGCCGGCTACATCCACGGGTCCGTGACCGGACGATCGGCTACCCGGCGGCCCGCTCCGCGTCGCTCCGCAGGATGCAGAAGTGGTTGCCGGCCGGGTCGGCGAGCACCATCCACCCCGTGCCGTCCGGGTTCCGCCGGTCGGCGACCTCGGTCGCACCGAGACCGAGGACCCGCGCGATCTCGTCGTCGCGCCGGCGGTCCGTGGGCTTCAGATCGAGGTGGACCCGCCCCGGCGCCGGCTGCAGCTCGCCGACCTCGATGAACAGCAGCCGGTGACCGGTGACCGGGTCGACGATCATGCACTCCTCGTCGCCTGGCTGGTTGGGATCGCCGGCGAGGTCTCGGTAGCCGAGGACCTGCTTCCACCACTCGGACAGGGCGTACGCGTCGTCGGCGTTGAAGGTGGTGTGCGAGACGGCCGACGTCACGGAGCCCCCTGCTTCGATCGCGAGCCGACCCTAGTGCGCTGCCTGACACCGGCCGCCACGGAACGGATCCACGCGACCAGGGCGCAGACGCGTAGGGCCGAGCCGTCGCCTGAGGTGCGGTGGTCGCACGTCGATCCGCCCTCGGGGCGGCCGGGCGGGCGGTCGTGTCACACCCCCGAACTAGTGTTCGACCCATGACCTCGAACCCCCGCCCCGACCGCACCCCGTCCGGCCCCGACGTCCCGTCGGTCGCCGAGCTGGCGGAGTCGTTGGCCGCGCTCGACGGGGACCTGCAGGCGATGCACGACGCGACCGTCCGCGTCGTCGCCCGGGTCGGCGAGGTGCTCGGCTCCGGCATCGTCGAGCAGGTCGAGGGGCTCCCGGTCGACGCCTGGTTGGCGTTGCGGGCCCGGATGATCGGCTGCGACCGGTCGACGCTGCTGACGACCGCCGACGTGTTGCGGCACATGCCGATCTGCTGGTCCGCGTTCGTCGACGGGCAGCTGTCCTGGGGGATCGTCCGCAACGTCGCCAAGCTGCTCGGCCGCCGGTCACGGGCCGAGCGGCACGCGGTCGACGCCCGGATCGGGGCGACCGCGTCGGAGTGGGACGGGCTGGATGTCTACGCCCCGGACCGGCTGCTCGCGGTGATCGAACGGGCCGTCTGGGAGCTCGACGACCCTGCCGGACCGTGAACGCGAGGAGGAGCAGGGCGAGCAGGCCTCCTACCTCGCCGTGCAGCCCGCCTTCGACGGCCGGGTCCGGGGTGGGTTCGACCTCGACCCGGTCGCCGGGGCCACCCTCCTCAACGGCCTCGACGCCGCGACCGAGGACGGCCCCGTCAAGACCCGCCCCCAACGCCGCGCGGCGGGGCTCGTGACCCTGGCGGAGACCTTCCTCGCCGGGAGCCGTCCCGGTGGTGCCAAGCCCACGGTGCTCGTCACGGTCGACCTGAACCAGATCACCGCGACCGCAGCCGGGGTGCTGGACCTGCAGGTCCCGGGCGGAGTGGCGCCGATGCTGACCGCCCGAACCCTGGACGCGCTCGCGGCCGACGCCGACGTACGGGCCGTCGTCTGCGACGGCCACCGGCCGTTGACCGTCACCGCCAAGCGCACCGCCACCGACATGCCGGCTGACGTCCGCATCGCCGTGCTCGCCCGCGACGTGGTGGACCGGTTCCCCGGCTCGGACCGGCCGATCCAGCACGTCCACCACACCCGACCCCAGGCCGACGGTGGCGACCACCACGTCGACGGTCTGATCGGGCTGTCGGACCGGTCCCACGGGATCGTCCACGACCACGGCTGGGTCTGCCGCCACGACCCCGACACCGGCGTGCTCACCATCCGCCGGCACGGCGTCACCTGGCGGTCGATCCCCCAGACCACCCCGCTCGCCCCCGCACCACCCGGCGACCCACCCTGACCCTCGCACACCCGGACGGCGCCCGGGACGACGACACACGGACACGGACCGATGACCGGCCCCACCGGGGAGACCGGCCATCCGGCGTGCCCACGTGCGCGGTCGGGCGTCCCCAGGGTGCTCAGCCCGCGGGCGGGCGGTGTCCCCGGGACCGCCCGAGCGGCCCTCCCCGCCGGGTGGGGTCACTAGGCTCGGGGGTCCGAGGTCGAGGCTCGACCTCGTTCGACCGGCCCCAGGAGCACCGCTGATGACGCCCACCGAGCGCCCGGATCGCAACCTCGCCATCGAGCTGGTCCGCACGACCGAGGCCGCGGCGCTGGCCGCCGCACGCTGGCAGGGCCGCGGTGACAAGGAGGCCGGTGACCAGGCCGCCGTCGACGCCATGCGGCAGGTCCTCGCCACGGTCGAGATGGACGGCACGGTCGTCATCGGCGAGGGCGAGAAGGACGAGGCGCCGATGCTGTTCAACGGCGAGGCGGTCGGGACCGGCCACTCGCCCAAGGTCGACATCGCGGTCGACCCGATCGACGGCACGCGGCTGTTGGCGGAGGGGCGCCCCGGCTCCATCGCGGTGATCGCGGCGGCACCCGGCAGCGCCATGTTCGATCCCGGCCCGTGCGTCTACATGGAGAAGCTCGTCGTCGGGCCGGATGCCGTGGACGCCATCGACCTCGACGTGCCGATCGGCGAGAACCTCACCCGGATCGCCAAGGCCAAGCAGCGGGAGGTCCGCGACCTGACGGTCGTGATGCTCGACCGCGACCGACACGAGGACGCCAAGCGCGAGGTGCGCGAGGCCGGCGCACGGCTGCAGCTGATCACCGACGGCGACGTCGCCGGCGCCATCCTCGCCGCGTGGGACGAGCGGCCCACCGTCGACGTCCTCTACGGGATCGGCGGCACCCCCGAGGGCGTCACGACGGCGTGTGCGGTGAAGGCACTGAGCGGCCGCATCCTCGGGCGGCTCTGGCCGCGCAACGACGAGGAGCGGCAGGCGGCCATCGACGCCGGCTACGACCTCGACCGCGTGCTCGACACCGATGACCTCGTCACCGGCGACGACTGCTTCTTCGCGGCGACCGGGATCACGCCCGGCCAGCTCCTGCGCGGGGTGAGCTTCGACGGGCACGGTGCGACCACCGAGTCGCTGGTGATGCGCGGGAAGTCCGGCACGGTCCGGGTCATCCGCGCCCGGCACCGGCTGTCGAAGCTGCGGGAGTACGCGAGCATCACGTACTGAGCCGACCTCAGGCGCTGCGGGGCTCGCTCACGACCCCCGGGGCCCCGCGCGGCGCGACCCGCTCGTGACCGAGGCGCCGGTGCAGGAAGCCGGCGACCGCATCGTGGATCTCGAGCGGGTGCTCGATGAGGGCCGCGTGCGACCCGCCGGCGATCTCCACGAGCTCTCCGTGTGGAAGCGCACGGATCATGGCCTCGCCGAGCGCCGGCGGGCTGAACCGGTCCTCGGACCCGACGAGGACCAGCGTGGGCACGTCCACCTGGTCGAGCCACGGGCCGGCGTCGAAGCGGTGCATCCCGCGGGCGATCTTGAGGGTGACCATCGGGTCCACCTCGCCGAAGTGCTGGAAGTAGCCGCGCATGCCCTCGAGCGGCGTCTCGGGGCCGAGCGCCTTGATGGCACGCGCGACCGGCATCGCGACGGGCAGCCGGAGCATGTGCGTGATGCCCCGCTGGGCGACGCGCGGCAGCACCGGGATGCCCAGGTAGGCGAACGGGAACAGGTAGGTCCCCAGCTTGCTGCCGTAGAAGGTGTGCAGCGGCGACGCGTACGGACCCGTGACGAGCACCAGCGCGCTCACCCGGTCGGGGACCTCCCGCCAGGTCTGCAGCGCCACCTGGACGCCCATCGAGTGGCCGATGACGGCCACGTCGGTGGCGTCCTCGGCTTCGAGGACCGCGGTCACGTCGCCGGCGAAGCGTTCGATCGTGTAGTCCGAGGCGCGCACGTTGTGGGCGCGGAACCCGGGCTCGCGGGGGTCGGTGGAGGCGCCGACGCCGCGGTAGTTGAGGACGATGACGCGGTGGCGCTCCATCAGCGCCGGCCCCAGGTCGCGCCAGAAGTTGTCCGGGCAGAGGAACCCCGAACACAGCACCACCCACGGGCCGTCGTCGGCACCGCGGACGGTGTAGCGGATCCGGGCGCCGTCCTCGGCCACGACCTCGCGGTCCTTGGGCCAGACGTGACCACCGCGATCACCGGGCCACGGGGGACCGGTCGGGGCGGGGGAGGTGAGGGACACGGCGAGCTCGACGGGCGGCGGCGGCAGGTGCGCGGATGGTAACGAGGTGGCCACCGTGCGGACACGCGCGCCCGGCAGCCGTCGACCACCGGGACGGGTCCGCTCACCGTCCCGCCACGCGTCGTTCACCTCGCGTTCACCTCGGGGGGTTCCACTGACCCTCGCCGTCGTGCATCCTCCGCGGTGACCCCACCCGCGCCCCCCCGACGACCGCGACGGCAGGGACGGCCCCACCATGAGGAACGAGATGACCGTCGACCCCGGCACCCGTACCGAGCCGTCCGCCGCCCGGGCCGCCGGGGGACCGCGGATCGAGGACCCCGTCTTCCAGCTCCGGGACGTCGCGGTCCACTACGGCGACTTCACCGCCGTCCGGGACATCTCCTTCGACATCCCCACCAACGAGATCACGGCCCTCATCGGTCCCTCCGGCTGCGGGAAGTCGACCCTCCTGCGGGTGCTGAACCGGATGAACGACCTGGTCCCGACCGCGCGGGTCGAGGGCAGCATCACCTACCACGGCCACGAGATCTACGCCACCGAGGTGGACCCGGTGGAGGTGCGCCGGCGGGTCGGGATGGTGTTCCAGAAGCCGAACCCGTTCCCGAAGTCGATCTACGACAACGTCGCCTTCGGACCACGGCTGCTCGGCAAGACCAAGGGGCTCGACGACACCGTCGAGCAGGCGCTGCGGGGGGCGGCGCTCTGGGACGAGGTCAAGGACAAGCTGAACGACTCCGGGCTGTCGCTGTCCGGCGGCCAGCAGCAGCGGCTCTGCATCGCCCGGACCATCGCGGTCGAGCCCGAGGTCATCCTGATGGACGAGCCGTGCTCCGCGCTGGACCCGATCGCCACGCTGAAGATCGAGGACCTCATGCGCGAGCTGCGTGACGACTACACGATCGTCATCGTGACCCACAACATGCAGCAGGCCGCACGGGTGTCGGACTGGACCGCGTTCCTCACCGTCGACGTCGACGACACGAAGGGGATGCGCACCGGCCAGCTGGTCGAGTTCGACGAGACCGACCGCATCTTCACGCAGGCCGCCGATCCCCGTACCGAGGCCTACATCACCGGCCGGTTCGGCTGAGCCAGCGGCAGCCGAACGACCTTCCCCGTCCGTTCACCCTCCGTTCACCTGCTCGCAAGTCCGGGGCCGCGAACCGGCCGTAGCGTCGTCCTCACTACGACCCCTCTCGTAGGACCCGACCCCAGGAGAACCCCCAGATGCGTCAGACCATGCGTACGCGCGCCCTCCTCGGCGCCGCGCTCGCGACCGCGCTCGTCGCCGGCGCCTGCGCCCCGGCCAGCGTCACCGACGAGCCCGCGACCGGCGACGGCGCCGCGTCGGAGGTGTCGACCGAGGACGGCGCGGCGACCGGCGACGGCGACCTCGCCGGCTCGATCGCCATCTCCGGGTCCTCGACCGTCGAGCCCATCAGTGCCCTCAACGCGGAGCTGTTCCAGGAGGAGCACCCCGAGGTCGCGATCTCGGTCGACGGCCCCGGAACCGGTGACGGCTTCGCGCTCTTCTGCGAGGGCCGGACCGACATCTCCGACGCCTCCCGTCCCATCAAGGACGCCGAGAAGGAGATCTGCGCCGAGAACGGCGTCGAGTTCACCGAGCTCAAGGTCGGCATCGACGGCCTGTCCGTGCTCACCAGCCCCGCCAACGACGCGGTGGAGTGCCTCGACTTCGCGGCGCTCTACGCCCTGACCGGACCCGAGTCCGACGGCTTCACGAACTGGAGCGACGCGGCCGAGCTGGCCGGCGAGCTCGGTTCGACCCACCCCGGGACCTTCCCCGACGCACCGCTGTCGGTCGTGGGTCCGGGGGAGGAGTCCGGGACCTACGACACCTACGTCGAGTTCGTCGTGGACGAGTTCAACGAGGACCGGGGCACGGACTCGACGACCCGCTCCGACTACGAGGCCTCGGCGAACGACAACGTCATCGTCCAGGGCATCGAGGGCTCCGACACCAGCCTCGGCTGGGTCGGCTACGCCTTCTACGTCGAGAACCAGGACGCCCTCAAGGCGTTGGAGGTGGACAACGGCGAGTCCGGCTGCGTCGCGCCGACCGACGAGACCATCGCCTCCGGCGAGTACCCGCTGTCGCGGCCGCTGTTCATCTACGTCAACGACGCGAAGGCCGCCGACAACGCCGCGGTGTCCGCCTTCGTGGACTTCTACCTCTCCGACGAAGGTCGGGCCTCGGTCCACGAGGTCGGCTACGTCGACCTCGACGACGACGAGTGGCAGAGCACCGTCGACGCCTGGACCAACGCGTGACCGACCCCGCCTGACCGCGTGGAGCCGGGTGCGAGAACGCACCCGGCTCCACGCCGACCCGCTCGACCCGACCTGATCCCGACGCCCGGCTCCAGGAGGCGCGTGTGAGCACCGTCCCCGACACCATCGCCTCGCTGGCCGGTGACCCGCGACGGCGCCGGCGGGAGAAGGTCATCGCCCGCCTGCTCCAGCTCGCAGCGCTCCTGTCGATCGCCATCAGCGCCGCGATCGTGCTGTCGCTCGTCGGCAACGCGCTCGACTTCCTCACCAAGATCGACCTCGGGGCGTTGTGGAGCTCGGGCTGGCTGCCGCGCCGGGGCCAGTTCGACATGAAGACGATCATCGTCGCCTCCGTGCTCGTGTCCGGCATCGCGATCGTGGTCGCCGGACCGCTCGGCCTCGCGGCCGCGGTCTACCTCGCCGAGTACGCGAAGCCCCGGGTGCGTCGGATCGTCAAGCCCATCCTGGAGATCCTCGCCGGCGTGCCCTCGGTCGTGCTCGGGTTCTTCGCCCTCACCTGGATCAACCCCAACATCACCCAGCGGATCTTCCCCAGCGCCGGCTCCTTCAACATGCTGACGGCCGGGATCGGCGTCGGCATCCTCGTCATCCCGCTGATGGCCTCGGTGTCCGAGGATGCGTTGCGTGCCGTGCCCCACGCGCTGCGGGAGGCGTCCTACGGCCTCGGTGCGCGCAAGCGCCTCACGACCCTCCGGGTCGTCCTGCCGGCCGCCATCTCCGGCATCGTCGCGGCGGGGATCATCACCATCTCCCGCGCGATCGGCGAGACCATGGTGGTCACCATCGCCGGCGGGTCGAAGGGCGACTTCTCCGCCAACCCCCTGGGGGCGAGCCCGACCATGACCGCGGCCATCGCGAACCTCGCCACCGGCTCCGACAACGTCGTCGGGGACGTCGCGGCGGTCGACTCGCTGTTCTTCGTCGGCATCGTCCTGTTCGCCTTCACGCTGGGCCTGAACGTCCTCGGCGACCGCATCGTCCGCCGCTACCGGAAGGCCTACTGATGGCCGCCACCGACGTCGCAGCCTCCCGCGGGCTCGTCGGCGACACCCGCGCTGCCCGCCGGGCGCGCCTCGGCGAGCTGGCGTTCCAGGCGGTGCTCCTGTTCGCGCTGCTGCTCGCGCTCGTGATCCTGTTGGTGCTCATCGCCGACATCGTCGTCTCGGCGTTCCCGGTCTTCGCCGGCCGGGGGACCGGGTTCGTCACCGACACCCTCTCGTCCCGCCCCACCCGGGCCGGGGTCTGGCAGGGCATCGTCGGCTCGGCCCAGCTCGTGACGATCACGGTCATCCTCGCCTTCCCCATCGGGATCGCCACGGCCGTCTACCTCGAGGAGTACGCCCCACCGACGCGCCTCACCCGCTTCATCGACGTGAACATCCGCAACCTCGCCGGCGTGCCCTCGGTCGTCTACGGGCTCCTCGGACTCGCCGTGTTCGTCGGCACGCTCGGTCCCCAGGGGCTCGCCAACGTCACCAACGGCTCGTCGGTCATCGCCGGCGGGCTGACCCTGGCGGTGCTCGCGCTGCCGATCGTGATCATCACCGCCGCCGAGGCGGTCCGGGCCGTCCCCCGCGACCTGCGGGAGGCGGGGTTCGGCCTCGGGGCCACCCGCTGGCAGGTGACCCGACAGCTGGTGCTGCCGTCGGCGACCCCGGGGATCCTCACCGGGATGATCCTGTCGTTGTCGCGGGTGATCGGTGAGACCGCCCCGCTCCTCGTCATCGGAGCCATCACCGGCTTCCTGAGCTACGGCGACGCGAGCTTCGTCGAGCAGCTGTACGGCAAGTTCACGGCGCTCCCGGTCATCATCTTCGACTGGGCCCGCGAGTCCCGTCGGGCCTACGTCGACGAGCTCGCCCCGGCCGCGATCGTGATCCTCCTGCTGTTCACCCTCTCGGCCAACGCCCTCGCGATCGTCCTCCGCAACCGCTACGAGCGTCGGAGCTGACCGTGACCGACGCCCGCGAGGGGTTCCACCGCAGTCTCGCCATCATCGACGACGCGTTCACGTCGGCCGCATCCGACCTCGCGGACGCGATGGCCGACCTCCAGCGGCGCCACCTCGACGGCGACGTGCGGGTCGCCGACGATGCGGCGCTGCTCTCGGCCACCACGGTCCGGCGCGTCCGGGAGGTGGAGGACGCGGCGTTCATCCTGCTGGCGCGCGAGGCCCCGGTCGGGCGTGACCTCCGGTGGGTGGTGGCGCTCCTGCGGATCGTGCGGGACGTCGAACGCTCGGCGGTGCTGTTCGCCCACGCCTGCGCCACGGTCCGACGGGTGGACCCGCGCGACCTCCCGGCCGACACCGGTGCGGCCGTGGACGAGCTCGGCCGGCTCGCGCAGCAGGTGTTCGCACGCGGCGTCGCCGCGTGGCGGTCGCGGGACGCGCTGGCCGTCGTGGAGCTCGACGACCTCGACGAGCTCGTCGACCGGCTCCAGGAACGGCTCTACCGGGATCTGTCGGGCCAGCACGGGGCGGGTGACGCCCCCATGACCCTGGGGCTCCTGACGCGCTACCTGGAGCGCATCGCGGACCACGGGGTCGCCATCGCCCGTGACACCTCGTTCGTGGTCACCGGTGACCGCGTCGGCGCCGGCCGGTGAGCGGCTCAGCCCTCGTCGGGGTCGTTGGACGACAGCTCCACGGTCGAGCCCGTGATGGCGTAGATCGTCTGCTCGCCGATGTCGACGGCGTGATCCCCGTAGCGTTCGACGTGCCGCGGGACGAGCATGATGCTGGTGGCCCACTCGAGCCGGGACGGGTCCTGGGTCGCGAGCTCGATGAGGCGGCGGAAGATGCCCTTGTTCAGCCGGTCGACGCCGTCGTCGAGCTCGGGCAGGCGACGCGCGAGCGCGAGGTCCTTCTGCGCGTAGGACTTCATCGCCTCGCGTCCGACCCGTTGCGCCAGCTCGACCATCTCGAGCATCTGCTCGGTCAAGGCGCTGTCGCTCTTCAGCGGCTCGGCGTGCTGGGCGCGCTTGGCGATGGTGGTGGCGTAGTCACCCATCCGCTCGAGGTGGATGTTCACGTGGAGCATCGAGGACAACAGCCGCACGTCGCCCGCCACCGGCGCCTGGAGCGCGATGACCCGGAGGATGTCGTTCTGGGTGTCGACGTAGCGTTGGTCGACCTCGTTGTCCCGCGCGACGACCCGCGCCGCCAAGGCGGCGTCGTGGTCGGCGAGCGACCGGATCGCGGATCCGAGCATCTCGTCGACGATCTCGCCGGTCCCGACGAGTCCATCGACGAGCCGGTCCTTCTGTTCGACGAACTCGTTGCGCACGGTGGCCTCTCTGCGGGTCGTACTCTCCGGATGATGGAGGTCGGGTGATGCCGAAGCTGCTGCTGGTCGAGGACGAGCGTTCGATCGCCGAGGGGCTCGCGATCACGCTCGAGTCCGAGGGCTTCCAGGTCAGCTGGGTCAAGGATGGCACGGACGCCGTCAGCACCTGGGAGCGGGTCCGTCCCGACCTCGTCCTGCTCGACCTGATGCTACCCGGCAGGTCCGGCACCGAGATCTGTCGTGAGCTGCGGACCCGCTCCGACGTGCCGATCATCATGCTCACCGCCCGCGATGGCGAGGTCGACCGGGTCGTCGGACTCGAGCTCGGCGCCGACGACTACGTCACCAAGCCCTTCTCGACCCGCGAGCTCGTCGCCCGCATCAAGGCGGTCCTGCGGCGCGTGGGCGGCTCCGATCTGGGACCGGAGGTCGCCGCCGAGGCCGCCGGCGTGCGGGTCGACCGCGCGCGCCACGAGGTGCACGTCGATGGCGAGCTGGTCGAGCTGCCGCCGAAGGAGTTCGACCTCCTGGCGGTGCTGGTGGAGCACGCCGGACGGGTGCTGACCCGACACCAGCTGATCGACGACGTCTGGGGCAGCGACTACGTCGGAGACACCAAGACGCTCGACGTCCACGTCCGCCGGCTGCGGACGCGGATCGAGGACGACCCGCACGCGCCCCGCCGGCTGCTGACGGTCCGGGGCGTCGGCTACCGGTTCGCCGACGCGCCGTGACCCGCCTGGCGCTCCTCCTCGTCCCGCTCGTCGCCCTGGCGGCGACCCTGCTGGGGCGGACGCTGTCGACCGGGGTGGCGGTCGTGCTCTCGTCGTCGCTGGGCGCCGCCATCGCGGTCCTCATGTGGCGGTTCGAGACCGACCGTGTCCGAGGCCTCGCCGACCACATGAACACCTGGCTGGGTCGGCGCGAGGCCGATCCGGTCTCGCTGTCCGGCGGTGGCCACTGGGATGCGCTCGAGATCGCGGTCAACGCGGTCGGCGCCGCCTACGAGCGCCGCGGGGAGAAGCTCGCTCGGGAGCGCCCCTGGCGCCGCGACCTCGTCGACTCGCTCGTGGGGCCCGCGTTGCTGTTCGCGGGCGACGGACGCCTGGTCGCGGCCAACGACGACGCGCGCCGCCGGTTCGGCATCCCCGACCTGGGGGAGCGGCCGACCCTCATCCAGGCGCTCGGCAGCGCCACCCTCGCCCGGGCTGCGCGGGAGTCCCTGCGCACCGGCCGGCGCGTCGAGGTGGACGCGACCGTCTCCGACCGTGAGCTCCGGGCCCGCTGTGCCGTCGTCGGTGAGGAGGTCCTGGTCGTCGTCACCGACCGCACGCAGACCCGCCGGACCGAGGAGGTCCGCCGCGACTTCGTGGTCAACGCCTCGCACGAGCTGAAGACGCCCGCGGCCGCGATCCAGACCCTGTCGGAGGCGCTCGACGTCGTCGCCGACCGCGATCCCACCCGGGTCCGGGCCGTCGCCGAACGGCTCCGGGCCGAGTCCGAACGGCTGGTGCGGATCGTCCACGACCTGCTCGACCTCGGCCGGCTCGAGGCGGCCGGGGAGGTCGCGACCGTCAGCGTCGACCTCACCGCCCTCGTCCGCAGCGTCGTGGCGAGCGTCGTCGACGAGACCGGCCGTCGCGGCATCACCGTCGACCTCGACCTCCCGGAGCGCGCGACGGTGGGCGGCGTGGCCGGCGACCTGCGCCTCGTGATCGACAACCTCGTCCGCAACGCGATCCAGTACAACCGCGACGGCGGGACGGTGTCGGTCTCGCTCCTCCCCGGCGACGGGGCCTACGAGCTGGTCGTCGCCGACAGCGGCATCGGGATCCCGCAGCAGGACCTGCCACGGATCTTCGAGCGGTTCTACCGCGTCGACGAGGCCCGGTCGCGGGAGACCGGTGGGACCGGCCTGGGGCTGTCGATCGTGCGCCACGCGGTGGAACGCCACGGCGGCAGCGTGTCCGTCGAGAGCCTCCTCGGCGAGGGCACCACCGTCCGGGTGCGCCTGCCCATCGCGCCGGCGGCCTGATCCCACCGGCCGGGTAGGCTCCCGCACCGATGCCTGCTCCCTCCGCCGACGAGCTCACCCGCGACAGCGGCAAGACCAAGCGCGCGCCGGTGATCCTCGACCTCCTCGCCGCCGAGCTGCCCGACGCCGTCATCGCGCTCGAGTTCTCGAACCGGTGGGAGCTCCTCGTGGCGACCGTGCTGTCGGCGCAGTCGACCGACGTCAAGGTGAACGAGGTCACCGCGGTCCTCTTCCGCGAGCTCGACGGACCGGTCGCCTTCGCCGAGGCGTCGCTGGCGCGCATCGAGGAGCTGATCGGCTCGCTCGGGCTGTTCCGGCAGAAGGCGAAGAACCTGCAGGCCACCGCCCGGCTCCTCCTCGAACGTCACGGGGGCGAGGTGCCGGGCACGATGGAGGAGCTGACCGCGCTGCCGGGGGTCGCCCGCAAGACCGCCAACGTGGTGCTGTCCAACGGCTTCGGCGTCAACGAGGGCGTCGTGGTCGACACCCACGTGAAGCGTCTGTCCCGGCGGCTGCGGTTCACCCGGCACGAGGACGTGAAGAAGATCGAACGCGACCTCATGCGGCTGTTCCCGCGGCCGCGGTGGCTCGAGGTCGCGGACCTGCTGATCCACCACGGGCGGCGGACCTGCGACGCCCAGCGTCCCCGCTGCGACGACTGCGTCATCGAGCACCTGTGCCCGTCGAGCCAGATCGCCGGCCGCACCGACAAGCGGTGACGGATCGGGTCACAGCTTCCCGCGCACGGCGGCGGCGAGGTAGCCCACGAGCGCGAAGAAGGCCATGAACTCCAGGCGTCCCAGGTACATCTGCATCGTGTAGACGAGCTTCAGCGGGATGGGGTTGTCGGGCGACAGGACCCCGATGGACAGCCCGACGTTCGCGGTCGCCGAGGTCGACTCGAACAGGGCGTGCTCGAAGCGGAACCCGTAGAACACGCCGACGACCGCGCCACCGAGGTAGAGCAGCAGGAACAGCACGATGATCGTGACGGCGCTGCGGACCTCGGCGTCGCTGACGACCCGGCGGAACTTCTGGTGGTAGCTCGCGAGCACCACGGCCGACTCGGGCGCGATCACCCGCCGGATGTCACGGAACACCGACTTCGCGGCGAGCCCGATCCGGATCGCCTTCATGCCGCCGGCGGTCGAGGACGCCATGCCGCCCAGCGCCATGGCGATGACGATGGCGGCGGGCGCGATGAGGCCCCAATCCGACACGAACGTGGCCGAGGAGTTGACGCCGAAGCCGGTGCCGCTGTGGGCGGACAACGTCGTGAACACCCCCTTGCGGAACAGCGCCGCCGGCTGGTCGAAGGTGCCGGCGCGCGCCAACCCCAGGAGGGTCAGGCCCACGGTGAGGAACAGCGTCGTCGTGAGCGTGCGCAGCTCGAAGTTGCGGATGGCCTCGACCCGGCTCCCCCGCCACAGGTGGTAGTGCATCCCGAACGACAGCGTCCCCGCGATCATCAGCACCATCACCACGAGCTCGTAGGCCGCCGAGTGGTAGTACCCGATCGAGCTCGAGTAGGGCGCGAAGCCGCCCGTGTCGAACCCGGCCATGAAGATCAGCAGCCCGTGGAACAGCGCCCGCACCGGTGCCAGCCCGGCGCTCACGCCCGCCACCGTCAACGCGCCGGTCCCGGCGACGAGGTACGCGAACGCGACCAGGTAGATGAAGCGAGCCGTCCGTACGATGTTCGGGACGATCCGGTCCTCGCGGCCCTCGCCGACGTAGAGCGTGCCGACCTGCGAGGCCGAGCTCGCGAACACCGTGAGCACGACGATGATGATCCCCTGGCCGCCGGCGAAGTGGGTCAGGTGGCGGAGGAGCTGCATCGGCGAGGACAGGTGGTCGAGGTCCTGGATGAGGGTCAACCCGGACGTCGTGAACCCGCTCATCGAGTCGAACAGGGCGTCGACGAACGAGGCGAAGTGTCCCGAGAGGTAGAGCGGGACCGCGACGAGCAGCGCGCCGAGCATCCACGAGACGGCCACGGTCACGAGGCCGTGCGACCAGTCCAGCGGCGCGTCGGTGTGCAGGCGTGCCTCCGCGACACGCCCGAGCGTGATCGCGAGGGCGGCCCCGATGGTCAGCGCCGACACGTCGTTCCACTCGCGCTGCACCAGCGCCATCACGAGCGGCAGCAGCACCATGAGCCCGACGCCGTACATCACCTTGCCGACGTAGAGGCCGATCAGGCGGAGGTCGTCGCGGTCGGGTCGGATCAGCACGGTCGGCCCACCGCGGTGGGTCGGCCCCGAGGGGCCAGCGGGACGGGGGAGGTCGTCATCGCCGGCGTGAGACCGCGCGCTCGTAGACGAGCGAGCCGAGCGCGCGCGACCGCCAGGACGGCCGCCGCCAGCGCCTGGGGCCGGTTCAGGGGCCGCGACAGCGGCACGGCCTCGGCCAGCACGCGGCCTTCGAAGGCGCGCAGCGTGAGTCCGCCGCCGTCGGCGGGGTCCGCGCGACGCACGACGCCCCGGACCCGCAGCACGTCGCCCGCGGCGATCGGGGCTCCCGGCCTCGTCGGCGAGGTCGGCGAGCTCACCCTCGAGCCAGACGGAGAGCCCGGAGTTGTAGCCCTGGAAGTCGCCGTGGCTGTCCAACGGCCCGACCTCGAGCGCGTACGCGTCGTCGTTCATGAGCACCCAGGCGCCGCCGTCACGGTGGAGCACGTCGCCGATGACCTCGCCGATGTAGACGACGACCTGGCCGTCGAAGGCGTCGGGACACGTCACGACCTCACCGGAGGTCACCCGGCCTACCGGTTCCGGCCGGACGCCCTCGGTGACCACGGGACGGTCCGGGAGCGTGCGCTCGCAGGTGACGAGCTCGAGCGCGTCGGCCGCGTCGTCGGTCCCCCGCACGATGAACTCGGGACTCGCGTAGGGCTGCGCCCGTCGGAGCTGGCTCACGAGCGCGATCGTCAGCACGACGAGGGCGATCACGAGCAGCCACTGGATCGTGGTGCGCGGGTGGATCGGACGGCGGGAGCGGGTCACGAGCGTCCCCTGACGATGGCGACGAGGTAGCCGAGCAGCGCGAAGGCGGCCATGAACTCGAGTCGTCCCACCCACATCTGGGTGATCGCGACGAGCTTCACGAGCGTGTGCGCCGACGGCCGGACGATCCCGACGGACAGCCCCGTGTTGGTGGCGGCCGAGGTCGACTCGAGGAGGGCCTCGGTGAAGTCCACGCCCGACGTCACGTAGAGGGTGACGAGCCCGCCGACGATGAACGTGAACAGGAACAGGAGCAGGATGGAGGCGGCTGCACGGATCTGGGTATCGCGGAGGATGTGCCGCCGGTGCTGGTGGTAGGTCGACACCACGAGCGCCGACTCGGGGAGGAGCACCCGGCGGACCTCCCGGCCGACGCCCTTCAACGTGAGCCCGACCCGGATCGCCTTGATGCCGCCGGCGCTCGAGGCCGCCATCCCGCCCACGGCCATCGCCGTCACGATGGCCGCCGGCGCGATCAGACCCCAGTCCGCCGCGATCAGCCGGGCGTCGGTCGTGGACAGCCCGGTGGTCGTGTGTGCCGACACCAACGCGAAGAACCCACGGCGGAACATCGGCCCCGCGTCGGTGAACGCACCGGAGCGACCGAACCCCAGGAAGATCACCGCGAGCAGCATGGCGAAGGTGGCGGTGATGGTGCGCGTCTCGACGTTCCTCAGGAGCTCCCGCCGGTTGCCGCGCCAGAGCTGGTAGTGCAGCCCGTAGGACATCGCTCCCGCCAGCATCAGCGCCACGACCAACCCCTCGATGACCGGCGAGTGGTAGTAGGCCACCGAGGTCGACTGGAGGGTGAAGCCGCCGGTGTCGTAGGCCGCGAGGAACAGCGCGACGGCGTGGGTGACGCTGCGGCCGGCGGACATCCCGGCGGACATGCCGGCGAGCGTGAGGGCGAGCGTGCTGACCGCGAGGTAGGTGACCGCGACCCGCAGGACGAAGCGTGCCGTCCGCGCGAAGTTCGGCGTCAGCCGGTCGTCGCGGGTCTCGCCGAGGTACAGCGAGCCGCCCTGTGCGCTCGCCACGGTGAACAGCGTGAGGACGACGATCACGATGCCCTGCCCTCCCGCGAAGTGGAGGAGGTGGCGGTAGAGGTTCATCGAGATGGGGAGGTGGTCGAGGTCCTGGAGGACCGTGAGGCCGGTCGTCGTCACGCCGCTGATGCTGTCGAGGTACGCGTCCAGGAAGCTCCCCAGGTGGCCGGACAGGTACAGCGGGACCGCCGTGAACAGGGGCACCACCAGCCACGCGAGACCGACGGTGACCATCCCGTGCGACCACGCGACCGCCCGTCGGGATCGGAACCGCACGACCGCGACCCGGCCGGCGGTGACCGCCAGCGCCCCGCCGACGACCAGCGCCGACAGCGCGTTCCACTCGCCACGTGCCAGCGCGACCAGCGCCGGCGGGGCGGTCAACAGGCCCGCCACGGTCAGGATCCGACCCAGCGACAACGCGATGAGCCGCAGGTCGCGGAGGTCGGGGCGGACGAGCACCGGTCAGTAGACCCAGGCGATGACGACCGCGAGCACCCACGACAGCAGGGCGAAGACGCCCGTGAGCGCCGCCACGAGCGCGATCCCCTCGATGCCCTGCCGGAGGCTCGTGTGGACCGCGCGGTCATCCCGGGAGGTGCCGCCCTCGCGGGGGCTCATCGCTCGCCCACCAGGATGGCGCGGAGGTGGTCCTCGAGGTCCCGGGTCGTCAGCGCGACCACCTCGTCGCCCGGGTGGATCTGGGTCTCGCCGCGGGGGATGACGGTCTCGTCCCCACGGAACAGCGCCACGAGCACCGCCTCGTAGGGCAGGGCGAGGTCCATGATGCGTCGGGGCTTGGGCGCGCCGGGCTGGTCGGCGTCGGGGATGCGGACCTCGACCAGCGAGACGCGCCCGCCCTTCAGCGAGTAGAGGTGGATCAGCTCGCCGACGCTGAACTCGTTCTCGAGCAGCTCGGAGATGAGCCGCGTCGATGACACCGCCTCGATGCCGAGCTTCTCGAAGATCTCGACGTTCTTGGGCGTGTTGACCCGCGAGATCGCGCGCTTCACGCCGAACTCGATCTTGGCGAGCTGGCAGGCGACCAGGTTGTCGTCGTCCTCGTGGGTCGTCGCGACGAAGGCGTCGGCGCGGTCGAGGTGGGCCTGCTCGAGGTAGCGGACGTCGCAGGCGTCGCCCTCGATGACGAGCACGCTCGTCTCGGCGACGAGCTGCTCGCAACGCCCCGGGTGGCGCTCGATGACCGTGACCTCGTGCCCCTTGGAGCCGAGGTCCTTGGCGATGTAGCGGCCGATCTTGCCGCCGCCGGTGATGACGACGTACATCGGCTACTCCTCGACCGTGGTGGCGACGCGGTCGTAGGGCTCCTGGAGGAGCGACTCGACCTTGCGGTAGACGCCACGCTTGGCCGACGCGGTGACCTGGTCGCCGCGTTCGAGGCGGTCGTCGGGGCGGGGGATGAAGGTCCGCGACCCACGCTGGATGCCGGCGACGCGGAGCTTGCCGTCGAGCTCGAAGTCCTGGACGGTCATCCCGTGGCCGCCGGGTCCGATCTCCATGTCGACCATCGCGATGTCGCCGTGCGGGAAGTGGAGGTGGTGCGGGAAGGTGCCCTCACGGAACTCGTTCAGGAACAGCTTGGCGAGGATGCCGGTGCCGGACACGTACTGGACCCCGAGCTTGCGGTAGACCTGCTCCCGCTCGGGGTTGAACAGCCGGGCGACGGTGCGGGGGACGCCGTAGAGGTAGCTGGCGATCTCGACCGCCATCAGGTTCGCGTTGTCGAACCGGGTGACGGCGATGAGCCCCTCGGCGCGGTCGATGCCGGCACGCTCGAGCACGTCACGGTCGGTCGTGTCGCCGACGATGGTCTCGCCGTTGAACGCCGACCCGAGACGGTCGAAGGCGAGCGGGTCGGCGTCCATGACCACCACGTCGTTGGAGGGCTCGCCGGAGAGGCGCTCGGCGATCTCGGCGCCGAGGCGGCCGCACCCGCCGATGATGATGTGCACGAACAGGACCCTTCGGGACGCTCGGGAGCGAGGTGACGGTACTGCAGCCGGTCGGGCGACCGTCGGTGGCTGCCCGGGAGCCTACGTGTCCGCCCCACGCTTGTACCCTCGCCGGCATGACCGCACCCCACACCCTCCTGATGGCCGCGCCGCGCGGGTTCTGCGCCGGCGTGGACCGCGCCGTGCTCATCGTCGAGAAGGCGCTCGAGGCCTACGGGGCGCCCGTCTACGTCCGCCACGAGATCGTGCACAACCGCCACGTCGTGCAGACGCTGAAGGACAAGGGCGCGGTGTTCGTCGAGGACGAGACCGAGGTCCCCGAGGGTGCGGTCGTCGTGTTCAGCGCCCACGGGTCGCCGCCGTCGGCGTTCGCCAACTCCGAGCGTCTCGGCCACACCCTCATCGACGCGACCTGCCCGCTCGTGACGAAGGTGCACCACGAGGCGCGGCGCTACGCCCGCGACGACATGGACATCGTCCTGATCGGTCACGAGGGCCACCAGGAGGTCATCGGCACGATGGGGCAGGCCCCCCGGTCGATCACCCTGGTCGAGACGCCCGAGGACGTCGAACAGCTCGACCTCGGCGAGGACGCCAACGTCGCCTACATCACCCAGACGACGCTGTCGATGGACGAGACCAAGGGTGTGGTCGAGGCGTTGCGGCAGCGGTTCCCGCTGCTGCACCAGCCCAAGAAGGACGACATCTGCTACGCGACCACGAACCGCCAGGAGGCGGTCAAGACCCTCACGGACCGTGCGGATCTCATCCTGGTCGTCGGCTCGCCGACCTCGTCGAACTCCAAGCGGCTCGTCGAGGTCGCCAAGGACCGTGACACGCCGGCGTACCTCATCGACGACGCCTCCGAGATCGACGAGGCGTGGCTCGACGGCGTCGACGTCGTGGGGCTGACCTCCGGCGCGAGCGCCCCCGAGGTGCTCGTCGAGGAGGTCATCGGCTGGTTCCGCGCGCGCGGGACCGAACGGGTCGAGACCGTGACCGTGGTCGACGAGGACGTCGAGTTCGCGATGCCGTCCGTGCTCGCCCGCAAGCTCGGCGAGCTCGGCGTCGAGGTCGACGAGGAGCACTCCCGCTCGGCGTGACGCCGGCGTGCCCGTCGTCAGTCGCCGGCGCTGCCGTTGCCCGACATCGCGTCGGTGTAGACCCCCCACAGCTCGTCGCCGAGGATGTCCGCCTGCCACGGACGCAGCCCGGCGAGGGCGACGAACTCCGTGACGTCGGACGGCTCGCCGGCGACGGCGGACCACAACGGCCGGCTCGGGCAGAGCACGCCGGCGTCGATGCCGAGCGCCTCGGCCCGCTCGGCGCGGGCCTTGCGGAGCGCGTCGTAGGCGGTCTTGTCGGCCTCGCTCCAGCGCCGGCCGGCGGCGCTGCGTGGCTCCGGGTCGGCGTCCTGGCCGCGCTGCAGCGCCTCGAAGAGCCGCTCCGCGTGGTCCTTCAGCGGACCGCGCCGGCGCTGGTTGCGGCGCACGAGCTGCTCCGGCGAGTCGGCCGGGTCGGTCGCGACGTCGAGCAGGGTCTGGTCGCGGATGAGGCGGTTGGGCGCGATGTCGAACTCCTGGGCGATCGCCTCGCGCTCCTCCCAGAGCGCCTTCAGGATCGACCGCGCCGGCCCCGGGAGCCGCCCGGCACCCTTGGTCCGGGTCCAGTCGCGGCGGTCCTCCGCCGCGCGCTCGATCGTGGCCGCGAGCTCCTGCTCGTACCAGCTGGTGCGGTCGGCGGCGGCGAGCCGGTCCGACAGCACGGTGAAGAGCTCGGGCAGGTGGAAGACGTCGCCGGCGGCGTAGGCCGCCATCCCGTCGGTGAGCGGTCGTGCCTCCCAGTCGGCGCGCTGGTAGCGCTCCTTGTCGGGTGTCAGCTCGACCCCGAGGACCGACTCGAGGAGCGGACCGAGGCCGGTCGGCATCCCGAGCACCGCCGCGGCCACGGCGGTGTCGGCGATCGCGTCCGGCTCCACCCCGGCGGCCTGGAGGGGTTCGAGGTCGTTCTCGACCGCGTGGAGGACCGCCACGCGCCCGGCGAGGAAGCGGTCGAGCGCGGTCAGGGACGGGATCGCGAGCGGGTCGACGAGCAGGCACAGGTCCGCGACGCCGACCTGGACCAGTGCCGCGCGCCGGTAGTAGCGCTGCGAGTCCGCCCGCTCGACGTCGACGCCGACGACCTCGCCCTCGACCCTGGACAGCTCCACGGGCAGGGCCGACGGGTCGTCGACGAAGGCGATCTCACCGGACGGGGGGGTGGGCGACATGTCGGTCGGACGCTCTCCTGGCGGGTGGTGGCGGCCACCACCGTACTCCGTCGCGTGCGGTCGGCTCCGTCAGGCACCATCGCACCTGACACCGAGCCGAGGAACGACCGTGCCCGCCCTCCTGTGCGTCCACCCCCACCCCGACGACGAGTCGATCGCCTGCGGCGGCGTGCTGGCCCGGGCGGTCGACGCGGGCGCACGCGTCAAGGTGGTGACCTGCACCGGCGGGGAGGAGGGGGAGAACCTCGCCGGCATCGACCTCGGCGGCGAGGCTCTGCCGACCCACCGCCTCCGCGAGCTCGCCGACGCGTTGGCCGAGCTCGGGGTCACCGACCACGAGTTCCTCGGCTACCGGGACTCCGGGATGGCGGGGGCGCCGGCGAACGCGCACCCCGACAGCTTCCACGCCGCCGACCTCTACGAGGCGGCGATGCGGCTCGCCCGCATCATCCGCCGCTTCCGACCCGACGTGGTGGTGAGCGACGACGACCGCGGCACCTACGGTCACCCCGACCACGTCCGTGCCCACCGCGTCACCGAACGCGCGCTCGCGCTGGCCGCCGACCCGTGGTGGCTCACGCCCGACGACGGCGAGGCGGTCGAGGTCGCCAAGCGGTACGTGTTCACCTTCCCGCGCTCCCGGATGCTGGCGGCCCACGAGCGGCTGGTCGAGGCGGGGCTGCCGTCCCCCTTCGGCGACGCCGACGCGGCCCCCGAGACGGTCGACTTCGGGCACCCCGACGAGGACGTCACCACGATCGTCGACATCGGGCCGTGGCTGGCGCGGAAGCAGGCCGCGATGCGCGCTCACCGCAGCCAGATCGGGGAGGACTCGTTCTTCCTCAACGTGCCGCCGGACCTCGCGGCGGAGCTGTTCGGGACCGAGGCGTTCGTGCTGCTGTCGGGGACGCCGCACGGCGACCCGGAGGACGACCTGTTCGCCGGCCTCCCGGCCGGGGTGCCCTCAGGAGCCGGGGGCGACGGGCAGTAGGGTTCGCCCCAGCCCCCGACCTGCAGGAGCCGCGCGCGTGACCGTTCCGACCAGCGAGGCCTTCCGTCGCACGATGGCCCGCTTCGCGACCGGCGTGACGGTGATGACGACGACCGTCGACGGCGAGCCGCACGGGATGACCGCCAACGCGGTCTCGTCGGTGTCGCTGGAGCCGCTGCTGGTGCTGGTGTGTGTCGAGCGGGGCACCGCGATGTGCGACCTCCTCGACGTCTCCGGGGTGTTCGCGCTGTCGATCCTCGCGGCCGACCAGGTCGAGCTCTCGACCCGCTTCGCCGATCCGAAGCGGGGGTCGGGGGCCGGGCAGTTCGAGGGGGTCGCGACGTCCGTCGCCGAGACCGGCGCCCCCCTCCTCGACGGTGTGGTGGGCTGGATCGACTGCCGGGTGTGGGCCACCTACGACGGCGGCGACCACCACATCGTCGTCGGCGAGGTGCAGGCCATCGGCGTCGGCGAGGGCGACCGCGACGCGCTCGTCTACTTCCGCAGCACCTACACCACGACCGCCCCGGCCACCGACGAGCCCGCCTGAAGGGAGCCCGCGTGGACACCCGGACCTTCGAGCTCCACACCGGAGCCGAGCGCTTCCACGACCTGACGACACGGGTCGCCGACGTCGTGGCCGAGGTCGGCGGCGACGGTCTGTGCAACGTGTTCCTGCCCCACGCGACCGCGGGCCTCGCGGTGCTCGAGACCGGCGCCGGCTCCGAGCCGGACCTGTCGGCCGCGATCGACCGGTTGCTGCCCCGCGACGACCGCTACCGCCACGCGCACGGCTCGGCCGGCCACGGCGCCGACCACGTGCTGCCGGCGTTCGTGTCGCCGACGCTGACGGTGCCGTTCGTCGACGGCCGGCTCGCGCTCGGGACGTGGCAGTCGATCGTGCTCGTCGACCCGAACGTCGACAACCCGGTCCGGACGGTCCGGGTGAGCCTGCTCACCTGACTCGGTCGCGGTTCAGCCGAGGGTGCCGAAGAGGCGGTCGCCGAAGTCGCCGAGCCCCGGGACGATGTAGCCGTGCTCGTTCAGCCCCTGGTCGATGGCGGCGACCACGATGCGGGTCCCCGGGTTCTCGGTCTGGATGCGGTCGATGGCCTCGGGGGTCGCGACCACCGACAGGACCGTGACCTGCTCCGCACCCTCGGTGTGGAGCGCCGCGACGGCCTGGCTCGCCGACCCGCCGGTCGCGAGCATCGGCTCGAGCACGAGCACCCACGCGCCGGCGAGGTCGGGCATCTTGAAGTAGTAGGACTCGGCCTCGAGCGTCTCCTCGTTGCGCTGCAGCCCGATCATCCCGACGTAGGCGGTGGGCAGGACGTCGTGGCAGCCCTGCATCAGCCCGAGGCCCGCCCGCAGCACCGGGACGAGCACGATCGGGTGGGCCGGGCGGCGCAGCGGGGCCGGTCCCAGCGGGCCGATGACCTCGCCGGTCTCGACCGGCACGTCGCGCACGGCTTCCATCGCGAGCATCGCCCCGAGGCTGCGCGCGTAGGCCCGGAAGCGGTCCGGCGGGGTGGTGGCGTCACGCAGCCGCGCCAGCTGGATCCCGGCGGCGGGGTCGCTCAGCACCTTGACCAGGCTCATGCGCGGGACTCCTCGGGGGCGGGCGGCACCGGGTGGCACCGCGGGCGCGGGGCGGGGGGTGAGTAGCCTACGGGCCGGTGGTCGGGAGGAGACGTGACGGTGCGCGGGACGCGGTCGGTCGTGCTCCTCGCCCTGGCCGCGGCGCTGGTGGCGGGCTGCGAACGCGGTGAGCCGGCGCCGGCGCCATCGCCCTCCCCGTCCAGCGAGGGCGTGCCGAGCCCGCCCGGGCCGAGCGGGCTGAGCGTCGCGTTCGTCATCCCCGCGGATGCGGCCCGCCCCGCGGCGGTGGTCTCCTCGGTGCGGGAGGACCTCGACCGTCTGCGTCGCAGCCACCTCCGTGACGTGACCGACTGGCGTGTGGTCGAGGCCGACGCGCCGGCGTTCACGGCCGACCTCGTCACCTACCTGGCCGACGAGGGGACCGACCTCGTCTGCGCCATCGGACCCGGCTCCGGCGACGTGGTGGTCCGGGTGGCGCCGTCGTTCCCGCGGACCCGGTTCTGCGCGACGCCGGCGATCGCGGAGGCGGACGCGATCCCGGGCAACGTGCTCCTCATCGACCTGCGGGTGGAGGAGGTCGCCTACCTCGCCGGCGTCGCCGCGCAGCTCACGGCGACGACGGGGCCTCCGGGGTTCGTGGGCGGCGAGTCGCAGTACTCCATCGACCGTCAGCGCGCCGCGTTCCAGGCGGGCATCAACGCGGTGGCCGCGACCCCGGTGACCCCGTACGTCGCGTTCCCGGTGGTCGACGCCGACCAGGCGTTCGCGCTGGCCGTGCCGCAGTACGAGGCCGGCGTCGCGACCATCTACAGCGCGGCCGGGTCGGCCGACGTCGGCGTCCGCCGGGCCGCGCAGGAGACCGGCGGCCTCGTGATCGGGTCCCTCGCGACGCTCGTTCCCGACCCGTCGGAGCCCCCGCCCACCGCGGTGCTCATGGTGACCCAGCAACGCCTGGACGTCGGCGCCGGCATCGCCGTCGAGCAGGCGCTGACGAGCTGGGAGGGCGGGCTCGCGTCGGTCGGCCTGGCGCAGCGGGCGCTCGACGTGGGACCGGGTGGGAGCGGTCGCTACGGGATCGTCGCGCCCCGGATCGAGGAGCTGCGCGCGCGCATCGAGGCGGACGAGCTGCGGCCGCTGTCGACCGGCTGACGGCCGAGGCGCGACCGGCCGGGGGTCCGACGAGCGCGGGGCGACCTGACGCCTACGATGGCGGGGCCCGCCGGCTCCGTACCCCTCGAGGCTCACCCCGTGCGTCGCGCGAAGATCGTCGCCACCCTGGGCCCCGCCTTGGACGACCCCGGGAAGCTGCGCGCCGCGATCGCCGCCGGGATCGACGTGGTGCGGCTCAACTTCTCCCACGGCACCCACGACGAGCACCAGCAGCGCCTCGAGCAGGTGAACGACGCGGCCCGGTCGCTGGGCCGCAACGTCGGCAGCCTCGGCGACCTCCAGGGACCCAAGATCCGCCTCGGCATCCTCCCGGCCGAGGGCGTCGAGCTCGTCGACGGCGCCGAGGTCCAGCTGCTCGCCGGCGAGGAGGAGCTCGACGAGTACGACGACGGGGCCGGCACGCCCGTGCTCCCGGTCGTCTACGAACACCTCGCCGACGACGTGGAGCCGGGCGCGCTGATCCTCATCGACGACGGGTCGCTCCGGCTGGTCGTGTCACGCGTGGAGGGTCGGACCGTCTCGGCCCGGGTCGTCGCGGGCGGCACCGCATCGTCGCGCAAGGGGGTGAACCTCCCGGGGGTCGACGTGTCGGCCAAGTCGCTCACCGACAAGGACCGCGAGGACGTCGAGGCGATGGTCGGGATGGGGTGCTCGTGGATCGCCCTGTCGTTCGTGCGCCGCGCGAAGGACGTCATCGAGGTCCGTGACCTGGTGCACCAGCTCGGGGGTGACGCCCCGATCGTCGCCAAGCTCGAGCGCCCCGAGGCGATGGAGAACCTCGAGTCGCTGGTGACCGCGACCGACGCGGTGATGGTGGCGCGCGGTGACCTCGGGGTCGAGATCGGTCCGGAGCGGGTCCCGGCGCTGCAGAAGGAGATCATCTCGCTGTCCAACCGCGAGGGCCGGCCGGTCATCACGGCGACGGAGATGCTCGACTCGATGATCCGCAACCCGCGACCGACCCGTGCCGAGGCGTCCGACGTGGCCAACGCCGTCTTCGACGGCACCGACGCCCTGATGCTCTCGGGCGAGACGGCCGCCGGCCGCTTCCCGGTCGAGGCGGTCCGGACCATGGCCCGGATCATCGAGGTGGCCGAGTCCTCCGGCGAGCTCGTCCACCCGCTGCCGAAGCCCCAGGAGGGACTCGCCCTGGCGCGGGTGGTCGCGAAGGCGGCGGTGCAGGTCGCGAGTGACGTGAAGGCCAAGGCCATCGTCGTCTTCAGCTTCTCCGGTGCCTCGATCCAGCTCGTGTCGAAGTTCCGGCCCCCGGTCCCGGTGGTCGGGCTCACGACGCGCGAGACCGCGCTCCGACGGTTGGCGCTGATGTGGGGGACCGACGGGGCGCTCGTCCCCGAGAAGGACCACTCGCGCGACCTCATCCTGTCGGCCGAGGAGGTCTGCCTGCGCGGCGGCTACGGCAGCAAGGGGGACAGCATCGTCATCGTCTCGGGCATCCCCGGCGGCCACGGGGGCACGAACCGCCTGATGGTGCACCGACTCGGCCAGGCGCCGGACTGACCGACGAGGCCCGCTCCGTGACACCCACCCGACCCGAGGCGCCGGCGGCGCACGCGCCGCTGCGCCGGCGACCGCGCTGGCCGAGCATCCTCGGTGCCATCTACGCCCTCGCGGCGATCGCCGCGCTGGTGGCGTGGTGGCTCGCCGGCGACGCCGCCTGGATCCAGCCGGTCAACCTGATGACCTTCTGGTGGTCGCTCCCCGCCGTCGTCCTCGCCCCGCTCGCGTTCCTGCTGGGGTCGCGACGGACGGCCTTCCTCCTCGCCGTGCCGGCGGCGGTCTGGGTCTGGTCGTACGGCACGGCGTTCGTCCCCTCGGCCGGCGCCGGCGACGCCGACCTCCGCGTCGCGACCTTCAACACCTACGTCCAGACCCCCGACACCAGCCACGTCCTGGACCTCGTCCGGACGCAGGAGCCCGACATCCTGCTCCTCCAGGAGGTCTTCCCCGAACGCCAGACCGCGCTCGAGGCCGAGCTGGCCGAGACGATGCCGTACTCGCACGTGGTCCAGACCGGCGGCGTCGGCGGGGTCGGGGTGTTCTCGCGCTTCCCGATCCGCGAGGTCCGCCCCGTGGGTGACGCGACGACGCGCAGCCGCTCCACCGCGGTCGTGGTCCTCGACGTCGACGGGCAGCTGGTGCAGGTCGCGCCCGTCCACCTCATCTCCCCGTGCCCCACCTGCGGGGCGAGCGTGGTCGAGCGACTCGAGCTCGAGGGCGACGTGCGCCTGGCCGAGATCGATTCGGTCATCGACACCCTCGACCCGTCGCTGCCGGCGATCGTGGGCGGCGACTTCAACTCCACCGACCGCTCCGGGCCCTACCGCGAGCTGACCCACGCCGGCTTCGCCGACCCGCAGCGCGACGCCGGCGCCGGCCCCGGCTTCACCTGGCCCAACGGCGGCCGCTTCGGCCCGTTCATCCGCATCGACTGGCTGCTGACCCGGGGCTTCGACGCCGTCGAGGCCTTCGTGGCACCGGGCGGCGGGTCGGACCACCGGCCCGTCGTCGTCGACCTCTCCCTGCCGGAAGGGTCCTGACGTGCAGCTGCCACCCGAGCTCGCCGACGAGCGCTACTGCTACCTGTCGACCCAGATGCGGGTCACCGGGCGGCGCCACACCGCCGAGCTGTGGTTCGTCCCGCACGAGGGCGGGGTGTTCCTGATGAGCGGCAGCGGCGGGCTGACCCAGTGGTGCCTGAACCTCCAGGCCGAGGAGCAGGGGGTCGTGCGGGTCGGCGACCGGTCCTGGCTGGCCCGGTCGACGTTCCTGGCGCCCGATGACGCGGACCGCGAACGGGTCCTGCTGGCGTTCCACGAGAAGTACGACCCTGCCGGCAAGGACCGCTTCGAGCCCTGGCGGCGCAACGCCACCGTCGCCGAGATGGTGTTCACCCGGGCGCTGTGAGGGCCCAGCGGCGCCGGGCGGGCCGGCGCGGTCACTCCGGAGGCAGGGTGGGGTGTTCGGGCACGACCCGCGACGCGAGGATGTCGCCGAGGTAGACCTCGACCTCGCCGCCGGCGCGTGTCGCGACCACCAGCACCTCGTCGTCGCGCCAGGCGACGAGCCGTCCCACGACGTCGGACGGCCGTGCCCCGCGCTCCTCGTCCTCCACCCACCGCCGGATCGACACGCGCGAGCCGACGTCCTCGCGCGTGAGCCGCTGGCGGTAGCGCGCCCGCATCACGCCGTCGGCCGGTGGTCGTGGGCGAACGCCGACACCGCGTCGCCGAGCTCGTCGCGCCGGTCGGCGAGGAAGTGGTCGCCGCCCTCGATGACGGTGAGGGTGACCGGGTCCGCGGCGGCGTCGACCAGCTCGCGGATGCGCTCGACGGGGGTGAACTGGTCCGCGGTGCCGTGGACCAGCAACTTCGGGACCGACCACGTCGCGAGCTCGAGCGGGTCGGTCACGGGGACGTCGGCGATCCCCGTGCGGTGCGGCAGACCGATGCCGAACCAGGCGGTCACGCGGTCGTCGCCGAGCGCGTGACGCAGCGAGACGGCCGCTCCGAACGACCAGCCGCCCAGGAGCACCGGCGCGTCCGGGTCGCCGACGTGGGCGAGCGCGTGGTCGATCGCGCCGGCGACGTCGTCCTGCTCGCGGACCCCGGCGTCGAACGCGCCGTGCGACTCACCCGTGCCCCGGAAGTCGAACCGAAGGCCGGTCCAGCCGTCGGCGACGAGCAGCCGCTGCAGGAACGGCAGCATCCAGGCGTCCATCGACCCGCCGTGCTCCGGGTGCGGGTGACACAGCACCGCCACCCCGCCGTGCGGCTCCTCGGGGTCGGTGACGCGCCCGCACAGCGACGTGCCGTCGCGGGACGGGAAGCGCACGAGCGGCATCGGATCCTCGGTGGTGCGGTGGGGGAGGCGACGGTAGCGCCGGCGTCCTGGGTAGGGTCGTGGGCCTCGCTGGTGATCCCCGGACGAGGAGGACGACGTGCTGCAGCGACCGCCGCGACTCGCGCGCGGGGACCGGCTCGCGGCCGTGACGCTGTCGTGGGGCGGGCCCGGGGCGTTCCCCGACCGCTACGCCACGGGGAAGCGGCAGCTCGAGGAGGCCCTCGAGGTCGAGCTCGTCGAGATGCCGCACACGCTCGCGTCGCCGGAGGACGTCGCCGCCGACCCGCGGGCCCGCGCGGACGACCTGCACGCGGCGCTCGCCGACCCGTCCATCGCCGGCGTCGTGTCGACCATCGGCGGCGACGACTCCATCCGCGTGCTCCCGTACCTCGACCTCGACCTGATCGCCGCCCACCCCAAGGTGTTCCTGGGCTACTCCGACACCACCGCGACCCACCTGGCGTTCCGCCGGGCCGGGGTCGTGTCCTTCTACGGGCCGTCGGTCATGGCCGGGTTCGGCGAGACCGGCGGGATGCACGACTACCTCCTCGAGGGCGTGGTGCGCACCCTGTTCGAGCCGGCCGCGCCGCTCGACTGGCCGGCCAACGAGGATGGCTGGACCGCCGAGCACCTCGACTGGGCCGACCCGACGACGCGCGACCAGACGCGTCGGCTGCAGCCGTCGACGGGTCGCCGGTGGCTCGGCGGGACCGCCGCCGAGGGACCGGTGCTCGCGGCCTGCGTCGAGGTCCTCGACTGGTTCCGCGGCACCGACTGGTGGCCGAACCTCGATGGCGTGGTGCTGCTGCTCGAGACCAGCGAGGAGGCGCCCCCGCCGGAGCTCCTGGCGCGGTTCCTGCGCGTGCTGGCCCTGACGGGTGAGCTGCAGGGCTTGTCAGGGTTGCTGCTCGGCCGTCCCGGCGGGGCGGACGTTCCCGTCGCCGACCACGTCGACTACGACGAGGCGGTGCTGCGGGTCGTGCGTGACGAGGCCGGCCTGGCGGATCTGCCGGTGGTCACCAACGTCGACGTCGGCCACACCGACCCGATGTGGACGGTCCCGCAGGGCGTGCGGCTGCGGGTCGAGCCGGAGGTCGAACGGCTCACGTTCCTCGAGGCCGGCGTCCGCTGACGACCGATCGCGTGGCCCGGGTCACCGGGCCGCCGCGTCGACGACCGACACCTCCACGCCGAAGGTCCGCTCGAACAGGTCGAGCTTGCGGTCGACCTCCGCGATCGCCGCGTGGATGCCGGACCCGGTCGCCTCCAGGACGAGGCGGTCGCCGTCCCGACGCGACCGCACGCCCCCGACGGCCTGGTCGCGGGCACGGTCGAGGCCGTCGGCGATCTGCAGGAGCGCCAGCAGACGGTCGGCGCGCCGGCGGTCGTCGCGCGACAGGGCCGCGTAGGGCGGGTAGCCCGTGTCCGTGCCGGCGCTGCGGTGGAACCGCACGAGCGTGGCGAGCAGGGCGGTCTCGGCGGGAGAGAACCCGCGCATCTCGGCGTTCTCGACGATGTAGGCCCCGTGGCGGTGGTGGCCGCGCAGCGCCAGGGACTCGCCGACGTCGTGCAGGTTGGCAGCGTGGACGAGCAGGTCGCGGTCGCCGGGGTCGAGCCCGTGCACGTCGGTCGTCGCGTCGAACACCTCGCCGGCGAGCTGGGCGACGTGGGGGAGGTGGGGATCGTCGCCGGCGAAGGCATCACGGAGCCGGCCGACGGCACGGGTGCGCAGCTCCGGCCCGTCGGGGAGGTCGCGGACGCCGAGCGCGTCGAGCAGGACCCCCTCGCGCAGACCCCAGTCGCTCACGAGCACGTCGGCGACGCCGAGCAGGTCGAGCGTCTCGGAGACGACCAGCGCCGCGAGGTGGAGCCGGTCGGCGCGTCGCGCCTTCATCCCCGGCAGCCCCAGCCGCGCGTCGAGGTCGAGCGCCAGGAGGGTGTCGCACCAGCCGTCGAGCGTGGCGGTGGTGATCGCGTACTGGTTGAGCGTGGCGGGCAGCCACTCGCCGGCGTCGGCCGCGACGACCCGTGCGAGCGCCCGGACCGTGCCGCCGACGGCGACGACCGTCCCCGGCCCGTGCCCGGCGACCGGATCGACCAGCGGGGCGATCTCGTCACGTACGCGGTCGCGGAGCCGGGCGACCTCGCCGGCGGTCGGTGGGTCGTGGTCGACCCACGCCGAGAGTCGGCTGACGCCGAGGTCGGTCGTGGCGCTCCAGATCACCCTCGGGCCCGCGACCGACCGCGAGCTCGAGCGACCCGCCGCCGAGGTCGAGCGTGAGCACGGGTTCGTCGTGGACGGCGGTGCCGGCCCGGACGCCGAGGTAGCTGAGCGCCGCCTCGTCGAGCCCGTCGAGCACGCGGACGTCGGCGTCGGCGGCACGCGACAGCGCCGCCACGACCTCGGGTCCGTTGCTGGCGTCGCGCAGGGCGCTCGTCGCGACCGCGAGGTGCCGCGTCGTCCCCGCCCGGCGGGCGAGGTCGGTGAGGTGGGAGACGACCGCGACGGCGCGGTCGCGGTCGTCGTCCGGGATGTGCCCGCCGGTGCGCTCGACCACGGCGCCGAGGTGGAGCATCTCGCGCTCGCGGAGGACCGGGACCACGATCCCGTCGCGGTCGACGTCGGCGACGAGCACGTGGAACGAGTTCGAGCCGAGGTCCAGGACGGAGGCGCGCCGGGTCACGGCGGCGGGAGGTACCGGCCGGCGGTCACGCCCCCGGCGTCGACGGTGAGCGCCCACGTCGAGCCCTTCTGCCAGTCCACGCGTCCGCCGAGGTCGACGCCGTCGGCGCGGAGTCGTCCCACCAGGTCGCCGATCACGTCGCCGTGGCTGCACAGCACGGCGGGGGCCGTCCCGAGCTCGCGGAGGAGCGCCCGCACGGCGCTGGCGGGGCTGCCCTCGGCGAGCACGTCGGCCTGCTCGACCTCGAGCCCGCGGGACGCCGCCAGCGGCTGGACGGTCTCGACGCAGCGGTCGTACGGGCTCGTGAGCACACGCTCCAGCGGGTAGCCGGCGAGGCGGTCGACCAGCGCCTCGGCCTGGGCGCGGCCGTCGGGCGACAGCGGGCGACGGGCGTCGTCGCCCGCCCAGACGGAGCGGTCGCCGGCGTGGGCGTGCCGGACCACGAGGAGCGTCACGTCTCGACCTTCCCGAGCGCCTGCTCGATGAGGAACCAGTCGTCGTCGTAGGTGAGGAGCTCGCGTGCGTCGGACACCGGCACCCAGCACGCCTCGTCGACCTCGTCGTCGCCGGCGCGCTCGCGGGGGTGGCCGTCGACGGGGCGCATCACCCAGTACCGGACGAGCTTGTGCCGCCCGTTGCCGTCACCGTAGGTGACGTGGGACAGCTCCGGCCCGAGCTCGCACCGGACGCCCGTCTCCTCCTCGACCTCGCGGAGCGCCGCGGTCTCGAAGTGCTCGCCGGCGTCGAGCTTGCCCTTCGGCAGCGACCAGTCGCGGTGTCCGGGCCGGTGGACGACGAGCACCTTCCAGCGACCCTTCGCGCTGCGGCGGAGAACGACCCCGCCGGCCGCCAGCACCTCGTGGTCGCGGTGGGTCACGCCCGCGTCGAAGCGCGTCGGTGGGCGAGCTGCTGGAGCTGCAGGTGGGCGTTGGTGCCGTCGGTGCCGAGCTTGTGCCAGCTGCCGTCCGGGCGCAGCTCCCACGCGAGGGCCGTGTCGGCGAGGAGCACCTGGAGGATCTCCTCGAGACGCGCCTGCAGCGGTGGCGACTCGATCGGCACGACCGCCTCGACGCGGTGGTCGAGGTTGCGGGTCATGAGGTCGGCCGAGCCGATGAAGTAGTCGCGGCCGCGGCGCTCGCTCCCGAAGCGGTAGATGCGCGAGTGCTCGAGGTAGCGCCCCACCACCGAGCGGACCCGGATGTTGTCCGACAGTCCGGGGACCCCTGGTCGCAGACAGCAGATGCCGCGGACGATGAGGTCGATGCTGGTCCCGGCCCGGGACGCCCGGTAGAGCGCCTCGGTGATCTCCTGGTCCACGACCGCGTTGGCCTTGATGACGATGCGGCCGTCGGGCGCCTCGGTCTCGCGTTCGATGAGCTCGAGCAGCCGGTCCCGGAGCGACCCCGGGGCGACCAGCACCTTGGCGAAGCGCTCCTGTCGGCTGTAGCCGGTGAGGACGTTGAACAGGTCGGTGAGGTCGGCGCCGACGTCGGGGTCGGCGGTGAACAGACCGAGGTCCTCGTAGATGCGGGCGGTGCGGTCGTTGTAGTTGCCGGTGCCGACGTGGGCGTAGCGGCGGACGGTGGCGCCCTCGGCGCGGACCACGAGCGCGATCTTCGTGTGGGTCTTCAGGCCCACCACCCCGTAGGCGACGTGGACGCCCGCCTCCTCCAGCGTGCGGGCCCACTCGATGTTGGCCTCCTCGTCGAACCGGGCCTTGAGCTCGACCAGGGCGACGACCTGCTTGCCCTCCTCGGCCGCCTCGAGCAGGGCGCGGACGATCGGCGACCCTGGGCCGGAGGTGCGGTACAGCGTCTGCTTGATCGCGAGGACGTCGGGGTCGCGTGCGGCCTGCTCGACGAACGCCTGGACGGACGTCGTGAACGAGTCGTACGGGTGCTGGACCAGGATGTCGCCGGCGGCGATCGCGGCGAACAGGTCCACCGGCTCGCCGGCGGTCGACGCGAGTCTCGGCTGGGTCGTGGTCGAGAACGGCTCGTCCTTGAGGTCGGGACGGTCGAGCTCGTGGAGCGCCCACAGGCCGCTCAGGTCGAGCGGCCCGCGCGAGACGATCACGTCCGCCGGGTCGATGGCGAGCTCGCGCACGAGCAGGTCGAGCACCGCCTCCGGGATGGTCGGCTCGACCTCGAGGCGGACGACACGGCCGAACCGGCGACGGGTCAGCTCCGACTCGATCGCCTGCAGCAGGTCGCCCGCCTCCTCCTCCTCGACCACCAGGTCGGCGTTCCGGGTCACCCGGAAGACGTGGTGCTCGACCACCTCCATCCCGCGGAACAGCCGGTCGAGGTGTGCGGCGATGACCTGCTCGAGCGGGACGAACCGCTCCCCGTCGGGCATCACCACGAAGCGGGGGAGGATCGGCGGCACCTTGACCCGCGCGAACCGGGTCTCACCGGTCGCCGGGTCGCGCACCCGGACCGCGAGGTTGAGCGACAGGTTCGAGATGTACGGGAACGGGTGGGCGGGGTCCACCGCGAGCGGGGTGAGGACCGGCAGGACGCGTTCCTCGAACTCGTCGACGAGCCACTCGCGGTCGTCGTCGTCGAGGTCGGACCAGTCCGAGAACCGGATGCCGGCCGCCTCGAAGTCGGGGGCGATCTCGTCGTGGAAGATGCGGGACTGCTCCGCGTAGAGGTCCTCGACCACGGGCCGGATGTGCTGCAGCTGCTCGCCCGGTGACATCCCGTCCGGGGTCGTCGGCCCGAGGCCCGCGGCCCGCTGCTCCATCAGGCCGGCGACGCGCACCTGGAAGAACTCGTCGAGGTTGTGGGCGAAGATCGCCAGGAACTTCGCCCGCTCCAACAGGGGGGTCGCCGGCTCGGCCGCGAGCGTGAGGACACGCTCGTTGAAGCTCAGCCACGACAGCTCACGGTTGAGGATCCGCACGTCCGGGTCGGGGTGGAGCGCGGCGATGGGCCGCGTGTGGGGGAGCGTGTCCCCCTCCGCCACCGGGCTCCCGTCGAGCGGGTCGTCCGGGACGACCACGAGCTCCGGGGTGGGGTGGGCGTCCAGCGCGGATCCTCCACGATGTCGGGTACGGACGACGCGAGCCTACGGCGGGTCCCGTCCGTCGGTGTCACCGACTTCTGAAACGCCCGGCCAGGCCCTAACGTGTGCGGTCCCGGACAGGAGGGTCCCAACAGTGACGTACACGATCGCCGAGCCCTGCATCGACGTGAAGGACAAGGCCTGCGTCGAGGAGTGCCCGGTCGACTGCATCTACGAGGGTGACCGGATGCTCTACATCCACCCCGAGGAGTGCATCGACTGTGGGGCCTGCGAGCCGGTCTGCCCCGTCGAGGCCATCTTCTACGAGGACGACGTCCCGGACGAGTGGCAGGTCTTCACCCCGATCAACGCCGAGTTCTTCAACGACGACGTCTCCGGGCTCGGCTCGCCGGGCGGTGCCGCCGCTGTCGGGGCCGTGCCGAAGGACCACCCCAAGGTGGCCGCCTGGGACGCCTGAGCGACGCGCGCGGGGCCGAGGCCGACGATGTCACACCCCGGCCCCACGCGCCGTAGACTCCCGCACCGTGACGGGGCGTAGACGGGCCCCACAGGGAGCAGGTGCAGCCAGATGACCTACGTGATCGCAGAGCCGTGTGTGGACGTCAAGGACCAGGCGTGCGTCCAGGAGTGCCCGGTCGACTGCATCTACGAGGGTGACCGGACCCTCTACATCCACCCCACGGAGTGCATCGACTGCGGTGCCTGCGAGCCGGCGTGTCCGGTCGAGGCCATCTTCTACGAGGACGACCTGCCGGACGAGTGGTCGGAGTTCACGGCCATCAACGCCGAGTACTTCGCCTCGAGCGTGACCGGGCTCGGCGACCCGGGCGGCGCCGCCAGCGTCGGCGCCAGCAAGGTCGACCACCCCAAGATCGCGACCTACGAGGTCCCCTGACCCCGGACCTCGGGTCAGGCGTCGACGTCCTGGAGTCCGGGCGGGCGGCTGCCCGCCTGACGCTCCCACAGCTCCGCTGCGGAGCGTCGCGCGAACAGCCGTGCGAGTCCCACCAGCGCCCCGACGAGGACGGTCCAGCCGACCGCCTCGCCCCACGAGGTGGTGGGGTCGGCGGGGTTGACCGGCGGTTCGCCGCCGGCGGCCTTCTTCCAGCCGGCGGTCGCGACGTTGCGCGCGGCGATGCCGGCGGCGATCGCCGCACCCGTCGTCAGGGCCTTCCACAGCAGCTCGTCACGGTCCGGCACGTCTCGCCTCCTCGTCGCCGGCGACGGTAGGCGCCGGCCGCGGACCTCGGGCGGGGCGCCCCCGGCCTCACGGACGGTCACGCCGGCGCGGTCAGACGGTGGGGAGGAGCGCCGGGCGACGCGCGCCCTCGGGGACGAGGTCGGCGGGCCAGCGCTTGCGCGACTTCGCCGACAGCGCGTTCAGGAGCTTCATCGCGACCGGGTCGTCCTCGCCCGGCTTGGCCTCGATCAGCCCCGCGTCGATCACGCCCTTCATCCACTCCTCGCCGCGTTCGGTCCGCACGATCGTGAGCGTCCAGTTGTCGTCGGCCCCGATCCCGCCGGTGGAGATGTCGGCGTGCTCGGCCGCGAAGTCGGGGCACATCTTGCAGCCCTCGCGCGTGTACGGGTGGAACTCCTTGAGCGGCAGCTCCTGGTAGGAGCCGTCGCGCAGCCACACCATGTAGCGGCCCTTGATGTTGACCTTGACCACGTCCTCGATCGCGATGCCGTGCTCGGCCAGGACCTGCTTCTGCCCGTCGTAGGTGAACGTCTTCGAGCACAGGAGCCCGATCGTCAGCGCGATCTTGCGCTTGTACTTGTTGACCCCGTACGCCGACACGGTCCCGTTGATCGACGACTGACACGACATCCCGACCAGCGCCAGCTGCTTGAGCTTGGCCTCCTCGGCCTCGGCCATCGCCAGCGGGTTCGCCGAGTAGGTGTAGCGCGACCCGGCCGTGGCCAGCACGTCCTCCTTGGTGGTCGCGAGGAACGGCTCGGAGTCGAACGGGCCGCGCTTGTCCACGATCGCGCTCGTGAGCGCCCCGTCGATCATCGCGCTCGTCGAGCAGGCCGACGAGGGTGCGGCCGGTCTCGAGGCCGTAGTCGATGCCCTCGCCGTTGAGCGGGTTGACGCAGCCCGCGGCGTCGCCGATCAGCGCCCAGTTGCGCCCGGCCACCCCGGACACCGCGCCGCCCATCGGCAGCAGCGCCGACGCCGGCTCGCGCACCGGCCCGTCGAGCCGCCAGTCGTCGCGGCGGGCATCGGCGTAGAAGCGCAGCAGGTTCTTCAGCTGCACGCCGGCCGGGCGGCGCGCCGTCGCCAGGGTCCCGACGCCGATGTTCACCTGCCCGGACGCGGCACCGAGCGGGAACACCCAGCCGTAGCCGGACAGCAGCTCACCGCCGGTGCCGCGCAGCTCCAGGTGGGAGGAGATCCACTCGTCGTCCGCCCGGCCGGAGGCGATGTAGCCGCGGGCCGCGACGCCGTAGGCGGTGTCGCGGTGCCACTCCCGGCCGAGCACCCGCCCCAGCGGCGAGCGCGCGCCGTCGGCGACCACCAGCCGGTCGCAGCGCACCGTGAACGGCGCCCCCTCGGGCGGGGAGAAGACGACGCCGGTCACCCGGTCGCCGTCGCGCTCGACGTCGACGGCGCGGGCGGCCTCCAGCGGCACCGCGCCGTCGGCCAGCGCGACCTCCCGGATCCGGGCGTCGAGCTCGGTGCGGGGGACGGCGCCGCCGTGGTCGGGCAGCGAGCCGCCCGGCCACGGCAGCAGCAGCTCCTGACCGAACCCGGCCGCGCGCAGCCCGCGGTTGCGCGCCCGCCCGCGCACCCAGTCGCCGAGGCCGAGCAGGTCGAGCTCGGCGATGGCCCGCGGCGTCAGCCCGTCGCCGCAGGCCTTGTCGCGCGGGAAGACGGCGGCGTCGGCGAGGACGACGTCGCGGCCCGCGCGCGCCGCCCACGCCGCCGCGGCCGACCCGGCGGGACCGGCGCCGACGACGAGCACGTCGGTCTCGGCGGGGACGGCGCTGGCTGGCACGCCCAGTGTCCCCGACCAGGCCGGTCCCCGCGATCCCGCCGTGATCATCGGATCTGCGCACGAGCACGCGGGCACGCCGCTGAACGTGCACGAATCCGATGATCACGGCCGAAGGCGGCGTCCGCCTCAGAGCTCGGGGCCGCGGGCGCGGACCTCCTCGACCGAGGCCATCGCGTCCCGCAGCTCGGCCAGCCAGCTCCTCGGCGTGCTGGCCGACCAGCCGGACCGCCCAGGCCAGCGCCTCCGACCGCGACCGCGCCACCCCGGCGTCCACCAGGGTGTCCAGCACCAGCCGCTCGGGCTGGCGCAGCCGGGTCATCACCGGCACCGAGACGTTCGTGAACACCTCGCGGACGTCGCCGCAGGCCGCGCCCCACGCGACCGACCGGCCGTAGCGCTCCTGCGCGGCGTCGGCGATGGCCATCCGCTGCTCGCGGGTCTCCTCCCGGAACCGGGAGATCCGGCCGGCCCGGGCCGCCGCCGCGTCGCCCTCTCCCGACTCGGGCTCGGGCAGCGTGACCGACGACGGTGATCTCGTCGCGGTCGACGGTGATCTCGGCCGCCCCGGTGAACCAGCCGTCGGGCAGCCGGCCGGCGAACCAGCCGGCCACCTCGTCCCGGTCCACGGGCGGCACGTCCGGCGCCCCGCCCGCGACCGAATCCCCTGGGTCCGAAGCCCCGGCCCGAACGCCCCACCTCCGAAGCCGCGCCCGCCGAAGCCCTCGGCGAAACCGTGTCCGTGCATCGCGACCTCCCTGTCGCCGTGCTGATTACACGCTTACAAGGTAAGCCGCGCCAGCCGGGTCAGGAAGGGGCCATCGCTGCGCTGAGAGCGGACACGTCGGTCACCGGCGCCGAGCACACGAACCCCCGGCACACGTAGCCGGCGGCCCGTCCGCCGACCAGCGGCCGGTCGGCCAGCAGCGGCACGCCGGGCGCGTCCGGCTCGCCGACGACGACGACGGCGCCCGGGCTGGTCGAGCCGCGCGCGGCGGCGGCCAGCGCATCCCGGTCGGGCCCGGCCGGCCCGCTGACCGCCACCTCGAGCGGCCCGGCCAGCAGCGCCTCGCCGACCGCGGCGGCCCACCCCGCCGCCCGCGGCGCCGGAGGCCACCAGCCGGGCCAGCGTCTCCAGCGCGCCCTCCCCCAGCCCGCGGTGCCGCGGCGAGCCGGCCAGCGCGGAGTAGCGTGACCGCCGCGCCGGCCGCCGCGGCGATCCCGGCCGGGGTCGGCCCGTCGGCCGGGTCGAACGGGCGGTGGACCAGCGCCTCGGCGTCGGCCGCGGTGTCGTGCCAGCCCTCGCCGTCGACGAACTGCGCCACGACGACGTCGAGCAGCTCCCCGGCGAGCGACAGCCAGCGGCCCTCCCCGGTCGCCTGGTGCAGCGCGAGCAGCCCCTCGGCCAGGTCGCCGTAGTCCTCGAGCACCCCCGCCGGGGCGCCGACGACGCCGTCCGCGCGAGGCCCGGCGCAGCCGGCCGTCGACCCAGTGCGTCCCGGCGACCAGCTCGGCCGCCCGGCGCGCGGCCGCCAGCGACGCGGCCGTGCCGGTCAGCGCGCCGTGCTCGGCGAGCGCCGCGATGGCCAGCCCGTTCCAGGCGGTCACCACCTTGTCGTCGCGGGCCGGCTGCGGCCGCCGCGCCCGCGCCTCGACCAGCCGGTCCCTGCACCGAGGCGAACCGCGCCGGGTCGTCGGGGTCGCGCAGCAGCTGCAGCGTCGAGGCGCCGTGCTCGAACGTCCCCCGCTCGGTCACCGCGAACAGCTGCGCGGCCCACCGGCCGTCGTCCTCGCCCAGCACCTCGACGAGCTGCGCCGGCGTCCACACGTAGGTCAGCCCCTCGACGCCGTCGGTGTCGGCGTCGAGCGCGGAGGCGAAGCCGCCCTCGGGCGTGCCGAGGTCGCGCACCAGGAACTCCGCCGTCTCGTCGGCGACCCGCCGCGCCCACTCCGTCGCCGGTCGCCCGCCAGAGGTGCAGGTAGACGCGCAGGAGCAGCGCGTTGTCGTAGAGCATCTTCTCGAAGTGCGGCACCACCCACCGCCCGTCGACGGAGTAGCGCGCGAAGCCGCCGGCGAGCTGGTCGTAGATGCCGCCGCGGGCCATCGCCTCGAGCGTGCCCCGGGCCATGGCCAGCGCCCGCTCGTCGCCCGTGCGGGCGCCGTGGCGCAGCAGGAACTCGCAGCACCATGGACGGCGGGAACTTCGGCGCGCCACCGAACCCGCCGCACCGCTCGTCGTAGCGACGCCGAGAGCGACGCGACGGCGCGCGTCGAGCAGCTCGGCCGACAGCGGGGCGGGCGCGCCCAGGTCCAGCCGGCCCCCGATGCCGGTGGCGATCCGCCCGCCCGCCTCCTCGAGCTCCTGCCGGCGGGTGCTCCACGCATCGGAGACGGCGGAGAGCACCTGGCGGAAGGCGGGCATGCCGTGCCGCGGCTCCGGCGGGTAGTACGTGCCGCAGTAGAACGGCTTGCCCTCGGGCGTGGCGAACACGGTCATCGGCCAGCCGCCCTGCCCGGTCAGCGCCTGGGTCGCGGTCATGTACACGCTGTCGACGTCGGGCCGCTCCTCGCGGTCGACCTTCACGCACACGAAGTTCTGCGTTCATCTGCGCCGCGGTCGCCTCGTCCTCGAACGACTCGTGCGCCATCACGTGGCACCAGTGGCAGGCCGCGTAGCCGACGGAGAGCAGCACCGGGACGTCGCGGGCACGCGCCTCGGCGAACGCCTCCTCGCCCCACTCCCGCCAGTCGACGGGGTTGTCGGCGTGCTGCAGCAGGTAGGGGCTGGTGGACCCCTTCAGGCGGTTGGCCACCGCGTCCTCCTCACGAATCTGCGCCGGGCGGCGCGCATCGACCGGTCCAGGGTCCACCAGCCCTCGGTGCCCGGCTCAGCCGTCGCCCCGGAGCTGCTCGACGTCGATGCGCCGCGCGACGAGGTCCTCGGCGAGGTCGTCGACGCTGCGGCTCGTGGCGTAGGCGTGCCCGCGCAGCAGCGCGAGCGCGTCCGGGGCCGTCACCTGCTCGGCGATCATGACCATGCCGACGGCCATCCAGAGCCGGCCGCGGCGACGGGCGGCCGGGGTGGTCTGCCAGCCCGGGTTCTCACCCGGCGTCCACGCCGACCAGTCCGCGGCCGGACCCAGCGCGTCGGAGACCAGCCCGGCGACGCACCGGGCCTCGTCGAGATCGACGGACGTCGGCCCGTCCGCGCGGTGGAAGTACAGGTCCATCCCGCCGATGCCACGCAGCCGCCCGCGCAGGGACAGCGCGAGGATGCTGCGGACCGGCGTCCTGGAGACCAGCAGGTCGGCGAAGGCCGGCCATCGGCGGTGCAGCAGCTCCTCGGTCGCGAACACCGGCAGGCCACTGGTGGCCGCCAGCAGGCACGGCCCGCGGCCGACGGTGAACTGGAGGCGCTCCACCGCCGCGGCCGCCTCGGAACTGGCCGCGAGCGGCGTGCGCAGGTCCGGCCCGCCGTGGATGCTCAGCCCCACCCCGTCGACCGGCAGTACCGCCGCGACGGCGCGGGCCAGGTGTTCGGGCAGCAGCTCGGGGTCGGCCGGCTCACCGCCGTACTCGCCGTCCCACGCCTTCGCGAAGCTGGAGGCGATGTCCACCGCCGTGCTCCCTCCCGGGTCGGGTGCACCGAAGGCGCTGCGAGGTCACCGGCCGTCTCGGCCCTCGGGCGCTCGGCGATCACCAGAACAGGGTGCGGCTGCCGGCCACGGCCCGCCACTTCCGCCGCGGGGGCCATCGGCCGACGCCGGACACAGAGGCGGTGGTGGCCCGGCCCCGGCCGGGCCACCACCCCGCTCACGCCCGCGGAACGGTGGGCGACGTGTCGGGCGGGCTGGCCACGCGCGGCCGGGGGACGCTCCCCGCCGGTGTCGGCGAGACCGGGTGCTGCCGGTACCAGTCGCGCCAGATGAGCCGGTGCACCGGGATCCAGCGCGGGATCGAGCGGAGACCGGGGATGAAGGGCAGCAGCACCAGACCGGCCGACAGCAGCACCATCAGGCCCCACACCAGCGCGTCCGCGTTGCCCGAGGAGGAGAACGGCTCGATCTGGTACCAGAAGGTGTAGAGCCACATCCACGGCTGGCCGGGGTAGTTGCCGGTCTCGTTCATCATCCCCCACTGGTCGCCGCCGAGGTTCCGGGCGCGCGCCTGGTCCTCCAGGTACGCCCCGTCGGCGAGCAGCAGCAGGGACCGCGTGGCATCGGCCCCGTAGAAGGTCCCGGACGAGGTGAGCGACCCCTCGAGGCCGCCGCTGCGGGCCAGCGACAGGAAGCTCGCGGCCAGCACCGGCACGGGTCCGTAGTTGCCCCGGGCGACCCGCGCCGGGTTCCCGTCGGGCGCCTTCGCCAGCGCGTCCCCGTACGCGGTCGCCCAGGCGGTGCGCCGGTCGGTCGCGGCGGCGTTCCAGGCGGCCAGCGCCGTCCGCAGCGCCGGCGCGTTCGCCTGCCGGGACAGCGGCGTGATCACCAGGTCCTGCGCGGAGTCGACGGGGATGCGGATGCCGCCCCACTGCTGCAGCTTCAGCGGCCCGAGCTGCTGGCCGGTCGACGCGCTCGTTGTACGGCGGGCCGTAGCCGGCGCTCGTCGTCGTCCCGGCCAGCTCGCCGGTGGCCGTGGCGACGACGTCGTTCGGCGCGGCGGTGGCCCAGTCGCGCATGGTGATGGCCTTCTCGTCCGGCGAGGAGAAGATCGCCGCGAGCCCGACGGTGAGCAGGGTGACGACGACGAGCGCGATCACGAACTCCTTGACCAGGTCGTACGGCCGGGTCGGGAAGTCGTGCGCGTCCGGGGTCCGGCGGCGCCGGCGGCGCGCGGCAGGGGCTGTCTGCGGACATGTCGCTCACTCCCCCTCGGCGTCGATCGGCGGGACGACGCCGTGGCGGCGCACCAGGATCACGTGCAGCACGACCAGGACGCCGAGGACGAACGGCAGCAGGACGACGTGCCACAGCAGCATCTGGCCCGGGTTCAGCACGTTGAACCAGGCGCCGATCCCGACGGCGTTGAGCCCGTCCTTGGCCTGGGTGGAGATCCACTGGGAGTCGAAGTTGCTCTGCGACAGGTAGCCGGTGAAGGCGGTGCCGATCGAGCCGAGGAACGCCACGGCGCCGGTGATCCAGGTCAGCGCCCGCTTCCCCCGCCACGCGGCCATCCAGAACTTGCCCCACAGGTGGATGACCAGGAAGGCCATGAACAGCTCGACGCTCCACAGGTGCAGCGAGTTGACGAAGTGGCCGACCGACGAGGTGTGCCACCAGGCCACGCCGCCGAGGGCGAGCCAGCCGCCCGAGGCGAGCACGACGAGCAGCGCCGCGAGCGACAGCACGCCGAAGACGTAGATCCACGAGCCGACGTAGGCCGGCTGCCGCGCGGGCAGCGCCTGGCCGGGCGGCACGGTGTGGCGCACCTTGTCCCCCAGCCAGACCGTCCAGTTCGAGGCCTGCTGCTCCGTCGTGGGCACGGGCTGCGGCAGTGCTCACCGCTGCTCCCCGGACTCGTGCCGCCGGCGGTTGCCCGGGAACGGCAGCAGGATCGCGAGCACGAAGACCAGCAGCATCACGCCGATGATCACCAGGTTCGTCACCGAGATCTGGATGACGCCCCAGTGCACGTAGCTGCCGGCACCGGAGGCCAGATAGCTCGTCGAGGACAAGGAAAGCTCCCTTCCACGGGATCACCAGGGGCGCGCCTGCGCCCCGGCAGTCACCGTCCCGGGAGCGCGGTCATGCGACGAACGGCCGAACGGCCCTGGTCACGGGGTCGTCGGTAGCTCCTTCGCACAGCGGACGTCCAGCCGGGGGCTTGACGCACGAAGCCTCGGCTCTAATACTCTGTCCCGAGTAATGGAGGCCCGAATGTCCCGACGCAGGGTGTCCAATCCGCTCGCGCTGGCCGTCCTGGCGTGCCTGTCCGAGCGGCCGATGCACCCGTACGAGATCTCCACGACGCTGCGCACCCGCGGCAAGGAGCAGAGCATCAAGCTCAACTACGGCTCGCTGTACGCCGGTCGTCGAGAACCTGCAGAAGCACGGCCTCATCGCCGCCCGCGAGACCACCCGCGAGGGCAAGCGGCCCGAGCGCACCGTCTACGAGATCACCCCGGCCGGCACCGAGGAGTTCGAGGACTGGCTGGCCGAGCTGCTCTCGACGCCGGTCCGCGACTTCACCTCGCTGGAGGCCGGGCTCTCGCTCATGCCGGGGCTGCCGCCGGACGAGGTGGCCCGGCTGCTCGAGGAGCGCGCGGCCAAGCTGCGCATGGAGCTGCGGGCGCTGGAGGCGATGTTCGCCGAGACGCAGGCGTTCGGGCTGCCCGAGCTGTTCTCCGTCGAGAGCCGCTTCCGCCAGCGCCTGCTCGGCGCCGAGCTGGAGTTCGTGGCCAAGCTGGCGCAGGACATCCGCGGCGGCGCCTTCGAGGGCGTCGGGGTCTGGCGGCGCATGCACGAGTTGCGCGGGGAAGGCCTCACCACCGAGGAGATCCTGCGCGACCCGGTCGGACACCTCGGAGAGGAGGCCCGCGCGCTCGCGAACGTGCCACCGGCCACGAGCCGGTAGAGACGAACCCCTGCCCGGTGCGGCAACACCGGACAGGGGCCCGAACACCCGAGCGGAACCGCGGTCCCGTCCCGAGGCGCACTCACACGATAGGCGCCGCGGCCCCGCTCCCCATCCCCGGAAGAGGGAGCACCCATGTCCGCACCTCCGGCGCACCTGCGCGCCGTCGACCTGGTCAAGACCTACCGCACCGGCCGCGGCGCGCCGCCGGTCCGCGCGCTCGACGGGCTCTCCGTCGAGGTCGCAGCCGGGCACCGTCGTTCGCCCTGCTCGGCCCGAACGGCGCCGGCAAGTCCACCACGGTCAAGATCCTCACCACGCTGTCCCGGCCCGACTCCGGGCACCGCGACGGTCGCCGGCATCGACGTCCTGCGCGCACCCCGACGCCGTCCGCCGGGTCATCGGCCTGGTGTCGCAGAAGCCGTCCGGCGATCCCGATGGCGACCGGCCGGGAGAACCTCGTGCTCGCCGCCCGCATCCAGGGCCTGCCCGCCGCGGAGGCCGCGGCCCGCGCCGGCGAGCTGCTGGACGCGGTTCGACCTCGCCGACGCCGCCGACCGGCTGGTGAAGACCTACTCCGGCGGCATGGCGCGCAAGCTCGACGTCGCGCTCGGCGTCGTCCACCGCCCGCGGGTGCTGTTCCTCGACGAGCCGACCACCGGGCTCGACCCGGAGGCGCGGGCCGAGATGTGGGCGGAGATCGCCGCGCTCGCCGCCGACGAGCAGGTCACCGTGCTGCTGACCACGCACTACCTCGACGAGGCCGACCGGCTGGCCGACCGGCTGGCGATCGTCGACGCCGGCCGGGTCGTCGTCGAGGGGACGCCGGAGGCGCTCAAGAGGCGAGCTGCGCGGCGACACGGTGCAGGTCGAGCTCGGGCCGAGGCGGTCGCCGCCGGCGCCGGCCGCCCTGCGCGCCGTCCGCGGCCTGCGCGACGTCGTCACGGACGGGACGACGGCTGCGGGCCCGGGCCGACGCGGGCGCGCGCGCCGTGCCCGCCGTGCTGGCCGCGCTGGAGGAGCCGGCGTCGGCGCCCGCGTCGGTGACCGTCGCCCGGCCGTCGCTCGACGACGTCTACCTGCGCCACGTCGGCCGCAGCTTCGGAGGTGGCGGCATGAGCGCCGCCACGGCGACGGCCCGACCGCCGTCCCGACGACGACGCGGCCGCGTGCGCGCTGCTCCGGCACGCCGGCTACCTCACCGCCCGGTCGACGCAGGCGCTGTGGCGGCAGCCGGCGTTCGCCGTCGCCACGCTCGTCCAGCCGGTCATCTGGCTGCTGCTGTTCGGCGCAGCTGTTCCGCACGTCGTGCACCTCCCCGGCTTCGCCGCCGCGCACGGCTCCTACCTGGAGTTCATCACCCCCGGCGTCGTCGTGATGACCGCGCTGTTCTCCAGCGGCTGGGCCGGGACGGTCTACATCGAGGACATGAACCGCGGCGTGATGGACCGGCTGCTCGCCTCGCCGGTCCGCCGCGGCGCCATGATGATCGGCACGCTGGCCTACCAGGGGCTGACGACGGTGGTGCAGACGCTGGTCGTGCTCGGGATCGCGCTGCTCGCCGGCGCCCGGTTCGCCGGCGGGGCGGCCGGGGTGGCTGGTGACGCTGCTCGCCGCCGTCCTGATCTCGGTGATCATCGCGTCGCTGTCCGAACGCGCTGGCGCTGCTGCTGCGCCGCAGGAGGCGCTGATCGGGATCAGCCAGTTCATCGTGCTGCCGCTGCAGTTCCTGTCCTCGGCGATCATGGACACCCGGCTGTCGCCGGACTGGGTGCAGACGGTGGCGCGCTACAACCCGGTCGACTGGGCCGTCGTCGCCTCCCGGGAGGCGCTGTCGGCCGGCGACCGACTGGGGCGCGGTGTGGCCGCGGCTGGGCCTGCTCGTCGCGCTGGCGGCGGTCATGGCCTGGCTCGCGACCCGGGCGTTCGGCAGCTACCAGCGCTCGCTGTAGCGACCGGTCGCCGGCCGGATCAGCCTCCTGCGGGGGGCTGGTCCGGCCGGCCGTCGGCGCCGCGCGGCGGCTCGATGGCGCGGGGTGCGCGGCGCAGCTGGTCGAGCAGGTCCTGCCCCGGTTCCTTCGGCGCCGGCCGCTGCGGCTCGCCAGCAGCTCCTCCGGGGTGTCGGGCACCTGCGCGAGGCCGTCCGCGGCGTCGAAGCTCCGCGGGATCTTCTTCAGGTGCCGGCCCATCGACTTCACCAGCAGCGCGGCCGCGATGAGCAGCAGCACGATGAGCAGCGAGGCCGATCGGGCCGGCCTTGCCGACGTCCTCGGGGTTCTGGTCGCCCGCGGCGGCCAGCACGGCGATCATCGGACGCAGACCTCGTTCCGGACGCCGGCGAACAGGTCGTCCTCGGGGCTCGCGGAGTCGACGAGGGACCGGGCGAGCTCGTAGTCCTCGGTCGGCCAGACCTGCTGCTGCACCTCGATCGGGCAGGCGAACCAGCGGCCGTTCGGGTCGATCTGGGTCGCGTGCGCGATCAGCGCGGCGTCGCGGACCGGGAAGTACTCGGCGCAGTTCACCCGGGTGGTGACCCGGTGCGACATGTCACGCGCCGGGTCCCAGTTGGCCAGCCACTCCTCGTAGGGCGACTCGAGGCCGGCGGCGAGGATCCCCTCGTGCAGCGCCCGCGTGCGGTCGATGGAGAAGCTCATGTGGTAGTAGAGCTTGCTCGGCTGCCAGGGCTCGCCCAGCTCCGGGTAGCGGTCGGGGTCGCCGGCGGCCTCGAAGGCGTGCACCGACACCTCGTGGGTCTTGATGTGGTCGGGGTGCGGGTAGCCGCCCCGCTCGTCGTAGGTGGTGATGACCTGCGGCCTGAACCGGCGGATGAGCGCGACGAGCGGCGCGGCGGCCTCCTCGATCGGCACCAGCGCGAAGCAGCCCTCCGGCAGCGGCGGCAGCGGGTCGCCCTCCGGCAGGCCGGAGTCGACGAAGCCGAGGAACTCCTGCTCGATGCCGAGGATCTCGCGGGCCCGGGCCATCTCGTCGATCCGGATCTGCGGCAGCCGCTCCCACACCTCGGGACGGTCCATGGCCGGGTTCAGCACCGAGCCGCGCTCGCCGCCGGTGCAGGTGGCCACCATGACGCGCGCGCCCTCGGCGACGTACTTCGCCATCGTCGCCGCGCCCTTGCTCGACTCGTCGTCGGGATGGGCGTGCACGGCGAGCAGGCGCAGCTGGTCGGGAGAGGTCACCCGGGCATTGTCCCCCGTGCGCGCGACGTCGCGGCGGAGCCCGGAGGAGCCGCGCGGAAAACCCCCTGTTCGGGTAGCTCCGTCAGTGGCACCGTGGTGGAGGTCACGCAACGGTCCGGTACGGTTCCGCAGCCCGCGGGAGATCCTTGTC
>CAVUJQ010000009.1:0-147857 GCA_963741855.1 uncultured Actinomycetes bacterium | reverse complement strand
GGACGACGCGGTCGGTCTGGATGCTCTTGTGATCGCCCTGCCTTTAGCTCAGGTCTTCGGCACCGCCAGGCCTGATCGATCCAGGCGCACGGCGCAGGCCGGAAGCCGGCCGCGCCGCCCTGCCCCGAAAGTCCATGCTCGATCAGGCGGCACTGGCCGGCAAAGACCTTGGTCGAGAGTTCGCGGCTGTACTCGGCCGCCATCATCCGCTTCACGCCCTTGACGATCGTCAAGATAGGGCTCCCGTCGTTCTCGAACTGCTCGGCGCAATAGCGGACGTCGATCCCCGCCCGCCGGCGGGATCGTCGCCGATGCACTGGCGAGGGAGCTCGAGGTATCGACCCATCGGGCCGCGGAAGAAATCCTTGATGGGCTGGACCGGTGTCGGGGAGCGGACGGTGGAAGCACTGGCTGGCTGGAGCGCACGGCCCGGGAGGCGGTTACCTCCTTGTTCTGATGCGGGAATCCGAGGAGGACTTTCCGCGCCGTCGTGGCGGCTTGCTGTCGGTGTGACGGGTCTTCGATGCCCGCCACTTCCGGGGCGCCGGACCACACCGCGATCACTCCCCCGTGTGAGTGGTCCGTTAACTCGGGTGCCGGAGGGCTGGCGAGGGAGCGGATCGCTGCCCCGCACCCGAATGACCGTGATCATGACCGTATTCGTGACCGTGATGATGACCGTGATCAGCCCGGTGCGGCGGCGCGTTCCGAAGGCTCGGGCGGCCAGCGTCGGGCGTGGTTTCTTGATGAGGTGGGATCGGGCAGGCGCGTGGCGGCAACCGAGATCGTGGAGCGCTGGGGTGTCTCCGCGAAGACGGACCACCGCGACATCGCTGTCCTCACGGCGGGCGGTCTGATAAGGTTTGTCGGAAAGCGCGCGTGATCGTCTCGGGCCTATAGCTTCTCATGCGGAAAGCTCAGGGGAATCGGGATTCACCGTCCGGGTGCGTTCGATACATAATGCCGTGCATGCACGGCCCATGCACGGCGCATGCACGGCGCATGCACGGGGCATGCACGGGGCATGCACCAGGCTGGCTGGCTCGACCCCGGACCGGGTGGCTGGAAACCGCGGATCGGGGGAAGCCGGGGGGCGGCGGCCCCTTGCCCGCGCCGCCTGCGGAACCCTGCCGGCGATCCGCCTGTTGACAGCCTGTGCCCGCGGCCGATCGCGACCGGCGGCGTGGCCGTCCACGGCGCCCCTCCCGATCGGGGGGCGCGTCAGACGCCGACACCAGTCCCGGGAGACAGGCATGGGCTCAAGTTCATCGGCGGCACAATCGGCGGCATCTTTCCTAATCGGCCTCATCGTGGTCATCCTGCTCCTGATGCTGATATTCTGACGGCGCGCGGGGGCCGGGGCCGATGCGCGCCCCGTTCGCGAAGCCACGACTGTCCGGCCCGCCGCGACCGTCGTCATGCCGCTCACGGCGATGCGCGGGGTCGCGGCAATCTTCGTCGTGGTCTTACCACTTAGCCACCGGGGGCTTCACTGCCGGCCATCCATCCCGCCCGAGCGACGGGGCTCGTCTCGCAGGCTCTATCATCTGGGTCGACTTCTTCTTCGTGCTGAGCGGCTTCGTGCTCACCCCCGCTATGGCCACGACCTTTGCGGGGGGCGTCCGGCGCGGCCGGCTGAAGGGCTTCCTGATCAGCCGGCTGGCGCAAATCTACCCGCTCCACGTCGTGGTGCTGGGCGGCTTTCTGCTGATGGAACTGGCCAAGGTCTGCCTGAACCTGGCCGGGGTTGGCGCGGCGCGCTTCGAACCCTTCTCGGGCAACTATCCGGTCAAGGGCTTCTTCCTGAACCTGTTCCTCCTCCAGACCACCGGGCTCCAGTCCAATCCGAGCTGGAACGGCCCGAGCCTGGTCGATCGGCGCCGAGTTTCCTGGTCTTACCTCTCGTCTTCCCGCTCCTCGCGGTGCTGGTGCTGCGGCGGACGCCGGCGCAGGCCGTGGCGCTGGGCGCGCTGAGCGTCATGGCGCTCGTCCTCCTGTTCGTCGGGTCGGCGACGGTGACGGTCTCGACGACGCGGCGGTCCTCGTGTTCGTCACCGAGATGGTCGCGCCCGAGCTCGACCTGTTCGCCGGCGGTTCCTGAACGGCTGTCGGAGGGTCATGGTTCGCTCGGGTGGCGGCGTACCCCGAGCGTCGCCGCCGCGTCCCCCGACTCGAGCGGGCCTGCGCCGCAGAGTGGTGCCGCGCGCCGCCCACCCGGGAACACTCGCGGCGACGACGCTCCGACGTCTGAACGCGGAGCCGGTGGGACCCAGGGAGATCGTGATGCAGTGTGACGTGTGCGGGCGAGCGGGCACGTGGCCTGTCGTGGCGTCGAGGATCGGGCCGGTGTCCTGGGCGACCTGCTCCACGTGCGGTGACCACGGGGCCGAGCCTGCACGGATGATCGTCGTCGCCCTCGCCTGCTGGCATCAGCTTCCCCTTGGGGACGATCCGCGGGCGGCGCGGCGGCTCCTCAGCATCCTCGATTCGTCATCGTTCCGGGATGGAGAGCGGTGTCGAGGACACGAGCTCCCGGTCGCGGACGGTTGGGCCCCGGGATCGCCCGTCGACGTCGCACGGGGCGAGCTGGTCGCGTACGGCGATGGCGCTCGCAGCCGGGACGAGGTGATCGAGGCGGTCGCGGCGGCGGTCCGCCGCTGGCGTGGACAGCTCCCGACCTGACCGAGGCCCCGAGTCACAGGCGGGGCGTACGGTCATCTCGTTCCCGGGAGCACCGGGGCAGGACGGGGGGCCGATGCTGCAGGTCCAGGAGCTCATCTACGACACCGACGCCGACGAGTACGTCGCGACCGAGACGTTCCCGCTGCCGGCGTCGGTCACGGTCCTGAACTTCGCCGACTTCTTCCGGGTCACGTACGGGGAGCCGCTCGACGTGGCGCGCACCGTCACCGCCTCCGGCGATGACATCAGCGTCGGCTGGACGTACCCGCTCGCCGGTGACGCCGCGGCCGAGTTCGGCATCGAGAACGGCGAGCGCGTCGCCATCCCGTTGTGGCGAGACGACGCCGGTGGTGTCACCCCGCTGTTCGAGCTGCTGCGCCGGCAGACCGACATGAGCCAGCTCCTCGAGGCTGACCCGCGTGTGAACGTCGTCCGCGTCGCCGCCGACGAGCCGTGGAGCCCGGGCCCGGAGGACGATCCGGGCGCCGAGGTCGACGCGGCCCCGTTGAGCGAAGGCCCTGCGCTCGCGAGCGTCGACGCACCGCTGTCCCCGGCCGGACCGGATGATGGAGCAACCGCGTGAACGACACCGCCGCCGCATGTGCCCTGGGCCCCCGGTTCGAGGAGGCACTGGCGTACGCCACCCAGGTCCACGCGGGTCAGGTCCGCAAGGGCACCAGTACCCCGTACGTGAGCCACCTGCTGGCCGTCGCGAGCCTCGTGCTCGAGCACGGCGGCGACGAGGACCAGGCCATCGCCGCGCTCCTCCACGACGCGCTCGAGGACCAGCCCGACCGGACCGACGCCGCCGAGCTCGAGCGCCGGTTCGGGGCGCGGGTACGCCGGATCGTCGAGGCGTGCTCCGACACGACCGTGCACCCCAAGCCGCCGTGGAAGGGGCGCAAGGAGCGCTACCTCGAACACCTCGGCGATGCGACCGCCGACGTCCTCCTCGTCTCCTGCGCGGACAAGGTCCACAACCTCCGCGCCATCCTGGCCGACCACGCCGAGCACGGCGACGCGATGTTCGAGCGGTTCAACGAGACCGATCCGCAGCAGCACCTCTGGTACTACGGGGCGCTCGCTGCGGCCTTCGCGGAGCGGCTCCCGGGCCGGCTGAGCAGCCAGCTCAGTGCCATGGTCGAGGAGTTCCGGACGGCCGTGAGCACACCGGCCGGCTGAGCTGCCGGCTCTCCTCCTCGGCGGCTGCGCACGACTACCGTCGGGTGTCACCGCGGTGGACGGGGGAGCGCGTGGGGACGTCGGTACCGGCCGAGCCGCTGTGGGGCCCCGGCACGGCCCCCGGCGAGAAGGCGCTGTGGCGCTGGGCCGTCGACCAGCTCCCCGACAGCGTCCGTGTCCTCCCGCAGGTCGCGATGACCGTCGCGGGACGCGGGGCGACGGAGGAGGCCGAGATCGACCTCGTCCTCCTCGACCCGGACGGCGGTGTCACGGCCGTCGAGGTCAAGAGCGGCACCATCTCGTACGACGGCAGGCGAGCCCGGTGGCTGCAGAACGGCCACGAGTGCCGTGACCCGGTCCAGCAGGTCAAGCGCGCCCGCTCGCTCCTCAACAAGGTCCTGAAGGCCGCCGGCGTCGACCCGGCCGCGGTCGCGGTCCGATGGGCCGTCGCCACCCCGGAGACGCGGCTCACGGCTCCCGGCGAGCCGATCCTCGACGACGCGCAGCTGTGGGACGCGCTCGCCGCCGAGAAGCTCGGCACCTACCACGCCCGCACCACCGGCCAGCTGACGCTGGGGGAGGAGCCGCTCGGCGACGACCGCGCCGACTACCTGGCCCGCCACCTCCGAGGGCGGACGCGGGAAGGCCGACCGTCGCTCGTCGCGGTGGTGTCGGAGCACGAGGAGCAGGTCCGCGTCCAGACCGACTCGCACCGCAACGTCCTCGCACACTTCGCGGCCAACAAGCACGTGCTCGTGCGGGGGGCCGCGGGAACCGGCAAGACCGTCCTCGCCCTCGAGGCGGCGGCCCGGGCTGCCGCGTTCGGCGAACGGGTGCTCCTCGTCTGCTGGAACATCGTGCTGGCCTCCTGGATGCGTGCGGAGCTGAGGCGGCAGCTCCAGACGATCGGTAGCCCCGTGGCGTCGCAGGTCACGGCGGAGGCCACCGGAAAGGTGGTGGTGAGCCACGCCGTCGGGCTCGCCCGCCAGTCGAGCGCGGCGCCACCCGACGACGTCGAGGAGGCCGAGCTCTACAAGGAGTGGATGCCGGCGCAGCTCCACCCCGGCGTGACCGACGGTGCGTTCGACCTCGTCGTCCTCGACGAAGCGCAGGACCTCTCCGAGCCGTGGGTCTGGGCGATCTCGGACCTCGTGCGGAAGGGCGGCCGCTGGTACGCGTTCACGGACCGGCAGCAGGACCTCTTCCACAGCGACGCGGCGCTGCCCGACTTCCTCGAGGTCGAGCACCCCCTGAGCGAGAACTTCCGCAACTCGCGCCAGATCGCCGAGTTCGTGAGCCAGTTCGGCGAGATCGAGCTCGACTGCCTCACCGGTGACGGCCCGCCCGTTCGCTACGTCCGGTGTGCCGCGGACCGCGTCGTCGCGCGGACGGACGAGGTCGCCAAGAAGCTCCTCCGCGACGAGCGGTTCGCCGAGTCCGACGTCGCCGTCCTGTGGCTCTTCAACAACCCGCACCGTCGCCACACCGACGAGGTCGCGGAGCAGGCGCTCGCCGGCGGGCTCGTCCGGACGAACGGGGCGTCGTTCAAGGGGATGGAGCGGCCGGTCATCGTGCTCGGTCTCGATATGGACCCGTCGAAGGGCCACCGCGCCGAGGAGTGCCGACGATCCATCTACGCCGCTGCCACCCGCGCCCGCTCCCACCTCGTGGTCGTCGGTGACCCGGACGTGGCCGATGCGTACGGGTTCGAGGACCTGGCGACGTCGCTGCGGGACCCTGATGTCACGGGGTCGTGACAGCCTCCCCTCATGAGCGAGCGACCCCACCCCGAGCAACGCATCCCCGACGAGGACGAGCTCCGCGCCGGCGGGCCCCGTTGCGAGCTCCCGCCACCGGTACCCCACGCATGACGGGATCCGGCCGGGACGTCGCCTACACCGTGCGGGATCCGGCCGGTGCGGGCCTGCCCGTGCTGGTGCACGTCCCCCACGCCGGGACGTGGATACCGAGCCGCGAGCGCGAGGCGTTCCTGCTCGATGACGACGACCTCGCGGAGGAACTCCGCCTGATGACGGACCACCGCACGGACGTCCTCGCGGGAACCTCGCACGAGCTCGGCGCCACCGTCGTCGTCAACCGGCTGTCACGACTCGTCGTCGATCCCGAGCGGTTCGCCGACGGGGAGGAGGAGATGGAGCAGGTCGGCATGGGGTTCGCCTACGACCGGACCGCCCACGGGCGTCCCCTCCGCCATCTCGACGACGCCGACCGGGCGCGACTGCGCCGACGCTGGTTCGACCCGTACTCGGACGCGGTCGCGGTCGCTACCCGGCAGCTCGTGGAGGCGCACGGCCGGTGCATCGTCATCGACGTGCACTCCTACCCGGCGCAACGCCTGCCGTACGAGCGGCACGGCGACGGTCCACGCCCCGAGCTCTGTCTCGGGACGGACCCGGACCACACGCCGGCGTGGCTCGCCGAGGGGGTGGTGCGGTTGTGTGCCGACCGCGGTGTGTGGGTCGAACGGGACACGCCGTTCGCCGGCGTCTACATCCCGTCCTGGGCGTACCGACAGGACGAGCGGGTCCAGGGCGTGATGCTCGAGATCCGCCGGGACACCTACATGTACGAGCACAGCCTGGAGCCGCACGACGGCGAACCCCGCGTGCGGCGCCTCGTCGAGGACGTCGTCAGCCTCGCCGGCTCCGCGGCCACATCCCCCACGTAGGCCCGACGGGTTCGGTCGTGTCCGAGGCGGGTCGGAGCCGGTCCTTGCGCTGGCTCGCCGTTGGGTACGATGGAACCGTAACAACCGTAACAACCGTAACAGCCGTAACAGCCGGCCGGAGCGCGCGGAGCAGCGATGGCGAGGACAGCGACGACCGAGCAGGTCGCGGCCGCACTGCACGTCGGGCCGGCGACTGTTCGCAAGTACGCACGGGAGCATCGCCTGCCGTACGACACGACGCCGGGCGGACATCGCCGGTTCGATGTGGAGGAGGCCGTGGAGGCCATCCTCGGAGATCGGGCCGCGGATCCTGACGCCGGCGACTGGGCATCCCCGCGTGCGGAGCAGGTCCCGTACGCCTGGGTGGAACCTCACGAGGAGCACGCGGCCACCGCGATCGTGACGGCATTCGGCGACGCACCCGTCAGCGTGTACGACGGCGCCTGCGAGCTCGAGGACTGGGCGACGGAGACGCCCGTTGTCTGACTGGTGGACCGCCACGACCGGGGAGGGTCACGAACAGGGAGACCTCCTGCGGGGTCTGCCGGTGGTCCACGTCGAGCAGGTCGATCTCTCCGGAGAACCGACCGTCCGGACCCGGATCCAGCTGATCGACGCCATCGTGGTGACGCAGACGTGCGACCTCGAGAACGAGAAGATCCGCAACATCCTGCTGGCACGGGTGGTGTCGTGGGCGGACTTCGCGGCCGCGCAGTTCGCTGCGGGGAACACCGCGGTCAAGGGGCGGGCCTTCCGCCGCAACCTCATCCGCGGCGACATCCCTCCACTCATGCTCCTGCACGAACGGCAAGCACAACCTCAACTCGGATGGTCGGTCGTCGACTTCCGTGAGGTTCACGTCGTCGAGCGAGCCCGGATCGACGCCTTCGTCGCGCAACCCGGCAACCGGCGACGGCTGCGACTCAGCTCCCCGTACAAGGAGCACTTCGCGCAGGCCTTCGCGCGCTTCTACATGCGTGTCGGCCTGCCCCACGACGCCGGCTCGTTCGAGGATGCCGGCGCGGAGGCCGTCGCCGGGCTACCGGCGAGGTGACCTGGACCCGTTGGGCCGGTCGGATCGAGACAGCCTGAAGGGAGGGTGATGGGTTCCCTGGAGGAAGCGTTCGCTCGGAGCGCCGTCATGGACATGGCCGGACCGGCCGTCTACTGGCGTGGCACCGAGTACTTCGACGAGGGACGGGTCGAGCCGGACGAGCGCCTGGGCGACCGGCTGCGCGCGAGGGTGCACGGGTCGGTGCCGTACACGGTGGAGCTCCGGGTCGAGCGTGGACACGCCGGGTGGTCGTGCACGTGCCCGTACGCCGAGGACGGATCGTTCTGCAAGCACGTCGTCGCCGTGAGCCTGCTCCTCGCGGGACGGGTCCCGGAGCCTCCGCCGACGCCGGCGGAGGCGCGGGCGTCCGCACGCGAGCGTGACCGGCTCCTGGCCGAGCACGTCGGCGGCATGAACCGCGAGCGTCTCGTCGAGCTCGTCCTCGCATCCGCGGAGCAGGACTGGCGCCTCCGCGAACGCCTCCTGGCCGAGGCGCGGGCCGGCCGCGGAGAGGCTCCCGACCTGGCGGTCTGGCGGGACCGGATCGACGCCGCGTTCTCGCCGTACGACGACTTCGTGACCTACCAGGAGGCCGCAGGCTGGGCCGCCGAGGTCGAGGAGATCATCGATGCCCTCACGGAACTGTGCGACGCCGGACATCCCGACGCCGTGGTCACCCTCGCGGAGCAGGCGCACCGACGCGCCGACGGGGCCATCGGGTACGTGGACGACTCCGACGGCTGGCTGTCGACGATCTCGCACCGACTGACCGAGCTGCACCATCGTGCGTGTGTCGAGGGAGCGCCCGATCCGGCCGACCTCGCCCGCCGACTCGTCGACCTCGAGCTCACGTCGGAGCTGGACGGTTTCCACCGGGCGGCGCAGACCTACGCGCACGTCCTCGGCGCCGACGGGCTGGCGGCGTACCGGGAGGTCGTCGAATCCCGCTGGCGAGACTTGCGGTCGCGGAGCGGGGACCGGTCTGAGCGGTACACGCTCCGCGAGGCGATGGCTGGTCTCGCGGTCGCCGCGGAGGATCCCGACCAGCTCATCGAGGTCTACCGCGACGACCTGCAGAGCTCGCGCGTCTTCGTCGAGATCGCCTCCCTGCTCGACCGGGCGGGCCGTCCCGACGAGGCGGAGACCTGGGCCCGTACGGGGCTGGAGGTCCTCGCCGGCATGCCGTGGCAGACCTCGGGTCTCGACGACCTCCTCGCCGCCCTCCTCCGCGGACGGGGGGACACCTCCGCCGCCGTGGAGGTGTACTGGGATGCGTTCGAGCGGGCGCCGTCGCTCGCCGCCTACCGGCGGCTCGTCACCGAGGCCGGCGACGATGCCGACACGGTCAAGGAACGGGCGTTGGCGGCCCTACGCAGACGGGTCGGGAAGAACGCGAGCGTGTTGATCGAGGTCCTGGCCCACGAGGGCGAGGTGGAGGCAGCATGGCGCGTCGCCGAGGAGCACGGCTGCGACCAACGGCTGTGGATGGCGCTCGCCCGGGGCCGCGAGGCCAGCCACCCCCTCGATGCGATCGACGTCTACGAACGCGAGGTGCGCGCGCTGATCGACGCCAAGAAGAACCACACGTACCGCCACGCGGTGGACCTGCTCCGACGCATCCGGCGCCTCGCCACCGAGGCAGGCCGAACGGACCGGTCCACCGAGCTCGTGGCGGCGGTCCGTGCCGAGCACTCGCGCAAGCGCAACCTGATGAAGCTGATGGACCAGCACGAGTGGTGAGCTGCCAAGGGTGGTACTGCCGAGCGACCCGAGCGACGTCGATCGTGTCGGAGGCGGCCCGCCAGATGGGACCGTCCACGCCTACCGGGGGCACACCATCGACGGGTCAGGGATCACACGAGCCGTGACGCAGCGAAGGCCATGCCGGCGAGCGTGACGAGCAACCCGCTCGTCCAGAACAGGAACGTCCGCGTCTGGGCGCTGAGCTCCCGGTAGAGCGTGGCCTCGAAGCGGTGCTGGAGGCCGTCGGCCAACGCATCGAGATCGCGCTTGGTCGCGACATCGGCCCATCCGACGGGCGGGAGGTAACTCATGAGGGTCCCTGCGGGCTCGGGTCCGAGGAGCTCGTCGAGCCGCGCGTGCAGTTCGTGGCGTGCTCGTTCGTCGACGCTCATGGTGCCCCGTGTCCGCGGAGGTGTCAGCCCTCAGTCTGCCGCGACGTCGGAGCGCGGGGGGCATCGACGTCAGCCCGCCTGTGGATAGGCGCCTCGGGCGGGGGTCGAGTCCGGCCCCCTGAGTCGTAGCCGGGCGACGGGAGAGCTCGCTCAGCGCCGGCCGAAGCGTCGTCGTCGCCGGGGCGCGACCCACGGTGTGGCTGGGGTCCCGCCCCCGACGGCGTTCCGCGGGCCCGCTCCTGGGGTCGGTGCGGGGGCACGGGGGACGGCATCCTCAGGGCGGCGCTGCGGGGCGGGCTCCACGGGGATGCCGGCGGCACGGACGCGGTCGAACGTGCGCTTGTGCCGCGCCGCGTAGTCGGGGTCGGTCAGGAGGAGGTGCGCCTCGTTGATCTCGACCGCCCGGGCAACGGCACGCTGCTGCTCCTCCACGCCGGCCGTGGCGAACCGGTCCGGATGGTGTTGGACGATGAGGCGCCGGTGGGCGGCGTCGATCTCCGCCCGTGACGCGGCCTCGTCGACGCCGAGCACGAGGAACGGGTTGACGGCTCTCATGGTCCCCCGACCGTCCGATGCCACCTGGGTGTCGGCTGACGGCCCCCGGACCTTGACGGTGCGTTGCTGACCGCCTCGACACGGGGCTAGGTCCTCGCGACCGCGAGGCCGATCTCGGAGGCCGCGTGGACGAGCGGTCCGTCGCCGGCGACGAGCACGAGCTCCGGGTCCTGCAGCCGCTCCGCGCCGGCGAGGTGGATGGCGTCGTACCCGCGGAGGCCGAACTCCTGGGCGAGGTCGCCGGCGCGTCGCACGAGGGGATCGTCGGTGTCCAGACGGTCGACCTGCGTGTACAGGTCGTCGACGTCCGTCACGAGTGTCGCGAGCTGCCGGCGGGTGATCCGGCCGGTGCGTTGGGCCTGGGCCAGTGCCGCACGGGCTTCGGCGTAGAGGAGACGCACGGAGACGAGCCGGTCTGCCTCGTCCCAGAGCCTCCCGGCGGTCTCCGACCCGGGCTCATCGATGAGCAGCGGGATGAACGCCGAGGTGTCGAAGTACGCGATCAACGACGTTGGTCCGCGACGAGCTCGCTGACGGAGCTCGTGGGCACGACGCGCCCGGCCGGTCGCTCTCCGCTCCACCTCGCGGGACGGCTCGATGAGCCCCTCGGCGACGAGGCGGTCGTACGGCCGCGGCTGACCGATGGGCACGACCCGCGCGATCGCCGTACCGCGGTCCGTCACGACGACCTCCTCGCCCTCCCGGACGCGGTCGAGGTACCGGCTCAGGTTGTTGCGCAGATCGCGGATCCCTGCCTCGGCCACCGGCGCCTCCTTGTAGCCACTTTCCAGTCGCCATAGTAGCCACATCTACAGTCCTGAGGGGTCGCCGCCTGCGTGACCGATCTGCCTGCGCCGCTCAGCAGCCCCTCCGTCGCGGCCACGCTCCAGCCCGTAGCATCGGGTGATGGAACTCCGCCAGATCCTGGACGTGCTCGCCGCCCTCGAGGTGGAAGGTGTCGACTACGCCGTCGTCCGACCACGCGACCGTGATGACGCCGAGCGACGGAGACGACGGTTCGAACTGAGGGAGGAGAACGGATGACCGTCCGCCGATATCGGTCCGTCGGTGAGATGCCCGATCCCCCCGAGCTGCCATCCGTGCTGGCGTCGCTGCGTGCCGCATGTGAGCTGGGAGAGGCGTCGAAGGCGTTCGGCCACCACGTCGTCGCCCCCCGCGGGGTCGTGAGGTTCCGCTCGGTCGAAGAGGCAGACGCCGCACGTGCCGCTCGGGAGTCCGCCGCGCGCTGAGCCTGCGCTACCCGGTCGCGGCGAAGGCGATGCCGGCGAGCGTGACCAGCAGGCCGCTCGTCCAGAACAGGAACGTCCGGGTCTGAGCCGCCATCTCGGTGCGCAGCGCTCCCAGCTCGCGGTACAGGGTCCCCTCGATGCGGTGCTCGAGCGACTCGGCCAACGCGTCGAGGTCGCGCTTGGTCGCGACATCGGCCCATCCGACAGGCGGGAGGTAACTCATGAGCGTCCCTGCGGGCTCGGGTCCGAGGAGCTCGCCGAGCCGCGCGTGCAGCTCGTGTCGTGCTCGTTCGTCGACACTCATGGTGCCAGTCCCGGCCCGTCGGTGCCCGCCGCGGCATCCCGCCGGCATCCCTCGCACGTGTCGTCGGTGATGCGGAGCTCGGTGCGCCCGAGCAGGTCGGCCGGGTCCTCGTCGTCGTAACGGAGCCGGATCAGGCCGGGGAGGATGTCCGGTTCGCCGTCGAAGAGGTCGGCGATGGCGCGGAGGGTCGCCGGGCTGGGTTCGATCATCACCTGATGCTCCTCGGTCGCGGCGCCGCAGCATCGGCGGCGCACCGGGTGCCGTCGAGGCGGAACCCCCTCGAGGCTGTGGATGCCGCCCTCAGCCGTTGCGCTGCCTGCGGCACTGCGGGCAGTCCGGATGGTCGGCGAACACCTTCGGCTCGTGGTAGAGCGCCAGTGCCGAGACGAGACCGTCACGTTCGAGGCGGCGGAACGCGATCCGCGCCGGCTCTGCGTACCGGGGGGCCACCGCGAGGTGGACGGAGCCACGTGCCACCGTCGCGGGCGCGTCGAACCGGTCGAGGAGTCCCGCGATGGCCTCGAGGATCCGTTCCCCGCGCTCGTCCTCCCGGACCGTGACACCGAACGAGAGCTGGACGTTCGGGCCGGGGTGGACGACCTCCCTGAGCCGGTGGGTCGGTGCGCCGCCGACCGGTGGATGGTCGAGCACGCCGTCGGGCTCCGCGTCGATCCGCACCGTCGCGCCGGCCGTGACGTGGTCGGCGAGCACCGGTGGCAGCAGCAGGCGGGCGGTGGTGGCATCGAGGCGCTCAGCAGGCACCGCCTCGTCGCGGCCCTCGTCCTCGCCGGCGCGCCGGATCGGGACCAGTACCCAGACGTCGGCGCCGCGCGGCTCGTCCCACCAGCCCGTGCCGAAGAACGGCGTGCTCCAGGGTCGCTCCGCGCGTGAGAGGTCGGGTTGGGCGTGACCGAGGTCGATCGCGTCCTCGACCTCGACGTCGGCATCCGGAGCGTGCGACAGGACGACCTGGAGGACGCGGAGGTCCGGCCCGTAGAGCTGGCCGGCCCACAGCGGGAACCGTGCCATCCAGCGGTCAGCCACCGTCCCGAGCTGCGCCTCGCAGGTGCCGAACCGCGTGTGCACCGTCCCGAGGGCTTCGCCGGCGCGGGCACGGCCCGGTGACTGCAGCAGCAGCTCGCGGGCGTGCGCCAGGATCGCGTGCGCGTGGTGCTGCCACTCGCCGAAGACGATCAACTCCGGCAGGCCCGCCTCGGTCAGCCCCACCGTGTACGTCCACGTCACCCCAGCGGGGACGTCCGGCAACACGCACGGCACGTACCAGCCATGCCGCTCGACAGCTGCCCGCAGTTCCTCGATGTCGTACATCCGTTCCTCCTCGATCGGTCGCGAGGACGGTAGGAACGGGCTGTGACGCGATCCCCGGCGTGGGGGACGGGGGCTGTGGACAGTGGAGCTCGCGCGGCTGGGCTGGCCGGATCACGGTTCGGATCGGGTGCCCGGAGGACCACGATCCGCCCAGGCGGCGCACCCGATCGGCGCGACGCGGCGGCACGACGAGGATGACCCGTCAGCCCGCCGGCGGACCATCATCTGGCTGACGATGTCGCGAGGCGGACGCCGCTACGGGATGCGCAGGACGACCTTGCCGCGGACCTTGCCGTCCTTCGCCTCCCCCCCCTCGCGACCGCCTCGCGGACCGCGTCGAGGTCGTGCACCGACTGGACGTGCGGGGTGAGGTGGCCGGCGTCGGCCATCCGCGCCAGCTCACGCAGCTGGTCGACGTCCGGCCGCACGAAGACGTAGGTGCCGCCCCGCTCCTTCGCGGCCTCCGGGTCGAGCACGCTCACGACCCGGCCCGGGTTCCGCAGCAGCTCGTCCGCCTCCGGCGCCAGCCCGGGACCGGCGAAGTCCGCGATCGCGTCGACACCGTCGGGGGCGAGCTCACGGACCCGCTCGGCGACGCCCTCGCCGTAGGCCACCGGCTCGCCGCCGAGGCTCTCGAGGAAGTCGTGGCTCGGCTCGCTGCACGTCCCGATGACGCGGGCGCCGCGGGCGATCGCGATCTGCGTGGCGAGGTGACCGACGCCGCCGGTCGCACCCTGGATCAGGACCGTGTCGCCGGCGCCGACGTCGAGGTCCTCGACCAGCGCCTGCCACGCCGTCAGGCCGGCGAGCGGGAGACAGCTGGCGGCCACCGCGTCGAGGCTCTCGGGCGCGGGTGCGATGCCACGCACGTGGACGGCGACCAGCTCCGCCCAGGTGCCGGTGCCGATCAGGTCCTTGCGGGCGTAGCCGAACACCTGCTGGCCGACGTCGACGTGCCGCACCGCCGGTCCGGCGGCGACCACCTCGCCGGCCACGTCCCAGCCCGGGATGAACGGCCACACCGCCGGGAACGCCCCGTCGAGCCGGCCGGCGATCGACTTGTAGTCCACCGGGTTGATGCCGGCCGCGGCGACCCGCACCAGCACGTAGTCGGGCCCGACCTTGGGATCGTCGACCTCACGGACCTGGAGGACCTCGGGACCTCCGTACTCGTCGAGGACGGCGGCGCGCATGCGTGCTCCTTCGGTCGGCGGACGCCGAGTGTGCCGGAGCCGCGAACGTCCGGACGTGCCACAGACCCGGACCTGGCGTCGGGGGACCGCGGGCGGGGGACGTGGTCGGACGACCGACGCGCGCCGGAACACGGGACTACGGTCGGTCCGTGGCCGTGGCCTGAGGTCGCGGTGTCCGACGGGGAGGTTCGTCATGACGGTCCGGATCGCTGCGCTCATCGCCCTGCTGGTGAGCGTCGTCGTAGCACCGGTCGCGACCGCGGTCGCGTCGGAGCCGGCCGGCTCCACGCTCGCGGTCCCCGGGGCGGTCGGCGGCGAGGCGAGCGTCACCTGGACCGGCACGGTCCAGCCCGGCGCCAACGCCACCAGTGAGTGTTCGCTCCCGACCGACGCGGCCACGCAGGACAGCCACGAGCTGACCGTCACCCTGCCGGCGTCCACCGAGGGCCTCACGTGGGACGTCGAGGTCCAGATCTCGTGGACCCCCGCCGGCGCGTCGAGCGACCTGATCCTCACCGTGTTCGACGACCAGGGCGCCGTGGTCGCCAACCAGGACGGCAGCGGCTCCGCCGAGGTCGTCACGATCTCCGACCTCGAGGCCGGGGTCTACACCGTCGTCGCCTGCCCGTTCGCGAACGAGCTCCCGCAGGCCTACGACGGCACCGCGACCGCCACGACCAGCTCGGCCGCCGCGGCCGCCGTCCTCCCCCCCGCCGGCCCCGCCAACGGGCTCGAGTTCTCCGCCGCCGTCCCCGCCGACATCCAGCGCGACGAGGGCGAGCCGATCATGGAGATCGACGGCAACGGCCGCATCTACACCTGCGGGCCGACCGGGTTCAGCCAGGCCGAGGACTACTGGCAGGTCTCCGACGACGGCGGTGACCAGTTCCACCTCCTCGGCGAGCCGCCGCGCGGCCAGCAGAGCCTCGGCGGTGGCGGTGACTGCGCGCTGACGACCTCGCCGGTCGAGAACGACCAGGGCACCTACCACGTCGCCTACAACGGGCTGTCGGGGCTGCTCGAGTTCGCCACGGCCGTGTCCGACGACGGCGGCCACACGATCGAGTCCAGCGCCGCGTCGCTCGTCGGGGCGGCGGTCGACCGCCAGTGGATCGTGGCCACCTCCGACACCCGTGCGTTCCTCAACTTCAACCGCATCGCCCCGACCCGCCAGATCGAGCTGTGCACCTCCACCGACGGCGGGCTCACCTACCCGAGCTGCCAGGTCGTCGGCCCCAGCCCGCTGTTCCCGGGGCCGCTGCGGACCATCCCCGCGGCACAGAACCCGTTCGGTGACGACCCGATCGTCTACTTCCCGTGGACCGACGACGCCGACGAGACCCACCCCGACATGGTGCTCCTCGCGGTCTCGCTCGACGACGGCGTCACCTGGAACGACTGCGTCATCGCCGAGACCGACGGCCCGGCCGGCGCGTCCTTCGCCGTCGCCGACCACGACGCCGAGGGTGAGGCGATCTACACCGCCTACGGCGACAAGGCCGACTTCGACATGTACATGACGACCGTGCGGGTCGACGAGCTCGACCAGTGCAACGGCGGCGTCGCCGACCCGACGGTGTTCAAGAAGGTGCGGATCGGCAGCGACCGGTTCCTCGTCAACCGTCGTGGTGTCGGCAGCACCGTGTTCCCGTGGGTCGCCGCGGGCGGCGAGCCGGGTCGCGTCGCGGTCTCCTTCTACGGCTCCCCGACCGACGTCCCGGCCGACCTCACCCAGGACCCCGACGGCACCGCCGACGACCGGACCTGGAACGTCTACGTCAACCAGTCGCTGAACGCGCTCGACCCCAACCCCACGTTCAGCCAGGTCAAGGCCACCACCCACCCCAACCACTACGGCCAGATCTGCCTCCTCGGCATCGGCTGCACGACCGGCGGCGACCGTTCCCTCGTCGACTTCTTCGCGATGGACTACAACCCCGCGACCGGCGAGCTCGTGGTCGTGTTCAACACCGCCCACAAGCGTCCCGGCGACACCGCCGGCACGGTCTCCTCGCCGATGGTGATCCGGCAGGTCGCCGGCCCCAGCAACGGCGGCGGCACGATCGCGCTGAACGGACGGCATGCGCTGCGGACGAGCTCCACCGACCCCACCGGTGACGCGATCGCCGACTACTCGTCGCTGTTCGCCCCGGCCGCGCAGCTCCCCGTGCCGGCCGCTGACCTCACGAAGGTCGAGGTGCTCCCGCCGATCGACCCGACCTCGGGCGAGCCCGACCCCTCCGGCGGGTTCACCGTGCGGATGACGGTCGACGACCTGTCCGACGCGGCGTTGCAGCAGGCGGCGCTCGACGCGCAGGGGCAGTCGCTGCTGTTCCTGTTCCGCTTCGTCGACGGCTTCCGCTACGAGTCCGCCCAGGCCAACTGGGACCCGGTCCGTGGGTTCACGTTCGGCCACAGCGACTACGGCGCCACCCCCAGCGAGTGCGGCACGCCCGGCGGCACGAACGTCGCCGACGACCAGTGCCTCACCTACCTCGGCAACACCGCGATCCCCGGCGCGGTCGACCAGGAGGCCGGCACGATCACCCTGACCGTGCCGCTGACCCTCCTCGAGGCGCTCGACGGCCTCCCGGCGGGTCCGGCCGAGGTCCCGACCGAGCGTCCCGCCAAGCCCGGCGACCGCATCTTCGACGGCACGGCGTTCGTCGTGTCCAACATCCTCTCGCCCGACAGCCAGCTGCAGAGCTTCCTGGTCCAGCTCGACAACGCGCCCGCGATGGACTTCCTCCTGCCGACCGCGGCGGCGACCCCGCCGGACGGTGGCACGGGCGGTGGCGGCGCACCCGGGGGTGGCACGGGCGGCGACGACGGCGGACCCAGCCCGCTCCCGGCCACCGGCGGCGGCATCGCCCTGCTCGGGCTGCTGACCCTCGCCGGCGCGTCGGCGTTGCGGCGGAGACCGCATGGCGGGTGAGGTCCGGGTCGGCACCAGCGGCTGGCAGTACGACGACTGGCGTGGCCTCGTCTACCCCGAGGGGGTCGGCACGGCCCGCTGGCTGTCGCACTACGTCGGCTGGTTCCCGACGGTGGAGGTCAACTCGACCTTCTACCGGCTGGCGCGCGAGTCGGCCGCGCAGGGCTGGGCCGACACCGCCCCGCCGGGGTTCGAGTTCGCCCTCAAGGGCAGCCAGTTCATCACCCACCGGCTGAAGCTCAAGGACCCGGCCGGCGCGATCGGCCGGTTCGTGGAGCCGCTGCGGCCGGTGCTGCCGCGCACGGCGGTCGTGCTGTGGCAGCTCCCGCCCAACTGGACGCGCAACCTCGACCGTCTCGACGCCTTCCTCGCCGCGCTCCCCGACGGCGTCCGCCACGCCGTCGAGTTCCGTGACGACAGCTGGTTCCACCCCGACACCTACGCGGTGCTCGACCGTCACGGCGCGTCGCACGTGTGGCTGTCGTCGAGCCTCACCGACCGGCACGAGCTCGTCCGCACCGGCGACCACGTCTACGTCCGCTTCCACGGGCTCTCCGAGGAGCCCTACCGCTACGACTACTCCCGCGCCGAGCTCGAACCGTGGGCCGAGCGCCTCCGCGCGGTCGCCGCGGACGGGCACGCCGGCGTGGGTGTACTTCAACAACGACTACTCCGGTCACGCCGTCGCCAACGCCCACACGCTGATCGAGCTCCTGGGCGACGCCGCGCCGGCCCTGGCCGCTCGCCCGGACCGGCGACGAGCCGGCGTGCGGCCGCGACCGCGCCACCGCCACCGGGCGGCCTACGTGGACCCGCCCGAGCGGCTGACGCCGTTCCAGCACGCGGTCGTCGGGGTCGTCGCGAGCCTCGAGGCCGGTCAGCTCCTCACCTACGCCGAGGTCGCCACCGAGGCCGGTCACCCCGGCGCGGCCCAGGCCGTCGCGAACGTGCTGCGGCGGGTGCCCGGGCTCCCCTGGTGGCGGGTCGTCCCGCAGGACGGCCGGCTCTACCGCACCCACGCCCCGACCCAGGCACCGCTCCTCGCCGCCGAGGGCGTCCCGGTCGGCGACGACCGCACGGTCACGCCTGGATGACGAGGTGGAGCTGCCGCGCGATCCAGCGGTGGTAGCGCTCGAGGGACCAGCCGCGGTCGATGACGAGCATGGCGTAGGTCTCGGGGTGGCCGAGGCTCCAGATGGCCGCGGCGAGGGAGGCCTTCTCGACCCCGTCGTCGCCCCCGGTCGCGCCGCTGCGTTCGAGGATGGCGCGTGCCGCGAGGTGGTAGTTGTCGAGCCGGGCCCGGTCGCGCCGGTCGCGGAGCTCCGCGATCTCGGGGTCGACCGCCGCCGCCTCCCGGATCACCCGGAACACGTCGGCGGTGCGCGGGTGCACCTCGGCGAACCACTCGGCGAGGACGTCGACGGCCTCGCCGGCGCCACCGGCGGCCGACACCCGGCGCGCCATGAACTCCGGGACCGACCCCGGCGCCTGCGACCCCGCCGCCGCGGTGTCGAGCACGAGGTTGAGCACCGCCGCCTTGCTGCCGACGGCGTTGTAGACCGTCTGGAGCGCCACGCCGGCAGCCTCGGCGATGTCGGCGATGGTCGTCGCGACGTACCCGTGCGTGAGGAACAGGCGCTGTGCGGCCGCGGCGATCCGCCGCCGGCTGGCGACCACACGCGGGTCGGGCGCCTCGCCCACGATCTCCCCCTTGCCGGACGGCGTCGCAGTTATTAGAGTCACATTCTAATAACTTGTGGATCGAGATGCCACGTGGACACCACCACCGCCGGGACCCCCACGACGGCCCTGCACCGCGGCCCCGGGGAGGGCGACGCCGTCTGGGCGATGGGCTCGCTGTTCGAGATGAAGCTCGGGGCCGACGAGACCGACGGGGCGATCGGGCTGGCCGAGGTCACCCAGCCGCCCGGGACGGCGACGCCGCTGCACCGACACACGCGCGAAGCCGAGGTGTTCTACGTCCTCGCCGGGACGCTCGTCTACGAGGCCGGCGGGACCCGTTACGACCTCGCCGCCGGCTCGGTCATGTACCTGCCCCGCGCCGTCCCGCACCGGTTCCGGATCACCGGTGACGCGCCGGCGCGGATCCTCGCGCTGACGTCGCCGGGCGCGCTGCTCGACCTCTACCGCGAGGTGGGCGTCCCCGCCGAGACGCGGTCGCTGCCGACCCACCCCGACCCGGACGAGATCGCCCGGTGGGTCCGGGTCGGTCCCACGTACGGGCTCGAGGTCCTCGGCCCACCGCTCGAGGCGCGTAACCGCGTTCTCCGACCCCGCTCGGGTCCGCCCGGGCGTTGACAACATCCCCGCGATGCGCTGGTCTCCGGCCACGACCGGTTCGCCGGGACGGGACGGGAGCAACGGGGTGCGGGAGCGGCGGCGACGCGTGGCGGGGGTGGCTCGCGGGCCCACCCTGGCCGGCCTCGTGGCCGCCCTGGTGGTCGCGCTCTCCGGCGGCACCGCGTGGGCGGACCACGTCGCGGGCCACCGCGCCCCGACGGGGCCGGCACCGGTGCTGTTCGCCGACGACTTCACGCCGCCGCCCGACGCCGAGTACGGCTGGCCCCTCGGCGGCTTCGGAGGTGTCGAGCGCGGCGCCCCGCTCCACCACATCCCGGTCGTCTTCGTCCACGGCAACCAGGCCGACGCGCAGAACTACTACGTCGTGCGCGACCGGTTCCGGGACGAGTTCGGCTACGGCGACCAGGAGCTGTGGGCGTTGTCCTACGGCGGCCTCGGCTACGTCGGCGGCTCGGCTCCCGTCACCACCGACGGCGGCGAGGCCGCCTACGTCGCGGAGCACCCGCAGGCGGGGGTGAGCGGCAACCCGCAGAACGACGAGGTGAACGTGCCGGACCTCATCGCGTTCATCGACGCTGTCCGGGCCTACACCGGCGCCGAGCGGGTGAGCATCGTCGCCCACTCGCTGGGGGTGACGCTCGTGCGGCGCGCGATCCGGGTGGAGCCGCGCCTCCGGACCGACATCGCGGCGGTCGTGGGCATCGCCGGCGCGAACCACGGCACCTCGGTCTGCACCGGCCTCGAGGACAGCTACTACGGCTGCGACGAGCTGGCGCCCGGCTCGGCGTGGCTCGCACGGATGAACGCCGACGGCGAGGGGTTGCCGCCGACCCGGTGGATGACGATCTCGGAGGGCACCGGCGCAGGCGACGTCTTCTACGCGCCCCAGGACGCCGCCTCACCGCAGCTGGCCGACGCCGAGCTCAACCTCACGTTCCCCAACACCTCCCACAACGACCTCCGCGTCGACCCGGCGATCGTGCGGACCTACGCGGCCTGGCTGCTGGAGGTCGAGGCCGACCTCGCCGCCGCCCCGGGCCGCGACACGCCTCCGGACCCCGACACGGCCCCCGACCCCGACACGGCGACCGATGCCCCGGGCCTGCCGGCGACGGGTGGCGGGCTCGCGCTCGCCGGACTCGCCGCGCTCGGGGCGGCCGTCGGCGGCCGCCGGCGCGATGTCGCCACGCGAGGAGGCGTCGTCACGCGAGGACGGCGTGGGCCTCGATCTCGATCAGCATCCCCGGGTCGGCGAGCCCGGTGACGACGAGCCACGTCGACGCCGGCGGCGCCTCCCGGTCGAACCGCGTCCGCAGCCCGCGGCCGACGGGGGAGAGGTCGTCGGCGGCCGACGCGACCACGTAGATGCGCAGCGCGACGACGTCGGCGAGCCCCCCGCCGGCCGCCGCGAGCACCCGGTCGAGGTTGTCGAGCGCCGCCACCGTCTGCCCCTCGAGGTCGTCGGCCACCGGGAGCAGGTCGAGGTCGACGCCGACCTGGCCGGACACGAACACGTGGCGGCCGCCCTCGACCGCCACGGCCTGGCTGAAGCCGTACCGGAGGCTGTCGAACACGGTCGGCGGGTTGATCGCGTCGCGCTGCACGCGGGCTCCTTCGGGTCGGGTCAGTCGGAGAGGTCGACGGCGGTGCCGCTCACGCGGATGCCGCCGGCCGTCGGGACGTGCACGAGCAGCCGGCTCGGTCGGCCCATGTCCTCGCCCTGCCGGATCACGAGGTCCGCGGGTGCGGACACGAGGCCGGCGTCACGGAGGTAGCCGCACAGCGCCGCGGCGGCGGCACCGGTGGCCGGGTCCTCGACCACGCCCCCGACCGGGAACGGGTCGCGCGCGTCGAACGTGGTCGCGTCGGCCCGGTGGACCAGTTGGACGGTGGTGAGCCCGCGTTCGAGCATGAGCGTGCGCAACCCGTCGAAGTCGTAGTCGAGGTCGGCGAGCCGGGCGCGGGTCCGTGCCGCGAGGACCAGGTGCCAGTTGCCGGCGAACGCCTCGACGACCGGGATCGCCGGGTCGAGGTCGGCGGCGTCCCACCGCAAGGTCGCCAGCGCGGCCGCGAGCGCCGGCGCCGGGACCTCCCGCTGGCTCGTCGCCACCGAGGTGAGGGTCGCGACCATCCGACCGTCGCCGTCGGGTGCGACCTCGACCGGGACCTCGCCGGGGTTGGTCGCGAAGGCGTAGGTGCCGGGACCGCGCCGGCGCCCGAGCACGACGCCGGCCGCGATCGTCGCGTGGCCGCAGAAGTCGACCTCGGCGGCGGGGCTGAAGAACCGGACCCGGTAGGCCGCGGGGCCGGTGGGGGCGAGGAAGGCGGTCTCGGAGTAGCCGACCTCGGCGGCGATGCGACCCATCTCGTCCTCGGACGGCAGGCCGTCGTCGGCGAGCACGACGCCGGCGGGGTTGCCGCCACGCGGGTCGTCGGTGAAGGCGGCCAGCCGGAGCACGTCGATCACGGGTCGCCTCCTGGGCGGCGCGGGGCCGTGGGCACTAGAACTCCCACCCGGGGTGCGGCGGCGGGAGGCACACGGTCCGGTCGAGCGCGTCGAGCAGCTCCGGCGGCCCGGCGAGGTCGGTCGTCACGGCGAGGACCGAGGCGGGGCGGACGCCGAACAGCATGCGCGTGAACGCGCCGACGCCGGCGGACAGCGTCGGCAGGTCGTCGCGCGTCCCCGGCTCGCAGGCCGACGACTCCCCGAGGGTCACCACGAACCGTCCCGCCGTCCCGTCCCAGTCGGTCCCGGGCGGGAGGTGGTCGACCGCGGGGTCGTGGAGGTCGAGGTTGAAGGCGACCTCGCCGGCCGGGAACCGTGCTGCCTCGACACACCCGGCCAGGTCGAGGATCCGCAGCTGTATCCAGGCGGCCGACTGCTGGAACCCGGTCCCCCGCGTGCGGGCGCCGTCGCGGAACGGGGTGCGGAGCACGTCCTGGAGCTGGAGGTGGGCGGGCTCGTCCATCACGACCTCGTGCACCTGGTCCCCGAGCGACCGCAGGAGCGCCAGGAGCTCGAGCAGCTGGTCGGTCTCGCGGTAGGCGACCCAGTTCACCTTGTAGGGCCCGTGCTCGCCCTCGACCTTGCCGTGGACGAAGTGGGTCAGCGCACCGTCGTCGTCGCGGTAGCCGAACCCGAAGGTCTGCTCGTCCCAGCTGAGCTCGCACCGCATCAGCGCCGGCGGGTCGAGGATCATGGACCCGTGCACGCGCAGGCGGGCGCACATCGCGGCGTGCATCGCCTCGTGGTCGTCGACCGTGAGACGGACCGGGACGCGGAACGACCGGTCGACCTGGAGGCTCGTGGGATCGAACCGGAACCGGTGCCCGTAGGCCGAGGTCCCGAACCCGACCTGGTCGTAGAAGCCCTGGTCGAAGATGCCGAGCGCGGCGACCTGCGCGCCGTCGGCGGCCTCCTCGGCCAGCATCCGCGCGAGGAGCTTGCGCGCCGCTCCCTGCCGGCGGGCGACGTGGCTGGTGGTCACGGCCGTCACGCCGGCGAGACGCAGGTCGCGGTCCTGGAAGCGGACCGACCCGGGGGTGATGTGGCAGGCCGACTCGACGGCACCGTCCTGCTCGTAGACGAGCGTCCGGCCCACGTCGAAGAACGGCTCGACCACGGCCAGCTCGTGCTCGCTCGTGGTCCAGCCGACCTCGCGCCACATGCGCGTGACCGCGTCGAGGTCGCGGGCCTTGTCGTAGGGCCGCAGCACCAGCTCGGGCGCGGGACCAGCGGGTGACGGGGGCAACGCGGACTCCAGACCCGGGCGGCCGCGGGTGGAGCCGCCGTCCCGTCCGCTGAGGCTAGACCGGTCTCCCCCCGGCCGTCCCGGCGATCGCACCACGCGGGCGCCGGGTCAGCGCCCGGGTCGACCGGCCCACCCGCACGGGTCCGGTCGACCCTCACGCCGGCGCGGTCCAACGCGCGACGCTGACGCCACCGTCGTCGTCGGGAGGGACCACCGTGTCCGCACGCAGCTGGGCCGAGCCGTACAAGATCAAGATGGTCGAGCCCATCGAGATGCGCCACCCGCGAGGAGCGCGAACGGGCCATCCGCGAGGCGGGCTACAACACCTTCCTGCTGCGCTCCGAGGACGTCTACATCGACCTCCTCACCGACTCCGGCACCTCGGCGATGTCCGACCGCCAGTGGGCGGCGCTGATGCTCGGCGACGAGGCCTACGCCGGCAGCCGCAGCTACTACGAGCTCGAGGCGGCCGTCCGCGAGGTCTACGGCTACGAGGAGCTCATCCCCACCCACCAGGGGCGCGGCGCGGAGCACATCCTCAGCCAGATCACGATCTCGCCCGGCGACGTCGTCCCCGGGAACATGTACTTCACGACCACGCGGTTCCACCAGGAGTACGCCGGCGGCCGGTTCGTCGACGTCATCATCGACGAGGCCCACGACCCCGACAGCCTGCACCCGTTCAAGGGGAACATCGACCTCGACAAGCTGCAGGCCGTGATCGACGAGCACGGCGCCGAGCGGATCCCGTACGTGTCGTTCGAGACCAACGTCAACCTCGCCGGCGGGCAGCCCGCGTCGATGGCGAACATCAAGGCGGTCCACGCGCTCTGCCAGCGGCACGGCATCCCCGTGATGCTCGACGCCACCCGCGCGCTCGAGAACGCCTGGTTCATCCAGCAGCGCGAGGCCGGCTACGAGGACCGCTCGGTCGCGTCGATCCTGCGCGAGATCTGCGACCACTCCGAGGGCGCGACGGTGTCGTCGAAGAAGGACAACCTCGTCAACATCGGCGGGTTCCTCGCGCTGCGCGACCCCGAGCTGGCACGCAAGGCCCGGGCGCTGCTGGTCGCCTTCGAGGGGCTGCAGACCTACGGCGGCATGTCGGGCCGCGACATGCAGGCGCTCGCCGTCGGCATCCGCGAGATGGTCGCCACCGACGACCACGTCGCCGCCCGCGTCGGGCAGGTCGAGTACCTCGGCGACAAGCTCATCAAGGCCGACGTGCCGATCGTGCGCCCCGTCGGCGGACACGGCGTGTTCCTCGACGCGACGGCGATCCTGCCGGACATCCCGCAGGACCACTTCCCCGCCCAGGCGCTGACCGCCGCGCTCTACGTCGACGCCGGCGTGCGCGGCATGGAGCGGGGCATCGTGTCGGCCGGCCGCGACCCCGCCACCGGTGAGCACCACCGCCCGAAGCTCGAGCTCGTCCGCCTCGCCATCCCGCGCCGCGTCTACACCCAGGCGCACATGGACGTCGTGGCCGAGTCGGTCATCGAGGTCGCCCAGCACCCGGAGGAGGTGCAGGGGCTGGCGTTCACCTACGAGCCGGCCGAGCTGCGCTTCTTCCAGGCGAGGTTCGCGCCGCTGACCGCCTGACCGGTTCGTCACCGGCGGCAGCCGTCGAGCACGGGACCGGGGCCGCCGCCGCGCGCCCACACGGTGCGTGTCGCCTCGTCGGTCCCCGGACGGGCCGGGCCGGACGGCACTGGCCGTGCGGCGCGGAGCGAGGACGGTGGAAGGGGACGGGGGCGCGATGGCGCGTGGGCGGGACGACGATGTGGTGGAGCCGACCGGACGGGACGCTCGTGGGCGACGTGCCGCCGACCCGCGCGATCATGCCCTACCTCATGCGGCGGCGGAACGAGTCGGCGGTCTACTTCACCCAGGAGGTCGACCTCCGCGCCGTCGCACCTGCCTTGGCCGACTTCCACGCGCGCTACGACCAGCACGTGACCGTGTTCCACGCCGTGCTCGCGGCACTGGCACGCACGCTGCACGAGCGCCCCGGCATCAACCGGTTCGTCGCCGGCGGGAGGCTGTACCAGCGACACGGGGTGCAGCTGTCCTGGGCGGCCAAGCAGCGCTTCGATGACGACGGGGCGCTCGTGGTCGTGAAGCGGGACTTCCCGCGCGACGAGAAGTTCCTCGACCTCGTCCGGGACGTCGACGGCCGCGACGACCACGCCCGCACGGACGGCGACCACGCCACCGACCGTGAGCTCCGGGCCGTCCTCGCGCTGCCCGGGGTCGCCCGACGGGCCGTGCTGGCCGGGCTGCGGACCGCCGATGCCTTCGGGGCGCTGCCCCGCTGGTTCATCGACGACGACCCGATGTTCGCGTCGGCGTTCCTGGCGAACCTGGGGAGCCTCCGCCTGGACGCCGCCTTCCACCACCTCTACGAGTACGGGACGATCGGGTTGTTCTGCGTGATCGGTGCCGCCGCCGAGGTGCCGGTCGCGGCGGAGGACGGCGGCTGGGAGCTCCGGCCGCACGTCACGCTGCGTCTCACCTACGACGAGCGCCTCGAGGACGGGTTCTACGCCCGCGGCTCGTTGGAGCGGTTCCAGCAGCTGCTGGAGGACCCGGACGAGCTCGGGATCACCGCGTGACCGCTGGGTGACGGGCGCCCGGGGTGGCCTGCCGGGCCAGCGCCCCGAGGTCGCGTTCGATGCCGGCCGCCACGAGGTGGCCGTCGGGGACCGCCGCGTCGGTGGTCACGCCGAACGTCAGCTGGCCGCCGTAGCTGAAGATCGCGACGCCGACGCGGACGCACTCGCCGATCGGGGTCACCGGGTAGGCCCGCTCCATCCGCCGACCCATCCAGTAGAGCGGCACCGGCGGGCCGGGCACGTTGGTCGTGACGGTGTTGACGAAGCGTTGCCCGAACCGGTGCAGGAAGCCGGTGACGCCGTGGAACCCGATCAGGATCGGCAGGAACGGCAGGTGGGTCCCCAGCTCGGCGAGGTCGGCCGTGACGTCGGCCTCGTGCGACGCCTTCAGGGCGACCAGCCGGTCGTGCACGACCGCGAGCCGCTCGGTCGGGTCGGCGATCCCCACCGGCAGGTCCGCCACCATCGCCGCCACGCGGTTGTGCAGCGCACCGTCGCGGTCCAGATGCCGGAGGCTGACCGGGACCAGCGAACGCACCTCGCGGCCGTCGAGAGGTTCGCCGTGGGCCACGAGCAGGTCCCGGAGCCCACCGCTGATGGCGGTCAACGCCACGTCGTTGACCGTGACGCCGTGCTGCGCGCGGATGCGGTCGACGTCGGCGAGCGAGGCCGTCGCGGGCCACCACCGCCGGGACGAGGTGAGGCGACCGTTCAGCACCGTGGGCGAGGTCGGGGGGACGTCGTGTGCGAGCGCCAGGAGCCCCCGGGCCGACGTCGCCGCGGACCGGGCGAGCCGGAACGGGGCGCGAGCGGCGCCCCGCGCCACGCGGAGGGGATGCAGCTGGTCGGCGACGCGGTCCGCCAGCACCCGCAGCCGGGACGGGTCCGGGCCGGGCCGCCAGTCGGGGGCCGGCAGGTCCGGCGGCTCGCGGTCCGCGTCGACCAGCACGCTGAAGAGCTCGGCGCCGCCGACCCCGTCGGTCAGGCTGTGGTGCACCTTGGTGACGACCGCCCAGCGCCCGTCCGCCAGCCCGTCCACGATCCAGAGCTCCCACAGCGGATGGGCCCGGTCCACCTCGGTGCCGATCAGCTCGCTCACGACCTCGGCCAGCGCGCCGTCGTCCCCCGGTGCGCGGGCCGTCGTGCGGAACACGTGGTTGCGGACGTCGAAGTCCGGGTCGTCGCTCCACACCGGCGCTGCGAGGTCGAAGGGTGCCCGGCGCACCCGCTGCCGGTAGCGGGGGATGCGGTCGAGCCGCCGGGCGATGTCGTCGGCGGCCTCGTCCGGTGCCGGGCAGGCCGGCTCGAAGATGCACACGAGCGCCATGTGCATGTGGTCGACGCCGTCCTCGACGTGCAGGAACCAGGCGTCCAGCGGGGTCAACCGGTCCATGCGACCGATCGAACACCCGTGGGCCCGCCCCGCCCAGGGCCGACCGGCCCGGCAGCGCCGGCGGAGGCGGGGCCTTCGGCCCTTGCCGTCGGGGGACGCGAGGCCGCATGGTCGAACCGAGGCTGTCCGTCGCCCCGATCGACCCGCGAGGAGGAGCCACCGTGTCCGTCGACCAACTACCCCGCGAGCTCACCGCCCACGAGTGCTTCGAGCTCCTGGCCACGACACGGCTGGGCCGGCTCGCCCGCAACGACCCGTCGGGTCCCGTGGTCGTCCCCGTGAACGTCGTCGTCTACCGGGGCGGCATCCTCATCCGGTCGCTGCCGGGCGCCAAGGTGGAGGCGGCGCGCCGTGAGGAGGTCGTCTCCTTCCAAGCCGATGGCCTCGACGAACGGCACCGCTCGGGCTGGAGCGTGCTGCTACGCGGCGAGCTGCAGGTCCTCGACCGGTTCCCGGACGACCTCCCCGATCCGGACTCCTTCGCGGCGGGCGACGACGGCGTCCTGCTGTGGCTCGACCCGGACGAGGTCACGGGTCGGCGGCTCCCCGTGAGTCCCGCCGCGATGCGCTCGTGGGACGAGGTCACCGCCCTCGGCAACGTCTGGTTCGACCGCGACGGCAGCGACCTCCTGGGCTGAGCCGCGGCGTTGGAGCTCGTCACCCGGGCTGACCAGGGTGCTCGACGTCACGGGCGCCGACGTGGGGGCCGCGAGGAACCTCGTGCGGACGACACCGTCGCTGACGGCCCGCGACCTCATCCACCTGGCGCGGTCAGGCGGGGAGCGCGTGGCCGCTCCCCACCCGGCGCTCCTGTCTGTCGGTCATGGTGGCGCGCCGGACGGGCGGGGAGGCGGCGGTCGCGAGGATGCCGACGCCGACGGCGAGGTAGAGCGGCTGCATGATCGGGTGGAACGCGGCGATCATGACGAGCTCCACCACGATCCAGGCCAGGAGCCCGACCCCGAGCGCGACCGACGCGACCCACGACCAGTGGTGTCCGGTCGCGCGTTCGATCGGCGCGAGCGCCGCCCAGCGTGGCCGGCGCAGCAGGCCGTAGGCGATGACGAGCGGGGCGAGGCCGAGGCCGACCCCGAGGATGACGCCGGGCCAGACCCAGCTGTCGAACGGGATGCCGGCGAGCCACTCGTCGGGCATCCCCGAGCCCGACCACGTCAGCACCGCGCCGCCGGCGGTGCCGGTGATGCCCTGGAAGAGCACGAGCCCGATGAGGGTGCGCTCGAGGGGCGACCGCGTTGACGTACCCCGACCGGACATGACGACGGGTCCTCTCTGGCGGTGCCCCTACTCGGGGGTCACCATCTGCAGCCACTGGTAGAAGGCGTCCCGGTCGCCGCCGAGCGCGTACCACGCCTCGTCGACCTCCGGGAACTGGGTCGTCGTGGCGTCGAGCTGGGCCAGGAGCGCCCCGCTCCCGCACGACGTCGACGCGTTGGGGATGACCTCCGGCAGCGACGGGTCGAAGCTCACGAGCGCCCGGCCGTCCTCGACGGTGACCTCCTCGAGGAGGTCCGCCGTCTCGTCGGAGAACCAGCTGGTGTAGCCCTCGGCGGCCTCGTCCTCGGTGGGGCCGGCGAGGAGGGCGACCAGCGCCCCCTCGACCGGATCGTCGGTCGTGATCTCGCGGTCGAGCGGGAACGCCTCGGTGCAGACGTCTCCCTGCGACTCGTCGGCGAAGTAGACGGAGACGGTCTGCGGCCCCGGCTCCGAGCTCTCGGTCTCGACCGGTGCCGTCGTCGGTGTCGCCGTCGGTGCCGTCGTGTCCTCGCCGTCGTCACCACCGCAGGCGGCGGCGACCAGCGCAGCGAGCAGGATCGCGATCAGGCGCGTCCCCCGGATCGTCCTCACGTCCGCACCTCTCTGTCGTGGGGGTCATCGGACAGCTGAGCGAGCGGCGGCCACCCGGACCGTCCGCTCCAGCTCCACCTCCGACGCTACGCCGGGGGGCGCCTGCCGACCGCAGGCGACGTGCCCGGAACCGAGGGGGAGGACGACCCCGCGCGTGACCGCGTCGGGCAGGGCGTCGTGGACGTCCCGGCGCGGTCTAGCCCAGGGCGGCGATGACGCCGGCGACGAGCGGCTCGAGCCCCCAGTCGATGCCGTCGAAGTCGCCGCTGAACCCGAGCCGGACCACGACCAGGTCGGCGCTCGGGACGACCACCACCTGTTGGCCCTCGTTGCCCGAGGCCCAGTAGGCGTCCGCCGGCACGCTCGGCATCCGCCGCTCGCCGTCCGGGCCGGCGTTCAGCCACCAGTGGGCGCCGTAGGGGTTCTCGGCCTCGAGCTCGACCGGGGTCGTCGAGTACGCCACCCAGCCGGCGGGGAGCAGCTGCTCGCCGTCCCACTCGCCGTCCTGGAGGAACCACTGGCCGAACCGGGCCCAGTCGCGGGCGGTCGCGTAGAGGTACGAGGAGCAGACGAGTCCGCCCGCCGCATCCGGCTCGAGGACCGCCGAGCTCATCCCGAGCGGCGCGAACACCAGCTCGCGGGCCATCTCGGGGCCCATCCCCGAGGCCTCGTGGGCGAGGTCGCAGACGATGTTCGACGTCCCCGACGAGTAGTGCCAGCGCGTCCCCGGCTCCGCCTCGAGCGGCTTCGACGCGGCGTACGCGCCGGCGTCGGTCGGCGTGAACAGCATCTCGGTCACGTCGGTGCCCGGGTCGTAGACCTCCTCGAACGCGAGGCCGCTCGACATCCGCAGGAGGTCGTCGAGGCTGATCGACGACCGGTCGTCGTCGGCCCACGCCGGCAGCAGCCCGGTGGCCGCGGTGTCGAGGAGCCCCTCGCCGACCAGGCGCCCGACCATCGCGTTCGCGACCGACTTCGTCATCGACCAGCCCAGGAGCGGGGTGTCCGCGCCGAAGCCGTCGGCGTAGCGCTCGGCGACGAGCCGGCCGTCCTCCACGACCGCGACCGCCCGGGTGTTGCGGAGCCGCCCCTGCGGGTCGTCCTCGGTGAACGCGGTGGCGATCGCCGCGTCGAGGGCGCCGGCGTCGGCGCCGTCCGGGAGCGCGCCGAGGCCGTCGCCGGCGGGCCACGGGGTGCCCGGGTCCGGGGCGGGCAACGGCGGCAGCGCGGTGAACCCCGGTCGCTCGTCGGCGAGCGTGCAGCCGAGCCCATCGGTCGCGTACGCGGTCGACGGCCACAGCCCGATCAGGCTCGAGGTCACCGACCCGGCGTCGTCGTCGGCGCTGGTCCGCAGCAGCGGCACGAGCGGGTTGGACGGCAGGTCGCCGGCCATGTCCTCGACCGACCGCCCCGACACGACGTGGCCCGAGCAGGTGATCTTCGCGGCGTAGCCGGTGGCGATCGGCGCGATCGGCCCGAGGTACACCGCGACGCCGGCGACGAGCACCACGACCACGGCCAGCAGACCGAGGAGGACCTTGCGACGGCGGGACACGGGCGCACCTTCGCCGGCGCTGGGGGAGGGAGGCCGGCCGGCGGTAGCGAAGCCTACGACCGCCCGTCACCCTCCGGGCGCCGGACCCAACCGGCTCCGGGTCGGCGACGAACCCGCGACACCCCACGACCCACGCCCGACCCCGAAGGCCAGGAGAGACGATGCAGGCAGGCGACCGGATCCCCGACGTCCCGGCGACCCTCGACGACGGACGCACCGTCCCGCTGTCCGAGCTCGCCGCGGACGGCCCGCTGGTCGTCTTCTCCTACCCGAAGGCGTTCACCGGTGGCTGCACCGCCGAGTCGTGCCACTTCCGCGACCTCGCCGCCGAGTTCGCTGACGCCGGCGCCACCCGGGTGGGGCTGAGCCGCGACGACGTCGAGACCCAGGCGCGGTTCCGCGCCGAGCTCGGCCTCGACTACCCGCTCATCGCCGACGCCGACGGGTCGGTCTCGAAGGTCCTCGACGTCAAGCGCCCCGGCCCGCTGTGGTCCAAGCGCAAGACGATCGTCCTCGACACCGACCTCACCGTCCTCGGCGTCATCTCCTCGGAGTCGGACATGGAGGTCCACGCCGACGAGGCGCTCGACATCCTCCGCACCCACGCCGGCGCCCGCCGCTGAGAGGCGTCGCCGCGTGAGCGCCGGCGCCGCGTGAGCGCCGGCGTCAGACGGTCAGCGCGTCGCGCAGCACCGCGAGCCGCTCGGGGACGACCCGGAACCAGGCCCAGCGGCCGCGCTTCTCGCGCGTCACGAGCCCGGCGTCGTTCAGCACCGACAGGTGGTGGCTGATCGTCGGCTGGCTGCGACCGAGCGGTCCGGTGAGGTCGCACGCGCACGCCTCGCCGCCCTCGGCCGCCGCGACCAGGCTCAGCAGGCGCAGCCGGATCGGGTCCGACAGGACCTTGAACGCGTTGGCGAGGTCCTCCGCCTGCTGGTCGTCGAGCTCGGCGTCGAGCACGGGCAGGCAGCACGCCTCGGTGATCTCCTTGACGTCCACGGATGAGCCTCTCTCGGTGGTGTCGGGGACTACGAGCAGCAGGCGGAGGGGGAAGCGCCGGCGGTCGCCATCGGCAGCTCGGCGCCCCGCGGCGCGCCGGCGAGCGTCTCCTCCGGCGCGTCGTCGGTGACGGCGTAGACCTCCCAGCGCGCCCCGTCGGGGTCGGTCACCCACACCTTGTCCTGCACCGCGTGGCAGCACAGCTCGCCGGCGCGGACGTCCGTGGCGAGCCCCTCGCCGGCGAGGCGCCCCGCGTGGGTCGCGACCTCGTCGGGCGTCGCGACCTCGACCCCGAGGTGGTTGATCGACCCGCCCGGCGCGTCGGCGTTCTCGATCAGGACGAGCTTGAGCGGCGGCTCGGCGATCGCGAAGTTGGCGTACCCCTCGCGGACCTTGTGCGGGGCGGTGCCGAACAGCGTCGAGTAGTAGGCGATCGACGCGTCGAGGTCGGTGACGTTGAGGGCGAGCTGGACACGGGACATCGGGTGGCTCCAGGGGGTCGGGGCGCATCGTATCGATACGCGTCGATGCCAGCCCACCCTACCCCACCCATCGACCCCTGTCGATACCTCACCCCGACCCGGCGAACTTTGAGGGGTCGAACTTCAGGATGTTGAAGTTCGTAGGGGCAAAGTTCGTCGGGAGGCGCCTACGGCGTCAGCCGTAGACGAGGTGTCGCCGGCGTCGCGGAGCGGAGCGAGCACGCCCGGCGCCTACGGCGTCAGCCGTAGACCAGGTACAGCACCTCGCCGACGAGGGCGGGGCGGTCCTCGCCGGCGATCTCGACCTCGACCGCGACCCGGTAGAGGACGCCGCCGGCCTTGTCCTCGGCGGACACGAGCCGGCCCTTGGCCCGGACCCGCGAGCCCACCTTGACCGGCGAGGTGAGCCGCAGCTTGTCGATGCCGTAGTTCACGCCCATCTTCACGTCGGTCACGCTGATGATGCTCGTCACCATCGCCGGCAGGAGCGAGATGGTGAGGTAGCCGTGCGCGATGGTGGTGCCGAACGGGCCACTGGCGGCCCGCTCGGGGTCCACGTGGATCCACTGGTGGTCGTCGGTCGCGTCGGCGAAGAGGTCGATGCGCTCCTGGGTGACCTCGAGCCAGCCGGACGCGCCGAGGTCGACGTCGCTCGCCTGCTTGAGCTCCTCGAGGGTCATCTCGACGGCCATCGGTGCTGCTCCCGGGTCGTGGCGGGTCGTGCGGGTCGCCGGCGAGGCTACTGCGGACGGGGGTCCACCGGGGCACATCGCTAGGGTGTCCCGACCCGTCGCAGGAGCTCACCGTGGACGTCCGTGACCGCATCGTCGTCGTGACCGGCGGCGCCTCCGGGATCGGGGCGGCGATGGCCCGCCGCTTCCACGCCGACGGCGCCGCGCACGTCGTGATCGCGGACCTCGACGTCGACGGGGCCGAGGCGGTGGCCGAGGACGTCGCCGGCACCGCGGTGCGGGTGGACGTGGCCGACGCGGCGTCGGTCGCCGACCTCGTCGAGGGGGTGCTCGGCGAGCACGGCCGGATCGACCTCTACTGCTCCAACGCCGGCATCGCGGTCGGCGGCGGACCGGAGGTGGCCGACGACGGGTGGCAGCGCAGCTGGGACGTGAACGTCATGGGCCACGTCCACGCGATGCGGGCGCTGCTGCCCCACTGGCTCGAACGCGGCGAGGGCTACCTCCTCGGCACCGTCTCCGCCGCGGGCCTCCTGAACCACGTGTTCGCGATGCCGTACGGGGTCACGAAGGCCGCGGCCCTGTCGGCGCTCGAGTGGCTGTCGATCGCCCACGCCGGCGACGGGGTCCGGGTCAGCGCCCTGTGCCCGCTCGGGGTCCGCACGCCGATGCTCGAGCAGGACCCCACCGGCATGCTCGACCCGGACGCCATCTCGCCCGAGGAGGTCGCCGACGCGGTCGTCGCCGGCCTCGCCGCCGAGTCGTTCCTGATCCTGCCGCACCCGCAGGTCGCCACCTACCACGAGCGTCGCGGCAGCGACCACGACCGCTGGCTCGGCGGCATGCGCCGGATGCGGGCCAACATCATCGAGGCCCTGACGGCCGCCGGCATCGAGCCGAACGCCGCTCCACCGGAGTAGCGTGGGACCGAGTCGAGCACGCCGGGGGAGGCACACGTGGACACGGACGGATCCGGGACGCTGAGGATCGCCGGCTGGCTGCTGCTCGCGGCGGTCGTCCTCGCCGTGGTCGGCGTGATCGTGAGCGTGCTGCGCTGGCTCCTGATCCTCGGCGCGATCGTGCTGGTCGTCCTCGCGGTCGGGCAGTGGCTCCGCGGGCGCCGCGACGCCGGCGCGCGGTAGGGCTCCGGACCCTCAGCGGCCCTCGAAGCGCGGCTCGCGCTTCTGGAGGAACGCCATCGCGGCCTCGGCGGCGTCGGCGGTGAACGAGCAGGCGACGTGCCGTTCGGCCTCGCGGTCGAGGAGCTCGGCGAAGGTCAGCCGGTCGGCGTCGTTGAGGTTCGCCTTCGCGGCCCGCAGTGCCAGCGGCGCCCGGGCGGCGAGCCGCGTCGCGACCTCCCCGACGGCGTCGGCGAACCCGTCGGCCGGGAACACCGCCGACACGAGCCCCATCGCCAGCGCCTCCTGGGCGCCGAAGCGGTCGCCGAGGAGGTAGAGCTCGCGGGCCTTCGCGGGTCCGACGATGCGGGGGAGGGTCCACGTGCCGCCGAAGTCGCCGGACACGCCGGCGGTGACGAACCCGCTCGCGAAGCGGGCCCGGTCGGAGCAGTACCGGAGGTCGCAGGCGCAGGCGAGCGACACGCCGGCGCCGCCGCACGCGCCGTCGATCGCGGCGACGGTCACCTGCGGCATCTCGTGGAGGAGCTGCGACACGCGCATCAGCCCGCGGAGGTGGCTGACGACCTGCGCGGGGACGCCGGTGTCGACGCCGCCGCCGGCGCCCTCGGCGAGGTCGCCGCCCACGGAGAAGTCCGACCCCGCGCCGGCCACGACGACGAGGTGGACGGTGTCGTCCCCGGACAGCCGGTCGAGCTCGTCGCGCAACGACGTCAGGAGCTCGAGGCTGAAGGCGTTGCGCCGCTCGGGCCGGTTGAGGGTCAAGGTCGCGACGCCGTCGCGGGTGTCGGTGAGGAGGACGTCGGACACGGGGCGCTCCGTCGGTCGGGTCGGGGGAGGACCCTAGGATCTGTCGGGGTTCCGTCGCGGCTGGTGCGACACATCGCCGACAGATCCCGGGCAGAGGCGACCGCCGGGCGGCGGGGCGGGAGGGCGGGGGCCGCGCCGGCGTTGCCGCTGTGCGGCGCGGTGCGTACCCTCCGCTCCGCTTGGAGGGTTCGCCTAGTCCGGCCTATGGCGCACGGCTGGAATCCGTGTTGACCCGCAAGGGTCTCGGGGGTTCGAATCCCCCACCCTCCGCGTCTCGGACGCCCGTCACCTCCGGTGGCGGGCGTCCGTCGTTGCCGCGCACGCGGCCCCGCGGGTGTGCGGTGCCGGAGGACCGTCGGTAGGCTCGTCGTCCGCCGCGGGATCGTGATCCCGCGCGGGGCAAACCTCGGTGACGTCCCCCGGTGAACCGGGTCAGGGCCGGAAGGCAGCAGCCCTAAGCCGTTCTCGGACGGGTGCCGAGTCAGGTCCCGCGCGGGGTCAGGGTCCCGCGGCGTCGTCGTGCCCGAAGGCCGCCGGGCGGCCGCAGATGCCGGCGACACGCACCCGTAACACGACGTTCCCAACAACGTCACGTGGCGGGCCGTCCACGAAACCACCACGGAACGTGAGCCTCGTAGCGTCCTCGTCGATCGGCACTACCGACGAGTGCCACCGACAGCGAGGGTTCACCCCACCATGGCCCGCACGACGCGGCGGCTCCTCTCCGCCACCACCTTCCTCCTCCTCGTCACCGCGTTGCCCGCGGCCGCCCAGGACGCAGCGACCCCTGACTACACCTACGCCATCGACACGGTCTGGGTGGCCGTGTGCGGGGCGTTGGTGTTCCTGATGCAGATGGGCTTCGGCCTGGTCGAGACCGGGCTCACCCGGTCCAAGAACGCCGTCAACATCATGACCAAGAACGCCGCCGACCTGATCGTCGGCGTCCCGCTCTACTGGGCGGTCGGCGGAGCGCTCGCCTACGGCGCGTCCAAGGGTGGCCTGTTCGGCACCACCGGGTTCTTCGATCCCGAGTCGATCATGGGCGACGGCGTCGCAGTTCGCCTACCAGCTGGCCTTCGCCGCCGCCGCCGCGACCATCGTCTCCGGTGCGCGTCGCCGAGCGGATGAAGTTCAGCGGCTACCTCATCTCCTCCGCGGCGATGACCGCGTTCATCTACCCGATCGTCTCCCACTGGCAGTGGGGCGGCGGCTGGCTGTCCGAGCTCGGCTACTACGACTTCGCCGGCTCCTCGATCGTGCACATGGTGGGCGGCGTCGCCGGCCTCATGGGCGCGGCGATCCTCGGCCCGCGCATCGGCAAGTACGGCAAGGACGGCAAGCCGCGTGCCATCCCGGGTCACAACATCCCGTTCGTGCTCCTCGGCGTGTTCGTCCTCTGGTTCGGCTGGTGGGGCTTCAACGGCGGCTCGACGCTCGCGGCCGTCGGCCAGGAACGCACCATCGGTCACATCCTCCTGACCACCAACGTCGCCGGCGCGATGGGTGCCGTCGCCGCGGCCGCGTTCATCTGGATCCGCTCCGGCAAGCCCGACTCGGCGATGATCGCCAACGGCGCGCTCGCCGGCCTCGTGGGCATCACCGCCGGCCCGGACCTCGGCGTCCGGCTTCGAGGCGGCGCTCGTCGGCCTCGCCGCCGGCACGCTGGTCGTCGCCGCGGTGCTCTTCCTCGACCGCGTCCACATCGACGACCCGGTCGGCGCCGTCGCCGTCCACGGCGTCTGCGGGGCGTTCGGGACGCTCGCCGTCGGGCTCTACGCCGACGGTCGCGCCGCCGGCTACGACGTCGGGACCCAGGCCATCGGCGTCGCGGCCATCGCGGCCTTCGTCGCGGTCCTGTCCGGGCTCGTGTTCCTCCTCATCAAGGTGACGATCGGCATCCGGGTCAGCGAGCAGGAGGAGATCGACGGGCTCGACGTCCACGAGCACGGCCTCGAGGCCTACCCGGGGATGGTCGACCTCGGCACCGGGTTCGGGGGTGCCGTGCCGGCGACGGCCGCGGTCGCCCAGACCTCGGGCGCGACCGCGACGAGCCGGGTGGCTCCGACCTCCGGGTGACCGGAGCAGCATCCGCCGGACCGTGAGTCGGTCACGGTCCGGCGTGATGGAGGGCCGGTGCGCGCGCACCGGCCCTCGCCTGCGCCCCGCGGAGGGAGCCGGTCGCAGGCGGCGAGTACCCTCGGGGCCGCCCGCGTTCGAGCGCGACCAAGGCTGGGGAGTCCGTGGCGTACGTCTCGCTGTACCGCAAGTACCGACCGCAGTCGTTCGCCGACGTGGTGGGTCAGTCCCACGTCACCCAGACGGTCGTCAACGCCATCGAGGAGGACCGCCTCCACCACGCCTACCTGTTCACGGGACCGCGCGGCACGGGCAAGACCTCGACCGCCCGCATCCTCGCCAAGTCGATCAACTGCGAGGAGGGGCCGACCGCCACCCCGTGCAACGTGTGCGAGATGTGCGTGTCGATCACCGACGGCTCGTCGGTCGACGTGATCGAGCTCGACATGGCCTCGCACGGCGGGGTCGACGACGCGCGCGAGCTGCGTGACCGGGCGCTGTTCGCCCCGGCCCGGGCCCGCAAGAAGGTCTACATCCTCGACGAGGTCCACATGGCCTCGACGGCGGCGTTCAACGCCCTGCTGAAGCTGATCGAGGAGCCGCCGGACCACGTCATCTTCGCGATGGCCACCACCGACCCGCAGAAGGTCATCCCGACCATCATGAGCCGGGTCCAGCGGCTCGACCTGCGCCGCATCGGCGCCGACGACCTCGTCGCCCACGTCCACCGGATCTGCGAGCTCGAGGGCTACACGATCGAGGACGAGGCGGCGGCCGCGGTCGTGCGCGCCGGCGACGGCTCCGCGCGCGACACGATGTCCGTGCTCGAGCAGGTGCTGTCGTTCTCGGGCACCGAGGTGACCGCCGACAAGGTCGCCCTCGTCCTCGGCCACACCCCGGTCGAGCGCACCTTCGAGGCGGTCGACCTCGTCGCCGCGCGCGACCTCGCCGGCCTCCTGGGCCTGGTCCAGGGCCTCCTCGACGACGGCCACGACCTCCGCCGCTTCGCGCTCGACCTGCTCCAGCACCTGCGTGACCTGATGGTCCTGCAGGTGGCACCGGACCGCCCCGACCTCGTCGACGCGACCCAGGACCGCCGCGACCGCCTGTCGGCGCAGCGCGACGTGCTCCCGCGCGAGTCGATGCTCCGCGCCGTCAGCCTCCTCGCCGACACGATCGCCGAGATGCGCCAGGGACCCGCCCGGCTGCCGTTGGAGTTGGCGCTCGCCAAGCTCGCCGTGCCCGAGCTCGCCGGCGACACCGCGGGGCTCGCCGACCGGGTCGCGCGGCTCGAGCAGGAGCCGCGGCCGGTCGTGACCTCGGCACCCGCCGCGCGCGCTCCCGAGCCGGCACCCGAACCGGCCGCCGAGCCACCGGCTGCCGAGACACCTACCCCCGAACCGGCGTCGGAGCCCGAGCCCGCGGCCGCGACCCCGGAGCCGGAGCCCGCGGCGCCCCGGCCCGCGCCGGCCGCGGACGGTCGCTCGACCGGCGACCGGCTGTCGGCCCGCGCCCGCTCGCACGGCCGCACCGAGGACGGGCCCGAGGACGCCGACGCCACGCCGCCCCCACCCCGCGGTCAGGACACCGTGACCGTCGCCGAACCCGACCCGGATGCCCCCACCCGCGGCGAGGGTGCCGACGACCTCGCCACGATCGTCGACCGGTGGGACGCGATCCTCGAGCAGGTCAAGGCCGCCTCGCGCCGGTTCCACGCCGTCTACGAGCCCGGGCACCCGATCGACCTCCGTCGGGGCGTGCTGACGCTGCGCTACGAGCCGCGCTACGCCAGCTTCCACGCCCAGAACGCCAAGAAGGGCGACCACGTCGCGGCCCTGCAGGCCGCCATCGAGCGGTCGTGCGGGCTCCGGGTCTCGATCGACACCACCGTCGACCCCGACGCCAAGCGCCCGCCGGTGCCGCCGCTCGTGACCGATCCCGGGCCGGCCCCGGACGAGGCGTCGGAGCCCACCGCGGAGGAGACCGCCGACGTCCGCGAGGCGGAGCTGTCCGGCGGCGACGCGGAGTCCGGCGACGTCGACGCGCTCCTCGCGAGCGAGCTCGGTGCCGAGCTGGTCGAGGAACGCAGCGCCGGCGACGCCTGACGGGAGCCCCGGACGGCGACGCACGAGGGGCGGGCGACACCCCGCCCGCCCCTCGTGCCCGCCGACGAGCTCAGCCGGGCAGGACCACGGCCCGCCCGGTGACCAGCCCCGCCTGGAGCCGCTCGTAGGCGAGGGTCGCCTCCGACAGCGGGAAGCGCTCGAGGTGGATGTCGAGGAGCCCGCGCTCGGCGAGCGCGATGACCTCGGCCAGCTCGTTGACGCCGCCCCAGTAGGTGGTCTGGACCGAGGCCTCCTGGGCGATCGAGAAGAAGCTCACGCCGAGCGTCCCGCCGCCGATGCCGACGAGGGTGACGTCGCCGAGGGGGCGGCTCACCGCGGCGCCGAGGTCGACGGTGGGCTGGGCCCCGACGCAGTCGATGACGACCTCGCAGCCGTAGCCGCCGGACAGCCGCCGGATCTCCTCGGCGGCGTCGGGCCCGGCGAGGACGGTGTGGTCGGCGCCGAGCTCCTCGGCCAGCTTCAGCTTGGTCTCGTCGAGGTCGACCGCGATGACGCGCGCCGGCGACAGGACCTTCAGCAGCTGCACGGCCATGTGACCGAGCCCACCGACGCCGACGACCACCGCGGTGGAGCCGGGCACGAGCTTCGGCAGCGACCGCTTGATCGCGTGGTACGGGGTGAGGCCGGCGTCGGTCAGCGGCGCGGCCTCGACCGGGTCGAGGTCGCCCAGCGGGACGAGCAGCCGCGGCGACGGCACGAGCATGAACTCCGCCATCCCGCCGTCACGACCCAGCCCGCCACCCGCGGCGCCGATCTCGGCGGCGTGGACGCAGTAGTTCTCCATGCCCGCCCGGCAGCGCGCGCAGCGGCCGCAGCCCCACGGCCCGTAGACGGCGACCGGCGCGCCGAGCTCGAAGCCCGGGCTCTCGGTGACGCCGGCGCCGAGCCGCTCGATGGTGCCGGCGTTCTCGTGGCCGAGGGTGAACGGGAGCTCGTAGGGCAGCAGGCCCGCCTCGAACTCGTGCATGATGTGGAGGTCGGAGTGGCACGCGCCGGCGGCGGCCACGCGGATGACGACCTCACCCGGACCCGGGTCGGGGTCGGGGACCTCGCGGAGCTCGGGGGCGGTCTTCCAGGTGTGGAACTGCAGCGCCTTCACGACTGGCTCCTCGTCGGGGTGGCGGCCGGTCCGTGGGGGGCGGCCTGCCTCCATCGTCGCGGCCGACCCGTGCAGACGCGGGGCTGGATGGCCCCGCCCCGAGGGGGCACAGGGCCCGGTTCGACCGCGTGGTCGCCGGGCCCGCCCCCGGAACGCGCGTCCGGGCGCGCCGACGTGGGGGTGGGGGAGCCCATCGGTACCCTCGTCGTGACGACTCGCGTCGCACGCCCTGCCGTCGTCCCCCACCACCGCCGAGGACCTGCGTGTACGAAGGCGCCGTCCAGGACCTGATCGACGAGCTCGGGCGTCTGCCCGGGATCGGTCCGAAGGGTGCCCAGCGGATCGCCTTCCACATCCTCCAGTCCGACCCGACCGACGCCCAGCGGCTCGCCGCGACCATCCAGCGCGTCAAGGACACGGTCCGGTTCTGCGCGCGGTGCTGGAACGTCTCCGAGCAGGAGGAGTGCCGCGTCTGTCGCGACCCCCGCCGCGAGACGAGCCTCCTCTGCATCGTGGAGGAGGCCCGCGACGTGGTCGCGATCGAACGCACCCGCGAGTACCGGGGGCGCTACCACGTCCTCGGCGGGGCCATCTCGCCGATCGACGGCATCGGCCCCGACGACCTCCACGTGAAGGAGCTCCTGACCCGGCTCGGTGCCGAGCCGGTCGTGGAGGTCATCATCGCCACCAACCCGAACATCGAAGGCGAGGCCACCGCGAGCTACCTGAGTCGGCTGATCCAGCCGCTGGGTGTCCGCGTGACCCGGCTCGCCAGCGGCCTGCCCGTCGGCGGTGACCTCGACTACGCCGACGAGGTCACCCTCGGCCGGGCGTTCTCCGGCCGCCGCGACGTCGGCTGAGCCCGCGCCGCACGCCACCCACCTCCACCCCCACCTCCCACCTGAGGATCCCACCGTGTCCCACCGCGCCCGCTTCCGTCCCCACCCGCGGGGCTTCGGCTTCGCCACCTTCGTCGCCGCCGACGGCACCACCGAGCAGCCCGCCACGCTCACCGACGCCGACGGGGCGACCACCTCGCCGGCGTCGGCGTTCGTGCCGCCGCCGCTCGCCGCGACGCTCCTGGCCGACGACCTCGTCGACGTCACCGTCGTCGTCGACGAGAAGGGCGCCACCGTCCAGCAGGCCGTCCTCGTCGATCGGCCGCGCAAGATGGTGGTGGGCGTGGTCCGCAACGGACCCGCGAAGCTCGTGCTGGAGCCCGACCCGGGCATCGGCAGCGGGTGGCTCGACCTCGAGCCGGCGGTCGCGGGCAAGCTCCCGACCTCGGTCGGCCGGCAGGTCGTGGTGATGGTCGCCGACGGCGAGGATGGCAAGCCGGTCGGTCGCGCGCTCGTGTCGGGCCCGCACATCGTCGGCTCCCCGCAGGCGGTCCGCGCCAACGCCGTGGTCGTCGCGCTGGGGCGGGCGGCGCCCTCGCTCGTCCCCGGCGGCGCGGCCGCGGCCGGCCTCGACCCGGTGCAGGCCGCGACCACCCACACCCGCATCGTCGGGATGCTCGCCGGCGGCGGGCGTGGCGGTGCCGGCGGGCTGTCGGTCGAGGGCTACATCCCCGGCTACGACCTCGAGCTGTGGGACCGCCGCGAGGCGGCCACGATCACCATCGACGACGCCAGCACGCGCGACGTCGACGACGCGCTCGAGGCCATCTGGGACGGTGAGGCCGAGAACGCCGTCGAGGTCATCGTCCACATCGCCGACGTGGCCGCCGCCGTGGGCGAGGGCTCCGACGCCGACCTCTACGCCCGCGTCGCCGCCACCACCGCCTACCTGCGCGTCGGCGACAACGCCCCGATGCTCGACCCGGCCCTGTCGGAGGGCGAGCTGTCGCTCCTGCCGGGCGAGGACCGACGGGTGCTGTCGGTCCACTTCAAGGTGCAGCCGGACGGCACCGTCACCGACGTGACCGTCGAGAACAACTACGTCCGCTCCGACGCCAAGCTCACCTACGAGTCGCTCGAGTCGTGGATGGCCGGCGACCGCACCGCGATCCACGCCGAGGCCGGCGACCTGTTCGCCCCCACCGCCGACCAGGTCCTCACCAACGCCATGGAGGCGGCCCGCCGGCTCGGCGTCGAGCGTGACGCCCGCCAGACCTTCGAGGACCTGTTCACCCAGGCGGAGGTCGACCCCGCGATCGTCGACGGCAAGCTCGCCGCCGTCCCGGCCGAGCCGCACGCCGACGCCTACCGCCTGATCGAGCGGCTGATGGTGGCCGCCAACGAGGCCGTCGCCGGCTGGGCGGTCCAGCACGACGTCCCGGCGCTCTACCGCGCCCACGTCGGGCTCGACCCCGAGCGCGCCGAGCGGCTCGTCGCCGCCGCCGAGGCCGCCGGCGCCAAGGTGCCGGCGCTCGACGACCCGAACGCCGAGGCCGACGAGGTCGTCGCCCAGGTCCTGGCCGAGATCGAGCGGCTCGGTGCCGAGGACCGCTCCGCCGACCGCGACCTCCTCATCGCCGCCGCGACCACCTCGACCGCCCGGGCCACCTACGACACCGACCCGTCCCACCACCGCGGCCTGGGTGCGAGCGCGTACACCCACTTCACCTCCCCGATCCGGCGCTACGCCGACCTCGTGGTGCACCGGCAGATCCGCGCCGCGCTCGCCGGCGAGGCACCGCTGCACGACCCGGCCCACCTGCAGGCGCTCGCCGGCTGGCTCGACGCCCGCGCCGGCGCGGTCAACCACGCGTCGTCACGCGAGCGCGGGGACCTGTGGGCGCGACTCCTCGACCGTGGCTACCTCACCGCGCCGGAGCCGGCGACGATCACCGGGCTCACCCCGAACGGCATCAAGATCCGGCTCCCGCGCCTGGGGCTCACCGCGTTCGTGACCGCGGAGCGGCTGCTCGACCTGCCGAAGGGCGAGCGCGGCCGGCTCGAGGTCGACGAGCACGGCGTCACCACGACCTCGGGCCCGTGGCGGCTCGGCGGCCACGTCGAGGTGAACTTCATGTACCTCGACGACACCGCCCGGCCGGTCTTCCGCCTCGCCAAGCCTCGCACCGCCTGACCCGCGCGCCGGCGCCGGGCCGCGCGCGTCAGTCCGCGAGGGCGGCGGCGAGGAGGAGGGCGCACGCGCCGGCGATCGCGGTCCACACGCCGGCGGTGAGCGCCGCGTCGGGACCGTCGGCGAGCCACAGGAGCACGGTCCCGCCGGCGAGGACCGCGCCGGCGACCCGCACCCACGCCCGGCGGGTGACGAGCACCGCGATCGCCGGCGCGGCCGCGAGGACGACGAGCCACGACCCGAGCGTGAGGCCGGCGCGGGCACCCGAGCCGACCATGGCGATGTCGACGGCGACCACCCCGGTGGTGGTCCACGGCAGGAACGCGGCGACGAGGAGCGCCGCGGCCGCGGCCAGCGTCGCCGCGCCGGCGAACGTGCCCAGGGCGAGGCCGGGATCGGCGCGGTGGTCGGCGGGCGTGGTCACGGGCGCGAGCCTAGGAGCGTGCCGAACGACCCGCGCGACCGTGGCCGAGGGGCCACGCCGGCGAGGTTCGAGGCCGCCCGCCACGGTGCGTACCATCGCCGCACCGCGCGCGGCCCCGCGAGCCCCGCGCTGACAGGGAACCTCCAGTGATCGTCGTCCAGAAGTACGGCGGCACCTCCGTGGGTGACGTCGAGCGCGTCAAGCGCGTGGCCGACCGCATCGCCCGCACCTGCCGCGCCGGCAACCAGGTGGTCGTCGTCGTGTCCGCCATGGGTGCCACGACCGACGACCTCGTGTCGATGGCCGAGAAGATCTCCGACGACCCGCCGGGGCGCGAGCTCGACATGCTGCTGACCGCCGGCGAGCGGATCTCGATGGCCGTGGTCGCGATGGCGCTCCACGAGCTCGGCATCCCGGCGAAGTCGTTCACCGGCTCGCAGGCGGGGATCATCACCGACGCCCGCCACGGCAAGGCGCGCATCGTCGACATCACGCCGGGCCGGGTACGCGAGGCGCTGGACGACGGCAACGTCGTCATCGTCGCCGGGTTCCAGGGCGTCTCCCAGGACACCAAGGACGTGACCACACTCGGCCGCGGCGGGTCCGACACGACCGCGGTGGCGCTCGCCGCCGCGCTCGGTGCCGACGTCTGCGAGATCTACACCGACGTCGACGGCGTGTTCACCGCCGACCCGCGCATCGTCCCCGACGCGCGCAAGCTCGACTACGTCAGCTACGAGGAGATGCTCGAGCTGGCCGCCCAGGGGGCGAAGGTCCTGCAGGTCCGCTCGGTCGAGTTCGGCCGCAACCACGGCGTGGAGATCCACGTCCGCTCGTCGTTCAGCTACTCGCCAGGCACCTACGTCGGGCCCGAGGAGAAGAAGATGGAGAACGCGATCATCTCCGGTGTCGCCCACGACACCTCCGAGGCGAAGCTGACGATCCACGGCGTGCCGGACAAGCCCGGCGTGGCGGCGCGGATCTTCACCACGCTCGCCGACGGCAACGTCAACATCGACATGATCGTCCAGAACGTCTCCGACGAGGGCATCACCGACATCTCGTTCACGCTGCCCCGTGGCGAGACGCGGCACGCCCAGGAGCTGCTGGGGGCGCTCGCCGCCGAGGTCGGCGCCCGTGGCGTGGACATCGACGAGCACATCGCCAAGGTCTCGCTCGTCGGCGCCGGCATGAAGACCCACCCCGGCATCGCCGCGCGCATGTTCGCGGCGCTGTCCGACGCCGGCGTGAACATCGAGATGATCTCGACCTCGACCATCCGCGTGTCCGTGGTCGTCGACGCCGACGACGTCGAGACCGCCGTACGTGCCATCCACGACGCCTTCGAGCTCAGCGCGGACCTGTCCGCGCCCGAGTCGGTGTAGGGCAGGGAGCAGACCACGATGACGAAGGACGGACTGCGGGTCGCGGTCGTCGGTGCCACCGGCGCCGTCGGCGAGGAACTGCGCCGGCTCCTCGACGTGCGCGGCTTCCCGGTCGCCGGCGACCCGGTCTACGTCGCCTCCCCACGCTCGGCCGGAAAGCTCCTCCCGTGGCGCGACCGCGAGGTGATGGTCCAGGAGCTCTCGCCCGAGGTGTTCGCCGACGTCGACGTGGCGCTGTTCAGCGCCGGCGGGGCGACCTCGAAGCAGTGGGGCCCGGTCGCGGCCGAGCAGGGCGCGGTCGTCGTCGACAACTCCTCCGCGTGGCGGATGGACCCGGACGTCCCCCTGGTCGTGAGCGAGGTCAACCCCGACGACGCGCGCACCCGCCCCAAGGGCATCATCGCCAACCCGAACTGCACCACCATGGTGCTGATGGTCGCCGTCAAGCCGCTCCACGACGCGTTCGACCTGCGCGAGGTGGTCGCCACCTCCTACCAGGCCGCCGGCGGTGCCGGCCAGGGCGGCATCGTCGAGCTCGTCGAGCAGGTCGCCAAGCTCGTGGGTGACCCCGAGACGCTGCGGCTGCGCGGTGCCGAGGCCGAGGCGGCGGTCGACCCGACCAAGTTCTCCAAGGCGATCGCGTTCAACGTCCTCGCCCACTGCGGCAGCTTCACCGAGGCGCGCTACACCGACGAGGAGTGGAAGCTCGTCAACGAGTCGCGCAAGATCCTCCACATCGACGACCTGCGTGTGTCCCCGACCTGCGTCCGTGTCCCGGTCGTCGTCGGCCACTCCATCAACGCCCGGCTGACCTTCGCCTCCGAGGTCGCGCGTGACGCGGCGATGGAGGCGCTCGCCGGCGCCCCCGGGCTGGTCATCGAGGACGGCATCGGCAAGGACGGCGAGGAGCTGGCCTACCCGACCCCGCTCGCCTCGGCTGGCCGGGACGAGGTGTTCGTCGGCCGCGTCCGTGAGGACCTCGGCGACCCGAGGAGCCTCAACCTGTTCGTGGTGGGCGACAACCTCCTGAAGGGCGCCGCCCTCAACACCGTGCAGATAGCCGAGCTCGTCGCCGGCGAGTCGATCGCCCCCCACCCCAGGTTCTGTCGGCGTTCTGTCGCACCTGCTGCGACAGAAGCCCGACAGATCCCGGGGGTGGGGACGGTGGGGCGGGCGCTACTTCGCGCGGCAGTCGGCGGCGCAGCCGGTCGTGACCTCCGGCTGGAGCGCCGCGCGCAGCTCGTCGCCCGGCGTCATCGGCGCCGGCGGCAGGTCCATCTCGACCGTGCCGGCCGTGACCGCGGCGGCCGAGGGGCTACGCGCGTAGGCGGTCGCCCGCGCCGGCCCGCCGTCGAGGTTCACGTCGCGGGCGTAGGTCAGGTACGGGACCCCGACCGTCAGCGTCGTGATCGTCACGTCCTGGTTGGTCGAGTACGGCAGGAACTCGGGGTGCCCGGACGTCACGTGGAACGCGAGCCGGTGGCCGGGCCGCAGCACGTGGTCACGGGGGTGCATCTTCACCGAGGAGGTCTGGCCCTGCTCGAGGAGCACCGCGGTGCGGGCGATCTCGGTCCCGACGCCGTCGGGGGAGAGGTCGTAGAGCACGCCGACGAAGTTGGCGACGGGGCCGGGGAAGTCGCCGGCGACCTCGAGGGTCGGCTCGCCGACGATGCGGATGTCGTGGTCGGTCGGCTGCGAGACGGTCCAGTAGCCGGCGCTCGTCGAGCCGCTGTCGGTGTAGACGTCGTGGCGCATCTCGATCGGGTGGACGACGGTGTCGACCGGCGGGTACTGCGCCTCGGTCCGCCAGCCACCCTCGTTGTCCTGGACCTCGACGACCTTCTGCGCGTTGGCCTCGTAGGCGAACGGCTCGCCCTTCAGGTAGTGGTCGAGCCAGTCGAGCGCCTCGGTCATGAACCCGTCGCGGCCGACCTCGCCGACCTCGTTGCCGCGCTTGTGGTCCCACTGGCCGAACCAGGCGCGGTGCTTGTCGTTCCAGGTGTTGAGCGGGCCGTAGACGCCGAAGATCTGGTCGGGCTTGGTGTTGACGTCGTTGAACCCGTGCGACCAGAACACCGCGACGTCGTCGTTGCGACCGGCGCTCGGACGCAGGTCGCGCTCGCGCCAGTACTCGAGGTCACGGTCGAAGCCGGCCGGCTGGTACGGGTGCTGCTCGACCCAGCACGGGTCGGTCGCGGTGCCGGCGGTCGGGTACAGCACGTTGTCGGGCGTCATCTGCGGCACCGAGGTCGGCTGGTAGTCGTAGAGGTTGTAGAGGAACGGGGTGAGGTACCAGCCGGAGTCGTGGTGGACGCCGTTGACCCACGCGATCCCGTAGCCGTCGATGATCGGCGACTGCACGATCGTGGCCTCGAGGTGCGGCGGGTTCTCGGCCAGCGCCATCACCTGGGTCCACGCGTCGTAGGACTTGCCCCACATGCCGACGCGCCCGTTGGACCACGGCTGGGTCCCGAAGTACTCGACCGCCGCGTAGGCGTCCTGCTGCTCGCCGATGCCGCCGTAGTCGTTGCAGCCGCCGGACTCGCCGTAGCCACGGGAGTCGACCATCGCGAACGCGTAGCCGCGCTCGAAGATGGTCCTGCCGCCCTCGGCGGGGTCCTCGAAGGTGGTCATGTCGCTGAACCGGTCCGAGGGACCCGCGTTCGTCGGGTTCCAGAGGATGCCGACCGGGTCGACGGCGAAGTTGCCCTGTGTGCCGTAGCCGTAGTACGGGCCGATCGACACGATGACGGGGCAGCCGCCCTCGGGACAGCCGCCCTCGGGCTTCAGCACGTCGGCCTGGAGGATGGTCCCGTCCTTGGAGGGGAAGTGCACCTCCTCCCAGGTCGCACCGCCCGGGACGGGGGCGGCCGCGGTCTGCCCGGAGGCCGGGGCGAACGCGAGCGAGAGCGCGGCCATGACGGCGGCGCCGGTGACGGAGGCGAGTGTCCTGTTCATACCGGCAACGGTTCGACGCCCCGGCGGTCCGTCCCTGCCCGCCCCGTCTCCGCGCTCGCGGGGCGTGCGTCAGTCGTGCTGCAGGGTCGTCGGCTCGGGGTCGGAGGTCCCGTCGGCGCCGGGCCAGGCCCGTGCCACCAGCATCGCCTCGATGTCGGTCCCGGACGCGGGTCGCGCGAACAGGTACCCCTGCCCGAGCGTGCAGCCGAGCTCGCGGAAGCGGTCGAGCTGCTCCTGGACCTCGATGCCCTCGGCCACGGAGGTGAGCTGGAGGGCGTGGCCGAGGTCGAGGATGGCCCGCACCACGGCCGGGTTCTGGGTGCCCTGGCTCATCCCGGCGACGAACGTGCGGTCGATCTTGAGCACGTCGAACGGGAGGTTCTGGAGGTAGGACAGCGAGGAGTAGCCGGTCCCGAAGTCGTCGACGGCGAGCTGGACCCCGAGGGCCTTCAGGTCGTGGAGCACGGCCACGGTCGCGTGGGTGTCGGCCAGGACGGCGGACTCGGTGATCTCGAGCGTCAGGCACTCGGCCGGCAGTCCCGAGGCGGCGAGCGCGCGTGCGACCTGCTCGACCAGGTCCCCGCGCCCGAGCTGCCGGGGCGAGACGTTGACGCTCACGTGCACCGGTCGCTGGTCGGGGAACCGCCGGTTCCACAGCGCGACCTGGCGGGTCGCCTCCCGGATGACCCAGCTGCCCATCGTGACGATGAGCCCGGTCTCCTCCGCGACCGGGATGAACTCGATGGGCGGCAGGAGTCCCCGCTCCGGGTGCCGCCAGCGCAGGAGCGCCTCGAGCGCCACCAGCTCGCCGGTGTCGAGCCGCACGATCGGCTGGTAGTGGAGCACGAGCTCGTCGCGCTCCACCGCGAGCTGGAGGTCGCGTTCGATCTGGAGGCGCTGCACGACGGTGGCGTGCATCGAGGGCTCGAACACCTCGTAGCGGCCCTTGCCGGCGTTCTTGGCGGTGTACATCGCGATGTCGGCGTTGCGGAGCAGGGCGTCGGCGGCCTCGCCGGGCGAGCCGTCGTGGATGCGGACGACGCCCTCGGCGACGGCGATGCCGATGGAGCCGTCGACGCTGACGCTCTGGCCGTCGAGGTCCACGGTGGCGCGGATGGCGGCGAGCACCCGGTCGGCGACACGGGCGGCGTCGGAGCGGTCGGTGAGGTCCTCGACCAGGACCGCGAACTCGTCCCCGCCGAGCCGGCAGGCGGTGTCGTGGTCGCGGATCGCGAGCCGGATGCGCTGGGCGACGACCTTCAGGAGCCCGTCCCCGGCCTCGTGACCGAGCGTGTCGTTCACGAGCTTGAAGCCGTCGAGGTCGAGGAACAGCACCGCGAACGGGGCGGGGTGACGCTGCGAGCGCTGCACCGCGTGCGCGACGCGGTCCCGGAAGAGGTGGCGGTTGGCGAGCCCGGTCAACCCGTCGTGGAAGGCGCGGTGGTGGAGCTGGGCCTCGAGCTGCTTGCGCTCGGTGACGTCGCGGGTGTTGACGACGACGCCGCCGATCTCGGGGTCGGCGGAGAGGTCGTGGCAGTTGGACTCGACGTCGACGTAGCGCCCGTCGCGACGACGCAGCCGGCACTCGATGAGGCCGCGCCCGCCGGCCGCCAGCAGCTCAGCGGCCTCACGTGCGACCCGCTCGCGGTCGTCGGGGTGGACGAGGTCGGTCGCGCGCGTGCCGAGGAGCGCGTCGTCGTCGACCCCCAACAGGTGCGTCGCGGAGCTCGACTGGTAGACGACGAGGCCGTCGTGGTCGACGACGAAGGTGGCGTCCGACGAGCGCGCGACGAGGGTCCGGAACCGCCGCTCACGGGCCGCGACCTCGGCCTCGGCGCGCTCCATCCGGGCGGTGAACAGGTGGATGCGGGAGGCGACGACGCCGAGCACCAGGGCACCGACGATGGCGACCCCGTGCACCGCCGGTAGCTCGATGCTGCTGGGGACCGGGCCGAGCTGGATGCCGAGCTGGGCCAGGGCGATCGCGACGAGGCTCCAGTCCACGGCGGGTCGGACGGCGCTCGAGCCGGTGAGGCGGACGTTCTCGGCGATGGCGACCACGAACACCAGCGACAGGGCGGCACCCCAGCCGGTCGCGTAGGCCAGCACCCCGAGCGTGAGCGAGTGCACCGCCAGCCGTGCGTGCAGCCCCGCACCGTCCTGCTCGCCCGGCCACACCCGGTTGGCGAGGTAGAGCACGAACCCGGTGCCGGCGAGGATGGCGGCGAGCGCCGGCAGGCCGACCGACAGCGAGAACCCCAGGAGCGCCAGGACGACCACCGCGACGGGCAGCCCCACGGCCTCCGGGTGGCGGCGTAGCCAGCCGACGAGGTGGCGGGGTCGCAGGCGCATCCGTCGGGTCCTGGCTCACGGGGGTGGACGGTCAACCACCCTCATCGGCACGTGCAGGCCCGTTGTTGAGGGGAGGACGGCTCCCGCTCGGGGCGTTCGGCAGATGCACACCGTGGTTGGTTGACTACAGGTAGTTAGTGACCAGCCCGATGTGAGGAACAGGACACCACCCGGTGTCCCGCCCCGTACCGCGAGGTTCCGACGTGACGAGCTCCCTCCGGGTCCCCACCCTGCTGGTCGCCATCGTCGTGCTGCTGTCGACCCTCGTGGCGGCCCCGGCACTGGCCGCGACCCGGGCCCGCACCGGCCCGGAGCAGCTCGCCGAGGACGTCCTCCTTGGACTCCACGGCCAGGCGCGCAGCAACCCCGGCGCGTTCGGGTACGCCGCGACGCCGAAGGCCGGTGCGATCACCGGCTGGACCGACATCCGCGAGGTCTCCCGGGCGTGGGCGGACCAGCAGGCCGCGGCCGCGAAGATGAGCCACAACCCGCGCTTCTCCGACCAGCTCTGCTGCTGGCAGCTCGTGGGCGAGAACGTCGCCTACACGACGCTGCGCAGCCTCGACGACGCGGCGGTGGACGCGGCCGCACGGCGCATCTTCCAGGCCTGGATGGACTCGACCGGCCACCGCAACAACATCCTGAACCCGGCCTACGACCAGATGGGACTCGGCGTCAGCATCGCGAGCGCGTCCGGGGCCTACGTGATGTGGCTGACGGCGAACTTCCGCGACACCACCGGCACGCCCCCCGGGACCGCCTACGGCGTGTCCTCCTCGGGCACGACCGCGCAGGCGGCGCCCGAGCCCACGCCCTACGACACCCCGGCGTGCCCGGACGGCGCGTACGACCGCGGTCTGTACCAGGACAGCCTGACCGGCACCCACGCCGGCGCCATCGACTGCATGACCTGGTGGGGCATCGTCCGCACCAGCGACGCTCCCGGCGACGTCTACGGCCAGGGTGACCTCGCGACCCGGGCGTTCATGGCCGCGATCGTGGCGCGCACCGCCGCCGCCGGCGGCCGTCCGCTGCCGGCCACGACCATCGACGCGTTCCGTGACGACGAGGGCGACCCCTACGAGGACGCCATCAACCGCGTCGTCGCGGCTGGCCTCGCCGGCGGCTTCCCCGACGGCAGCTTCCGGCCGGACGCCTCGCTCACCCGCGCCCAGATGGCGACCTTCCTGGCCGTGCTCTACACCGACTGGCTCGGGTTCCCGGCCGTGGACGCCGGCGACCAGTTCGACGACGACGACGGCTCGATCCACGAGGCCAACATCGACCTCGTCGCCGCCGCTGGCATCGCCCTCGGCACCGGCACGCGTCGCTTCTCGCCGAGCAGCCACCTGACCCGCGGACAGCTCGCCTCCTTCGCCGCGCGCACCGCCGACCACCTCGCGATGACCGGCGTCAGCCCGGCCTGACCGCGGTGTGGTCGCCGCCGCAGCGGCACGGCATGGCCGCGCACTTGGGGCAGCCGTCGGCGTAGCGGGCGGCCGCCTCGGCCATGTCGACCCCGGCCAGGTCGGCGAGGGTCACGAGCCAGGCCAGCACGTCGGAGAACTCGTGCACGCGCTCGTCGTGCCCCTGCCGCCGGAGCGCGCGCGACAGCTCACCGACCTCCTCGACGAACCACGCGAACGTGCCGTCGATGCCGCGCTCGCGGTCCTGGGCGCCGTAGGTGGCGCGGATGGTCTGCTGGAAGGTCGCGAGGTCCACGGGGGCTCCCGGTCGGGCGTGGTGGTCGGGCGGGCGCTCAGCGTCGCTCGGTCGGGCGCTCGTCGAGCGAGAGCGCGTCGAAGCCGTGGGCGTGGTGCTGGTCGTCCTGGTGCGCGGGGTGGCCGGCCGGCTCGAAGTGGATGACGGCGTCGGCGACCTCGGGGACCGCGGCGCGCAGAGCCTCCTGCATCTCGTGGGAGATGTCGTGGGCCCGCTGGAACGTGAGCGACGGGTCGAGCTCGACGCAGACGTCGAGGTAGATCCGCGAGCCGACCATGCGGGCCCGCAGCGTGTGGTGGTCGTGGACCTCCTCGACCCCGGCGATCGCCTGCTGGAGCTGGCGGATCACGTCCTCGTCCGGGGCCTTGTCGGTGAGCACGCCCGCGGTCTCGCGCAGCAGCTCGATGCGCGGTCACGCCGACCAGGATCGCGACGACGAACGCGGCCAGCGGGTCACCGAGCGGGAAGCCCACGGAGACCGCGACGAGCCCCATGATGACCGCGATGTTGGACCACACGTCGGTGGCGAAGTGGAGCGCGTCGGCCTCGAGCGCCTGGCTGCCGGTCTCGTGCGCGACCCGCTTGAGCCGCCGGCTGATCCAGAAGTCGACCCCGAGGCTCACGACGATCACCACGATGCCGTAGGCGGGCGTCTGCACGCTCGCCTCGCCGCGTCAGCCGGTTCCACGCCTCGGCGGCGATGACCCCGACCGTGACGAACAGGATCCCGAGCTGGATGAGGCTCGACAGCGACTCGAACTTCTCGTGGCCGTAGGCGTGGGTGTCGTCCGGGGGGCGCGAGCCGATGCGCACGCCCACGTACGCGAACGACGAGGCGGTGAGGTCGAGCAGGCTGTCGGCCGCCGAGGCCCACAGCGCCACCGACCCGGTCAGCACGCCGACGACGGCCTTCATCGTCAGCAGGACGATGTTGACGCCGATGGACAGCGACGCGGCGTGGCGCTTCGCGAGGGCATCGACGTCGAGCGAGGTGGCGGTCTGCATGGCCCGGACGGTAGCGGCGCGCGAGGGTCCGGGATGCGCTGGGGGCGCGGTCCGATGGACCGCGCCCCCAGGTGACCGCCGGTGGTCGGGATGGCCGGATTCGAACCGGCGACCTCCTCGTCCCGAACGAGGCGCGCTAACCAAGCTGCGCTACATCCCGGCGTGTCTGACGTGCTCCCGAGCGGGAGCGCCGGGAGGGTACACGGAGCGTCCCGACGGCGCGCCAACGCGGCCCTGGGGGCTGCACGGCGGCCGCGCGGCCGCGTCACGTCAGGTGCAGCAGCGTCGCCTCGGGGCGGCAGGCGAACCGGAACGGGGCGTAGCGCGAGTGCCCCAGCCCGGGGGAGACGTGCAGCCACGCGGCGCCCCAGCGCGACAGTCCCGCGGGCCTGGTCGAGCGGGATGTCGCAGTTGGCCGTGAGCGCGCCGATCCCCGGCAGGCGCACCTGTCCGCCGTGGGTGTGGCCCGCCAGGACGAGGTCGTGTCCGGCCTCGACGAGCAGGTCGAGGGCGGCCCGGTAGGGGGCGTGCACGAGACCCAGCCGCAGCGCGAGTCGTCGTGGTCGGGCCGGACGTCCGCGACCGGTGGCAGGACGGTCTGGTCGAGGTGTGGGTCGTCGAGCCCTGCGACGGCGATCGGGCCCGGCGGTGGTCTCGATGACGGTGCGCTCGTTGCGGAGCGTCACGTACCCCGCGGCCGCGAGCCCCTTCACCATCCGGTCGGTGTCGAGCGGGGTGCCGTAGAAGCGCGCGCCGGGGGAGGTGAAGTACAGGTGCGGGCTCTTCGGGGTCGGGGCGAAGAGGTCGTTGGAGCCCAGGACCACGAGCCCCGGCTGCCCGCCGGCGGTGAGCGGCGCGAGCGCGTCGACCAGCGGGTCCTCCGCGCCCTCGCGCCCCGAGCAGGTCGCCGGCGGCCACGACCAGGTCGTAGTCGAGGGCGGTGAGGGAGCGCAGGAAGTCGATGCGGTGCTGCTGGCCCGGGACGAGGTGGGTGTCGGCGAGGTGCAGCACGCGCAGGCGCCGGCCCCCGCGCATCACCCCCGGGACCTCGAGTTCGCGCAGCCGGTACCAGCGACGCTCGATGAACGTGCCGTAGGCGACGCAGGCCGCGCCCGTCGCCGCCACGGCGGCGACGGCGCGGGCCGATCGCGGGATGCGACGCGGTCAGCCACCGCCGCCCTTGCCCTTGCCCTTGTCGGACTCGGTCGGGGACGGCTCCGGCTGCGGCGACGGCTCGGTGGTCGGGCTCGGCTCGGCCGTCGGGGACGGCGATGGCGACGGCTCCTCGCTGGCGTTCGGGTCGAGCCGGCCCACCTGGATCACGACCAGCGTGCCCTCGCCCGGTGGCAGCTCCGTGCCGGGGGAGGGGCTCTGCGCGAGGACCTTGCCGTCCTCCTCGGGCCGGCGGGTCGTCTTGTCGACCACCTTGATCCCGTAGCCGAGCTCGGTGAGCGTGCGCTCCGCCTGCGCCTGGACCATCCCGATCAGCGCCGGCACGACCGGCTGCACGCCGGTCCCGTTGCTCACCTGGAGCACGATGGCGCGGCCGGCGGGGACGCTGGTCCCGGCGGGCGGGTCCTGGGCGACGAAGGTGCCCTCGGGCTGCCAGTGGTCGACCGTGTCTCGACGATGAGGTTCAGCTTCGCCTCGTCCGCCCGCGCCTCGGCCTCGGCGATCGACGTCGCCGTGAGGAGGTCCGGCACGGTCGCCCCGGGCAGGGAGCCGGGGCGACGGGAAGCCCTCCGGCTCGAACCGTTCGACCACGGCGGCCATGTAGTCCTTCCACATCGGCGCGGGGATGGTCCCACCGAACACGCGGCTGTAGCTGTCGCCGGCGATGGTGACGTTGCGCAGCAGCCGGGTCTCGACGCACCGCCGCGTCTCGGTGGCCGCGTCCACGTCGTAGCACTGGTTGTCGTCCTCGTCGCACCGGTCCGGGTTGACGTCGCAGTCGTAGGTGACGAGCCCGTTCTCGTAGCCCATCCACGCGGCCGTCGCGAGCTGCTTCACGTAGCCGACGAACCACGCGTCGCGGTAGTCGTTCGTGGTCCCGGTCTTGCCGCGGGTGGGCCAGCGGCCGAGGTTGGCGATGGGCGCGGTGCCGCCCGGGGTGACCGGGCCCTCCATGATGTCGACGACGCGGTTGGCGACCGCGGTGTCGACGACCTGCTCGCACCGGGGGCTGTGCTCGTAGAGGAGGTTGCCGTCCTGGTCCTCGATGCGGGTGATGGCGAACGGGGCGCAGTACTCGCCGGAGTTCGCCAGGGTCGCGTACGCGCTCGCCATCTCGAGCGGGAACACCTCGACCGCCCCGAGCGCCAGCGCGCACTCGGCCGGCAGGGGCGAGCGGCGGATGCCGAGCCGCTCGGCCATGTCGACGACGTTGCTCGGGCCGGTCTCCTTGATGAGCCGCGCGTGGAAGATGTTCGAGGACGCCTTGACGCCGCTGTACATGTCCCGCAGGCCGTCACCCCCGGAGTTGTTGACCTCCCAGGGGCCGCCGTTGTCGCAGCCGGGGATCGTCTGGGGACCGGTCGCGTCCACCTGCCAGCCCGGCGGGATGCCCTTCTCGAGCGCCGCCGCGATCACGAACGGCTTGAACGACGACCCCGGCTGGCGACCGACCCGGGCCGAGCCCTCGTCGGCCGGGACCAGCGGGTTGAACTTGGTCTTGTCGCACAGCAGCCGGCCGGCGTCGTCGGTCCCGATCGGCTGCTCGCAGGCGCCGTAGTCGCGCGGGCCCACCGCCATCGTGCGGATCGCGCCGGTGCCGGGCTCGACGCTGACGATGCCGCCGAAGGGCTCCTTGGCGATCTCCTCGGCGGGCTCGTCCTCGTACTGGAGGTTGTCGGTGATGGCCTGCTCGGCGGCCGCCTGCATCCCGGGGTCGAGGGTCGTGTGGATGCGCAGCCCGCCCTGGAACACCGAGGCGATGCGTTCGTCCTGGTCGGCGCCCATCGCCTCGAGCGCGTCGACCTGGCTGCCGAGCGCGTCGGCGGCCGGCTCGTTGATCAGCAGCCGCGTCACCCAGTCGACCCAGAAGGGGTTCGCCGGCGGGGTCGGCTCCTGCGGGTTCAGCTGCAACGGCTGGGCCTTGGCCTGGTCGGCCTGCTGCCGGGTGACGAAGCCGTGGAGGGCCATCTGGTCGAGGACGATGTCGCGACGCTGGCGGGCGGCGATGGGGTCCTTCAGCGGGTTGTTGCCCTCGGGGGTGCGGATGAGCCCGGCGAGCATCGCCGACTCGCCGAGCGTGAGGTCCTCGACCGGCTTGCCGAAGTAGCGGTTCGCCGCCGTGCCGATGCCGTAGACGCCGGAGCCGAAGTAGGTCCGGTTCAGGTAGCGCTCGAGGATCTCGTCCTTGGTCAGCCGCTTCTCGAGCTCGACGGCGTAGAGCGCCTCCTTGATCTTGCGGTTCAGCGTCTGGTCGGTGGTGAGGTAGGCGTTCTTCACGTACTGCTGGGTGATCGTGGACCCGCCCTGCTCGACCGACGCCGGAGCGCGCGTTGGCGACCGCCGCCCGGATGATGGCGCGGTGGTTGACGCCGTTGTGGGAGTAGAAGGTGGCGTCCTCGGTCGCGATGACCGCGTCGCGGGTCACCTCCGGCACCTGCTCGAGGTCGACCGAGATGCGCGACTCCTGGAAGTTGAGCTCGGCGATCTCGGTGCCGTCGGCGGCGTAGACGAACGAGTTCTGCGCCAGCGGCTCGGTATCGGGCAGCGGCGGCACCGTGAAGACGTCGTTGTCGACGGTCTCGATCACGTCCGTGAGCGCCAGGGCGGTCGGGACGAACAGGCTGCCGAGCAGCGCGCCCGTGCCCCCGATCACGAGCGCGAGCAGCACCAGCCGCGTGACGAGCGCCCCGAACGTGCTGTCGGAGTCGAGCGGGCTCACGGATCCTCCGGGGAGTCGGGCGCCCGCGGGGAGGGGCGGCGCGTGAGGGAGCCGGTTCGGGAGGGTACCCCGGCGCGGTGGCCGGGCAACGGCGACGGCGGCACGGCCGGGGGTGGCGTGACCATCGGACTAGTCCCCGTCAACGCGGAAGAACCACCAACCCGGGCTATGGGTCCGAAGCGCCCGACTACGTACCGTGGTCGAGCCTGGGGGGTGTGCGACGAGGGAGACACACGTGTCGGAGATGGACTGGACCGACCGCGCTCGGTGTCGGGGGCTCGACCCCGAGCAGTTCTTCGTGCGGGGGGCCGCACAGGCCCGCCGTGCGGTCAAGGTCTGCGGTCGCTGCCCGGTGCGCGACGAGTGCCTCGAGTACGCCGTCACCAACGCCGTCGACTTCGGTGTCTGGGGCGGGCTGACCGAGCGTCAGCGCCGCGCCTACCAGCGCAAGCTCCTGGCCAACGCCAGCTGACGGCCCACCCGAGAGGGTTGGTATCGCGACCGCGGTGAGTGCCTCCACCGCGGTCGCGGCCACGTCACGGCACGGGACGCCTGGCCGGGCCGACGCCGGGCGTCGCGATCAGAGGTAGCCGCTGGCGTTGGGGTGGGCCTCCTGCGACGGCTCGGGCGGCTTGGTCGCGTCCTGGACGTCCTGCGGGGCGTCGTGGAAGGCCCGGCCACCGAACCGGTCGCGGATGATGTCGTCGAAGTGCGCGGCCGTGGACGCCACGGCCGCGACCGCCGACTGCAGCTCCGGTCCGTCGAGCATCGTCCCGAGCAGGGTGTGCCGCAGCCAGATCGCCTGGTTGTCGCCGTCGTAGCTGAACGAGCCGAAGCCGAGCTGGTGGTTGGTGGCGAGCAGGAACCCCGCGAGCGGCAGGGTCAGCTCGACGTCGAGGTTGGTCACCGAGAACACCCCGACCTGCGGGCCGATCGGTGACATCCCGACGGTGACGAAGATGCGCGCGTCCTCGTGGATGAAGGTGAAGTTGCCCCACGCGTCCACCTGGTACCCGCCGAGGAACGAGCGCAGGAGCGCACCCACGTGCTCGCGCAGGTCGTCGGCGTCGAGGAACACCCCGGTGCGCTTCGGCGGCGCCGGGATGCGGGGAGCACCCGCGATCTCGGCCAGGGCCGCACCGGGCCCGCCCGCCGCGTGGCCGGCGCGGACCGGCCCGTCGTCGGGGTCGGTGGCCTCGTCGTCGTCGGGCCCGGTGTCGTCCGGTCCGGCGGCTTCCTCGTCGGGGGTCGGAGCCTCGGTGTCCTCGCCGGCGCGGTCGCGTCCCGCCCACGGCGGGTCGTCGGGGTCGGGCCCGAGGGCGGACCAGCGCGCCTCCGGGGGGACCTCCGCGTCGGGTCGGTCGGTGGTCATCGGGTCCCTCGTGGCCGGGAACGGTGGGCGGTCACGCTACCCCGCCAGCGCGACCGGGTCCGTGGAGGTGAGCGCGTCGGCGATGAGCTCGAGCGTGGACAGGTCGTGGACGTCGCTGCGCAGGAGCGGCACCTCGACGACCGCGTGGAGGTCGACGCCGAACAGGGCCGCCTCGACGTCGCGGCGCTCGCGGGCGGCGAGGTTGGCGACGTCGGCGAGGAGCCGCAGCGCGCCGGCGACGGCGCGTCCCTCGAGGTCGTCGCCCTGGGCCTTGGCGGCGTCGTGGAGGACCTCGCCCTCGGGCGCCGCCCCGCAGTCGACGTGGATGCGGTTCACGACCACGCCGCCGGTGTGGAGGCCCTCCTGCTGGAGCCGCTCGAGGAAGAACTTCGCCTCCCGGAGCGGCGGTGGCTGGGGCGAGGTGACGACCACGAACTGCGAGTCGGGGCGTTGCAGCAGCGCCAGCACCTCGTCGGCGCGCTCCTTGAACCCCTCGTACATCCCCTCGAAGTTGCGGAAGAACTCGGCGAGGTCGTTCAGGAGCTCCATCCCGGTGACCTTGCCGGCGATCTTCATGAACCCGGTGGCCCCGAAGCCGACCACCTTGAGGTAGCCCTTGCCGGCGGCCATCCCGGGCTTCAGGAGCAGCCGCAGGAGCTTGCCCTCGAGGAAGGTCGTCATCCGCTTGGGGGCGTCGAGGAAGTCGAGCGCGTTGCGGGTCGGCGGCGTGTCGATGATGAGCAGGTCCCACGTGCCGCTCTCGTGCAGCTCGTGGAGCTTCTCCATCGCCATGTACTCCTGGGTCCCGCTGAGCGTGGACGACAGGGTCCGGTAGATGCGGTTGGCCTTGATGTTGGCGGCGTGCTTGGGACTCGTGGCGTGCCGGTCGATCAGCCGGTCGAAGGTGGAGCCCATGTCGAGCATCATCGCGTGGAGCTCACCGGGGACGTCGGACGGCAGCTCGACCCGCTGCGGGTCGCTCTCGAGCGTCGCGAGGCCCATCGACTGGGCCAGCCGGCGGGCCGGGTCGATCGTCATCACGAGCGTCCGCCGGCCGGCACGTGCGCCGGCGAGGCCGAGCGCCGCCGCGGTCGTGGTCTTGCCGACCCCGCCGGCGCCGGTGGTGACGAGGATGTGGGCGCCGGCGACGGCGTCGTCGAGCGCGCGTTCGCGGGCGCGGGCGAGGTGGTCCTTGGGTGCCATCACGCGCGACCTCCGAAGCCGGGGGCGTCCTTGGCGCGGGGGCCGCGCTCGCCGACCTGGGTGGCGAGGCAGTCGGCGAGGACCTCGAGGTCCTCGTGGCCGAACGTCGCACCGGCGAGCTGCGGCAGCTCGAGGATCGGCAGGCCCGTCCGGTCGGTGACGCTCGCGCGCATCTCGTCCTGCATCCCGAGCCGCTCGCGGTGGGCGCCGGCGAGCGCCAGCGTCAGCTCGGCGACCTCGGGCTCGAGGCTCGCCCCGCCCTTGGCGGCCCGGTCGGCCACACCGCCGGCACCGAGGTCGTCGAGCGTGGCCTGCTCGTCGGCGGTGAGCCGCGGCATCGTGACCTGGTTCGCGATCACGGGGCCGGTGGCGACGCCGGCCTCGTGCAGGGCGCGGACCCCCTCGACGGTCTCCTGGACCGGCATCTCCTCGAGGAGCGTCACGAGGAACGCCTGGGTCCGGCGCGGGTTCTCGAGCATCTCGCGGATCTGGCCCGCCTGCCGCTTGATGGGGCCGACCCGGACGATCTCGGTGACCGCCTCGGGCGCCTGCAGGAACGGCACGATCCGGCCCGTCGGCGGGGCGTCGACGACGATGAGGTCGTACATCCGACGCCCGTCGTCGCGCTTGCGGGCCTCGATCTCGTAGATCTTGCCGATGAGGAGGAGGTCGCGCAGGCCCGGCGCTGCGGTCGTCACGAAGTCGACGGCGTTGGACTTCTCCATCAGCCACTGGACGCGCTTCAGGCCGTAGAAGAGCTCGAGGTACTCGTAGACCGACTCGGCCGGGTCGATCGCCGCGCCCCACAGGCCGGGGCGGAACTCACGCTCGTCGTAGTCCCACGGCTGGGTCCCGAACGTGCGGCTGAACCCCTGGCGGCCCTCGACCTCGACGAGCAGGGTGCGTCGGCCCGACGCGACGCCGGCGAGCGCGAGGCTCGCCGCGACCGTGGTCTTGCCGACGCCACCCTTGCCGGTGACGATCGCCACGTTGGGACCGAGCAGCTCGTCGAACCCGTCCGGCGGCGGCGGCAGGGGCGTGGGGGAGGGCGTCTTCTTGGGCATGCACGCGAGCGTAGGCGTGCGCCGCCCGGGCCGGCCGGTCCGCACCCGGCGATGGGCCACCCATCCGCCCCAGCGCCGGCGACGGCGGGCCCGGGGCGTGCAACGTCAGGGTGCGAGCCAGGACAGCGGCGCGACCGGGACGTTGCGGAGCAGCCAGAACAGCGGGACCGCCACCGCAACCGTCCAGGCGGCGGCGGTGGGCAGCTGGGGGAGGCTCGTCCGGTGGCCGCGGGCGTGGCGCCACCAGCCGAGCCAGCCCCAGACGAGCGCCGGCAGGAGCGCCACCGTGAGCGCGTTCAGGCTGACCGCCGTCGCGAGGTCGAGCCGCGTCAGCGCCCGCACCGCCCGCAGGGTCCCGCAGCCCGGGCACGGGTGGCCGGTCAGCGCCAGGAACGGGCAGGTGGGGTAGTGCCCGGCCTCGTTGGGGTCGGCCACGTTCACCGCCACGCACGCGAGGAGGGCCGCGCCGGCGACCGCCAGCGGACCCGCCGCGGCGGGGAGCCGCCGGCGCATCGCGGTCGCAGCCGTCGCGGCGGTCACCCCGGGAAGCTGCTCGTGGTCGATGACGAGAGTCCGAAGACCAGCACCGCCAGGAGCCACAGGACGATGAACACCACGCCGACGCCCACCGCGGCGAGCGTCCAGGTGCGGGCCTGCTTCGCCTTGCGGGCCGCCGTGGCCGCGTCGCCGGCGTTCCACGCCGACTGCGACTGGGCGGCGAACACGATGCCGGCGATCCCGAACGGCAGGCAGCACAGCACGGTCGCCACGATCGACTGCCACAGCCACGGGTCCGGGCGCGTGCCCGTCGGGCCGGTGACGCCGGTGCCGTAGCTGGGGGCGCCGTAGGCGGACGGGCTGGGGGTCGAGCTCCACCCGCTGTCGCTGTCGCTGTCGGGGCGGCGCTGTTCGGTCCACTGGGCGCCGTCCCAGTAGCGCTGCTGGCCGGCCCGCTCCGGGTCGGCGTACCAGCCCGCAGGTGGCAGGTTCGACCCACCGTTCATGTCGCTCACGTCCCGCCCCTCCGTCGTCGCCGGACGGCCGGGACTCTAGTGGTGCGGCGCCGGTGCGCGGGTCGCCAGCGGGTCGCCGCGGGTTCGGGGGTGGGGAGGGGCACGGGTACCCTCCGCGCCATGTCCCACCTCCTCCCGGCCGTGCGCCGTCCCCTGCTCGCGCTCCTGCTGGCGCTCCTCGTCGCGACCCTGGTCGCCACCCCTGCGCGCGCGCAGGTCGGCGACTCCGGCGACCTCGACTCGGCCGAGGTGGTCGTCGACATCCTCCCGGTCGAGGGGTTCATCGACCCGCCGGTCGCCGCCCAGATCCGTGACGTGGTCGAGGGCGCCGACGCGCGTGGCTCGGCGCTCGTGGTGCTGCAGGTCGACTCGCCGGGCGCGGTGTCGGCCGACGTGGCCGAGCTCGTCACGCTGCTCCAGACCTCGCCGGTGCCGGTGGTCGTCTACGTCGGGCCACGCGCCGCCGGCGCCCGCGCCGAGGGCGGCGCGGCGATGCTGCTGGCGGGCGCGCACGTCCGCGCCGGCGCGATCGACGCGACCGTCGGGCCGGTGGCGCCGCTCGACCTCGGCGACGACCGCAGCGACCTCGAGGTGGCCGCGGTCGCGCACACCCTCTCCGAGCTGTGGGACGGGAGCGAGGACCTGGCCGACTCGACCGCCACGGTCGAGGCGCTCGCGGACCGCTTCGACGTGATCGCCAACGGCCTCGAGCCGCTGCTGGTCGAGCTCGACGGGCGGACGGTCACGACGACCAGCGGGGAGCACACCCTGCGGATCCGCCGCGACGAGGTCGGCGTCCGCTTCCACTCGCTCGGGCTGGTGCGCCGGATGCTCCACGCCGCGACCACGCCGGCGTTCATCTACCTGCTCCTCGTCATCGGGCTGACGCTGCTCCTGTTCGAGGTCTTCCAGCCCGGCTTCGGCGTCGCCGGCGTCGCCGGGATCCTGATGGCCGCGATCGGGGTGTTCGGGCTGACCGTCCTGCCGGTCGCGTGGTGGGCGGTCGCGCTGCTCGTCCTGGGGCTGGTGCTCTTCGCCGTCGACGTCGCGATCGCCGGCTTCGGCCCCGTGACCCTCGCCGCCACCGCGGCCTTCGCGGCCGGGTCGCTGTTCCTCTACGACGCCGCCTCCATCGGCCTCCCGGGCTGGCTCGTGGGCGTGACGACCGTCGCGGCGATCGTGTTCTTCGTGGTCGTCATGACCTCGGTGCTCCGGGCCCAGGCCGGTCCCGAGGACCTCGCGGTCGAGGACCTCGTCGGCCGCCCCGGCATCGTGCGCTCGGTGCTGAACCCGGAGGGACACGTCTACATCGACGGGGCGCTGTGGCGGGCCCGCTGGACCGGGGACGCCAAGCGCGCCAAGGTCGGGACCCCGGTGCGGGTCCACGGGGTGGACGGTCCGGTGATCCTCGTCGAGGCGTTCGACCCGGCCGAGGCCGGCGCGGCGCCCGCGACCTCGCCGTCGGTGGCGGACTGACCCCACGCGCGACGCCCGTCGGCGCCGCGCGGGTCGGGCGCACCGGGCGTTCCGGCGCTCGGTTGGGGGCCTACGCCCGGTTCGCCCGTTCGCAGGAGTGAGCGAGCGTTCCGGCGCAGCAAGCGGTCGGGGTCTAGTCACGCCGGGTGATGCGCCCTAGGTTGGTCGCGTCCGGGAGCGAGACCGGGGACGAGGGAACTTCTTTGCTCTTCGCCTTCGACGTGCACGAGGGATGGGAACTCCAGGCGCGGTGCCGTGGCCGCGACGCGACGCTGTTCTTCGGACCCAACCGGTTCGAGCCCAAGCGTGAGCGTCTCGCCCGCGAGACCGCCGCCAAGGAGATCTGCCGCGACTGTCCGGCCCTGGAGGCGTGCCGCGAGTACGCCCTCGGCCAGGAGGAGATCTACGGCGTCTGGGGCGGGATGGGCGAGGCCGACCGGCGCACGGCCCTGGCCCGCCGGCAGACGCCGCAGAAGCGCGCGGGCTGACGCACCGCACCCCCGCCGGTTGGCGTGGGGTCCCGCCGTGGGGTACCAACCCGGCAACCGACACGGCGGAGGAACCCCGAGTGACCGTCTGGGAGTACGCGACCGCGCCCCTGATCAGCCACGCCCTGCAGCAGATCCTGAACCAGTGGGGGAGCCAGGGCTGGGAGCTCGTCTGCGTGGTCGACAACGTGGCCTACTTCAAGCGCCCCGCGGCGACGGAGGGATGAGCGTGCGCACCCCCGAGGACACGCTCGCCGAGCTCGGCATCGAGCTGCCCACCCCGCCCGCGCCGGCGGCCGCCTACGTGCCGTTCGCCCGGAGCGGCGCGCTGGTGCTGACCGCCGGGCAGCTGCCGACCGTCGACGGGAAGCTCCCCGCCACCGGCAAGCTCGGCGCCGAGGTCGACCTCGCGACCGGGCAGGAGCTCGCCCGCCGGTGCGCGATCAACATCCTGGCCCAGGCCAAGGCCGCCGCCGGCGACCTCGCCCAGGTCCGGGTCGTCAAGCTCACCTGCTTCGTCGCCTCCGACCCGTCCTTCACCGAGCAGCACCTCGTCGCCAACGGCGCCTCGGAGCTCCTCGGCGAGGTCCTCGGCGACGCCGGCGTCCACGCCCGCTCGGCCGTCGGGGTCTCGGTGCTCCCGCTCGACGCGCCGGTCGAGGTCGAGGCCATCCTCGAGATCGTCTAGGCGTGGCCCAGCAGCCCGACGACGAGCACCGCCGGCCCGCCGGCGTCGACGACGCGACCGTGGCCGCCGTCGGTCGCGCCTCCGAGGCGTTCGAGTGGGTGGTCCGCGCCCGCGGGCGGCTCTACGACTTCCACCAGATGATCGGCCGCGCCGACCTGCTGATGGGCGAGGCCGCCGACCTCCTGGCCGACGCGGGGCACGGCGACCTCGCCGACGAGCTGCGTGAGGGCCTGGTCGGCCGCAACGCCATCCCCGACCGCTGGACCTTCGAGATCGTGGAGGACTTCGACCGGACGTTCTACGCTGCGGCGTCCGACTGGGACCGGCGGCTGCGGGACGAGCTCGCCGGTGGCGTCCGCCACCTCCACGAGTCGGAGATGAAGGCGGCACGCCGCGCGGACGGACCTCGCGACGACCGCCCCTGACGGGCCGGTGGCCCCGGGGGACGCGATGACGCAGCCGGAGCTCCACGTGCGACCGCTGACGGTCGACGACGCCACGACGTGGGCCGCGCTCGACGCACGCATGGTGGCCGCCGAGGGGCGCCCGGAGGCGTGGTCCGCCGAGGAGCTCGAGGAGGAGCTCGCGGTGCCGTGGGCGCACCTCGAGACGCGCTCGCGCGCCCACGTGGACGCCGACGGCCAGCTCGTCGGGCTCGCGTGGGTGTCGGCCCGTCCCGGCGCGTGGCGCGCGGTGCTGGAGTTCGAGGTCGTGCCCGACGTGCTCGACACCGTCGGTGCCGAGCTCCTCGACTGGGCCGCGGACGTCGCACGGGACGTCGCCGCCCGGGAGGGGGAGACGGCCACGGTCCTGGAGCTGATGGTGCAGCCGGGGCAGCCGGAGCGCGAGGCGCTCGCGGGTCGGCACGGGTTCGCGCCGGTGCGGCACTTCCACGAGCTCGTCCGCGACCTGGGCGACCCCATCGACGACCGGCCGCCGCCGGCCGGGGTGCGGATCGAGCGGTGGGATCCCGACCGCTCCGACGACGTCCGGGAGACCGCGTCCGCCGCGTTCCGCGACCACTGGGGCTCGTTCCCGCACACGGCCGAGACGTGGGCATCGGCGACCGTCGGGGCGACGCCGCGCCCCGACCTCCACCGGGTGGCGGTCGCCGAGGACACCGGCGAGGTCGTCGGCTACCTGCTGGTCCGGGCGTTCCCGCAGGACTGGGAGCTCAAGGGCATCCGCGACGCGTGGGTGGCCTCGATCGGCACGCTGCGCGACTGGCGCGGCCGCGGGGTCGCCTCGGCGCTCCTCGTCGAGGTCATGCGGGCGATGCGCGACGACGGCTTCACCCACGCCTCCCTGGGCGTCGACACCGAGAACCCCACCGGCGCCCCGAGCCTCTACGCCGGCCACGGCTTCACCCACGAGCGCACGGTCTCGAGCTGGCACCTCCCGCTGGTCTAGGGCCGTCAGACGGGAGGAAGCGGACACCGGGGTGGCGAAGTCCCACGTACCGACCGGTACCCCGACGTGAGGTCCCTCCCGTGCCCCGCCGTCTGCTCCCGTTGCTGCTCCTCTTCGGGCTCGTCGCGAGCCTCGTCGCCGCCGCCCCGGCCGCCCGCCGCGCCGCGCCGACGACATCGACGCTCCGCGCCGGCGTCGCGACCGTCGACATCACCCCCCGAGCTCGGCGAGCACCACGCTCGGCTACGTCCGCCCCGACGTGCCGTGGAGGGCGTGCACAGCCGGCTGACCGGCCGCGCGCTGGTCCTCCAGGACGGCGACAGCCAAGGTCGTGCTCGTGCCGACCGACCTCGGCTTCCCGCTGCGACAAGGACAAGGTCGTCGCCCGCGTCGCCGACCTCGGCTACACCGCCGCGCACCGTCCTCTACCACTCGGCACGCACACCCACTCCGGCCCGAGTCGCTCGTCGGACTGGCAGGTCGACCAGCTGCGCAGGCGCATCCGCGGGCCGACGCCTCGCGCGTCCCGGCGTGGCGGGCTGGGGCACCAGCCAGGTGCTGGACGTCGCCCGCAACCGGTCGCTCGAGGCCCACCTGGCCGACCACGGCCATGGACCTCTTCCCACGGCCAGGGGCACCCGCACGACGACCCGAGGGCGTCGAGCACACCGCGACCGACGTCCGGGTGCTCCGGCTCGACCGCGCCGACGGTCCCCCGCTGTCCGCCTGGACCCACTTCCCGGTCCACCTCACCACCTCACCCCGCCAACGCGCTGTGGGACGCCGACCTCGCCGGCACCGCCACGGCACTGCAGCACCCGGTCGAGGCGAGCACGACCACCACGCCACGTCCCAGGACGCCGGGTTCACCGCGCTCTACGCCAACGGCGCGCGGGCGACCTGCAGCCCGGTTCGACGCGTTGAACCCGCAGGCGCTGATCGACCTGCACGGGCGCCGGCTCGCCGCCGGGGCGCACCGGCCTGGCGCGACGCTGGCACCCGCCTGCGCGCCGACCTGCCGGTCGACGTGCGGTTCACCAAGCCTGCTACTGCGGCCAGGAGGTCGAGACGACGGCAACCGGTCTCGCTCCGAGCCGGTCTGCGGGCTGCCCTTCCTCGGCGGCTCCGAGGACGGCGCGTCGATCTTCTACGAGCCGCTGGCAGACCGAGGGCAAGCGCCGCCCGGCCGCGCTCGCCGACCCGGTGCAGGGCCGCAAGATCGTGGTCGCGCCGTGCGCGGCCGCTGGGCGTGCACGACCACGGCCCCGAGTTCACCGCCGTCCGCGGATCGGCGACCGGGTGATGCTGGACGTGCCGGGCGAGCCGAGCGTCGAGATGGGCCGCCGGCTTCGCCGCGGTGCCCGCGCGTGCTCCCGACGGCGTCGCCGAGGCCTTCGTGGTCGGCCTCGCCAACGGCTACATCGGCTACCTCATGACGCCCGAGGAGTACGACCAGCAGCACTACGAGGGCGGCCACACCGTCTACGGCAAGTGGACCTCGCTGCTGGCCCGAACGTGCTGATCGAGCTGGTCGACGCGCTCGCGAGCCGGCGGCGGGCCGTACGAGCCGCCGCCCGGCGGCCCGCCCGCGACGGTCCCGCCGGCGTCGGCGACGGCGGGGTCGAGGGCACGCTGACGGCCGACCCGGCCGGCCGGTGAGCGGATGGACTCGTCGAGGTCGTCTGGACCGGGGCCGAGAGCGGCATCGACCGTCCCCTGGACACGCCGTTCCTCCGGCTCGAGCGGACGCCGGCGGCCGCTGGGTGACCGAGGAGTCCGACCTCGGCGTCGCGTGGCCTGGACCCAGGACGGCGACACCTACACCGCCCGGATCGACCTCCCGCGCGACCTCGCGACCGGCACCTACCGGATGCGGGTCACCTCCGGCTCCTACGAGCTCGTGAGCCCCGACCTTCACCGTCGTCCCCGCGACCGACCTGGTCGTGCGCGGTGCCGAGCTGCTGCGCCGCTCCGACGGTCGCGACTGGGTCCGAGTCGGGCGCAGAACCCGCGACCGGACGAGACCCGGGCGGTGCTGTGGCGGCCGGTGTCGGCGTCCGGCGGCACCGTCACGGTGGTCGCCGACGGCCAGCGCCTCGTCGCGCGTTGGGACCACGCCCTCCACGGCTGGGTCGCGCCGCTCCCCGCCGGCGTGCGGACCGTGGTCATCCCCGCCGGCGGCCTCCGGGACGGCTCGGGCAACACCACCGGCGAGACGGTCACGCTCGACCTCGACGCGGGCATCGCGCCGGCGGACTGGCCGGACAACATCGGCGTCGGCGGCGGCCGCACCCCCGGTCCCGGCGGGCAGGGCAGCTTCCCGCCGTGATCGCCGGCGGGCACCGACGGCAGCACCGCACCGGACAGGACGCACGATGAACCGCATCCAGACCCACGCCGGCCGCGGCCGGACCCGCACCGTCGCGGTGCTCGCCGCGGCCCTCCTGACCGCCTCGGCCGCGGCCGCGGTCGACGCCACCGCCGCGCCGGCGGCCGGCGACGGGCTCCCGACGGTCGCGTCGGGCCACCGGCCCGGTCCGGAGGCGCTGTACCTGCCGGCGCCGCGCGCCCCGCAGCTCGAGAACACCGGCCCGTGGCAGGCCGAGCCGATCCTGGTGTCGGGCGCGTCCGCCTACCGCGACGGCGAGTGGCTCTACCAGGACTTCCTGTTCGACGACCACGGCGCGACCGGCGTGCCGGGCGAGTCCGACCCGTACGGGATCGAGCACCAACCTCTACTCGCCGACCGCCGGCACGTTCCTCTACCCGACCGACCCCGCCTACGCCCACAACGCCGCCGACCTCGTCGAGCTCCGCATCCGGCCGCTCGCGGACGCGACCGCGCTGCGGGTCACCCTCAACACGCTGACCGACCCCGCGCTCGCCGGCTTCACGGTCGCGCTCGGCGACGCCGCCGGGTCCGTCGCGTGGCCGCACGGCGCCGGCGTCAGCTCGCCGGCGGAGGTCTTCCTCACCGTCCACGGCTCGACCGCCGAGCTCGTCGACGCCGGCACCGGCGCGGCCGTGTCGCCGGCGCCGACCGCGACCGTCGACCTCGACGCGGCGGCAGGTCGACGTCCGCATCCCCCACGCCGCGTGGGACCCCGGCGACCGACACGGTCCGGGTCGACGGTCGGGGTCGGGCCTGTGGGACGCCGCCGGCGACGCCTACCTCGCCCCGCAGCCGGGCGACCCCACCGAGACCACCCCGGGCGGCGGCGACCTCGCCGGCACCGCGCTCGTCAACGTCGGCCCGCGGCTCGACGAGCCGACGCCCGCTCATCGCCGGCTTCACGATGGGCGACACCGCCGTCGGCGGGAAGGCGCTCGCCCCGTGGTGGCGCGAACGGCAGCAGTCGCTCCAGCTGCCGCAGGGCGACGTGACCCCGTTCGCCGCGGAGGTCGACTTCGCGACGCTCGCCGCCGGCACCGACGACGATGCCGGCGTGCCGGCGTCCGGCCCGATGGACCGGATCATGGCGAGCCGGTACGTGTTCGGGCAGGGCATCGTCCCGGAGAACGTCTGCTTCGGCCTCAGCTCCGGCATCGACGTCGGGGTCGAGTGCGTGGGCCGCTACGTCGGCCAGCTGCAGCCCTACGCGCGTCTACGTCCCGGACGTGGCGCCGCCGGCGGACGGCTACGGCCTCACGATCCTGATGCACTCGCTGTCGGCCAACTACAACCAGTACCTCGCCACGGCCAACCAGTCCCAGCTCGGCGACCGCGGCGCCGGCACCATCGTCATCACCCCCGAGGCGCGCGGACCCGACGGGTTCTACAAGGGCATCCCCGAGGCCACCACCTTCGAGGCCTGGGCCGACATCGCCCGGCACTACCCGATCGACCCGACTGGGTCGTCCCCAGCGGCTACTCGATGGGCGGGTTCGGGACCTACCGGCTGATGGCCCGCTACCCCGACCTGTTCGCCCGCGGCTTCTCGGTCGTCGGCGAGCCCGGCACCGTCGACGACCAGCTCGTGTCGATGCGCAACACCCCGCTGTGGAGCTGGAACGCCGGCGAGGACGAGCTCGTCAACATCAACACCGCCGAGCAGGCCCACGCCGACCTCGTCGCGGCCGGCGTCGACCACGAGTACTGGCTGTTCGCCACCGCCGACCACCTGACCCTCGCCGGCAACGACCAGTACCAGCCCGGCGCCGACTGGCTCGGCGAGCACCGCGTCGACCGCGACCCGCCCACGGTGGCGTTCGTGGTCGACCCGCGCGAGGACAGCCGCGACGTCGTGGCCGACCACGCCTACTGGCTCGCCGACCTCGAGGTCCGCGACCCCGACGCGTCCCCGACCGGCACCATCGAGGTCCACTCGGGCGGGTTCGGGGTGGCGCCGGCGACCGCCGCGGACCGCGCTCCCGGTGGCGGGGTGCTGACCGGCGGGCAGAACCAGGCGATGGCCTACGTGACCCGCGGGGTCGAGCGCACCGCCGGCGAGGAGGTCCCGGTCGCGGACGTCCTCACGATCACGGCGACCAACGTCGGGCACGTCACCATCGACCCGGTCCGGGCGCGGGTGAGCTGCGACGTGGAGCTGCAGGTCGAGTCGGACGGTCCGCTCGACGTCGACCTCGCCGGCTGTCCCGCGACGCGCCGCGGGCGGCGAGGTCGCCGGCGCCCCGGCCGGTCCCGGCGCGGCGACCCGGACGCTCCCCGCGACCGGCGGCGCGTGGGCGCTCCCGGGGCTCGCCGGCATCGGCGCCGCGCTGGGCCTGCGCCGACGCCGGTGACCGGCCGCCCACCCGGGTTCGTAGTGGGAAGTTCCCCTCGAGGGGAAGTTCCCGGTACGGACCTCGTCGGGGGGCGGTCAGGTGAGGGTGCGGTGCTGGCCGTCGAAGCGGGTGACGCCGGCGCCGTCGAGGTGCTCGAGCAGCGGGATCGCGTACTTGCGGGTGGTGCCCCACGCGTCCTTCGCCTGCGCGGCCGTGAACGGCCCGACCTCGGCCGCGAGCGCGCGTAGCCGGTCGACCGCGTCGGCGACCGCGGCGGGGAGGAACGCGACCTCGCCGCAGCGCACGACCTCGCCGGCGTGGATCAGCCGCTGCGTCTCCTGGAAGTCGAGCCCGGCCTCGCGGGCCGCCTCGACGAGCCTCGGGGGTGCCAGCGGGGCGGCGCCGAGGAGCGCCAGGAACCGGGCCCGGCGCTCGTCGAGCGCCTCGTCCACCGCCGGCACGTGCGACGGCAGCGCGTAGGACGACCCGTGCCGGCGCAGCGCGCCGCTGCCGGCGAGGTGGTCGACGAGGTCGCGCGCGACCGCCCGGTCGGGGCAGCCGGCCGCGACCGCCGCCGCGGCGAGGTCGTCCCGTGACGCGCCGGCGGAGGCCGGGTCGGCCTCGTGGTGGGCACGGCCCGCCTCCTCGACGGCCGCGGTCCAGCGTCGGCAGGGCCGCGTCGGTCACGAGCACCCCGCCGACCCGGGTGACCCCGTCGGGGAGCGGGGCGTCGGGCCGCTGCCGGGCCGCCGCCCGGACCTCGGGGAGCGCGCCGGCGCCGCCCCACGACGCCACCAGCGCCGCGAGCACCTCGGCCCCGTCGCCGGCGTCGCGGACGGCGTCGAGCAGCTCGGTGCGCGCCGAGCCGCTGGTCGACCCCACGCACCCGGCCCGGCGGGCGCGGGTCGACGACGACCCCGCCGCCGACGGTGGCGCGTCGACCGGCCTCGCGCAGCACGAACCGGTCGCCGGTCTGCAGCGGCAGCGGGTGCTCGAGCACGAGCCGGACGTAGCCGGGCCGGTCCGGACGCGATCGGGTCGCCGAGCAGCGGGTGGACGGTGCAGACCGACTCGGCGCTGCCGACGTGGACGTGCCACGCGCCGGCGCGGTCGATCGCGTGGCCGGGGAGCGCGCGGACCCAGGTGTCGACGGTGTCGGTGACGAGCCACGCCGCCGCGGGGGGCTGGCCGCCGGTCACCAGCGCATCGCCACGCCCGACCTCGTCGCGGTCGACCCCGGAGAGGTTGACGGCCACCCGGTCGCCGGGCCGCGCGACCTCGACCGCCGCCCCGAGCGACTGCAGTCCCCGCACCCGGGCGGTCCGTCGCGCCGGCAGCAGCGCGACCTCGTCCCCGACGGCGAGGCTGCCGCCGGCGAGCGTGCCGGTCACGACCGTCCCGGCGCCGCCGATCGTGAACGACCGGTCGACCCACAGGCGGGCGCGGCGCTCGTCGGGCAGCGCCGGCACGGCGGCGAGCCGACGCAGCAGGGTCGCCCGGAGCTCGTCGAGCCCGGTGCCGGCGAGCGCGTCGGTGACCACGATCGGCGCCCCACGCAGGGAGGTCGCGGCGAGCCGACGTTCGACGTCGGCGGCGACGTCGAGCGCGCGGTCCTCGCCGGCGATGGCGACCTTGGTGACGGCCACCACCGCGGCCGAGACGCCGAGCAGGTCGAGGATGTCGAGGTGCTCCTGCGACTGCGCCGACCAGCCGTCGTCGGCGGCGACGACGAACAGGGCGAGCCGCACCGCGCCGGCGCCGGCGAGCATGTTGGCGATGAAGCGCTCGTGGCCGGGCACGTCGACGAACGCGACCGTCGCGCTGCCCCCGTCGCCGCTCGTGAGCTCGCCCCACACGAAGCCGAGGTCGATCGTGAGGCCCCGGGCGCGCTCCTCCGCCCAGCGGTCGGGCTCCATCCCGGTGAGGGCACGCAGGAGGGTCGACTTGCCGTGGTCGACGTGCCCGGCCGTGGCGACGACCTGCATCAGGCGGGCGCCGACCCGGCGTCGTCGCCGAGGGCGCGCCGGACCAGCGCCGCCACGAGCTCGTCGTCGTCGGGCGCGACCGTGCGGAGGTCCAGCACGAGCCGGCCGTCCTCGACCCGGCCGATCAGAGGCGGTTCGCCGGCGCGGAGGTCGGCGGCCAACCCCTCGAGGTCGCGCCGGGCCACCGTGACCGCCCAGCTCGGCAGGTCGACCCCGGGCAGCGACCCCCCGCCGACGAGCGAGCGGGTGGGCTCGGCGTCGGCCGCAGGGCCGATGCGGCCGGCGAGGTCCTCGGCGCGCAGACGCAGCGCCTCGGGGTCGGCGTGGAGCATCGCCCAGGTCGGCACGTCCGCCGGGGCGTCGGAGCGCAGGTGGGACTCGAGCGTCGCCTCGAGCGCGGCCCGCTGCAGCTTGTCGACCCGGAAGGCACGGGCGAGCGGGTGCTCGGTGCAGCGCATCACGAGGTCGGAGCGCCCGGCGATGATGCCCGCCTGGGGGCCGCCGAGGAGCTTGTCCCCGCTGAAGATCACGAGGTCGGCGCCGGCGGCGACCGCCGCCTCGACGCTGGGCTCGCCGGCGAGGGGCCCGCCGTCGACGCTCCGGATGAGCCCGGAGCCGAGGTCGTAGACGAACGGCAGCCCCGCCTCGTGGGCGAGCGTCGCGCCAGCCCCTCGGCGTCGGCCTCCTCGGTGAACCCGACGACCTCGTAGTTGGAGCGGTGGACCTTGAGCAGCAGCGCCGTGTCGTCGTCGAGCGCCACCCGGTAGTCGCCGACGCGGGTGCGGTTGGTGGTCCCGACCTCGCGCATCCGCGCGCCGCTCACCGCCATCACGTCGGGGAGCCGGTAGGAGCCGCCGATCTCGATCAGCTCGCCGCGGCTGACGATCGTCTCGCGGTTGGTCGACAGCGCGGCCAGCACCAGCACCAGCGCGGCCGCGCCGTTGTTGACGACCGTGGCCGACTCGGTGCCGCACACCTCGGCGGCGAGCCGGCCGACGTGGCGCGTCCGCGACCCGCGGCGGCCCTCCTCGAGGTCGTACTCGAGCGTGGTGTAGCCGGCGGCGTCGAGCACCGCCCGGCGTGCGGCGGCCGACAGCGGGGCGCGGCCGAGGTTGGTGTGGAGCACCACGCCGGTGGCGTTCACGACCCGGTGCAGCCGCGACGAGCGGCCGTGGCGGAGGTCCGCGGCGACGCGAGCGACGATGTCGGCGGCGTCCGGGAGCGGGTAGCCCTGGCGCGACTCGGCCCGGACCTCGTCGAGGGTGGCGCGCAGCGCGGCGGTGAAGGGGCGCCGGCCGAAGGTGGCGATGTGGCCGGCGGCGTCGTCGCGGCGCAGCAGGACGTCGACCTGGGGGAGCCGGGACAGGTCGGGCTGGGGTCCGGTGCTGCCACCCCGCTCGGTCATCGACGCTCCCTCTGCTCGCCGGGTCGGTCCGCGCACGCGCCCGCCACCCGGGGGAGCGTAGACCGACGACCCCGCCACGGCCGGGGCCGGGCGGGGTCGTCGGAGAGGGGTGGGTCGGCGTCGCACCCTCGGGGGGGTCGCGCCGGTGCGCCACCGGTCAGGCGGTGCGCTTCACCTCACCGCGCCAGGCGCCGGTGGCCTTGCCGCGCTTCTGGATGAAGCCGGCGAAGTCCTCGAGCATCCCCTCGGCGTAGCTCTCGACGAGGCCGGTCTTGTCGGCGTACTGCTCCAGGAGCCCCTCGGGCCAGAAGTCGAACTGGAGCATGACCTTGGTCTCGGTGTCCTCGATGTGGTGGAACGTGACGACGCCGGCGTGCTTCGGGTCGTCCCCGATCGACTCCCACGCGATGCGCGTGTCGGGCAGCTGCTCGGTGATGCGGGCCTTCCACTCACGCTCGACCCCGCGGTAGCGGACGCGGAACATCAGCGTCTCGGGGGTGAGCTGGGTGACCTCCTCCACGCCGTCCATGAAGAGCGGGAAGTCCTCGAACTGGGTCCACTGGTCGTAGACGGTGCGGACGGGCTCGTCGATCACGATCGAACGTTCGACGGTGGTGCTCACGTGAGCTCCTTCGGGTCGCGGGCGGCGGTGGCGTTCGATGACCACGGAACCGGAGGTGGCCGGGGTGCGCAGGCCGTCGGTGGGGTCGGCCGGGGGGCCCGGAGCCACCTGTGCGACGGATGGACGGGTCACCACCCCCGGACGGGGGGCGTCGAACGGGCGGGTCGGCGCTGGCTCGGGCGGGTCCGCGCCGTGCGAGCGGCCTGCGTGACCGGTGACGCGCCCGGCGGACGCGACCTTGCGGGGCACCCGGCCGGCGCGCACGGTCGAGGAGGTCCCGCTGGGTCGTGCATCGCAGGGCTGGGAGGCCAGCCCCGGCACCGACCTCGAGAACAGGCCCAGCGCGACCGACCGGCCCGACGCCGACATCAGGATCCCGGCGCCGGGTCGGTCCGTGTCGCGCGGTGGAGTGCGGTGCCGTGGGGTCAGGCCCGGAGGTGCCAGCCGCGCCGGTCGAGCGTGGCGACGAGCCACAGGCTGCATGCCAACAGGCCCACGCCGGCGGCGACCCCGCCGAGGTCGCCGAACACCGGCGCGAGGAAGCCCTCCCACGTGCGCGCCCAGGCGCTGGTGGCCCCGTCGGGGCGTGACAGCCACGCGATCGCGGCCGCCGGCAGCAGGTACGCCGGCAGCGGGTGGCGCCCCAGCAGGTGGAGCGGCCGCAGCGCCCGCCCGACCGGGAGCACCTCGGTGGCCAGGTAGACCCCGGCGAGGAGGATGAGGCAGGCACCGCCGGTGAACAGCACGTAGGCGGGGGTCCACAGCGTGGCGTTCAGCCCGGTGACCTGCGCCCACCCGACCCCGAGGACGACCGCCCAGCCGCCCGCGACCGCCATCGCGGCGGCCGTCGCGGGGCCGGTCGGGCGGGTCCGCAGCCACGTGCCGAGCCAGACGCCCGCGACCACGAGCACCGCGGCCAGCACCGTCGTGGTCGGACCGAGCGGGTCGGTCGGGAACGCCAGGTGGACCGGGTCCACGAGCGCGGTGTCCCACGTCCGTGCGGCGTTGGCGGCGGGCAGCGCGACCGGCACGCCCACCCCCGGGATCGCGAGCCGTTCGAGCACCAGCCACCAGCCGACGAGCACGGCGACGACGCCGGCGACCTGCCAGCCACGCGGGGCCCGGGTCAGGAGCCACGCGAGCAGGCCGGCGAGCGCGATGCGCTGGAGCAGCCCGGTCCACCGCAGGGTGGTGAGGTCGGCGGTGGCGAGCGCGTTCAGCCCGACCCCCAGGGCGACGAGCACCAGCGTGCGGCGCAGGACCCGCCCGGTGCGCCGCCAGGCCGGGAACCCCGACCGGCGCGCGTCGGCGTACGCCATCGCGACGCCGGCGGCCACCAGGAACGCCGGCAGCACCAGGTCGGCCGCGGCGAGGCCGTGCCACGGCGAGGGCCGCGCCCAGGCGGGCAGCGTCGCCGGCGCGGTGCCGGCGAGCACCAGCACGCCCGCGACGACCGCCACCCCGCGGAAGAGGTCGAGCGCGGCCAGACGGTCCGCCTTGCGGCCGCGGGTCCCGGACCGGCGCCGCGGTGTCCCACGTGCGGCCGGCCGGCGCGACCCCGACCCGGTCCGCGACCGGCCCGACGCGGCCACCGAGCGCTTCGCCCGTGCGAGCGCCTGCTCCTCGGCGCGGCTCAGCGTGTCGGCGCCGCTCGCTCGGCTCGCCATCGGGTCGCTCGGGGGGTCGCGGTCACGGGTCGGGCACCCGTTCTACCGGGTTGTCCGGTCCATCCGGTGGACCTCGCGCCCCCGGAGGAGGATGGTGAGGGGTGGCGGGTGCGCAGCTGCGCCCCGCCGGCTCGACGGATGGGAGAGACACCGATGCCCGTGACCAAGGACAGCATCGTCATCGACCGGCCCTGCGAAGAGGTCTTCGACTACGTGACGACGACCGAGAACGCCCCGCTGTACAACTCCTCGCTGATCGAGGTCGAGCAGCTGAGCGAGACGGTGGAGAAGGGCGCGAAGGCCCGCGGGGTCGTGCGCGTCGCCGGCCGCAAGATGGAGTGGACCTCGGAGATCACCGAGTTCCACCGCCCCGACCGCTACGCGATCCGCTCGCTCGAGGCGCCCATCGACTTCGAGATCCACTGGGAGCTGACCGACCTCGGCGACGGGACGACCCGGGTCGACTTCAGGAACGACGCCCCCGACCTCAAGGGCTGGTGGGGCAAGCTCGGCGACGGGGTCGTGCAGCGGATGTACGCCCGCGACGTCCGGTCGCAGCTCGAGAACCTGAAGGAGCTGCTCGAGCAGAGCTGACCGGCGCGGAGGGGCCCAGAACGGGGATCAGCCAGAGACGCCATGGGGGCGGCGTCTCTGGCTGATCCTGAGAGGGGAGGCGGGTACCGGCGGGGACTGGGGGCAGAGAGTCCGGTACCCGCGAGGCCTTCACACGACGGTGTGGGACTCGCGAAGCTCACGGGACACGTGAGTGCGGTGGGCCGGTGATCGCGTGTGGGGTGTGCGCACCGGCGGGTCGTGGACGGCTTCCTCCTCATCGCCCGCTGACCGTCGTGGGGGACTGGGGATCGTCGGCGGGACTGGCTGGGACGTTACACATCTGACCGTGCGGCCCCCTGGCCGGTCGAACGGTGGACGGCCGAGTTCCTGGGCCGATCTCCGACGCCGTCGTCAGGGGTCGGTGTCCGGCCGGTCAGGGTCGTCCCCGCGGGCGGCACGGCGCGCGTCCAGGAGACCACGGGTCCGGGGCGTCGCGGCGCGGGGAGGCGGCGCCGGGGCGTCCCGCTCCACCGGGCCGGACGGCGCGGACGGGGCGGTCGGCGCCGGGTCCGCACGCGGAGCGGGTGGCGGTGGGGGGCCGGCGTCGTCCTCGGGGCGCTCGTCGCTGCGGTCGGGGCGCTCGTCGGTGGGGTCGGGGCGCTCGCGGCGCTCGCCGGCGAGCCGGGTGCGCGCGCGGTCGCGGGCGGCGAACAGCCCCTCGGCGGCCTCGCTCCGCGCCGGCGCGGCGGCCGCCGGGTCGCGCCGACCGAAGCGCCGGACCCGAGCCAGGAGTCGCCGGACGTCCTCGCGCTCGAGCCGGAGCCGGCGCAGCCCGACGTCGGCCGGCAGCGTCAGGAGCGCCAGGAGCGCGAGCCACGCCCACAGCTCGCGCGAGGAGGACCCCGGCGCGAGCCCCTCCGGGGAGAACGCCGTCGCCGGCGTCGGGTCGAGCACGCCTCCGCCGGCCTCGGCGAGCCGGCCGAGGATCGTCGGGTCCTCCGACGACGCGGCGTACTCGGGCGAGTAGGACCGGATGGCGGTCGTGGCGTCGCGGAAGACGTCGGTGCCGTTGCGGGTGATGCGGGCGGCGACGCTGTAGACCCCCTCGCCGGCGCCCGGGACGACCGCCTCGAACCCGCCCAGGCTGGTGCGCTGCAGGTCGACCTCGACCCGCTCGCCGTCGGGCCCGGTGACGGTCGCGGTGCCGGCCGCGTCGCCCGGGAACGCCTGCGACGCCTCGACCCGGACCCGGACCCCGTCGGGCGAGACGACCGCGCCGAGCGCCACGCCGCTGTCGGACTCGGCCGGGAAGGTGGTCTTGACGACGTCGGCCCAGAACCGGGAGTAGCGGTCCCAGCTGACCCAGGCCGCCGACCAGCGGGCGGTCGCGTCGGAGGTCCACGACACCGCCCGGCCGAGCCCCGCCTGCCAGGTCGCGAGCAGCGGGTCGCGCTCGTCACCGATCTGCAGCAGCGTCCGCGCGGTCGGCTTGGCGGTCGTGGCGACGTAGCCGAGCAGCGGCGGCGTGGCGGTCAGCCCCTCGGTCGGGGCGTCGATGCCGGTCACGACCGGCAGGAACGTGCCCTCGGTGATGAGCGGCCGCGCGGCGAACTGGACCTCCGAGACGATGATGTCCGGGATCGAGAACAGGTCGCGGCCCGGGTAGTAGCGGCCGTTGCCGACCTCGGCCATCCGGCGCAGGACCTCGCCGGTGCCCTCGCCGGTGGCGACCACCGACAGCGTGATGCCCTCCTCGGCCGCGGCCCGCGCCGCGTTCAGCATGTTCGGGTCCTCGCTGAACCCGTCGGTGAACAGCACGATGTGGCGCAGCCGGGCGTTCACGTCCTTGAGCCCGGCGATGGCCGCCTCGATGGCGTTGGGGACGTTCGTGGAGCCGTCCGGGTGCAGCCGGGCGAGCGCGTCGTCGACGATCGCGTCGCTCGGGACCTGCTGCAGCGGCAGCACCCACTCGGCCTGGGCGTTGAAGGCCAGCACCCCGACGGTGTCCTGGGCCTCGAGCGCCCGGACCGCCCGTGCGACCGCCTCCTTGGTGATGTCGGTCTTGTTGACCCCGCCCTCCTCGGCGACGCCGGGCCCGCCGGCGAACCCGTCGGGGCGGCAGTGGCAGGCGGCCATCGACCCGGACACGTCCACGACCAGCGCCTCGGCGACCGACGGGCGGCGCTTGGGGTCCTTCACCCGCGCGAACACCGGCAGCAGCTCCTCGAGGGTGGTGCCGTCGTAGCCGCCCATCCCGTACGCGTCGTCGCCGCCGACGGTCACGAGGCCGTGGCCGGCGTCGCGGACGTAGGCGTCGAGGGTGACCATCGCGTCCTCGCCCAGCCCGGCGACCGGCACGTCGACCAGCACGACGCTGTCGTAGTCGAGCAGCCGGTCCAGCGGCGGCAGCGCGGCGGTCGTCGCGGTCAGCCGGTCGGTCGGCACGCCGGCGGCCGTGAGCGCCCGGGTGAGGTCGTCGCCGACGGCCGGCTCGCCCTCGTAGACCAGCACCTTCGGCGGCCCCTGGACCTGCACGCCGCTGCGGCCGACGTCGTTCTCGGGGATGCTCGACGCGCCGGAGGAGAGCCGCACCTCGTAGCGGACGGTGCCGTCGGCCTCGGCGACCTGCGGGACCGTCACCTCGACCGTCCCCGGGGTCGCACGGACGGTCTCGCGGTGGACCTCGCGGCCGTCGGCGGTCACCACCACGACGACGTCGACCGCGGCGGTGCCGGTGTTGCGGATCACGCCGACGACGTCGTAGGACTCGCCCATCCGCACCCGGCCGGGCGCGCGGACCTCCTCGACGAGGACGTCGGCGGCCTGGCCGCTCGCGATCGGGACCACGTCGACCTGCACACCCGAGGCCGCGAGCTCCTCGGCGGCGCTGACCGCATCCCCCTGGGTCGCGCGACCGTCGGTGAACAGCACGACCCGGCGGCGGTGCTCGCTCCCCAGGACGCCCTGCCCGAGACGCAGCGCGCGGGCGATGTCGGTGGCGCTGCCGTCGACGACGGTGGCGATGTCCTGCGCCGACGGGTCCTCGCGCAGGGTGTGCTCGAGCCGGGCGTCGCGTCCGAACAGCGCCACGGCCGCGCGGTCGGCGTCGTCGCGTGCGGTCAGGGCGTCACGGATCCAGTCGGTGGCGGCGCTGCGGGCGGCGCCGACCGAGTCGGACCCGTCGACCACGAACGCCACGTCCACCGCGTCGCCGGCGGCGGCCCAGCGTGGGCCGGCGAGCGCGAGCACGAGCGCGGCGACGCCGATGGCGCGCAGGGCCGTCGCGGCACGCAGCTGCCGGGCGCGGACGCGGGCGCCGCCGCGCCGGCCCAGGAGCACGACGACCGGGACGAGCAGGAGCCCGAGGAGCCACAGCGGGTGGTCGACGCTCAGCGGCATCACGAGCCCCTCCCCGCCGGCGTCGCGGGTGCGGATCGCGTCGCGGGTGCGCCGGACGGCGTGCCCGTGCCGGTCGCGTGGGCGCGGCGTGCCTGCCGACGCCGGCGCCACCACGGCCGCACCGCGTGCGCCCAGACCCACTCGGCCACCGCCAGCGCGAGGACCGCGAGCAGCAGCTCACGCACGAAGCTGCGGCGGCCCTCGGACGCGCCGGCGGTGCGTCCCGCCTCCTCGGCGTTGCGGGCCTCGACCGGGTCGGGGCGGGCCCGTGCCAGGTCCCCCTCGTCGGGGGTCGCGTTGACCGCGAGCGTCGGGGCGGCGACCTCCTCCGGGGTCGCCCTCGTAGGCGAGGTGCCAGACGCCGACGGTGTCGACCGTGAGCCGCGGGTTGGCCGCGTCGAGCCGGACCGGCGCGCCGCCGGGCGGCGTCGCCACGACCTCGGTGGTGCCCGCGGGGGCGGGGAGGGTGACGGTCGCGCCGGCGACCGCCGGGACCGTCACCGGCGGGCCCGCCAGCCACGACACCGCGTTCGCCACGAACACCGGCCAGGCGGGCTGCAGCGGCAGGTTCGACTGGAGCAGGTCGAAGGTCAGGAGCACCACCGGCGTGCCGTCGAGCCGACCCGCGAGGATCAGCGGCCCGTCCGGGCCGGACGCGACCGCGGACAGCGCCGGCGCGGCGATCACCTGGGCCGCGGCGACGCCGACCTCGGACAGCTCCACCTCGGCGAGCAGCTCGTGGCCGGGCGCCTGGAAGGTGATGGTGGGGCGCTCCGCGTCGCCGGCGCGGGTCACGCCGGCGGGGAGCCGGGTCGGGGTGACGTACAGGGTCGGCACGGTCGGGGCGAGCGGCGCGGACACGCGGTCGACCACCAGCAGGTCGACGTCGGCGAGGTCGGCCGGCACGCGCGTGTCGGTGGTGACCGTGACGCCCGGGACCGACCCGAGCGCGGCCTCGAGGAAGACGTTGCCGGGGGTGGCGAGGAGCGCCCGGACCTCGCGCGGGGCGGACAGGATCGCGAACGCCTGGTCGTCGACCGAGAGCGCGTCGGCCGTCGGTGCCCCGGTGCGGACGTCGGTGCCCGCCGGCGCGACCCGGGCGGTGAGGACCTCGCCGTCGCCGCCCTGCACGGTGAGGACGCGGTCGGCGGTGGCGCGGGGGCCGAGCTCGACCTGCTCCTCGACCACGTCGTCGCCGTCGACCGCGAGCGTCAGGCGGGCGTCGGCGGGGAGCACGCCGAAGTTGCGGACCTGGACGAACACCTGGCTGGTGCCGGCGCCGAGCGGGACCGCCTCGAGCCGGGTCACGGCGAGGTTGGGCCGGTCGGTGCCGACGGCGGTGACGACCGTGCCGGCGGGGAGCGTCGCGGCCGCCGCGTCCGGCACCGCGCCGTCGGTCAGGAGGTGCACGACCGTGGACTGGCCGGGGCGCTCGAGCGAGGCGGCGAGCGTGAACGCGTCGACGAGGTCGGCGCTGCCGTGGGTGGGCCGCACCGACCGGAGCGCGTCGCGGATCGCCGCCGGGTCCGACGAGGCGGACAGCAGCACGCGGGCGCGGCTGCCGGCCTCGACCACCGAGATCTCCTGGCCGGGGCCGAGCGCGTCGACCAGGCTGTCGGCGTCGCGGCGGGCGAGCTCGAGCCGGGTCGGGCCCTCCTCGTCGGCCAGCATCGACGCGGAGGCGTCGAGGATCACCACGGTGTGGTCGCCGAGCTGGGCGTCGACGCGCACGAACGGCCGCGCCAGCGCCACCGCGCCGGCGAGGATCGCCAGCAGCACCAGCCAGAAGGTCACGTCGGGGCGGAACCGCTGCCACGGGATCGCGGCCTGGACCGACCGTTCCGACCGGTTCCACAGGAAGGTCGAGGCGACCGTGACGCGTGGCCGGCGCGACCGGAGCACGTACCAGACCACCAGCGGGACCGACAGGCCCGCGGCCACGAGCGCCCAGGGTGCGGCGAAGCTCACGCGACCACCCCCAGCGCCCGGAGGGTGGTGAGGACGAGGTCCTCGACCGACTGGTCGTCGACCACGCGGGCGTAGCCGATCCCGTGCCGGCCGCAGAGCGCGGCGGTGTCGGCGAGCCACGCGTCGCGCGCGCCGGCGTAGGCGTCGAGCGCGTCCTCGGCGATCCCGACCTCGACGTCGAGGCCGGTCTCGGCGTCGACCAGGCGGAGGTCGCCGCGCTCGGACGGGTCGAGGTCCTCACGCCCGAGGACGTGGACGACGAGCGCGTCCCCGCGGCCCGACGCGAGCGCCCGCAGGACGTCCTCGGCGTCCTCGAACATGAGGTCGGAGACGAGCACGACCGGGCCGGTCGGTCCCTCCCCGCGGGCGCGTCGCACGGCGGTCAGGAGGTCGGCACGCCCGGGCACCTGCCCGTCGCCGGCGGGGTCGGCGGGCCGGACCGCGAGGAGGCGGTGCTCGACCGCCGGCAGCGCCGACGGCCCCCGGAACCACGGCCCCGCGTCCACCCCACCCTGCCCGAGTTTGCCCCCCTGTTCTCGCGCTACGCGCGAGGAAGGTGGCGCAAACTCCGTCTCGGTGGGGGCGGGGGTCGGGGCGGTCGGGGTCGCGGGGGTGGCGCCGGCGAGGAGGACGCGGACGCGGTCCTGGCCGTTGGCGGCGAGCGCGGCGAAGGCGGCGGTCACCTCGCGGGCGACCTGGGCCTTGCGGCCGAACCCCATCGACGCCGACAGGTCGACGACGACCCGCACCGCCGCCTCGTCCTCGGCCTCGTAGAGCTTGACGAGGAGCCGCCCGAGCCGCTGGTAGGCGGACAGGTCGACGCGCCGCGGGTCGTCGCCGGCGACGTACTCGCGGTAGTCGGCGAAGTCGAGGCTCGCGCCGTAGCGCTTGCGACGCGTGCGCGCCGGCGTAGCGGCCCTGCACGCGCCGCTTGGCCATGAGCCGGAACCGGGCCAGCTGCGCGACGAGCTCGGGTGCCAGGACCCGGGCGCGGGTGGTGGGGCTCACACCGCACCCTTCACCGGCGGCGCCGGCGCCGGCACCGCGTCGAGCAGCGCGGCCACGGCGTCGTCGGCGGTGACGCCGGCGGGGAGCGCCTCGTAGCCCAGCACGAGCCGGTGCCGCAGCGCCACCGGGGCGGCCGCGCGGACGTCGTCGATCGACGCCTGCAGCCGCCCGTCGAACAGCGCGTACACCTTGGCGAGGAGCACCAGCGACTGGGCGCCACGCGGCGAGCTGCCGTGGGTGACGTAGCGACGCACCAGGTCGGGTGCCGCGCCGCCGCCGGCGTGGCTCGCCTGGACGAGGTCGACGACGTGGCGCAGCACGTGGCTCGCCATCGGCACCTCGCGCACGAGCCGGATGGCGGCGACGAGGTCCTCGGTCGTCGCGACCGGCTGGACGTCCTGGACGGCGGTCCCGGTGGTGCGGTTCAGGATCTCGACGAGGTCCTCGGCGGTCGGCAGCGGCACGAGCACCTTGGCGAGGAAGCGGTCGAGCTGCGCCTCGGGCAGCGGGTAGGTGCCCTCCATCTCGATCGGGTTCTGCGTCGCCATCACGAAGAACGGCCGCGGCAGGTCGCGGGTCACCCCGCCGACGGTGACGCGGTGCTCGGCCATCGCCTCGAGCAGCGCCGACTGGGTCTTGGGCGTCGAGCGGTTGATCTCGTCGGCGAGGAGCAGCTGGGTGAACACCGGCCCGGGCGAGAACTCGGTGCGCATGTCCTGGGACAGCACGTTGGTGCCGACGATGTCGGCGGGCATCAGGTCGGGGGTGCACTGGACGCGGGTGAACTCGAGCGACAGCGCCTGGCCGAGGGTGCGCAGCAGCACGGTCTTGCCGAGGCCGGGGACGCCTTCGAGGAGGACGTGGCCCTCGGCGAACAGGCCCGCCAGCACGTCGCGGATGAGGTCGTGCTGGCCGACCATCACCTTGCGGATCTGGGCCTCGACGCGCTCGGAGAGCTCGGCGAACCGGTCGGCGTCCATCGTCGTCACGTCAGCTGCCACGTCGGGGTGCTCCTACTGCCGGGTCGTCGAGATGCGGTCGAAGTAGCTGCGGACGAGGTCGCGCAGCTCGGTGGGGTAGCCGGCCCGCTCGATCGCGCGGGCGGCGAGGGCGCGGTACTCGGCGAGGACGTCGAGGTAGGGCACCAGCGCGTCGTTGACCTGGCCCTGTCCGGGGGCGCGGCCGACGGTGGTCTCGTCGCCGACGCCGGAGTCCTGGCCGCCGATCTGGACGTCCTCGCCGTCGCCGGCGCGCGTCGGCGGGTCGAACACGGTCTGCAGGTCGAGGTCGGACGCCGGGCCCTGGCTCTGGTCGACGACGGTGCCGGGGTTGGCGCCGCCCTGGCCGCCCTGGCCGCCGGAGCCGCCCATCGGGCCGGTGGCGCCGCCACCGCCGCCCTGCGTCTGCCCCGAGCCGCCCTGGCCCTGGCCCTGACCGGCGCCTTGCCCCGAGCCCTGCCCCTGCCCCTGGCCCTGGCCTTGCCCTTGGCCTTGCCCTTGGCCCTTGCCCCTGGCCTTGTCCCTGGCCCTGGCCTTGCCCCTGACCCTGTCCCTGGCCCTCGCCGCGCTGGGCGGCACGGAGGTCCGCGAGCCCCTGCGCGACCGCACCCTCGGCGGCGCCCACGGCGGCCTGGCCGCTCAGGCTCTGCAGCGCCTGGGCGACCGCACCCGACGCCTGGGTCAGCGCCCCGGCGGCGCCCTGCTGGTCACCGGCCGCGAGCGCCTCGCCGGCCTGTCGCAGCGCGTCGGCGAGCTCGGGCTGCCCGGCCGCGAGCGCCTCCGCCAGCTCCTGGAGCCGCTCCGCGAGCGCGGCCGCGTCCTCGGGGCTCACGCGCGCCGGCGGCGAGCTGGCTCGCGAGGCCGTCGAGCTGCGAGCGCACCGTGTCGCCGGCGCCGAGCGGCTGCTGGCCGAGCTCCTGCGCCAGCCCCGACAGCGCCGTGCGCTGCGAGGCGAGGTCGTCCTCCAGCTCGCGGGCGAGCTCGGACCGGGCCTCGGAGAGCGTGTCGAGCGCCTCCTCGAGGCTCGCCCCGTCGAGCTCCGCGGCGAGCTCGCGCAGCCGCTCGGCCAGCGCCTCGCGCTCCGGCTCCCCCGGCTGGTCGAGCTCGTCGGCGACCGTGCGGAGCTCCTCGGCGACCTCCTCGACCTGGGCCGCCTCGATCGCGCGTTGGACCCGCTCGTCGTCGCGGGGGTTCGGGATGACGCCCAGTCCACCCGCCACGAGCACCGCCACCAGCCCGATCCCGAGCATCCGGGTCGGGACGTTGGGGCCGCTCGGGAAGCGGTCGATGCCACCCGCCGACTCTTCGGCCGCCAGCACCTGGCGGGCGTCGAGGTCGTGGAGGTCGCCCCGCGCGCGTAGCTCGACGGCGGTGGCGAAGCGGTCACGGGACGAGGTCCAGCGGTCGGCCGCCCACGCCGCCCAGGTCGGGGTGATCCGGACCGAGGCGGCGACCGCGACCGCGCCGAGCGCGCCCGTCAGCGCGACGGCCGCCACGACGACGTCGAGGTCGGGGAGGAGCCACACCCGCGAGACGAGCGACCACAGCGGCGTAGACCGCCGCGGCCGCGACGAGCGCCGGCCCGGCCGTCGCGAGCGCCCGGTTGAGCCGCATCCGCCGGCGTGCACGCACGACCAGCCGGTCGAGGTGCGGGGTGGGTGGCAGCGCCGCCGGGGCGTCGGTCCGGGGTGCGGTCGGGGTCGAGGTCGTCACGGCGTGTCCCCCCGTGAGGCGTCGGGCGGCGCGACCGGCGGGTCGAGCGCCACCGGCGCGCCCGTGGGCGGTGGGGGCGGCGGCGCGTCACCGGCGACGGCGCCGGGCGCGGCCACGTCGTCGACCGTGCGGTCGTCCTCGGACGCTCGCGCCCGCCGGCGCGGGCCCTTGTCGGCGCGGACCCTCCGGGTCGCGACCGTGAAGCCGAGCGCCCCCAGCAGCAGGTGGACGCCGAGGGTGATGAGCCAGACCGGCCGGCGGTCGGGGAGCGCCGCGACGCCGCCGACGCCGACGAGCCCGCCACCGCGGATGGCGAGGTCGGCGCCGGGGGCGACGTCGTCGATCATCACGGGCCCGCCGAACTGGCCCGGGAACCCCGGCTGCGGGAGCACGGCGCCGAACGCGGTCAGCACGCTCGGGAGGTCGTTGCCGAAGCTCGAGTTGGCCCGCACCGAGTCGGCGAGCCCGTAGAACGGGTTGGCGTACAGCGCGACCGGCCGGCTCCCGTCGCCGAAGTCGAAGGACCGGACCGCCGACTCGACCAGCGCCGCGAAGAGCGTGCCGAGGATGAGGGTCAGCACGACCGCGTAGGTGATCACCACCGACGCGGTGGTCTTGCGGGTGAGCGAGGAGATCCCGAGCGACAGCGCCGCGACCGACACCGCCACGACGACCACGGTCACGAGGCCGCGGGCGAGGTCGCCGAGCGAGACGCCGCCGAGGAAGAACGCGATGGCGCCGACCGGCAGCGCCGCGAGGACCAGGAGCAGCAGCCAGGCGACGGACGCGGCGAGCTTGCCGGCGACGATCTGGCGCGGCTTGACGAGCGTGATCTGCAGCAGCGCCAGCGTCCGCCGCTCGCGCTCGCCGGAGATCTGCGCGGCCGCGTAGCCCGGTGCGATGAACAGCACCAGCAGCAGCACGAACGCGAGCAGGTTCTCGAACAGGAACCGCCCGACGGTCGGGCCGGCGGCGAGGACCTGGAAGCCGCCCCAGCGCATCTGCTGCTCGAGGAAGCTCTGGCCGATCCAGTACAGCAGCAGGGTCACGAGCACGAGCAGGCCGACGTAGGCGGTCAGCACCCAGAACGCCCGCCGTCCGCGCCAGCGCTCGATCAGCTCGCGCCGCAGCACCGGGTTCACCGTGATCGAGGTCACGCTCACCGGACGACTCCCTTCGTGACGCTGAGGAACAGGCGCTCGAGCCCGCCGCGGTCCTCGCGGTAGTCGACCACGCGGACGCCCTCGCCGACGAGCGCGGCCAACAGGTCCGCCGCGACCTCCTCGGAGCCGGGGAGCTCGAAGCGCAGCGCGGCCCCGACCGGGGTGAGGTTCACCGCGCCGAACCGCGTGGCGGTGGTGGTCGCCCGCTCGAGCGCGGCGTCGCCCCCCAGCACCCGGAGGGTGATCGTGATCGCGGTCTTCATCTTCTCGCGGATCTCGCCCGGCGTCCCCTGGGCGAGGACGGTGCCCGCCTCGATGATCCCGACCCGGTCGCACATCTCCTCGAGCTCGGCGAGGATGTGCGAGCTGACGAGGATCGTGTGTCCCTGGCGGCCGAGCTCGAGCATGATCTCGCGTAGCTCGACCCGGGCGCGGGGGTCGAGCCCGGACGCGGGCTCGTCGAGCACCAGCAGCTCCGGGTCGTGGACGAGCGCGCGGGCGAGCGACATCCGCTGCTGCATCCCGCGGGACAGGCCCGAGACGTCGGTGGTCGCCTTGTGCGACATCTCGACCAGCTCGAGCAGGTCACGGACCTGCTGGGCACGGGTGGCGGCGTCGAGGCCGTAGGCGCTGGCGAAGAAGTCGAGGTACTCGGCGCACGTGAGGCCCTCGTAGAGCCCGAAGAAGTCGGGCATGTAGCCGACGAGGCGGCGCACCTCGCGCTGCTCGCGGACCGGGTCGCGGCCGAACACCTCGATGGTGCCCTGGTCGGGGGTGAGGAGCGTCACGATCGACAGCATCGTGGTGGTCTTGCCGGCGCCGTTGGGGCCGATGAGCCCGAACACGCCGCCGGCCGGGACGTCGAGGTCGAGGTGGTCGACCGCGTGCAGGTCGCCGTAGGTCTTGACGAGGTCGCGGACGCGCACGGCCACCCCGTCGGTCGGTGCGGCCGGCGGCGGCGGGGGCGTCTGGTCGAGCACGTCGCTCACGCGGCACCTCGCTCCACCGCGATGCCGCGGCCGGAGAAGTCGAACGGGTGGAGCTCGCCCGACACGCGCACGAACAGCTCACCCAGCGGGCTCACGAGGCTCGCGGTCGGGGTCCCGCCGGCGAACGCCTCGTCCACCCCGAGCCACCCCCCGCCGGCGTGGTCGAAGACCTCGAGACCGGCCGCGTCCTGCCCGGGCACCGGCTCGGGCAGTGGCGGCGCGGGCTGGGCGACGCTGCTGCCCTCGCAGACCTGGCCGTTGCCGTCCTGGAAGCACACCTCGAAGGTCTGGCCGTCGAAGCTGCAGGAGGTGGCGTCGGGCGGGCACTCGGGGACGGGGACCTCGCCCGGGAGCGGGACCGGGACGGCGCCGAACTGGCCCTGCATCTCGCCGCGGTCGAGGCTCGCCAGGACCGCCCCGACCGGGCCCTCGTTGGGCAGCCGGAAGCGCAGGACCGCCTCGAGCCGGCCCTCGACCGCGAGCGGGCCGGGGCGCCACGCCTCGCCGAACCCGAGGGTCAGGAGCTGCCGGTCGACCTCCCACGGCAGCGTGTCGGTGCCGGCGAGCCCGGCGGTCAGCCCGACCGCCACGAAGCTCCCCTGGTCGTCGGCGGCGACCCCGTCGGCGACCGGGACGCCCGAGGCCGAGGTCGTCGGCGACCGTGCCGGTGGCCCACACGATGCCGGGGTTGCCGTCGACCGCGGTCCAGCGCACCAGCGCCTCGAGCGACCGCGGGGCCGCGACGGTCCCGTCGGGGCCGCGCAGGCCGGCGAACTCGTCGCCCCACTCGCGCAGCACCGGGAGCGTGTCGCGCGAGAGCTCCACGGTCGCGGTCGCGCCGGGGGCGAGCGTGCCGACGCGCTCGCTCACCGTGCCGGCGCGGACCCGCACGTCGTCGATCGGCACCGTCGTCGTGTTGGTGACCGTCACCCGTGCGCCCGCGGCGCATCGCGTCGAGGTCGAGCGCCAGGGGCGCCGGCGTCGACAGGTCCCGCATCGCGGTGGCGGTGCCGACCTGGAGGGCTTCGAGGGCGAAGCGCATCACGGTGTCGCCGTCGCGCCGGTCGATCACCGCCGGCGCCGGCGACCACGTCGCCGGTGCCAGGTCCCAGTCGCCACCGGGGAAGCGCAGCTCGTGGTCGCCGACCCGCGGGGCGCGGATCGCGGCCGCCTGCACCTGGGTCCCCTGCCCGTCGATCCAGTAGGCCGCCCGGCCCGACAGCCCCGTCGAGACCTCGGTCCCGGCCGCGGTGAGGAACGCGCCGACGGTGAACACCAGCGTCAGCGCCGGGACGCTCACCCACGCGAGCTCGCGCCGCCCGAGCCGGGCGAGCACGAACCCGTTCACCGGGCCGACCAGCAGCAGGTAGGCGAGCAGGAACCCGATCAGCACCGACGCGGGCGGGAGCTCGACGGTGTCGCTGCGCAGCCCCTCGCCGGCGACCTGCGCCAGCCGGTCGAACCCGCCGCCCGGGTCGCTGTTGCTCGAGGTCGGCAGGTTCGGCTGCAGCAGCCGGCCCCACAGCGTCCCGTCGCTGCCCGCGGGTCCCTCGCCGAGGCCGACGCCGGCGACCATCAGCCGGCCCTTGCCGGCGTTGACCGCCGCGGCGACCGGCCGCGCCTCCTCGCCCCAGCCGAGGTCGGCGGGGGTCAGGCCCCAGGCGGTGTCGCCGAGCTCGAGGACGCGCATCCCCTGGGCGCCGCCGGTGGGGCCGGTGGCCTGGACGGTGGTCGCCGCCGAGGCGGCGGTCCACGGCAGGCCGAGGTCGAGCGCGCCGTCGCCGGCGGCCGTCACCACGAGGTCGGTCCCGACCGCCACCGCCGCGGCGAGCCGCGAGCGGGCCTCGTCGCCGAGGGCCGCGAGGTCGCGGGAGGACACCACCAGCGCGCTCAGCGGGTCGAGCGAGCGGCTGGAGCGTTCGAGGAACGCGGGGGGCACCGCGACGAACGTGCCGCGCTGGTCGAGCGGCGTGGAGGTGATCGGCGGGAGCTCACGGGGGAGCGCGTCGCCGAGCACGCCGACGAGGAAGGTGTCGGCGAACCGCAGCGGCGCGCGGACCGTGAGGCCCTCGTCCTCGTCGGTCTCGGCGAGCTGGACGGTCACGTCGTTCGACGGGGGGACGAGGAAGCGGAACACCTTGGTCGACCCGGCCGCGACCTCGACCTCGCGCGACTCGACCATCCGTCCGCTGTTGGTGTCGGCCACGACGCCGACGTCGCCGGCGAACAGCCGCGTCGGGGCGAGCGTCACCGTGACCGGCAGCCACCGTCCGCGGACCGCGAGGCCGGCGTAGCCGACCTCCACGTCGATGCCGAGCTCGTCGGCGTCGAGGGTCTCCTGCGCCCGCGCGGCGGCAGGGACCGCCGCGGCGGTGGCGAGCGTGACGAGGACCACCAGCACCAGCGCCGTGAGGAGGCGCACGCGGGTGGAGGTCGTCGTCGTGCTCGTCCGGGTGCCGTCGCGCACCGTGTCCTCCCCGCCGTGGGCGTGAGCCTGTCACACGTGTCCCTAGGATGCGACGCGCCAGAGGTGCCGCCGGTTGCGTGGAGGTCGCGGATGGGGTCGGAGTCGTCAGAGGCGCGCGGTCAACGGACGCCGTCGGGCCGCTGGACCGGCGAGGCCAACGTCCCCGATCGACTCGTCCTCGATCGTGCTGGTGCGTGACGGCGAGGGCGGCGCGCTCGAGGTGTTCATGCTCGAGCGCCACCTCGACTCCGACTTCGCCGGCGGTGCCTACGTCTTCCCCGGCGGCAAGCTGGACGCCGCCGACCGCAGCCTGGCGCCGGCGCGCTGGACCGGGCAGGACCCGGCCGCCTGGGTGGAGCGGCTCGGTGTGGACACCCCGGAGGACGCGCTCGGGCTGATGGTCGCGGCGATCCGCGAGACCTTCGAGGAGGCCGGGGTGCTCCTCGGCACGCGTCGCGGGGCCCCGGTCACCGCCGACGACCTCGACTCGGCGTCCTTCCTCGACGCCCGCCGGCGCATGTCCTCACGCGACGAGCGCTGGGACTGGACCGTCTGGCTCGACGCCGAGGACGTGGTCCTCGACCTCGCCGCGCTCGCCCACTGGTCGTGGTGGGTCACCCCCGACGGGCTCCACAAGCGCTTCGACACCCGCTTCTTCGTGGCCGTGGTCCCGCCGGCGCAGGCCGCCGGCCTCGGCCACGACGACGTCGAGATGACCGCGTCGCGCTGGACCACCCCGCAGGCGGCGCTCGACGCGGCAGCGGCCGGCGAGGTCACGATCATCTACCCGACGCGCAAGAACCTCGAGGGGCTCGCCCGCTACGCCGACAGCGGGGCGCTGTGGGCGGCGGCGGTCGCCGGCGAGCCCGACACCCGCCGGACCCTCCCCCGGATCGTCGAGGTCGACGGGGTCGCCTCGATCGAGCACCCCCTCACCGGTGAGGTCGAGCCGATCTGAGGCGTGTCCCCGGGCCGGGCGGTCACCGCGCGCCGGTTCGTGGATACCACGAGGATCGGACACCGGACTCCGTCGTTCCGTCGAAGGAGGGCAGGGGGGCCCTGTCGAAGTCCCGTACCCGGAGCGTCCTGCCGTCGCGGAGGCGGACGGCGCTCCGGACGCCGGCCGGACCGGTCGGTGAACCGCGGGAAGGACACCCTCTATGCACACCTTCGCAACCGGCCGCCGCTGGCGCTTGCCCGTCGCCGTCGCGACCGCCGTCGCCTCGGTCGCGGCCGTCGCCGTCCCCTCCTCGGCACAGGCCGAGCCGGATCCACGCGAGGTCGGCGCCTTCGGTGACCCGTTCACCGAGCCGATCATCACCTGGACCGACCCGGACACCGGCGAGACGGTGACCCAGACCACCGACGAGGTCTGCCTCGCCGACCAGACCGGCTACCTCCACTGCAAGCCCACGGCCGGCTCGATGTCGGTCCTGTCCAACGGCGAGGTCCTGTTCTTCAACGCGCTCGAGTCGACCGAGAACGTGGAGAACTCGATCGTGGCCGAGTACGGGGTCGTCTCGATCAACGACCAGTCCCGCGTCCTCGACCTCGAGGGCGAGCCGAGCTGGCGGCTGCCCGACCCGGTGCGCTCCTCCGCGAGCACCGAGTACACCTCCGACCCGCTGTTCCCCGCGCCGCTGAACGACGCCGACGCGTACGACCACAACGACGCGGCGCTGTTCTGCTCCGACCTCGTCCAGCTCGCCGACGGGCGGCTGCTCGCGGTCGGCGGCACCGACTACTACACCGACCCGAACGTCCCCGGCTCGCCCGTGCAGGCCGGCGTGGTCGAGCTCGAGGGCACCCGCGACGCGCGCATCTTCGACCCCGCCAGCGACACCTGGACCTCCACCGGCGACATGACCTACGGCCGCTGGTACCCGTCGATGGTGACCCTCCCCGACGGCGACGTGTTCGTGGCGTCGGGCGTCACCAAGCTGATGAAGCCGATGTACGTCGGCCACCCGGAGGACTCCGGCGCGCAACGTCACCCAGACCGAGACCTACGACCCCGACACCGGCGTGTGGCGCTACAACGGGCCGACCGCCGACCGGTCGCTGCCGCTGTACCCGCGGCTGCACCTGCTCCCCAACGGCGACGTCTACTACGACGCCGGCGGCCAGGTCTACAACCCGCAGGGCCAGTCCTACGACGAGGCGCTGTGGAACGTCGCGGCCGCCTACGACCCGGACACCAAGCGCTGGTCCGACGTCGGCGTCCCCGGCCTCGGCACGACCCTCCCCGGCTTCCGCGGGTCGGCGTTCTCGCTGATGCTGCCGCTCACCCCGGACGAGGACGGCGCCTACGGCACCGCCGAGTTCCTCGCCGCCGGCGGCATCGCCGGCACCACCCCCGGCACCTACCTCGCGCTCGACCAGTCGGCGATCACGACCGTCGAGGTCGACGACGCGGGCGTGACCGGGTTCTCCACCCGCGAGACCGGCCCGTTCAACACCCCGCGGTGGTACTCCAGCGGCGTGGTGCTCCCCGACGGCTCGGTGATGGCGTTCAGCGGTGCCGACCGGGACGAGGTCGTCGGTCCCGGCACCGGGTTCCCGGTGACCACCCCCGAGCGCTTCGATCCCGTCACCGAGACGTGGCAGCCGATGGCGACCTCGTCGCAGTCGCGCACCTACCACAACACGGCGCTGCTGCTGCCGGACGGGCGCGTGCTCGTCGGCGGCCACTCGCCGATCTCGACCCTGTACGCGTCGAACATGACGCTGCCGGGTGGGTTCACGCCGCAGGAGACCCGCAACCCGAGCTTCGAGATCTTCAGCCCGCCGTACGTCTTCCGCGACGACCGGCCGGTGATCGACAAGGCCCCGAAGCTCCTCGAGCCGGGCTCGACGTTCCGGGTCAAGGTCTCGAGCGAGCTCGGCCTCGACTCGCTGCTGCTCGTCCGCAACACCGCGATCACCCACCTGATCGACGGTGACCAGCGGGCGGTCGAGCTGCGGATCGTCGACGACCGGCCCGACGCCGACGGCTACGTCACCGCCGAGGTCCCCTCGAACGTGATCCTGCCCGCCGGTCCCTACAACCTGTTCGCCCGTGGCGCCGACGGCGAGGACCTCGTCCCCTCGACCGGCTGGCAGACCGCGGTCGCCCAGGCCCGCTGACCCCCACCCTGCCCCCGACGTGGGTGCGGCTAGCCTCGCCGGCGACCGCACCCACGTCGGGTGGAGGACACCCCTCATGCACCCCCTCCGCTCGTCCCTGCACGTCCTGATCGCGCGTGGGCCGGTCGTGCGCGCCCTGGTCGTCTGCGCGCTCGTGGCCGGCGTCGTCGCCGGCACGGTCGCGCCGGCGCTCGCGCACGCCGGCGACCCCGACGTCCGGTCCGTCCTCGACGCGGTCACCCCCGAGGTCCCCGGCTTCCACGTCGAGGTCGTGAGCTCGATCGCGCCGCAGCTCGTGGCGCGCCACGACGGCGACGAGCCGGTCGTGGTGCTCGACCCCGACGGCCGCCCGTTCCTGCGCTTCACGCCCGACGGCGTCGACGGCGACCTCGGGCTCGCGTCCTTCTACGCCCTGAACGACCCCACCGGCCAGTCGGCACCCGCCGGCGCGGTCCGCGACGACCCCGACGCCGGGCCGGTGTGGTCGCGCGTCTCGGCCGAGCCGACCTGGGGCTGGTTCGACCACCGCATGCACCCCGGCACCGTCGAGGTCCCCGCGTCGCTCGCCGGCACCGACCGCGTCGCCGACCTCGCCGACTGGGAGGTCCCGCTGCTCGTCGGGCCCGACGGAGCCCAACGACCCGCCGCCATCACCGGCCGGATCGTCCACCAGCCCAGCCGCGGCCGCTTCGTCGCCGAGCTCGGGGCGCTCGACCGCGAGGGTGTGGAGCTGTCGGTCCTGCAGGGCCGGGTGCCGGGCGTGTTCCTCGCCAACCGCTCGGGTGGGCGACGTGAGCGTCCGTGGCGTCGCCGGCGAGCTCCTGCTGGTCTTCGGCGCCGACGGCCGGGTCGCCGCCAACGTCGCGAGCCCCGACTGGTGGGCGCACGCGCGCGCGTCCACCTCGACCCCGCTGCCGGACGTCGAGGCCGACGCGACCGCCGAGCCGGTCCTGCGCGAGCAGTCGAGCGCCGGCGCGCTCGGGTGGCTCGTCCCCGCCGCCGCCTACCCCGACGAGGAGCCGCCCGACGTCGACACCGGCCGGGTCGTGCTCGACTGGACGCTGGACGTCGAGGTCGCCGGCGAGCGCGTCGAGGTGCCCGGCCGCACCGCCTGGGTGCCCGACGGCGTGGACCCGGCGACCGTGTTCGCCGGCGGTGGCGCGGGCGAGGGCGGTGCCGCCGGCGGACCGGGTGTGGCCGACCTCCTGGCCGCGCTCGCCGGCATCGCGGCCGTGGCGGCCCTCATCGTGGTCCGGCGCGCGCGGTCGCGACGGGTGGCCGGGTCGGACGGCCGGGCCCGCGGGGGTGACGCTGGCTAGGTTCGCACGGCGACGTGGGACGCCGTCCGACTCGCAGCCGCGACCCTGAGGAGCCCCCGATGCCGATCGACGCCGACCCCCGCTACGACCGCCGGCACGTCGAGGTCGAGGGCCTGCGGATGGCCTACGTCGAGGCCGGCGACCCGGACGGCAAGCCGATCGTGTTCCTGCACGGCAACCCGACCTCGTCCTACCTGTGGCGCAACGTCATGCCGCACGTCGAGGGCCACGGTCGGCTGCTGGCCCCCGACCTCATCGGGATGGGCGACTCGGACAAGCGCGACGGCACCGGCGACGACCGCTACCGCTTCGTCGAGCACCGACGCTTCCTCGACGGCTGGTTCGACGCGGTCGGGGTCGACGACGAGGTGGTGCTCGTGGTCCACGACTGGGGGTCGGGGCTCGGGTTCGACTGGGCCAACCGCCACCGCTCGGCCGTCCGCGGCATCGCCTACATGGAGGCCATCTGCGGGCCGGTGAGCTTCGACGACTGGCCCGAGACCGCCCAGCGCCTGTTCGGCGGGATGCGCGGCGACGCCGGCGAGGAGCTCGTGCTCGACAAGAACGTGTTCGTCGAGCGGATCCTGCCGGCGAGCGTGCAGCGCGAGCTCACCGACGAGGAGCTGGCGGTCTACCGCGCCCCGTACACCGAGCCGGGCGAGTCGCGCCGGCCGACGCTCACGTGGCCGCGGCAGATCCCGTTCGACGGCGAGCCGGCCGACGTGGCCGCGATCGTGGCCTCCTACAGCGAGTGGCTCGCCGAGTCGACCGGGGTCCCGAAGCTCTACGTCCACGCCCAGCCCGGGTTCCTGTCGCAGGTCTACGCCGACACCTGCCGGGAGTGGCCGGCGCAGACCGAGGTGACCGTCGACGGCATCCACTTCATCCAGGAGGACAGCCCCGACCAGATCGGGCAGGCCCTCGCCGACTGGCTCGCGACGATCTGACCTCTCGACCCCCGCGTGCGGGTGTCGAGAGGGCCATCCGCGGCGGCGGGGGCGCCGAACCTCCTGCGCGACGTCGGGTCCCCGCCCGCGTCGCGACGCAGAGGGCGGTGGCGCGTCGCGCGGCGCCGTTCGGGGGACACCCCTTCCGGCGCTGCGACCTCCGCCGGCGCGTCACCGCCACTGCGTCCCGGCCCGGCGTACTAGCCTGCCCGGCATGTCCAGCGACCCGCTCGCCGCGCTCACGGCCCCCCTCGACCCACGCCTGTCGTGGGACCTCCCCGCGTTCGGGGACATGACGACGGTGGTCGACTTCGACGAGGTGGTGACGCGCGTGCTCGCGCCCAACCCGTCGCCGATGACCCTCGACGGCACCAACACCTACGTGCTCGCCGCCGAGGAGGGGGGCGTCGCGATCGTGGTCGACCCGGGGCCGGACGACGACGACCACCTGAACACCATCGAGGACGTGCTCGAGCGTCGCGAGCTCACCCCCATCCACGTGGTCGCGACCCACCACCACCTCGACCACACCGAGGCGCTGCACACCTGGGCGCGGATGTGGGAGGCCGAGGTCCACGCCCCGACCCGCGACGTCGCCGGCCCCGACGGCCACGTCCTGGGCGACGGCAGCCGCATCGACCTCGGCGGCTACGCCATCACCGCGATGGCGACCCCCGGGCACACCCGCGACCACCTCGCCTTCCGGCTCGACCACGGTCCGGTCCTGACCGGCGACCACGTCCTCGGCCGCGGCACCTCGGTCGTCGCCCACCCCGACGGCGACCTCGCCGCCTACCTCGACAGCCTCCGCCGGCTCCTCGACCTCGGCCCCCACGCGCTCTACCCCGGCCACGGGCCCGCGCTCACCGACGACCCGACCGCGGTCGTCGAGTACTACCTCGCCCACCGCGCGTTCCGTGAGGAGCAGGTCGTGGCGCTCCTGACGGCCGCGCCGGCGACCCCGCGCCAGCTGGTCGAGCGCATCTACGCCGACGTCGACACGCGCCTGTGGGACGCCGCCGAGGCGTCCACCCGCGCCGGCCTCGACAAGCTCGCCGGCGAGGGTCGCGTGGCCTGGGACGGCGACGTGCGCCCGCCTCGCCACGCTGAGGAACCGCACGCCGGGTGGTGGCGTTGAGGCCTCGTGGGGACGGTGTGGCACCATCGATCCGCCCCACCGCCGTCCCGCCTTCGACCGACGGAACTGACCACCCGTGCTCGTGCGCCGCCCCGCCCCCGGACCGTCGTGACGCTGGCGCTCGCCGGCGCGCTGGTCCTCACCGCGTGCAGCGACGACCCGCGAGCCGAGCCCGACGTCATCCCCGCCTCGCCGGTCACCGGGCTGCCGAGCGCGTCGCCGAGCCCGACCGCCGACCGGCGACGCGAGCCCGACGCCGACGCCCACGCCGGCCGCGTCCGCCTCGCCCGAGGCTCGGCCCGCGACCGACACCGACCGGGCCCGGTTCGTCGACAGCTACCACCCCGAGGGCGCCACCGACCTCGAGCACGTCGCGGTCGACCTCGACGGGGAGGGCACCGAGGAGCTCGTGTTCGCCTACTATCGGCCCGGGCGACACCTCCCGCGTCGACGTCGCCTGGTGGGACGGCACGTACCTACCGTCATCGACTACCGCGCCGAGGGCGGCCCCGGCACGCGCGTCGACCGGCTGCGGGTCGCCGACGTCAACGGCGACGGGGTCACCGAGATCGCGACGTTCCAGTCGCAGGGGTCGGGCGCGAGCATGACGCTGTGGCAGGTCGTCCGGCGAGCACGCCCTGTCGGGGCTGCGCGCCCGCGGCGGCTGCGACGACGGGCAGAGCACCTACGGCCGCGTCGGGTGCCGAGATGGAGGACCGCGACGGCGACGGCGCCGACGAGATCTACGCCACCTGCGACGACTCGCCCGCTGCCCGTCGCCGCCTGGCACACCGAGACCTACGTGTGGCACGACGGCGCCTACCGCGCCGAGCCCACGTGACCGAGCCCACAGGACCGCAGCCTCCTGCGGCTGACGCCCCCGGCGGGTCAAGCGCCTCTAGGCTCGGCGCCGATGGGGTGGTGACGGCGCGGCGACGGCCGTCCACCCGGTGCTGGCCGGAGGAGTGAGCAGGCGTGGCCGAGTTCCTCGACACGTTCGACGTCGAACGCGGCGGTCTCCTCACCGCGCTGGGCCACTTCGAGACGGTCTGGGGCCGCTTCCAGGAGCGCCGCGGGCTCGACATCGAGGGCACCGACGTCTCGGACAGCCTGATCTCCTCCGAGCTCGCGCTGGTCCGCAACGAGCTCGAGGCCACCCAGTTCACCATCGGGGTGTTCGGGCTCATCAAGCGCGGCAAGTCGACGCTGCTGAACGCGCTGATCGGGCGCGAGGTGTCCGCGATGCGGGTCACGCCCGAGACCGCGGTGCCGGTCTACGTGAGCTACGGCGCGCACCCCCGAGGCGATCGTCCACTTCGCCGACGGCTCCTCCAAGCACATCGCGGTCGAGGAGGTCGCCGAGTTCACCTCCCAGAAGACCAACCACAACAACCACCTCGGCGTCACGTACGTGCAGCAGCAGGTGCCGGTCGGGTTCCTGAAGAACGGCACGCGCCTCATCGACACGCCCGGCCTCGACGACGCCGAGGCCGACGAGGTCTACACCGAGCGCACCCTGCAGGAGCTCGACATCGTCGACGCCGGCGTCGTCGTGTTCCTGTCGCCGCCCGACGGTCGGCGCCACCGAGATGCGGTTCCTCACCGAGGTCGTGAGCCGCGACCTCAAGAAGACCTTCCTGGTCTGCAACATGTACCCGCAGCACTTCCACGACCCCGAGACCCGCACCGAGATCCTGAACTACATCGGCCGGCGCATCGTCGAGGCGTCGCGTCGGGCCGGGAGCCAGCGGCGAGGTCCGCGTCTACCCGGTGTGCGCGTTCGAGGCGTGGGAGGCGCGGCGCACCGACGACATCGACGCGTGGAAGCGCAGCGGCGCCGACCGGCTCCTGCGCGAGCTCGAGCTGTACCTGTCGGACGTCGCCGGGTCGCAGGTGCTGCACGAGGCGGCCGACCGTGTGGTGAAGGCCGCCGACATGGCCAAGGCCGAGGTGCTGGTGCGCCAGCAGCTCCTGGAGGACCCGGAGCGCCTGTCCCAGCACCGCAGCCAGGTCGACGCCAGCATCCGCGCGCTCGAGCGCGAGTTCGACGCTCGCCGTGTCGCGGGCCCTGGCCGACCTCGGCCCGCTCAAGATGCGGATCCGCGGGCTCGTGATGAGCACCTTCCAGAAGGCCAAGGGCCGCGTCGAGGGGCACCGCGACCTCGCCGAGCTCGAGCAGTTCGCGACCCGCTTCAAGCGCGAGGTCGAGGTCAGCGGCGAGCTCGCGTCGCGCGCGTTCAGCGACGGGTTCCGGGCGATCGCCGACCGGCTCCGTGACGACCTCCGCGACCAGTTCCAGGCGGTGATGACCGACCTCGCCCCGAACCTCCCCCAGCTGCACCTGTCGACCCGCGGGATGCTCCTCACGCTCCGACCAGCTGAGCGCGTTCCGACGCGCGCAGTCGCGCAGCCGCCAGGTGTCGAAGACGGGGCTCCTCGCCGGCGGGGCCGCGGGCGGAGGCGTGGCGTTCGCCGCCGCCGGCGCCGTGCTCGGGCCGATCGGGCTCCTCGGCGGGGCGCTGGTCGGCTGGAAGCTGTCGGCGATGGTCGCGAGCCAGTCCAACCTCGACCGCGCCAAGGTGTCGATCCTCGAGCGGCTCGACGAGATCGCGAACCGAGCTCCTGCGCGACGTCGACGACCAGGTGAGCGCCGCGGTCGACTCGATCCGCGGGGCGGTCGCACGTCGCCGGCGGGCGTTCGCCTCCGACCTCTACCAGCAGTTCGACCTGGTCGAGCGGATCGTGGCCGACCCGTCCATGCTCGACGCCTACCGGCGCGACGCGGAGCGGTTCACCCAGGCCTTCGACGCCTGCGCCGCCCGCGCCCAGCGGGCGGTCGGGCTGGTCCCGGAGCTGTGACCCCGGGACCCGACCCTGGCGGCGTCAGGCGGTGCGGCGCGTGCGGGGGACCCCCGCCTTCTTGAGCGTCGCGGCCGGGACGCCGGCCTCGCGCCAGGCGGTGTAGGAGATCCCCTTGCGCTCGGAGTACTCCTTGGCCGCGTCGACGAACGCCGTCTCGAGCGCCTCGGTGTCCGGGGCGTCCTCGATACGCGACAGGCGGTCCTCGTAGTCGAGCCGCCTCTGGATCAACTCGACCTTCTTCGCCGCGTTGTCCTCGTCCTCGATCTGCTGGTGCAGCGAGGAGATCTTGTCGGTGATCTCGTCCGGCCGACAGACGGCGGCCGGGCTTGGACTCGTGCTCCAACGCCTCGAGGTACTCGCGGACCGCCTTGCCCTGTGCGCGGCCCTTCGCCAGCGCTGCTTTGTGCTCGTCCGACATCGTGTTCTTCGCCACGGAGGCTCCATCCCACTGCGCCGGGACCGGGTGTCCCGACGGCGTTCTCTTCCCCCGATGGCGCACGGTAGTAGCCGCGACCATAGACCTCGACCACCTCGCTTGAAACCGACCTCATAGCAGAGAACCCAGCCGGTCCCGGCTGCCGGACACGCTCGCCCGCGCGGCAGGGACGACCTGCGGCGGTCGCCGGGGCACCAACTCCGTCGGTGCTGTGGCATGCTTCCGCCGCGGCCGGACAGGGGTACCGCGGTGACCGAGCACCAGGTAGCGTGAGTGGCGCGTGCGCCGCGGCAGCCGGTGGGAGCGCTTCGTCCGGGGCTACGGCTTCCAGGTCGGTATCGCCCTGATGGCGATCGGCGCCGGCTACCTCCTCGCCCGCATGGGCTGACCCGCCCGCCCGGTGTCGCGTCCGCGAACGCCCGGTTCCCGTCGCGTTCGCGCCCACGCCCCGGACACCGCACCATCCGCTCGTCCGTCCCGTCCGATCTGCTCCGGAGCCCTCGATGTCACGCGCTGCGACGCTCCCACCCGAGCTGCGCCTCACCCACCTGAAGCAGCTCGAGGCCGAGGGCATCCACATCATCCGCGAGGTCGTCGCCCAGTTCGAGCGGCCCGTGATGATGTACTCGATCGGCAAGGACAGCTCGGTCATGCTGCACCTGGCGCGGAAGGCGTTCCACCCGGGCCGCATCCCGTTCCCGCTGCTGCACGTCGACACGACCTGGAAGTTCCGGGAGATGATCGAGTTCCGCGACCGCACCGCCGACGAGCTCGGGTTGGACCTCATCGTCCACACCAACCCGGAGGTGCTCGCCGCAGGGCATCAACCCGTTCGACCACGGCTCGCAGAACTACACCGACATCATGAAGACCCAGGCGCTCAAGCAGGCGTTGTCGGCCGGGCGCTTCGACGCGGCGTTCGGTGGGGCGCGACGCGACGAGGAGAAGTCGCGCGCCAAGGAGCGCGTGTTCAGCTTCCGTGACCAGCCACCACCGGTGGGACCCGAAGAACCAGCGTCCGGAGCTGTGGAACACTCTACAACGGGCGCGTGAACAGGGGCGAGTCGATCCGGGTGTTCCCGCTGTCGAACTGGACCGAGCTCGACGTGTGGCAGTACATCCACCTCGAGGGCATCCCGATCGTGCCGCTCTACTACGCCGCCCCGCGACCGGTCGTCGAGCGCGACGGCGTGACGATCATGGTCGACGACGACCGCTTCCGGTTCGAGCCGGGCGAGGAGCCCGAGGAGCGCTGGGTCCGCTTCCGCACGCTCGGCTGCTACCCGCTGTCCGGCGCGGTCGAGTCCCGCGCGACCACCCTCCCCGAGATCATCCAGGAGATGCTGCTCGCCACCCGCTCCGAGCGCGAGGGCCGGGTGATCGACTACGACCAGTCGGGCTCCATGGAGGAGAAGAAGCGGGAGGGCTACTTCTAAGTGTCCCGAGCTACCGATCCGCTGCGGAACGCCGGGCCCAGATCGCCCCTGCCCGCGTTGCCGCTCGTCCACGATGGACCCGCATCGACTCCTCACGGCGCCTCGGCAGGGACGACCTGAACCTCGGCCTTCCATCAGCAACCGGCAGCTCGGAACACTGATGTCCCACGCTTCCGACCTCATCGCGACCGACATCGAGGCCTACCTCGCCGAGCACGAGCAGAAGGACCTGCTGCGGTTCCTCACCTGCGGCTCGGTCGACGACGGCAAGTCGACGCTGATCGGCCGGCTGCTGCACGACTCGAAGATGATCTACGAGGACCAGCTCGCCGTCGCTCGAGTCCGACACGCGTCGTGTCCGGCACGACCGGGGACCAGGTCGACCTGGCGCTGCTGATGGACGGGCTCAAGGCCGAGCGCGAGCAGGGCATCACGATCGACGTCGCCTACCGCTACTTCTCGACCGCCCGGCGCAAGTTCATCATCGCCGACACCCCCGGCCACGAGCAGTACACGCGCAACATGGTGACCGGCGCGTCGACCTGCCAGCTCGCCGTCATCCTGATCGACGCCCGCCACGGCGTGCAGGCCCAGACCAAGCGCCACAGCTACATCGCCTCGCTGCTCGGCATCCGCCACGTGGTCGTGGCCATCAACAAGATGGACCTCGTCGACTGGTCCCGGGAGCGCTTCGAGGAGATCGCGGCCGACTACGCCGAGTTCGCCAAGCCGCTCGGGCTCGTCTCGCCCTACGTGCTGCCGATGTCGGCGCTGACCGGCGCCAACGTCGTCGAGCCCGCCACCGACGAGATGCCGTGGTTCGACGGCGTGCCGCTGATGGAGCACCTCGAGACCGTCGACGTCGAGGCCGGCGTCGACCTCGACCGGTTGCGGCTGCCGATCCAGCTGGTCACCCGCCCCGACCTCGACTTCCGCGGGTTCGCCGGCACCATCGCCTCCGGGGTGCTGCGCCCCGGCGACCAGGTGACCGCGCTCCCGTCGGGCGTCTCCTCGACCGTCGCGCGGATCGTCACCTTCGACGGCGACCTCGACGTGGCCGGCCCCGGCCGGGCCGTCACCGTCACCCTCGACCGACGAGATCGACCTGTCGCGCGGCGACCTGCTGGTCGGCGAGGCCGCCCCGCCGGCGCGCGCGCACGACGTCGACGCGATGGTGGTCTGGATGGCCGAGCAGGAGCTCGAGCCGGGCCGGCAGTACCTGCTGCAGACCGCCAACAGCCGCTCCAACGCCTCGGTGCGGACCGTGCGCTACCGCGTCGACGTCGACACGCTCGCGGAGGAGCCGGCGGGCTCGCTGGGCTTGAACGACATCGCCCGCTGTGCGGTCAGCTCCGACAAGGAGCTGCTGTTCGACGCCTACGAGGACAACCGCACGACCGGCTCGTTCATCCTCGTCGACCGGCTGACCAACGCGACCGTCGCCGCCGGGATGATCCTGGGCCCGTCGTCGGCGTGGGACGCGTCGCCGACCTCGACGCTCACCGCCTCGGTGTCGCGGGTCGACGCCGACGAGCGGGCGGCCCGGCTCGGGCAGCGGCCGGCGACGGTGCTCCTGACCGGGCTCACCGGCGCCGGCAAGTCGACGCTGGCGCTGGCGCTGGAGCGGCGGCTGTTCGACCGCGGTCGCACCACCGTCCGGCTCGACGGCGAGAACATCCGGCTCGGGATCAGCCGCGACCTCGGCTTCTCGGCCCAGGAGCGCTCGGAGAACCTGCGGCGTGTCGCCGAGGTCGCCCGGCTGCTCAACGGGCAGGGGCTCATCGTCGTCGCGGCGCTGGTCGCCCCGAAGGCCGACGTCCGCGAGCGCGCCCGCGAGCTCATCGGCGAGGACCGCTACGTCGAGGTGTTCGTCGACACCCCCATCGCCGTGTGCCGTGAGCGCGACACCCAGGGGCTCTACGCCGCCGCCGACCGCGGCGACATCCCGATGTTCCCCGGCGTGTCGGCCCAGTACGACCGGCCCGACGACGCCGACCTCGTCGTCGACACCTCCGCCCAGGCGCTCGACGCGTGCGTCGACGAGATCGTGGCGCTGCTCACCGAGCGCGGCATCCTCGACCGCTCGTGAGCGCCGAGGAGCCGGTCTCGCGCAACATCACCCGGGCCAGCGGGCACGTCGACCCGGCACGTCGCCGGGCGGTGTTCGGGCACGGGCCGGCGACGGTGTGGTTCACGGGCCTGTCCGGGTCGGGCAAGTCCACCCTCGCCTACGCGGTCGAGGCCGCGCTCGTCGACCGGGGCGTGCACGCCTACGTCCTCGACGGCGACAACGTCCGGTTCGGGCTGAACCGCGACCTCGGGTTCGCGCCCGAGGACCGCAGCGAGAACATCCGCCGGGTCGGCGAGGTCTGCCGGCTGTTCTACGACGCCGGCGCGGTCGTGCTGTCGGCGTTCATCTCGCCCTACCGGGCCGACCGCGACGCCGTCCGCGACCTGCACCCCGCCGGCGGGTTCCTCGAGGTGTTCGTCGACACGCCGCTCGAGGTGTGCGAGGCCCGGGACGTCAAGGGCCTCTACGCCCGCGCCCGCGCCGGCGAGATCGCGGACTTCAGCGGGGTCTCCGCGCCCTACGAGCCCCCGACCGCCCCCGAGCTGGTCGTCGACACGAGCGCCCGCGACCTCGACGCCTGCGTCGAGCGGGTCCTCGCCGCCCTCACCGAGCGCGGCGTCCTCGCCGGCTGACACCGCCGCCGGCGGTGCGGTCAGGGGCGCCCGCCGCCCTTGCCGTTGCCGCCGCCGTTGCCGCCGCCGTTGCCGCCGTTGCCGTTGCCCGGCGTGTTGACGTAGGCCGGGAACGGTGCGACGTCCTGGTGGACGGCGAGGTCGTCGACGGTCACGGTGACCGAGGCCGTGTGGGCGGAGATGACCGCGCCGGCGCCGACGAGGAGCTCGACCGCGGCGACGAGCGCCACCGCGACCGGGAGCGGGCCGACGCCGGCGAGGACCGCGCGGGGCGCCACGCGCCGCGCGGGGCGGGTCCGGGTCGTCCGGCGGGGCTCGGGGTCGTCGCCGGCGAGCACGTACGGCAGCGACACGGCGACCAGCGCGGCGAGGACGCCGAGCGTCGCCGGCCGGGCCAGCAGCGCCAGGACGCGCCCGACGCCGGGGATGACGAACCAGACGCTGCCGACGACGTCGTCGGGCGCCACGTCCCACCCGTCGGGCAGGGCCACGTTGTCGCCCTGCGTCGTGATCGTGCCGTCGACCGCGACCGCCCGGTGCAGGACCAGCTCGCCGGAGGGGTGGGGTGCGGCGACGACCTCACCCGGGCTCGACGTGGCGGTCGCGGTAGAGCACGGCGAGGTCACCGGGCTCGATCGTGGGGAGCATCGAGGTCCCGCGCGTGAGGACGAGCGAGACCGGTCCGCCCAGCGCCGCCGGCGCGAGGGTCAGCCACCACGCCGCGACGAACGCCACGAGCAGCCCGAGCTGGGTGGCTCGGGCTGCCCGTGACGGCGACGCGGGGGGCACGCGTCAGCCGGTGATGACGGTGTTGACCTGCAGCAGGTCGGCGGCCGCGATCGGGGTCGTGAGCGGCAGGTCGAGCGAGCCGGTCGCGTCGGCCGTCCCGGTCAGCTGGGCGAGGACGACCCCGCCGGCGCCGACGAGCTCGACCAGCACCGACTGGGTGTCGCACGCGGCGTCGATGCCGGCGAGGCTGATCGTGTCGAGCGAGGAGATGTCGCCGGTGACGAGGCCGTAGCTCAGGTCGATGCCGTCGGCGTCGCACGCGCTGACGGTGGAGGTCGCGGCGCCGAGGTCGGCCGCGCCGACGTTCATGCTGGCGGTGAGACCGGTGGTGAGGCCGAAGGCGGACACGGCCAGGATGCTGGAGACGATGACGCGACGTCGCACGGTGGGGCTCCTCGTGGGGTGAGCGGCTGACCTTCCGTGCATCGGCGAACGCTCTGCGTCACTTGCTCCCGGATGGCCGGTGCCCGACCCGGCTGGCGCGGCGGGTCACCCCACCCGGACGGGGAGCACCCGGTGCGCGATCGCCCGGTCCGCCCGTTCTGCGAGGTTGGATGACTAGGCCTGTTCGGACCGGTCATCCAACCTCGCCGGGCCCGCGGCGCGCGCGCACCGCACCCCGGTGGTCGGCTCAGGCGTCGCTGGTCTCGCGCTCGGTGAGGGCGGCGACGAGCTCGTCCTTGTTCATCTTCGACCGGCCCGGGATGCCGTCCTGGGCCGCCCGGTCGCGGAGCTGGGCGACCGTCATCTGCTCGAGGTCGGCGCGGAGGTCGAACGGGCCGTCGTCGGTCGGGTCGTCGTCCGACGCCGCCTCCGACGCAGGCCGCGGCTCCTCGGGCGTCTGGGGCGCCTCCGGCGCGGGCTCCGCGGGAGCGTCCACCTCGGCGTTGGGCTGGGAGGTGTCCACGGCGCGCGGCGGCGCCTCCTTCGCGGCCTTCGCGGGGGCGGGGGTCTCGGCCGGCGGGGTGGTCGGGGTCCGGCCCTGCCGGCCGGTGACGACGTCGCGGCCGGCGTCGACGAGCCCGGACGGGCCCGACAGCACCGCCCCGATGCTCGTCTGGCCGACGGTCCGCAGCCGGTCGGCGAGCGGGGTGTCCCGGTCGGCGATCGTGCGCAGGTTCCGGGCGGTGATCGAGGCGAGGCCGGCGGCCGCGAACCCGCCGGTGACGACGGCGGCGACCACCTTCGGGGTCAGCTGGTCCGGGAGGCGTTCGAGCAGCTTCGTCATCGGCAGGGTCCTCGTGGTCGGGTCGTGTCGACGGGATGGTCGCCTCGTCGGTCCCCGGCCGCACGCCCCGACCCCGGCCGCGCGGGCGAGGCCGCGGCACGCCGGTGGTACGCCGGTGGTACGCCGCGGGTGCAGGCCCTCCGTACCGTCGCTCCGTTCGTGCTCCTGGGGGAGCACACATGTGTGGGGAGTGGCTCGATGATGGTCCACGGGGTCCGGAGCGCGGCGTCTCGTCGCACCGTCGCAGCGGCGATGCTGCTCTCGCTGGTGGCACCGGCGGGGTCGGCCGCGGCCACCGTGGAGGTGACGACCGCGCCACCCAACGACGACCGCGCCGCCGCGACGGTGCTCACCGACGTGTCGGGCACACCGATCCACGACGACAACGAGGCCGCGACGAAGGAGGTCGGGGAGCCCGACCACGTCGGCGACGCCGGCGGTGCCTCGGTCTGGTACGCCTTCACGCCGACGGCCGACGGTGAGTACGAGGTCATCCTCCAGGGGTCCACCTTCGACACGCTCCTCGCCGTCTACACCGAGGACGACGCCGGCGAGCTCGTGGAGGTCGCCTCCAGCGACGACCACAGCGATGTGGACACCTGGAGCGCACTCTTCTACACCGGCACGGCGGACACGACCTACTTCATCGCGGTCGACGGCAAGGGCGGGGCGACGGGCGGGATCGTCTTGACCCTCGGCACCGTGGCGCCGCCGTCAACCGGTGGGGGGACCGGCGGTGCCGGCGGCCACGGGGAGCCGCCCGTGGCCCAACCGGACGACGTGACCGTCGAGTCGGGCGTCTTCACGGTCGTCGACATCCTGACGAACGACACCGACCCCGAGGGTGACGCGCTCGGCCGGCAGGATCGAGACGGACAGCGCCGACGGGCACGCGGAGTGCTACTACAGCGCCGAGAGCCAGACGGGTCCGCTCACCCCCGAGTGCGCGTTCACCTCCGTCGATGGGTTCCTGGGGACGACCACCTTCACGTACCGGGCCGTCGAGTTCCTCGGCTCCGACGAGACCGACGGTCACCCGATCGAGGGCAGCATCTCCGACCCCGTCACCGTCACCGTCACCGTCGACGAGCCCGCGCCCACCACGCCCACCGCGGTCGACGACGAGCTCTCCGTGGTCGCGAACGAGCGTGGTGACGTCTACGTCCTCGACAACGACACCGACCCCGTGGGAGGCGGCCTCACCGGGTCGCTCGCGTCGCCGCCCAACTCGGCTCGCCCGGTGCTTCCCGTCGTACTGCACCTACCGGGCGACCGACGAGACCGCGACATCCGACCTGTTCACCTACCTCGTCGACGACGGGGCGGGCGGGACCGCCATCGCGACCGTCAACGTCACCATCGAGCCCGGTACGTGGCGGCCCAACACAGCCCCCGTCGCCGTCGACGACCTCGTACCGGTCGGGCCGGGACGGGTCAGGTGGATCTCTGGCCCGCCGACAACGACGGCGACGACGACGGCGACGACCTCTACGTCGTCTCCGTGGACACGCCGGCGCTCGGCACCGTGACCTGCGAGCCGTGGGACTGGAGCTCCTGCACCTACACGGCTCCGACCGATCCCAGCGCCCCCACCGACAGCTTCACCTACACGGTGGGCGACGGGTACGGGGGCACGGCCACGGCGACCGTGACGATCCGAGCTCCGTCCGCACAACGACGACATCGCGGATGCCGAGTGGCTCGCCGGGGACGCCGGCCGGTCCACGGCTACCAACGTCGGGGCCACCACGGAGCCGGGCGAGCCGTACGAGGAGGATGCGGTCAACTCCGTCTGGTACGAGTGGACCCCGTCCGCGAGCGGGACGGCGACGGTCGGCATCGAGGGATCCGACTTCGACAGCTACCTCGTCGTGCTCGACGGCACCGACTTCGCCAACGCCACGTGGGTCGCCGACGACGGTGTCGAGGGTCAGAACGACACGACCGTGACTTCGAGGTCGTGGCGGGGACGACCTACTACATCGACGTGCTGGGGTACTGGAACGGCGACGTCGGTGACTTCACCCTCACCTGGAACCTGAACGCCCCGCGCCCCGACAACGACGACATCGCCGCCGCCGAGACGCTGACCGGTGACGCCGGCACCGTCACCGGTTCCAACCTCGGCGCCACCACCGAGCCCGACGAGGGCACGGTCTGGAACCGACCGAACTCGGTGTGGTACGCGTGGACGCCGAGCGTCGACGGCGTCGCTGCCATCGACACGAGGGCTCGAACTTCGACACCTACCTCGGCGTCCTCGACGGCGCCGACTTCACGACCGCGACGCTGCTGGACTCCGACGACGACAGCGGCGGCGGCCTCCAGAGCTACCTCGAGCTCCCCGTCACCGCCGGGGCGACCTACTACATCACCGTCTCCGGCTTCGGCAGCTCGTCGGTTGGCGACGTCGTCCTCACCTGGTCGCTCCTGTCCAACGACCCTCCGGTCGCCACCGACGACAGCCTCGAGGTCCGCGGGACCGCTCCGGGCACCGTCTCGGTCCTCGACAACGACACCGACCCGGATGGCGATCCGCTGACCATCACGGGCTGGACCGACCCAGCGCCGGCACCGTCTCCTGCTCGGAGGCGACTGCACCTACCAGGCGGCCGCGAACGTCGCGGGGACCGACAGCTTCACCTACACCGTCTCCGACGGTCGCGACGGTGAGGCGACGGCCACCGTCACCGTCACGGTCACCGAGGACGCGGCGCCGGTCGTCGACGACGGCCAGATCACCACGCGCGGCACCGCGAGGGCTCCGTCAGCCTGCCCGTCGTGGACAGCGACGACCCGTACTGGTCCGGGGACTTCTCGGTCGAGGTGACCTCGGCCCCGACGTCCGGGACGGCGTCGTGCTCCTACGGGTACTGGTACAGCTCCTACCTCTCGTGCACCTACACCCCCGACGGCCCGCACGACGTCGCGGCGACCGACGCCTTCACCGTCACCATCGACGACGGCCACGGCGGCTCCGACACGGCGACGGTCGACGTCACCGTGGAGGCCAACAGCGCGCCCGCCGCCGCCGAGCGACACCCTCACCGTGCGCGGAACCGCGCAGGGCTCCGTGTGGGTCACCGGCAACGACACCGACGACGATGGTGACTGGCTCGACGCGAGCGTCGCGTCCGCCCCGACCGCCGGCACGGCGTCGTGCTCCGGCGGCACGTGCTACTACACGGCCGCCGAGAACGGTCCCGGCGAGGACACGTTCACCTACACCGTGACCGACGGCCACGGCGGGAGCGCCTCGGCCACCGTCGCCGTGACCATCGAGGAGAACCACGCCCCGGTCGCGGTGGACGACGACGGCACCGTCCGCGGCACCCGCGCGAACCAGACGATCGACGTCACGGGCAACGACACCGACGCCGACAGCGACGGGCTCTACGCCGAGGTCGTGACCGCACCCACGCTCGGCACCGTGTCCTGCTCCTACGGTGAGCTGCTACTACAGCCCGACGGCCAACGTCGATGACACGGACACGTTCACCTACCGCGTCACCGACGGCCACGGCGGGAGCTCCGAGCCGGCCACGGTCACGGTCACGCTGACGACCAACACCCCACCGGCTCTCACCGACGACACGCTGGAGGTCCGGGGAACCATCCGAGACTTCGTGGACGTGCTCGCCAACGACACGACGTGGACGGCGACACCCTCTACCCATCCCTCGACGTCGCTCCCACCCACGGGACCGCGACGTGCTACTCCTACTACTGGTACCAGCAGGGCTGCTGGTACGCCGCCGAGGTCGGCTACGCCGGTCCGGACACGTTCACCTACCGGATCGACGACGGGTACGGCGGTGTCTCCACCGCGACGGTCGCGGTGACCGTCACCGAGAACGCCCTCCCCGATGCGGTGGACGACAGCGCCACGGTGCGCGGAGCCGCAGAGCTCACGATCGACGTCGTCGCCAACGACACCGACGCGGATGACACGCCGATCATCTGGGCGGTCACCAGCTGCCCGTCGCACGGCTCGGTCTACTGCGGCGGCGCCCTCTGCCACTACACGGCCCAGACCGGCTACGTCGGCTCCGACGCGTTCAGCTACGAGATCCGGGACGGTCACGGCGGCTCCGACACGGCCACGGTGACCCTGACCGTCGACGCCAACGAGGCCCCGGTCGCCAACGGCGACACCATCGAGGTCCGGGGGACCGAGTCAGGCTCGGTCGGCGTGCTCGCGAACGACACGGACGCCGAGGCCGACCCGCTGACGGTCGTGGACCACTCCGGGGCGACCCACGGCAACGTCTGGTGCACCACGGGAGGGTCGTGCACCTACCAGTCGACCGACCCGCTGTTCGCCGGTGGGGACAGCTTCACCTACGCGCTGTCGGACGGCCACGGCGGCTCCGTGACCGGCACCGTCACGGTGACCGTGACCGAGAACGCCCAGCCTGTCGTCACCGATGACGAGCTGACGGTCACCGACACCGAGTCGGGCTCGGTCGACGTGCTCGCCAACGACACCGACGCCGACGACACCCTGTCAATCCGCACTCACACCCAGCCGACCTCGGGGAGCGTGTGGTGCTCCGGCGGCCTCCTGCCACTACACCCCGACCACCGGCACCGAGGCCACGGCGGACAGCTTCACCTACAGCGTCACCGACGGCCACGGCGGGACCGGCACCGCGACCGTGTCCATCACGATCGTCCACGACACCCCGCCGGCAGCGGTGGACGACACCGCCACGACCCGCGGGCGCATCCCCGCCGCGGTGACGGTCCTCGACAACGACACCAACGCGGACGGCGACGGGTTCGACGTCTCGGACTGGACCCAGGGCCTCCAGGGTGGTGAGGTCACCTGCAACATCTACGCGCCACGCGACGGCCGGTCCTGCACCTACACCGCCCCCGCCGACCTCGTGGGCGACGACACCTTCACCTACACGGTCACCGATGACCGTGACGGCCAGTCCACCGCGACCGTCACCGTCACCGTCACCGCCAACGCCGCGCCGGTCGTCACGGGCGAGACGCTGAGCCTCCCCGGGACCGGCACCGGCTCGATCGAGGTCCTCGACCAACGACGGCGACGCCGACAGCGACACCCTGACGGTCACCGCCGACCGGCCAGCCGGGCCACGGGTCCGCCTCCTGCAGCAGCGACCGGGCACCTGCTCGTACACCCCGGCGAACGGGTTCCACGGCAGCGACAGCTTCACCTACACCGTCTCCGACGGGGCCGGCGGCAGCGGGGTCGGGACGGTCTCGGTGACCGTCGGCAACCGCCTCCCCGTCCCGAGCCTTCGGGTGGACCGGACCTCGGGCATGGCCGAGCTGACCGTAGCGATCGACGTGTCGGCGAGCGACGCCGACGGCGGTGACCCGCTCACCTACCGCCTGACGTCCGGCGAGCTCGACGGTTCCGGCCAGCCGGTGGTCATCTCCCGCGTCCGGGTTCCCGACGAACCAGCTCCTCCACACCTACGTCCAGGGCGGCAACTACGTGCTGCGCCTGGAGGTCAGCGACGGCACCGCGTCGGTCGCGACGTCCACGACCATCCGCGTCGCCCCCGCCGAACCGTTCGCGTTCGCGTTCGCCGGCGACCGGCAGGAGATCGTGGACACGCCCGTCCACTTCGACGCCACCGGTGCCACCCCCGACGCCGGCATCGAATCCTACGCGTGGAACTTCGGCGACGGGTCGTCGACCGCGAGCGGCGCTGCGGTCGACCACACCTTCTCCGCTCCCAGTGACGCCGACGGCTACACGGTGACGGTCACGCTCGACGGCTCCGGGCAGACGCTCACGGTGGCGCACCAGGTCATCGTCATCCCGACCCCGGTGACGCCCTGGCTCGAGGTCACGACGACCAGCGGGTCCTCGCCGCTGTCGGGGGTCCAGGTCGTCGTGGTCGGCGGCCAGGCCCAGAGCTCGGTCGTCACCGACGGCTCGGCAACGCGTTCCTGCAGGGTCTGGCGGACGGCGTCTACACGGTCTACGCCTACCGGTCGGGCTACACCCCGGCCGTGGCGCAGGCCACCATCGCCGACGGCGTCGGTTCGGTCGCCATCGCGCTCTCGTCGGGCCAGGTCGCCTCGACCACGCTCGAGTCGCGGCAGCTCACACCGGAGGAGGTCGAGGACGCGGGCCTCGACCCGTCCGCACCCGAGAACCAGCACGTCGTCGACTTCACGGTCAACCTCGCGTTCCACCCCGACCCGGCGCAGCCGCCGCTCGAGATAAGCTACACCGGCATCACGACGGGCGCCGGCGTCGCTGAGCAGCAGCTTCGGTGGCGGCGGCGGGAGCACCGGCGGTGGTGGCGGCGGCGGTGGCGGCGGCTGCGGCTGCTACGTGGCCGGTGGCTACACGTTCACGCCCGACCGTCACCTACGTGACGCCCGAGAGCCCGACGCTCATCTGGATCGCTTTCGTCCCCGGCCCGCGCGACCTTCATGAAGGAGTTCTTCGAGGTCAAGATGGTCGTCACCAACCTCGCACCCGCCGGTGTGAGCATCGTGAGCGGCCTGGCGACGCTGCCAGGCTCGAGGGGCTGGCGCTGGTCGGTGGTGACCGCGCACAGCCGATCGGCCGACATCGATGGCGGGGCCTCCGGCGAGGCCGTCTCGATCGTGCGTGGTGACGTCGAGGGTGAGTACCCGCTGCGTGCCGTCACGACGCGGTCCTCGAGCCGTTCGGTGCGCCCGTCCAGCTCGTCGCGCGCAGCGTCGAACCGCTCAAGGTCTGGGGTGCATCCGCGCTCGCGTTCAAGACGGTGCAGGACGACCACGCCTACAAGGGCTCGCCCTACACGGTCAAGGTCGGCTCGAGAACGTCTCCGACGTGCCGGTCTACAACGCCAGCGTCGAGCTGTTGCCGGGGGGCGTGAACTACGTGCCGCTCCCGACCCAGCCGACCGTCCAGACGGCCGCCGAGATCGCACCGGGTACGACCCTTCTGGGCCACGTCGTCGTCTAACCCGACCTTCAGCGGGTCCCTCGACCTCAGCCGGTCGTTCATCTCGCGTGCCCGGGGTCGAGCGACAGCGACGCGGCGGCGGGCACGGCCCCCGCCCCGGCGCCGAGCTCGTGGCCGCAGCTGAGCCTGGCCCTGCAGGGCGACGGTCCTACCTGCTCGACATCCCCAGCGCCGTCCCGGACCTCGGTGACGACCTCGGCGAGGTCATCGGGCGCAGCATCTGGAGCTTCCAGGAGGACTCGAGGCCGGCTTCTCGAGCCTGTCCCACCTGATGGACCTCTTCGCCGACAGCTACCAGGCCTCGCTCGCCGCAGCGCAGGTCGACGACCAGCAGATCTTCGTCGTCACGGAGTTCGAGCGGGGGACCCGGATGGTCAACCCCGTCGTGTCGGCGGTCGCGAGCCCGCCCGTCGCCGCGGTCCGGCTGAGCCCGCTGTCGCCGGCGACCGGCGACACGCTCACGGCCACCGTCGGAGCGACCGACGCGAACGGCGACGCGGTCACCCTCACCTACGTGTGGACGGTCGACGACGTCGAGGTGCGCCGTGTGACCGACACGCCGGCGACCAGCGACACGCTCGACCTGTCCGTCGCCGGCAACGGTGACCGCGGGCAGGTCGTCCGGGTCACGGTGACGCCGACGGCTGCGGACGAGGCAGGTGCCCCCGCCCACGCCGAGGTGACGGTGGCCAACAGCGTGCCGGTGGTGGCGACGTCGACGTCGGTCGAGACCGACGAGGACACCCCGGCGCCGTTCGACCTGTCCGCGACCGACGCGGATGGCGACGAGCTCACGGTCGTGGTCACCGATGCGCCGACCCAGGGCACGCTCGCGTGCTCCGGCGTGTCGTGCACGTACACCCCGGACGCGGAGACGTCCGGCGGCGACGCCGCCACCGTGACGGTCACCGACGGCGCCTCCGATCCCGGCCACTGTGGAGATCTCGATCACGGTGGCGCCGGTGAACGACGCGCCGACGGCGACGTCGGGTGCGGTGTCGACGGATGAGGACACGCCCGTGGTGGTGCCGCTGGACGGGTCCGACGTCGAGGGTGACGCCCTGACGCCGACGGTGACGACGTCGCCGGTCAACGGGGAGCTGGTGTGCACCGCGGGGTCGTGCACCTACACGCCGGCTGCGGACTGGAACGGTCCGGACTCGGTCGGGTTCACGGTCTCGGATGGTGAGCTGTCCTCGGCGGAGGCGTTCGTGACGATCACGGTCGTGCCGGTGGATGACGCGCCGGTCGCGGTGGCGGATGCGGCGGCGACCGATGAGGACACCCCGGTCACGGTTTCGTGTTGGACAACGATGGTGTGGACGGGTTCGTCGACGTCGACGGTGAGCTGTTCTACGTCGACGAGGTCATCTCCGCGCCGGTGCACGGGTCGGCGGTGGTGACCGAGCTCGACGACGCGGTCGTCTACACGCCGGCGCCGGACTTCAACGGTACGGACAGCTTCACCTACCGGGTCATCGACGACGCCGGGACCGTGTCGGAGCCGGTGACGGTGACCGTCACGGTGGTGCCGGTCAACGACGCGCCGTCGGCGACGGCGGGTGCGGTGTCCACGGACGAGGACACGCCGGTGGTGGTGGCGCTGGTGGGTTCGGATGTCGATGGCGACGGCGCCGACCCCGACGGTCACGGACCGCCCCGGCGCACGGGCGTCGTGTCGTGCTGACGAGGTGTGCACCTACACCCCGGATGCGGACTGGAACGGCCTCGACACGGTGACCTTCACGGTCAGCGACGGCCAGGTGGACCTCCGCCCCGGCCACGGTCGAGATCACCGTCGTGCCGGTCAACGACGCGCCGACGGCGACGGCGGGTGCGGTGTCCACGGACGAGGACACGCCGGTGGTGGTGGCGCTGGTCGGGTCCGACGTTGACGGTGACGCGCTGACCCCGACGGTCACGGACGCTCCGGCGCACGGGACGCTGTCCTGTGACGAGGTGTGCACCGACACCCCGGAGGCGGTCTGCAACGGGCTCGACGCGGTGACCTTCACAGTCAGCGACGGCCAGGCCGACCTCCGCCCCGGCCACGGTCGAGATCACGGTCGTGCCGGTCGAACGACGCCCCGTCCGCAACCTCGAGTGCAGTGTCCACGAACGAGGACACGGCCATGCTGTTCTCGCTCGCCGGCGGCGACGTCGATGGCGAGGAGCTCACCTTCCTCGCGAGATCGACCGCGCACGAAACCCTGGTGTGCACCCCCAGCAGGTCGTGCAGCTTCACCCCGGATGCGGACTTCAACAGGCTCGACGCGGTGACCTTCACCGTCAGCGACGGGCAGACCACCTCCGCCCCGGCCACGGTCGCCATCGCCGTCATCCCCGTCAACGACGCCCCGACCGCGACGGCGGATAAGATGTCCACGGACGAGGACACGCCGTGGCGGTGGCGCTCGTCGGGTCCGACGTCGATGGTGACGCCTGACCCCGACGGTCACGGACGGGCCCGGCGCACGGACGATGTCCTGCGACGAGGTCCGCACCTACACCCCGGACGCGGACTGGAACGGCCTCGACGCGGTCAACTTCACCGTCAGCAACGGCCAGGCGGACTCCGCCCCGGCCACGGTCGACATCACTCACGCCTCAACGACGCCCCGACCGCGACCTCGCGTGCGGTGTCCACGGACGAGGACACGCCGATGATGATCGCGCTGGACGGGTCCGACGTGGACGGTGACGTCTTGTCCACAACAGTCACGACCGCCCCGACGCACGGCACGCTGTCGTGTACGAGGGTGTGCACCTACACGCCGGCTGCGGACTGGAACGGTCCGGACTCGGTCGGGTTCACGGTCTTCGGATCGTGAGCTGTCCTCGGCGGAGCGTTCGTGACGATCACGGTCGTGCCGTCGATGACGCGCCGTTCGCGGTGGCGGACACGGCGGCGACCGATGAGGACACCCCGGTCACGAGTCTTCATCTTGACAACGATGATCTAAACAGTTCATCGACGTCGACGGTGAACTGTTCTACGTCGACCAGGTCATCTCCGCGCCCAGTCACGGGTCGGCAGTCGTGACCAGTTCGACGACGCATCGTCTACACGCCGGCGCCGGACTTCAACGGTTCCGACAACTTCACCTACCGGTCATCGACGACGCCGGGACCGTGTCGGAGCCGGTGACGGTGACCATCACGGTCGTGCCGGTCAACGACGCCCCGTCGGTGATGGCGGGTGCGGTGTCCACGGACGAGACACGCCGGTGGTGGTGGCGCTGGTGGGTTCGGATGTCGATGGTGACGTGCTGACCCCGACGGTAACGACCGCCCCGGCGCACGGCGTCGTGTCGTGTGACGAGGTGTGCACCTACACCCCGGATGCGGACTGGAACGGCCTCACACGTACCTTCCCCGTCGGCGACGGCCGCACGCCGCGACCCGGCCACGTCGAGGATCCCGCTCGTGCCGGTCAACGACGCGCCGATCGCGACGCCGGCGACCGTCGTCACGGCCGAGGACACCGCGGTCGACCTGACGCTCTCCGGTGTGGACGCCGACGTGACCCGCTCACGTTCGACGTGGTGGACCTACCGCTCGGTGGCACGCTGACCTGTTCCGGGGCGACGTGCACCTTCACGCCGGCGGCGAACCTCAACGGGCCGACCAGCTCCACGTTCACGGTCTCCGACGGGTCGATCACGTCGGCGCCGGCGACGGTGGGTATCACCGTCACGCCGGTCAACGACCGGCCCGCCTTCAACCCCGGCGGGTGGACGCTGATCACGGAGCAGAACCGCGCCGTGACGCTCGCGGACCCGCTCCGCAACGCCTTCGACGTGGACGGGGACACGCTCGCCCTCCACGGCGTCGGCAGCGCGGCGCACGGGACGACCGAGGTCGTGGCCGTGACGATCCGGTACACGCCGGCGACCGGGTACCGGGGCTCGGACGCGTTCACCTACACGATCACCGACGGGACGCTCACGCAGACCAACCTCGTGACCGTCACGGTGGCCTACACCGCGTCGGAGACCACGGCTCCGGCCAACGAGCCGACCGCGACCGGACCTGCTCCGTCGAGCCACAACCCGGTCCAGACCGTCGTCACCTCGCCGTCCGGCGGGACCGTGACGGTCGTGAACGAGCCGACCGCGACCGCGACCGGCACGGGCTACCAGATCCTGGGGACCCGGCTGACCGTCGAGGCGCCGCCGGCGACCCCCGAGGAGCCGCTGGTCCTGACCTTCAACGTCGACCCGTCGGTGTTCCCGGGCGGCGTCATCACCGAACGCACGCTCAACCGGCTGTGGCCGCGGCGTGACGGCGTCGCCATCTCGACCTTCTGCGTCGGGGGGACGGCGGCGACGTCGGCGGACCCGGACCCGTGTGTCCGGACCCGCGCGCTGACCGTCGACGGCTGGGCCGAGATCACCGTCCTCACCTCGCACGCGTCCGAGTGGACCTTCCAGGTGGACGACGAGCCCGCGACCGGCGGTGGTGGCGGCGCGTGGCGGCGGTGGTGTGGCGGTGGCGGGTTCCCCGCGCCGGGCACGACCGCGGACTCCGACGTCGACGCCACGGCGCTACCGCCTCCGATCCTGTCCAGGTGTCCGTCGTCCCGGTCACGGGCGTGGTTATCACCAAGCGCGCCGGGACCACGCACGCCGCCGGGTACACGATGGCGGGCCGCGAGGCGTATCGAGGCGCCCGCCGGCACGGTGGCCGCGCCCCTGACCCTACCTTCCGCGCTCACCGCTCGGCGGTCCCCGTGGAGCACCGATCGCCGTGTTCCGCAACGGGGTCCGGGCGCCGGTGTGCGCCACCGGGTCGACGGCGATCGCCGGCGACGCCACCCAGGCCGCTCCGGATCCGTGCATCGAGCACATCGGTTCGTCCGGGGTCTACCTGACGGTCACGGTCCTCACGTCCCACGCCTCCACCTGGGCGGTCGGCACGCCCACGGCGGGGAGCATCCAGGCGGCGTGCCCCGAGGGGACGCCGGACGCCCGGTACGCGGACGTGGCTCCCGATGCCACGCACGCGGCCGCGATCGACTGCGCCGCGGCGCTCGGGCTCGCGAAGGGCACCGGCAACGGTCGCTTCGGGCCGGCCGAGCAGGTGACGCGCGGCCAGATGGCCTCCTTCCTCGTCCGTCTGCTCGAGCGCTCCGGTGTCGCGCTGCCGTCCGGTGCGGCCGGCCCGTTCCGTGACGCCCGGGGGACGACCCACGAGACCGCGATCAACCAGCTGCGGCGCTCGGCGTCACGAGCGGACGGACCGCTACCACCTTCGACCCGGGGGCCGCGGTCACCAGGGCCGAGATGGCGGCGTTCCTGGTGCGTGCCTACGAGCTCGCGTCCGGGACGGCGCTCTCGTCGGGGACGGTGACCTTCGCCGACGTCGCCGGGAACACGCACGCGACCGCGATCGCGAAGGCGGCCGGGGCCGGGTTCGCGCAGGGGACGACGTCGACGACGTTCGCTCCGGCGCAGCTCGTGACCCGCGCCCAGATGGCGTCGTTCCTGAGCCGGGTCGCGGCGCGCCTGGCCGCGGTGGGTGACGCAGCACGGAGCGAGGGGCCGGATGATGCGTCCGGCCCCTCGCGCGTGTCACCCCCGGAGGCCGCGCTCCAGCTCTTCGACGGCGCGCGAGACCGGGACGCCGAGCTCCTCGGCGACCTGACGCGCCTGGGACAGCAGCCGGAGTGCCGCCGAGGGGTGACCGTGGCGGCCCAGGAGGTCGGCGGCCATGACGTAGCGCGCATCGCCGTAGGGGTCGAGCTCGATGGCCGCCTGGAGCGCCCCCGCCGCGACCGCGGGGTCCCCGGCCCGTGATGCCAGCTCCGCCGTCAGGTCCAGCCCCCGCAGCGCGTCCCGGCGCACCCGCGCCCGCGTGGCCTCGAGCAACTCGTCCTCCGGCTCGCCCGGGAGCACCTCGAGTCCGGTGGCGGGGAGGACCTCGCGCAGCTCACGCAGCGCCCGCACGGGGTCGGTGACCGCGAGCTCGCGGAGCCGGCTGAGCTCGTTCGGCAACACCTCGGTGTCGATCGTGACGTCGTCGCCGATCCGGAGGTACTCCCCGTCCCGCACGATGAGGTCCTCGACGTGCGTCCGGGCCCGGCGGACGACGTTGCGGAGCCGGACGCGCCCGGTCGAGACGTCGGTGTCGGGCCACAAGTCCGCGGCGAGCTCCTCGACGTGGAGGACCCTGCCCGACAACGCCAGGCGCTTCACGGCGGTCGCCGGCGCACCGGTCGGTGTGACGTCCTCGCCCGCGCGGTGGACGCGGAACCCGCCGATGAGCGTGATCGATGCGGTCGGGCTGGCGGCGGTGGCGAGCCCGACCGTGGGCGCGTACGCGGCCGCTGCGTCCGGAACCGCGACGGGGGGTGGGGTCAGGGCCACCACCCGCGCGATCCAGTCGTCGACATCCTCCGGGCCGCAGCGTCAGGCCGAGCGGCACCACCACCCGTCCGTCGAGCTCGTAGGCCGGGACGAGCGGCTCGGCCCCGAGCCGGCCCATGACCGCCGCGAACCCCGGCAGCGTGGTCGGGAGCAGGACGGTGCCGCCGTGTATCCAGGAGCCGATCCCGTAGCGAGCCAGCCGGGCCATCGCGGCCGTCGCTCCGGGCAGCCCCACGATGGGGCTCAGGTAGCGGGGGGCGGGACGGTCGCGTCGCCACAGGTCGTGGGCGTCGCCGACGATCGGTTGCAGGAACCGCGGGAGCAGGTCGTGGCGGTCGGCCTGGATGGTGAGCTCCGGTCCGAACGCGAGGAGGCGCCCGTCATCGGTCACCATCGTCAGGCGTTCGGTGGGGGCGTCCAGGATCCGGAGCAGCTCGTCGCGGCTGAGGTCACGGTCCGGGGCGCCCCCCTGGAGGGGGTTGACGAGCGCGCTCGCGGCGTCCCACAGGGCGAGGATCGCCTCCCGATCCGCGGCGGGTCTGCGCGGACCGAGAGACGGTCGCCGTCGTCGCCGGGGAACAGGGCGGGACCGACGACCTCGTCGTCCCACAGGTAGAGCTGCTCGTTCACGAGCCGTTCCCGGACCTCTGGCGGAGCGTCGGCCATACGCCGTCGGTAGCACGCCAGCGCGCGCGACCGCATCGTGGCGTAGCGGTCGGGGAGGGTGGATCGCAGCGTGTCCCGCAGGAGCCGCCGCACGTCGTCGTGGAGGCACAGCCCGTGTTCGCCCGGCCGGACCACGGCCAGCCGGGCCAACGTCGCGGCGTGCGGCCGGACGTCGACGCCAGCCACCTCGCTGAGGAGGTCCTCGTCGAACTGGCGCACGACGGCCGCCGCCGCCAACACGTCACGCAGGGCCGGCGAGGTGTCCGCGAGCAGGCGGTCGGTGAGCAGACGCAGGGCGCGGCCCCACCCGCCGCCGCCCGGGCGGTCGGGGGCGTCGACGAGCAGCTCGTGCTGGAGGTCGGCCGCCATGCTGAGCGCCAGCGGGTTGCCGGCGGTGAGCTCCTCGATGCGGCGCCGGAGGACCGGGTCGTCGAGACCCCGCCGGTCGAGGTAGTCCGCCACGTCCGCGGGGCGCAGCGGGCTCAGCGGGAGCACCTCGCACACCGCGCGGAGCGGGTGGTCGACCCCGAACGAGCCGAGGAACGGGCGGCGCGTCGCGAGCGACGATCCGCAGACGGCTGTCGACCGCGGGGAGGAACGCCTCGGTGAGGTGGGCCCGCAGGGCCGGCAGCCCGTCGAACCCGTCGAGGAGCAGCAGCGTCGGTCGTCCGGCCGAGACCGGCCACCGCGCGGCGAGCGTGGGCCCACCGAGCTGGCGGTGCAGCGCCCCCGGCTCGTCCGCCAGATCGCGGCCGTCGACCAGGCTCGTCCGGAGTCCGCGTCGGTGGCTTCGCGGCGGTACGCGCGGAGGAGGGCGGTCTTGCCCAGGCCGCCGTGGCCGGTGACGTTCAGCACGCGGAGGCGCGGGTCGGCCTCCTCGAGCCACCCGACGAAGACGTCGAGCTCGCGGTGGCGGCCGGTGAACGTCGTGGCCTCGAAGCGCGAGACCAGATCGCCGAGCGTGGCCACTCAGCGACCACCCCGTCCCGGCCGGGTGCGGGTCCGGCGGTGACGCGGCCAGCCCGGCCGTTCCCAGACGGCGAGCGGCGAGGGCGAGGATCGCCTGGCCGTGGTCGGGCGGCCGGCGCGGCGGTAGACGTCGGCGACGTGTCGGTAGCGACGCGCGTCGTACGGTGCCAGAGCGATCCACCGGTGGAGCAGGGGGGTCGCCCCGTCGAGGTCGTCGTGGACCAGCCGGTCCTCGATGCAGAGCTCGAGGAGCTCCCCCCGCAGCCGACCGACGCGGGCGGTGGCCTCGGCGACCCACGGCTCGTCCGGTCCACCCGCCACGATGCGGGGCACGAGACGCTCGAGCACGCGGGCGGCGAGATCGTGGTCGTCGGTCGCGACCGCACGGGCTCCCTCGCGCTCGGCGTCGGTGAGGTCGCAGGTGACCCACGGTGCGAGGGCGACGTCCGTGCCGATCCGCACCGCGAAGGCGGGGCCACCGCAGCGGAGCCGCGGGACGAGGTTGCGGAGACGGCGGTACCCGACGGCCGCGTCGGCGAGGTCCGGCCACAGCGACACCACGGCCTGCGCGGCGGTCACGCGGCCGCCGGACGTGGCCAGCAGGCCGACGAGCCGGCGCACCTGGCCGTCGAGCCGTACCTCACCACCGTCCGGCGTGACCACGCAGCAGCGGCCCAGCACGCGGAGGGCGACGTGGTGCTCCCCGACAGCGGACGTCGGCCCGACGTCGATCCGGTGGACGAACGGCTGCCAGTGGGTGTGACGACCCGGGACGAGGAGCGGCTGCGTCCCCGCGACGATGCACCGCAGCCCATCGCCGAGACCGGGGAGGAGGACGTCGAGCAGGAACGGCCGCAGCGGGGTGAGGTGCTCGAAGTCGTCGATGACGACCAGCCGGTCGTCACGGTTCAGCCGCTCGCACACCGCCTCCGGCTGCGAGCCCCCCAGCGCCCGCAGCAGACGGTCCCGGTCCCCACGGACCCTGGCGCCGTGGACCTCGACGATCTCGCGGCCCGATGCGAGTTCCGTAGCGGAGCCGGACGAGCGCGGCCGCCCGCGGCTCCGGCGGTCCGACGAGGTTGACCACGGCGGCCGAGGCGGGGACGTCCGCTCCACGAACCGGCGCGCAGGACGGCTCGCCCCCCGTGGTGGAACGGGCCATCGGCCTCCCCCGTCATGCCAGGTCGGTCGTCCGGATGTTCCCGACCTCTCCCATCTCGTCGTCTTGTACGGTACCGCGCCCGCCCGGGGCGTGGCGTAACGGCCGCGTAACGCGACGACGGTCACGCCGCGGGGGTCGGCGTCAGGCGATCTCGTCCAGCAGCGGGGTGACCGCCCGGCCGACCAGCTCGAGCAGCGCCTCGGCGCCGGCCTCCCGGTCGGAGCCGTCGGCGTAGACGGCGGCGAGCCGGCCGAACACCTCCCCGTCGGGGCGGTAGACCGGCACGGCGAGGTCCGCGTGCCGTGGGACGTCGACCGGGGCGAGCGTGCCCCCGCCGCTCTGGAACGCGATCGTGAGCTCGTCGGGCGGGACCCCGCGGACGAGGTAGGCGCCGGCGAGCCCCGCGACCGCGGCCAGGGTGTGCAGCACCTCGGCGAAGCGCGCCGGCGTGGGCTCCTGCACCAGCCCACGCAGGGCGGTCGCGAGACGGTGGTCGTCGAGGTCGGGGACGGCGAGGTCGTCGCCGGCGGTCGTGTCGAGGGTCTCGAGGTCCCAGCTCGGGTCCTCGAGCAGGTGGATGACGTCCTCGGCCGGCAGCGGTCGGCCGAACAGGTAGCCCTGGACCTCCTGGCCGGCGTGGCCGAGGACGACGGCGAGGTGCTCGGGTGTCTCGACCCCCTCGGTCACGACGCGCATCCCGAGGGTGGCGGCCAGCGAGAACAGCGCGCCGAGGATGGCGGGCTCGTCGCTGGGGCCGTGCACGTCGCGGAGGAACGACCGGTCGATCTTGAGCAGGTGGGCCGGGAAGTCGCGCAGCCGCGCCAGCGAGGAGTAGCCGGTGCCGAAGTCGTCGATGGCGAGCTGGACCCCGATCGCCTCGAGCTCGCGCAGCCGCCCGACCGCGTCGACGGCGTCGTCGGCGAGCACGCTCTCGGTGAGCTCGAGCACCAGCGCGGAGGCGGGCAGGTCGGCGCCGGCGAGCGCCTCCTGGACGTCGCCCACGAGCCCCGGGTCGGCGAGCTGGAACGGCGAGACGTTGACCGCGACGGTGAGGTCGGCGGCGTCGTCGTTGACGGCCCGGAACCGGGCGAGGTCGCGGCAGGCGCGCCACAGCACCCGCCGGCCGAGCTCGATGATGAGGCCGTCCTGCTCGACCAGGGGGATGAACACGTCGGGCGGGACGAACCCGTGCCCGTGGCGTTCCCAGCGGGCGAGCGCCTCGAACCCGACGGTGGTGCCCGACTCGACGGCGACGACCGGCTGGTAGTAGGTCTGGATCTGGTCGGTGCGGACCGCGTGCTCGAGGTCGGAGCGCAACGCCAGCCGCGCCAGCGCCTCGGCGTGCATCTCGGGCTCGTAGAGCTGCCACACGTCGCCGCCGCGGGCCTCGGCGGTCTCGAGCGCCAGCGCGGCGCTGCGCAGCAGGGCGTCGCCGTCCTCGCCGGGCCGGCCGTGGCGGGCGTCGTGGACGGCGATGCCGATGCTCGCCTGGACCACGACCTCCGCGTCGCCGACCTGGATGGGGGCGGCGAGGAGCTCGCGGGCCTCCATCGCGATCGACGTCGGCGAGGTCTCCACCCCCTCGGCGGAGGTGACGAGCACCGCGAACTCGTCCCCGCCGATGCGGGCGGCGAGCGTCCCGGGCCGGGCGCACGCGGCGCGGAGCCGGTTCGCCACCTCGACCAGCACGTGGTCGGCGTTGCTGCTGCCGATGCGCTCGTTGATCTGGGAGAAGCCGTCGATGTCGATCAGCGCGACCGTCACGGTCCCGGCGGAGCCGACGGTGCCGAGTGCGGCCTCGATGGCCTCCTGGAACGCGGAGCGGTTGACGAGGTCGGTGAGGGCGTCGTGGCGGTTGCGGTGGGCGATGGCCTCGCGCAGCCGGTGCTCCTCGGTGACGTCGCGCACGGCCCCCCAGCTGCGCAGGAGCCGGCCGTCGGCGTCGTGGACGGTCATCCCCGTGGCGCGCATCCGGCGGACCTCGCCGTCGGGGTGGACCACCCGGTGCTCGTGGGTGAACGGGCCGGGGACGCGGTCGACGCGGCGCAGGGTGCTCCGCAGCCGGTCGCGGTCGTCGGGGTGGGTCACGGAGAGCAGCAGCTGGGCGCTGGGCTCGGCGTCGAGCGGCAGACCGAGGTTGGCCTTGTACTGGTCGGACCACGACAGCACCCCGGTGGTGGCGTCGTAGTCCCAGCTGCCCATCTGGGCCACCTGCTGGGCCTGCTCGAGCTGCTCCCGGCTGGAGGCGAGCTCGCGCTGACGGGCGCGGTCGTCGGACACGTCACGGACGAAGCCGCTGAGGATCCAGTCGCCGGCGGCGAGGTCGGTGCGCCAGACGACGATCTCGGCGGTGAAGGTCGACCCGTCGCGCCGGCGCAGCGTCGCCTCGAAGGGGCGCCGCTGCAGCCCCGACTGGCCGGTGGTGAGCATGCCGACGACGTCGCCCCGGTAGCGCTCGATGGCCGCCGCGGTGGCGATCGTGTCGGTGAGTGCCCGTCCGAGCACCTCCTCGGCGGTCCAGCCGAACAGCTCGGCGGCGGCGCGGTTCCAGCTCTGGATGAGGCCGTCGGGGCCGATGGAGAGGAACGCGTCGGCCGACCCGTCGAGGATGCTCTTGGTGCGGGCGGCCCGTTCGCGGGCCTCGTCGCGCGCCTGCTCGCGCACGATCAGCGTCCCGAGCTGGGCCGCGACGGTCTCGATGACCGCGAGGACCTCGTGGTCGGGGCGGGTCGGGTCGGGGAACGCCATCTGGAGGATCGCGACGCAGCGGTCGCCGGCGACGACCGCGTGGGCGGTGGTGGCGCCGTGGCCGCGGGCGGCGAGGACCTCGCTCACCTGGTCGCGGAGCTGGCCGGCGAGCGACCACGTCGCCGAGGTCGTGTAGCCGGACAGGAGCGCGCCGAGCACGGCACCGCCGGGTGGGTCCTCGCTGAGGCCGGCGAGCTGGGCGAGGAGGAGGTCGGGGTCGTCGTCGGCGTGGACGTGACGCGGCAGGACCCGGCCGTCGGCGTCGACGGTCCACAGCACGCCGGCGGGGATGCCGAAGTGGGCGCACAGCACCTCGAGCGAGACCCGCAGCGCCCCGTCGTGGTCGGAGGTGGTCGCGATCCCGAGCGTGATGTCCTTGAGCAGCTCGAGGTGGGAGAGGCTCACGCCGTCCCTCCTCCTCCGCAGCTGCGGCTCGCGTTCGTCAGGTGACCCACCGTAGACCCGCATCTCTCCGCGTGCTCGAGCGAACGCGTAGCGCGATGTCCCGGTTGAGATGTCGGCTTCGCCGGCCTGCACCTTGAGGGGCCGGCTCGCCTGCGATCGGGTGCGGAACCGACCAGGATGCGCGATCGGGTGCAGCGCCGACCGTCATGCGGTGTTGCCCGCACCCGATCCGAGGGGATGTCGCCGGCGCACCCGATCTGAGCGTGGGGAGGCGTGCCGTTGCGTTCGTGCACCGAGAGCGCGGCGCGGCGTCTCGGTGGTCGCCTACCCGTCGTCGGTGTCCCACACGGTCGTGACGGCTTCGAGGAGGAGGAAGCGGCCGAGGCGCGTGAGGCGGTCGTCGGCGTCGGTCACCCCTGCGGCACGCCAGAGGGACGAGGAGCTCGTCGCCGGCGCACCCGATCTGAGCGTGGGGAGGCGTGTTGCGTCCGTGCACCGAGAGGGCGGCGCGGCGTCTCGGTGGTCGCCTACCCATCGTCGGTGTCCCCCGCGCTCGTGACGGCTTCGAGGAGGAGGAAGCGGCCGAGGCACGTGAGCCGGTCGTCGGCGTCGGTCACCCCCGCGGCATGCCACAACTGGACGAGGAACTCGAAGGTCCCGGTCAGGACCTCGACGTGGACAGCACGGAGGGCCGCCGGTGATCCGGGCGGCCCTCCGGGCTTCGGTGCGACGGGCAGGAGCTACTTCTTCTTGCCCTTCGCCGTGTTGCTGCCGTTCGTGGCGACGTACGAGACGCAGTCACCCTGGTTGGCGAACGGCGTCAGCGTCGCGTCCTCGTAGTTGGCCCAGCCGCCCTCTTGCAGTCGTTGGACGCCGGGGCGTTCGCCGCCACGTCGATGCGAACCGCGTGACGCGCCCAGTTCGTGTCCTCGCGGGAGGTCCCGACGCCACCCGTGCCCTCGTCGGAGTACCAGGTGGCGTAGCTGGTGTTCCACCATACGGAGTCGGGTTCGAGGTCCAGGCCACTCGTCGGCGCGTCGGTGGTGAGGCCCACGTTCAGCGAGTTGTAGGGACCTGCGACGCCGATCGGCTGTACCCCCAGGTCTGGGTGTTGTACGCGATGCCGTAGATGAGCTCGTCAGGTGCGGCGATACCCAGACCGGAGAGGTCGAAGCTCAGGTTGAAGGCGAAGCCGTTGTAGCAGCCCTCGCCGTCGAACCACCTGCCGTCGGTGCAGTTGTCGGTGTCCGCCTCGGGGCGCCACTGGATGAGCTTGGTCTCGGTGACCGAGGCGATGACGTCACCGAGCTCGGCGCCGTCGGCGACCTCGTAGAGGTTGAGCGTGATCGCGTGCTCGAAGCCCTCAGCCGGGTAGTTGGTCCAGTCGGAGTGCTTGGCCCAGTCCACCATCGTGACGGTGAAGCTCGACAGGGTCCGGCCGTCGGCGTCGAGTCCGATGTGGTCACCGATCTCCGCGGTCTGCTGGGCCTGGAACGGCTGCTGACGAGGCTCGACGGCAGCGGGTCCGGGATGCTGTCGTAGGCGGCGGAGTTGCCGGGCGCGACGCGGAAGCGGCGGCTGCCGGCAGAGCCAGCAAGCCTGCGGCGCCGATCAGCGCGGTCGTCGCGGTGCGGATGCGTGTTCTCATCGAGTACTACCCCCAAAGACACAAGGGGTGGAGGCCCGTTGCCCCGTGAGTCCCCCGTGTTCTGTGCCACGGAAGCACTCGGGAGTGGTCGCCGCACCGCTCTCGGCGACGATCTTGTCCGTTCAACCCAAGATGGTCCGATGTGTCCGGCACGGATCCGAGCGGAGCGTTGCGCCCGGTCGCGATCCGTCACGAGGCCGCCGGGCCACCCGCCCGGCGGGCCGCGTCAGAAGACGGGGGAGCCGAGCCAGTCGGTGAACCGCCCCCACAGCCCGCGCGTGAACCGCACCTCGACGTGGACGTCGTTCATGGCCGGTGCCGGTGACGTGCGCGCCGGCGCCGCCGTCGACGACCTCGGCCGTCAGCGGGACCTTCTCGCCGCCGACGCCCATGCCGGCGCCGGACCCGCCGCCGGTGACCTCGACCGCGGCGACCGTCCAGCCCGCGGGGGCGGCGATGGTCGCGTCCCAGTGGTCGGGGATGGACTTGCTCTGGTGCCACAGGGTGAGGTCGTAGACGAGCTCGACCCCGCCGCGCCGGAGCTCGGCGGGCCCTTCGAGGTCGACCGCGAACGAGTTGGTGGTCTCGCTGGAGGTCTCGAGGAACCAGTCGACGGCGCGGTGGCCGTGGATCTCGTTGGTCCAGACGGTGAGCGGCTCGCCGTCGCGGTCGCGGGCGGCGCGCATCTCGTCGCTGTCGGGTGACCAGACCGTGAACCAGGTGCGGTTGAGGCCGGCGGGGGAGCTCCACAGGAACTCCTTCCCCTTGCTCGTCACGTCCGTGGGGTGCGCCCCGATGATGTAGATGTCCATCCCCGAGGTGGGCAGCGGGTTCTCGAGCGCGACGTCGACGGTCGCGCGGCGCCGGACGGTCCCGCCCTGGTCGCTCGCGGGGGCGTCGAGCGCCACGTCGACACCGATCCGGTGGGCGACGTGGACGTCCTGCTTGTTGCCGGCGGCGTTGTTGGCCGAGACGCCGATCACGTCGGGGTCACCGGGGTCCGCCGAGGTGGGCATCGCGCCGGCGACCCCGAGCGCGGTGAACGCGGCCTCCTCGTCCTCGTCGCGGCTGTAGACCTGCAGGTGCCGGTCGCCGGCGGCCTCGCCGGCGCCACGGCCGACGGCGATGGCGTTCCAGCTGGTGGTGAACAGCTGCTCGAACACGGCCCGGGCGAACAGCCCGAGGAACTCCTTGCGGTCGGGCGTGGGCCCGCCGAAGGCGTTGTAGGCGTCGACCATCGTGACCTCGGCGATCCGCGCCGGCGGCACCGGGTTCGGGATCGAGCCGGGGTCGGAGCCGGCGATGGCCTCCTCCGGCAGCGGCACCGGGCCGATCGCGGCCATCACCTGGCCGAGCCCGTTGGGGTCGATGGCGACGAGCCCGTCGAGCTGCTGGCCGCCGCGGCGGGCGGCGTAGAGGTCGAGCGCGACCTGGGCGGTGGTGGGGAGGTCCGGGTCGACGTTGACGTTGGCCCAGAACCCGGCGGCCTGGACGTGGCCGTAGCGGTCCTGGAACCCGTCGGGCGCCGGGACGGGGGTGAGGTCGCGGTTGCCCTCCTCGTCGTGGTTCAGGGCGTTGTAGACGGTGGGGTCGCTCATCTCGAACCCGCCGTCGTCGGCGGTGAGCACGGCGTAGAAGCCGATGAGCCCGCCGGTGCCGCGGATCTCGGACGGGTTCTGCATCGCGAGGAAGTAGGACCGTGGCCCGTCGGCGCCGAGGAAGCCGGGGAGGGTCGCGACGGCGGCCTGGGCGCGCTCGAGCGTCCCGAGCGCCCCGCCGACGAGGTCGAGCGCGTCGGCCCGGGCCTCGCGGACGGTCCCGGGGATCCAGGTCGCCGGCGAGGTCGCGAGCCGGTCCTGGGCGTCGCGGAGCTCGTCGAGGGGGAGGTCGTCGAGCGCGGTGCCGAGCTCGCGGATGGCGTCGAGGTCGAGCCGCCCGTCGGCGGTCTGCTTGAGCGGCAGCGCGAGCCGGCCCTCGTCGGTGACGAGCTCGCCGGCGCGGTCGACGGCGGCCTCGAGGACGTCGACGGAGGCGCTGCCGGCGCGGACGACCTCGGTGACGACGTCGGCGGAGCGACCGACGACCGGCACGGCCCGCAGGAGCGCGAAGGCGGGGTTGCCGACCCGTCGGCTGGCGCGGTCGACGCCGGCGCGGGCGGTCGCGACGTGCTCGCGGGTGGCGGGGAGGTCGGCCTCGGCGAGCGAGGTCTGGGCGGCGCGGACCGACGTGCGGGCGGTCTCGAGCCCGCTCTTGGCGCCGAGCGCGGCCCAGCCGGCGACCGCCCCCCAGACGACCAGCAGGCCGACGACCGCGAGGATGACGAGGCGGCGCGTGGGCCGGCGGCGTGCGGGTTCGCTCATAAGCGCGGGAGCGTAGCCCGCCCCCTCACGTCCTCCGACGTGTGACCGCGACATCCGCGCATCCGACCGGCGGCAGGGCTCGTGACAGCCGGAGTGCCGTGGTCCGCGCGCGGCGGTGCGCGGTCCGGGCCGGGAAGTTCCCGAGCCGAGCGCCGGCCTCGGGCGACCCGCCACCGAAGCCCGTGCCGCCCGTACGCGCAAGCCCTTCTCGCCGGTTCCGCACGATATGACCCGGACGTGCGGTTGACTCCTGGTCCACCTGGGTGGTCCGTCCTGCTCGCCCTGTGACGCACGGTAGGTCCCCCTACGCAGCGCTGCCGTCGCCGATGCTGGTGTGGCGGCGGCTTTCGAGGTCCGACCGGGAACCCACGCGCGGAACACCCACATCGGGCGGGTCCGGTCCGTAGCGTGATCGGTGGCCACGTCGTGGGACGCCTCAACGGTTCCAAGACTTCCGAACGGGGGAAGAACGTGAGCACTCGCCACACGGCGGGTCAGCGGCTGCGTGCCCTGACATCCGCACTCGCAACGACTGCAGCCCTGGTGGTGACCGCCTCGCCGCCGGCGCTCGCGATCACTCCCACGGCCGGGTCGTTTCTCCGGCACCGTCACCGACGCGAACACGTCCGAAGGCATCGTCGACATCTGCGCCAACGTCTGGCGCGCCGATCTCGACGGGACGTACGAGTCGACGCGGACCGACACGGAGGGCCTCTGGTCGATCAGCAGCTTGGAGCTGGGTACTACAGCGTGAGCTTCAACGATTGCTCCGGTGATCGCACGCCCGCGTACCTCCGGGAGGACTTCGGCGAGGACGCCTTCGGCGAGAGGGCCCTCGTCGAACTCGTGTCCGGCGAAGGCGTGGCGGGTATCGACGCCGGGCTGTCCACGTCGGGATCGTCCTCGACGGTCCTGAAGACGATCTCGGGAACGATCACGCGTCCCGACGGCTACGACGGGGAAGTCTGCGTGATCGCGAACCCGATCAACCACTACTACACCTGGCGAAGTTCGCCGCCGCGGGCGGCAGCGACGCCACCCTGCCCTACAGCCTGGACGTGATGCCCGACGAGTACGACCTCGAGGTGAGTGACTGCGACAACGTCACGTACCGCGGTGCCTACACGACCTCGACCGACACGAACACCACGACCGATCTCTCGGCGGCGCTACCCATCGAGATCACGGACAGCGACATCACCGGGCTCGACATGACGATGATCGAGGGTGAACCCCTGACCGGAACCATCGAGGATCCGGACGGAGCCCCGGTGGCGGGGATCTGCACGAACCTGTGGCCCGGTGCCTTCCACAGCTTCTACATGACCAAGCTCGCGACCGACGCGAGCGGCGCGTTCCAGTTGGCGGGGTTCCAGGGCCCTCACAGCCTTGAGCTTCGAGGACTGCAACACCGAGCTTCGCTACCTCGACCAGAGCCAGCAGGTGACCCTGCCGTCGGGGGATCCGATGACCGTCACCGTCGCCGAGGGTGGATTGCTCAGCGGAGAGGTCAGCCGCGCGGACGAGGCGCCCATCTCGAGATGGTGCGCCGACATCCGCAGCTCCGAACTCGGCCTCTACGCGTACAACGGCGGCGCGGGTCGACGTACTCCGCAGGCCCGGCGCCGGTGGGGACCGTGAGCCTCGAGGTCACGGACTGCGGAGGGATGACCTTCGCCGGCCCCTACCGGGACGACGTCACCTTCGTCGACGGTGATGCTGACGGGGTGCCGGACGACCAGACCCTCGATGTCGTGCTGCCCGAGGGTGGTGCGCTCCGCTGGGACCACGAGGCCGGCCGCGCCTGCCACTCCATCAGCGACGGAGGGAGCGGGACCTACGTGTACACGCACCTGCTGCACACGGGAGAGGAGCTCACCAACGGGATCGCGCCAGGGACCTACGACGTCACGCTCAGCGACTGCGACTGGCAGAACGGTGGGCACGAGACCTGGACCGACGTGGAGATCGTGGCCGGGGAGATCCTGGACCTCGACACGCTCACCAGCACGACGACGGGCCCGACCGCGGGCAACGTCACCGGCCGACTGGTCAACAGCACCGATGACAGCCCGATTGCCGACGTGCCGGTGCAGCTCTGCAACGACACGGCGGGGTACTGCCGCTACGTCAACACCGAGTGGGACGGCACCTTCATCGTGCCGTCGCTGCCTGTTGACACTACACGATGACGGTCTACGTCCCTGGCCAGACGCCGTCGACGCAGCCGGTGACCGTGGACGGTGCGGTCGACCTCGGGGACCTGGCCTTCGCGTTGCCCACGGGGGGTATCGAGGGAACGGTCCAGACCGAGGAATCACAGCCCGTCCGCGACGCCTGACGTATCGGTCTGTGGCGACGCCAGTCGCTGCTTGTCAACGGACACCACCACCCTCGGCGACTTCGAGTTCTCTCGTCACTGCCGGACGGTGACTTCACGCTGAACGTGTGGCCATCGGGAGGCTTCACTCCGCTCCGGGAGACCGTGACGCTCGCAGGCGGGGCCGTCACGGATCTGGGCACGCTGACCGTTCACGCCCCGACACCGCTCCCAGCCGGGTTCAAGGTGAACGCCGCGAGCGGGTGGACCGTCCCCCGCACCGTCGTCAACCAACCGAACACGCTGAAGGTGCCCGAGACCTGCGCCGACCCAGTGCCGACCTTCTTCGAGGTCCATCAGAACGGTCAGAAGATGGCCTTCTACCAGGGGAGCGACAAGGGCATCACCGAGGGCACGGCGACCAAGCAGGAGGACGGGACCTACACAGCCGAGTTCACGCTGCCGTTCGCCGGCGCCGCCGAGGTGATCTCGTCAACGGCGGTGACGGCTGCAACGTCACCTTCTCGATCTACATCGACCCGAGCGGTACGTCCGTGACCAGAACGGCTACCTCTTGATCGTGGGCGCGATCGTGACCCTGCTCCGTTCGGACATCTCGACCGGCCCGTTCGCAGAGGTCGCGGACGGCAGCAGCGTGATGTCGTCGGCCAACCGCAGCAACCCGGACACGACCGACGCGACCGGCCACTTCGGCTGGACGTACGACCGGTTGTACAAGTGCAGGCGTCGCGCCTGTGTCGACCCGTTCCACGGTGTCCTCGTCGAGACGCCCGATGCGTTCCGCCGCAGATCACCGACCTCGACATCCGTCTGCCGTCACCAAGCCCCGTGAACGACCGTCGGCGGTACGCTATGCCCATCAGCGGAAATCGTCACTGACGGCTCGCCCGATGCCTCGGTCCGGCGCACGTGCAGCTGACGTTCCCGAACGGCGGCACCGCTTCGATCGAGGTGGTCGAGGGCAGCACCGTCCGGATGCACGGTCGGTCGCATCCGGCTCGGACGGCAGGTGAACATCACCGCGCCGGACGTGACGGCGGCGGACCCGCTGCAGTTCGCCTTCACGCTGGGCCGGTCGCTCCTCTGGCCGGGCATCGACCCGACCTCGGTCGGCGTCGAGCGCAACGGTGTCCTCGTTCCGGACTGCGACGCGAACGCGGCGGGGCGAGTCCGGACCCGTGCGTCGGAGCCGGCTCGATGACCGGCGGCGACCTGACGCTGGTCGTACGGACGTCGAAGGCCAGTACGTGGTCGTTCCTCGCGGACGCCACGGCCTGCTCCCTGGAGCAACACGAGGCGGGGTTCGATGACGTGAGCCCCGACGACGTGCACGCCGCGTCGATCGGGTGTGTCGCCGCGTTGAACGTGGCACTCGGCACGGGACGGGGCGTTTCGACCCGTCCGGTCGGTCCACCCGCGGCCAGATGGCGTCGTTCATCCTCCGCGCCCTCGAGGCGGTGGGGGTGGACGTGCCCGCTGGAACGGACCGGTTCGCCGACGACGACGGCACGACCCACGAGGCGGCGATCAACGCGCTGGCCGACGTGGCGATCGTGACCGGCACGTCGGAGACGACGTACGCGCCGGCGCAGGAGGTGTCCGGGCCCAGACCGCGGCGCTCGTCGTCCGGTGCGGCCGAGCACGCGGTCGTGCACGACCTCGCGGCGGCACGGACCGGTTCTCCGATGACGATGGGACGACCCACGAGGCCGTCTCGATCGCGCCGCACAGGCGGGGCTGGTGCTCGGCGTAGCGGCCGACCGGTTCGACCCGTCGGCTCGGTGACGCGCCGTCAGATGGCGTCCTTCCTGGTGCACCTGCTCGACCTCACGGTCGAGGAGATGCTCGCCGGGCCGAGCCATCGGCACGAGGAGGGGCGGGCCCGCGGCGCCTCCGCACCCCTCCGCGAGCATGCCACTCGCCCGCAGCTCCCGAACGCGCCCCTCCTGCCGATCTCGCATCCGCGCAGGGTGGTGCCCCCACCGGGTCGGGTGGGGTGGCGGGTCGTCATGGTCGTCGTCGCTTGCGCCGGCTCCGGGTCGCGACGCCGCGGGGGAGGCTGGTCATCCGGTGCCGCCCGTCGGGGGAGACGACGGTGACCTCGCGTGTGTCGGGGTCGAGGGTGAGGGTCCAGCCGCCCTCGTGGACGGTGTGGTGGTGGAGGACGCACAGGAGGCAGCCGTTGTCGACGTTCGTGCAGCCCTTCTTCTCCCAGAACCGGACGTGGTGGATCTGGGTCCAGGCGGCGGGGCGGTCGCAGCCGGGGAAGCGACAGCCGCCGTCGATCGCGACGATGCCGCGGCGTTGCGGGCCGGACCAGTTGCGGGTGGCGCGGCCGAGGTCGATGAGCTGGGACTCGGCCGGTGATCACGACCCGGGCGAGCGTGGCGTCGCACAGGAAGCGTTGGAGCGCGTCGCGGGAGATGGGGCCGGCCCACTCGGCTTCGGCGGGGGTGACGCAGCGGCAGGCGGGGCTGAGCTCGCCGTGGATGTCGGCGTCGCAGGTGAGGGTGTCGAGCGGGACGACGATGGACACGTGCGGCTTGGTGCCGCCCTGTTCGGGGGCGGCGCCGGCGTCGAGGGCGACCTGCGCGGCCTGGGCGAGCGCGTCGGCGCGGCGCTGTTCGGGGCTGCGCCGCAGCTCGACCGGGGTGCCGGCGGGGTCGGGCACCTCGAAGGCCCGGAGCATGGTGTCGACGTACTCGCCGGTGACGGGGTCGAGGAGCCAGCGGCCCTCGTACATCCCGTCGTCGCGCCGCCAGGACCGCACGGACCGGCGCCGGCGGGCGGCCTGCTCGTCGCGCAGCAGCCGGTCGCCGTCGGCGTCGGCCTCGCGCCGCTTGACCTCGTCACGGAGGTCCTCGGGGCTGCTCGTGGCGGCGAGCGGCAGGAGCTGGTCCTCGACCTCGGACGGCATCCCGAGGCTGCCTCGCTTGGCGGCGCGGGCGATCGCCTCGGCCTGCTCGACGCCGAGGTCGCCGGCGGCGAGCGCCTCGGCGGTGCGGGGGAGGCGTTCGCAGCGCCCGGCCGAGCTCGACGCCGCGCTTGGCGACCGAGCCGGATTCGCCGAGGTTGGTCTTGGCCCAGGCGACCATGTCGGTCGCGCCCTCGGTGCGGGCGAGGTCGGCAGCCTCGGCCGCGGCGAGCAGCTTCGACTTGAGCGTCGCGAGCGCGGTCTCGGCGGTCTTGACGGTCCGCAGCGTGCTGGCGAGGGTCTCGGCGGACAGGCCGGCGAGGTCGACGTCGGCGAGCGCCCGGGGCAGGGCCGCGACCGCCGCCGCCCACGGGGCGTCGCACGCGCCGTCGTAGTCGGGCGCAGCCTCGGCGGCGAGCCGGAGGTGTCGGGACGCACCGACCTCCGTCTCGTCCAGCCAGGCCCACTCCGCGATCGCCACCGTCACCTCCTCCCGACGCGAGATCCGCTATCCGAACGTACGTTCGAGCGATGAGGAGAACCTACCGACCCCCTGCGACACGTCCACCCCGGCACCCCGCACCGCTGTGGACAACGGAGCGGGGAGCGGCAGCGCCGTACCGGGCTGGCTGCTCGGCGTGGACGCGCGCTACTCGTCCTGGAGACGTGCGGCCAGGTCGTCGGCCGGGAAGAACACGTGCTGGCGACCTCGCCGGTGCTTCTCGAGCAGACCGCGGCGTTCGAGATCGAGCAGGTCGTTGCGGGCGGACTGGTAGACGACCCCGTGGCTCCGGGCGTGGCTCATGTACGTGTAGCTGGCTCCGGGGGTCCGCAGCGCGTTGCCGAGGAGGGCGATCTGGCGGTGGTTGAGGTCGGTGCGCCGGAGCATCGCCTCGGTCGACTGCACCTCCGCCATCTTCCGACGCAGGTAGTCCTGGAGGCCCTCGATCGCCCGCTCGATCACCTCGAGTTGGTAGAGGACGAAGTAGGTCAGGTCGTTGTCGTCACGCTCGGTGTACAGGAACGTCCTGGCGTACGTGCTGGGTGCCTTCTTGAGGATGCTCGAGATGGTCAGGAACTCGGTGAGCCAGTAGCCGTGGTGGAGCATGGACCAGTAGAAGAGGGCGCGAGCGGTGCGCCCGTTCCCGTCCTCGAACGGATGGTCGTGCCCGAGCCAGAAGTGGAGGATCACCGATCGCACGACGGGGTGGAGGTAGTCGTCGTCATCGCCATCGACGGCGTTCGCGAAGGCGCACATGGCCTCGAGCCGCTCGGGGAGCTGCACGGCCGGGGGTGGGTCGTGGAGGAGCTGGCCGAGCTCGTCGAAGACGCCGATGCGCTCCTCCTCCGGCCCCTGCGGTCGCCCCGCGGCATCCGGGTGATCGAGCGTCCCCTCGGTGACGATGCGGTGCAGCGCCAGGACGAGGTCCACCGTGAGCTCGTCGTCGCGGTGCTCCCGGACGAAGTTCATCGCTCGGTAGTTGTTGACGATCATCTGCTCGCTCTTGGTGCGTGGCGTGCGTCCCGTTCGCAGCATCTCCTTGGCGACCCGACGGCTGGTGCTCGCGCCCTCGAGCTGGCTCGAGGTGATGGCCTCCTCGATGAGCGAGCTCACGAGGTAGGTGGCGCGCGTGGCCGGGCTGGTGACCTGCTCACTCATCGCGATCTGGCCGCTGGCGTCGCGATCGACCAGTTGGAGACGCTGCCAGAGGACAGCGGGCGTCGCCACGGTGAAGGGCCGACCGACGCCGTCTGACAGCGGCGTGGGGTGCGACACGTGCTGGCGTGCGAACTTGATCCCGACCCACCACTCCTCGTGGGACAGATCGCCGGGTGGGTCGAGGTACCGCAGGGCATCCCAGTGGCGGTAGCGCCCGTTCACCGTCGGCTTGACCTCGGGGTGGGCGAGGACCGAGCGGATGAGCCGCGCCGGCTCGATGGCGGCCATCATCTCGGTCCACGGGGCTGGCGGCAGCACGGGGGTCTTCACGTCCGGGAACTCCCGCTCTCGACACGGATGTCACGCAACTACCACTTCAGTCCAACTTGGTAGTTCAGGTTAGCGTCGGGAGCTGCCAACTACCAACTTGTCGTCGATTGGTACTTCGGTGGTACTTGCCCAACGGCAGGCGGCTCCTGGAACCCGCAGGTCGGATCTGGGACCTACCCCTCGTCGGTGTCCCACACGGTCGTGACGGCTTCGAGGAGGAGGAAGCGGCCGAGGCGGGTGAGGCGGTCGTCGGCGTCGGTCACCCCTGCGGCACGCCAGAGGGGGACGAGGAGCTCGAAGGTCTCGGTCAGGACCTCGACGTCGTCGTCCTCGAGTGCGGGGCCCTCGAGCAGCTCGGAGGTCTGGATGTGGTCGACGAGGGCGCCGGGCGAGGCATCTGCTCCCGCCCCCGCACGCACGAGCGCCGCGACGATGGCGACCCAGTCGCCGTGCTCGAGGCTCTCGAGCCGCACCCACAGCGGCACCTCGTCGTCGGCCGCGGGGAGCTCACCGTCGGCGTCACGGGCCTCCCAGCGCTCCGTGACCGGGAGCACGGGGTCGGGGGAGACGGTGCTGGCGACCGCGTCGACGAGCAGGTCCGTGTCGTCGACGCGTCCGGGCTGGCTGATCGCCGCGAGGTCGTGGAGGAGGGTGCGCGCGTCGGGATCGCCGGCGGCCCAGGCGCGCCGGAGCCTCGCGGCCGCGGTGGCGAGTTCGGCCGGGAACACCTCGGGGAGGTCGAGGTCGGCGATCGCGTCGTAGAGGAGCTCGAGCGCCTGGGCGTCGAGCTCGCGCCACGCCGCGAGCTCCGCCTCGATGTCCTCGTCGAGGTCGTCGTCCCAGTCACCGACCACGCGCCATCCTCCCACCCGGCTCGCCGCCCGCACCGGCGCGGGGAACGCTAGCGAGACGGTGACGCCACGCCCGAGCCGGTCCGGCGACCGCCCCGGGTGGACGGTTCCGTACAGCTCTAGGCGATGCCGGCGGCCGCGAACGCGATCCCGGCGGTGGCCAACAGCAGCCCCACCACGGCGAAGACCAGCGTGCGTGTCTGCGCCGCCAGCATCTGGCCGATGTCGCCACGCAGCTCCCCGAACGCGCCGACCTCGCCGAGACGGTCGCCGAACTCGCCGCGGAGCTCCCCGAACGTGCCCCGGAGGTCGCCGAACTCGCCGCGCAGCTCCCCGAACTCGCCCCGGAGCGTGCCGATCTCGCTCGAGAGGGTCCCGAGCTCCTGGCGGACCCCGCCCAGCTCGCGGTCGAGCCGCGCCACGATGCGCAGCTCGAGCATCTCGAGGTCGCGCTTGGTCGCGACGTCGGCCCATCCGACCGGTGGGAGGTAGCTCATGAGCGTGCCTGCGGGTTCGGGGCCGAGCAGCTCGTCGAGCCGTTCGTGCAGCTCGTGGCGTGCTCGTTCGTCGGTGCTCATGGTGCCACTCCGGGTCCGCGGTCGCGCGCAGGATGGCTCCACGGCCGAGCCGTCGCCGGTCGGGGTGCCGGCGGGCTGTGGACAGCCGGCGGATCGCCGAGCCCGGTCTCCTGCACGGAACCGCCTACCCAGCCGGTTCCGTGCACACCGGCGCGCGGCCCCCGTCCCGAGGTGAGAAGGTTGCATATCGCTAGTGGAAGGTTACCTTCGAGCGATGCTGGAAGCCGGGAACCTGAGGTCGGCTCTCGCGGCGCTCGGTCGAACGCTGGCCGACCGCGGAGAGGCGTTCCAGGTCGCCATCGTGGGCGGAGCAGCACTGCTGCTGACCGAGGCCGGCGTCCGTCCGACCCAGGACGTCGACGTCGTCGCCGTCGCGACGCCTGCGGGTGGGCTGCTTCGACCGGGGCAGCTTCCGCGGGAGCTCGTGGAGGCGGGGGAGGACGTGGCGGCGATGCTCGGCCTCGATGAGGACTGGCTGAACGCCGGAGCTGCGGCGCTGCTGGCCGACCGGCTACCTGCTGGCTACGAGGAGCGCCTGCGGACGGAGCAGTTCGGGACGCTCACCGTGTCGGTGCTGGGCCGTCAGGACCTCATCCGGCTGAAGCTCTACGCCGCGGCGGACGAGGGGCCGGGGAGCAGACACGTCCAGGATCTGCGGAGGATCGGGATCACCCGGAGCGAGCTCGAGGACGCCCGGAGCTGGGTCGCGACGCTCTACCCGGGTTCGGCTCCGGTGCCCGAGCTCGTGGACGTGGTGGCCGTGCTCGACCGGTACGCGCGATGACGACCCCCGACGACCAGATGCTGGACGACGCCCTGCGTCTCGCCTGGGGGCTCTGGTCGGAGCTCGGTGTGTCCAGCTGGGCCGGGTCCCACCGTGACTGGTGTGTGGAGGTCGAACCTCTCATCGCGTTCACCGCCACGATCGCCGAGGCCGACCGCCGGCTCCTGCGCGAGACCGTGAGCTGGTGCGTGTCGAACGAGGCGCTGCTGTCGATGCACCAGCTCCGGCACCTGCTCCGGGCAGCCGACTGGCCCGCCGAGGCGGCGCTGGCGCGGTACGCGACGACGGTGTCGCGCCGTTCGAGCCGGTCGTGGCCGGTCGCGGAGTCGGAGGCTCCGTACGACCTGGCGGAGGGCTCGCGGTCGGCGCTCGAGGACCTCGGGGCGCCAGCACGGTTGCAGCTCCGCCTGCGCACGATGTTCGGCGTGAGCGCCCGGGCGGAGATCATCCGCGTCCTGGTGACGAGGCCCGGGCCCGCTCCGGTGTCGGAGTTCGTGCGTCGGGTCGCCTACACGCGGCGGCAGATCACGAACGACCTCGAGGCGCTCACCCTCAGCGGCTTGGCCCGTCGGTTCGACGGTCCGGGCGGGGCGAGCTTCGCGGTGCGGCGACGTGGCGCACTGCTGGAGGTCGTGGGTGCCGTGCCCCGCGTCGCGCCACCGTGGGGGGAGTGGTTCCGACTGCTGGTGGAGCTGCTCGCGCTGTCCGGCGAGCTCCGGTCGGGTGAGCTCAGCGAGCCGACGACACACGTGGTGCGTCGGCTCCGACCGCTGCGTCCGCTGTTCGACGGGCTGCTCCTCGACGTGCCGGACCTGCGCGGCGACCCCGACGGCGCGGAGGTGCTGCTCGCGTGGGCCCGGGAGCTGTTCCGTTCGCTCGCCGAGGGGGAGGACGTCCACCTGGCCCCGTCGGAGAGCCACCGGTGACGTGACCGGCCCGCCGACGCGATCGGGTGCAGGGCCGACGCTCCTCGGGTCCTCCCCGCACCCGATCCGGCGAGGAGGTCGTCGCGCTCCCCCGGCCGCGCCCCGGGGACAGCAGCGCGCCCGTCCACGCCGGAACCCCCGGCCCGTGACGGGTCCGGGGGCTCCGGTGGTCGTGCTGGGCCGCGCGGGCCGGTGGTCAGCTACCGAACCCGTACTGCGGCGCGTTGGGGTTGGCGATGTTCCCGGAACCGGAGACGGTCAGGATGTGCCACTCCCAGTTGCCCCAGATGGCCAGCTCGGGGTTGCCGGTGTAGCGGGGGTCGGTCTCGTGGACGAAGAGGTAGTTGAACGCACTGCCGTCGTCGCACTGGTAGTGGTTCTGGATCCACCCACTGTCCTGGTACGGGTTGTTCTCGGAACGTCCCCCGGTCAGTTCGATCCGCAGCTTGCAGGTGACGCCGGAGGAGTCGGTCCAGCTGCTGTCTTCGTGACCGCTCACGACCACGCCGGCGTCCGGGTAGCCGTTGCCGTCCTTGTCGGTCTTGGAGCTGTTGCCGCTCGAGGCCGCGAAGGCGGCACTGCTCGACGAGGCGAGCGCGGCGGCGGTGAGCACGGCCACGATGGTCCGCTTCTTCATCGTGTCTTCCCCCATCTGGGACTGACGTGTGCCTGGTCTCCGCGGGTCCGCGGGCCAGGTCGGTGTCGCGGTGTCCGTCGACGGTCGAAGCCGGTGGCGGATGCGCGGTGTCCGGGGCGCACCGAACCGCGGACCTCGTTGCCGAGCAAGCCGGTTTCGACCGGATAGTCGAAGATGACACGTCCGTGCGTTGACTGATGGCCGCTCTGGGTGGTCGAGGCGTAGCCCTGCGGGCTCGACCGGCGACGTTCCGTTGCCGTTCGTAGCGCACCGTCGCCCGCTCGGCGGGTCCGCGATCGCTCCGGACCGGCCGGGTGAGCGGCTCCGTGGAAGCGGGCCGGTCCGTCCGTGGCGACGGACCTCGCCCGCACCCCCACGCCACCCGTCCGCGCGGCCCTGTCCCCGCTAGGGGGGGGCCGAGCCAGGCGCTAGCCTGCCGTTCAACTCGCCGCAAGGATGCGGCACACCCGCTTCTCTCACCGACACTGACGAGCAGCGTCGCTCGTCGCCTCCAAGGAGGCCCCCCATGACCTTCGAGCTGCCGCAGGCCAAGGCCGTTCACGAGAACCCGACGCAGGAGCAGATGCGCGAGTGGGCGCTCGAGCTCATGCCCCGGACGGTCGTCACCGAGTTCGACAACGTCAACTACACGGCCGAGACCAAGGCCCGTCTGGCGCCGTCGACGTTCTTCGTGTCGGACACGCCGACCGGCAAGCCGACGATCAGCCGCGCCGAGGCGGACGAGTGGGCGCAGAAGCAGGACGACCACATCGCCTCGCAGGAGATGATCCTGATCGAGGGCTACATCGGTCCGGACCCCGGGTTCCGCACCGCGTCGCGCCTCTACATGGAGAAGACGCAGGCGAACATCCCGGCGATGCAGCAGCAGCTGTACTTCCCCAAGGAGGACGGCGACGGCTTCGACGCCGAGTTCACCGTCATCTACACGCCGTCGCTCGAGGCCCCGGGCAAGCCCAACGACAAGCTCATCATCGTCGACCTCGACAACTACGTGACCCGCGTCTTCGGCTCCGACTACTTCGGTGAGTCGAAGATGGGGGGCCTGCGGATGTGGAACAAGCTCGTCTACGACCGCGGTGGCCTGGCGATGCACTCCGGTGCGAAGGTCTTCCCGGCCGACCAGACCGCCTCCGGTGACGAGGAGCTGGCGCTGATCATCGGGCTGTCCGGCACCGGCAAGACCACCACGACCTTCCGGAACGTGAAGGGCTCGCTGCCGGTCCAGGACGACTTCATCGCGCTGATGCCGGGCGGCAAGGTCCACACGACCGAGAACGGCTGCTTCGCCAAGACCTTCGGCCTCGACCCGGACGACGAGCCGACCATCTACGGCGGGGCGACCTCGTCCGAGGCGTGGCTCGAGTCGGTCGCGGTCGACCCCGAGACCGGCAAGGTCGACTTCTTCGACGACAGCTACACCGCCAACGGCCGCTGCACCTTCGGGCTGGAGCACATCCGCCACCGCGACCCGCGTGACCTGCCCAAGGCGAAGTACCTGTTCATCCTGAACCGCAACGAGAACATCATCCCGGCGGTCGCGAAGCTCAAGCCCGAGCAGGCGGCGTACTACTTCATGCTGGGTGAGACCAAGGGCACCAGCGCCGGCGGCGCGGCCGAGGCCGGCAAGAGCCTCCGCGTCCCGGGCACCAACCCGTTCTGGTTCGAGAACGACGCCTCCCAGGCCAACCGCCTGCTGGAGCTCCTCGAGACCAACGAGCTCGAGGTCTACCTGCTGTCCACCGGCCGTGTCGGTGGCGGCGCGGACGTCGAGGGCTCGGAGAAGGTCCGCATCCCGGACACGGCGGCGGTCCAGCGCGGCATCGTCGACGGCACGATCGAGTGGGTAGAGGACCCGGACTTCGGCTACTTCGTGGCCAAGGGCGGCCTCGACATCGACGAGGGCAAGCTCCAGCCGCGCAAGCTCTACGACAAGCTCGGCCGCACCGACGACTACGAGAAGATCGTCGCCGACCTCAAGGCCCAGCGCGCGGAGTACCTCGCCAAGTACGACGGCCTCGACAGCAGCGTCAAGAACGCCGGCTGAGCCTTCAGCCACAACACCGTGACGGCCGCCTTCGGGCGGCCGTCCTTGGCGGAGGCGCGGGTCCTGCTCAGGCGGTAGCGGACGGTTCCGTTCGGCCTCTGCACTTCGGCTTGCGTCGAGCTGGCCGAGCCCATCCAGCACGGAGACGAGGCGGGCGATGCGCCGGGTGGTCTCTGAGATCTCCTGTGGCGGTAGTCGAGCACGAGCTTGCCGGTCTTGCCGACCCGGTACGTGGCGTACACGGCACCGACGACCCCTCCAGCCGCGGCCGTGCCGGTCGCCTGCATGGCTGCCTCGGCGACGGTGTTGATGAGCAACTCCCGCGCGAGCCGTTTCCCTCCCCGGTTGAGCGCCTTGAGGGCTGCGGCTCGGAGATCACTGCCCGTGAAGGTCGCGAGCGAGGATGTCCATCGCGATGATCGCGGCGTCGAGCAGCTCGAAGTCGATGTTGAAGTCGTCGGTCAACGGGTTGAAGTCGGCGAAGCCGAGTTTCATCGGATCCATCCCGGGGAACTCCGAGATGGAGATGCCGGAGTCGAGGACCATCTCGCCCAGCCCCGCTTCCTGCGCCTGCCTGGCGACCTCGGAGGTGGCGATGATCGGGATGTCGGGGTACCGCTCCAGCGTGCGGCGGATGTAGCCGAGCGAGGTCGTGGCCTTGAGCTGGACGACCCGGATGACCTCGTTCGACCCGGAGAGGAACTCGATGTCGTAGCCGGCTGTCCCGGCCGCAGGGAAGCCCCACCCCGCCGCATCGGCCGGCAGGGCGAGGTCGCCCCTATCGAGCGCGTCACCGACGGCGACCTCGAACCAGCCTCCTTGCGTGCCTCGCTGCAGCCCTTCGAGCTTGCTCCAGTCCAGACTCCGCAGCGCCTCAGCGGTCCCGTAGCTCTCCGGGTACTGGTGTGAGAGGGCCTTGGCGAGGACGTCGTACAGGTGTGAGCCGCCTCGATGTGTCGTGGACGGTGTCGAGGGCGTCAACGGAGTCGAGGCCGTGGAGGACGAAGCTGGCGGACGTGAGGGTCCGGGCTCGATGTGCGACGGCATCCCACTCCGGTGTGGACTCCACCCTCGCGGTAGCCGAGGCGTGGAGCGCTCGAGCATCCGGATGGCGTCGCCGCTCCCGCGTGCCGAACTCATCGGGAGCGAGCCGGGGTCCGTCCCGGTGAGGCGGCCGAGCTATCGCTGAGCCGACGGTTCTCCTGCTGGAGGCGTGCGATCTCGGCCTCGTGGACCGCGAGGACCTCGACGATCTTGCCGATCGAGTCGGCGATCTGTCGCGGAACTGGGACAGCGTGAGCTTGTCGGAGGTGGTGGCGATGGTCTCCCGGGTTCGGGAGGCGACGGACTCCCCGAGCGTCGGGAAGGACCCGATGTGCTCCACCTCGATGTCGTTGTCGACAGCCCAGCCCCGGAACGTCCTTCGAAGTCGTGCCAGGGCGGCCTCCCGATCAGTATCTCCGCGCGGTCGGACGGGCTAGGCGACGACGTCGAAGAACTTCATCTCGCCCGGACGCGGGACACCACACCTGTCACCCCGCCTCGCGACCTCCGCAGTCGAACCGGGCCCCTCGTGTCGAGGGGTGGAAGACCAAGGAGGCGCTCCCGCGGCCCGTGTCGGTCACCACGTTGGACTTCATCGCGATCAGCAGTGTCCGAACCGAGGACGACGTACCCTGGGAGCCACATGGCGGGACTGACCTTGGTGTCCAGCCCGTCACTGACGCCAGGCCCCACGACGATCTCGGGACCGATCCGCCCGAAGCTTCGGTGACCTCGGATCGGCGCTCGAGGAACTCGCGACCATCCGCCTCGTCCTCGACCTGGACGAAGTCCGGAAGTCCCGCACGACTCCCCCAGTCGGTAGACGAGCGATCGAGCCTCCTTCTCCATCGACTAGCGGCGCCGACCCTTGAGGCTACAAGAGGTCCCCCGGCCGCGGGTGAGTCCACCTCGGCGGCGATGGAGAAAGTCCGCCGTTCGGGCGGGCCACCGTGCCGTCTTGGAGGCGTCCACGCTGGGGAGATGTCGGTCCTGCCTGCGGATCCCGACGGCACGGCAGAGTCGAACCACCAACGACTACTAACTCAGAAGATATTGGTACTTCGGGTCGAGGCCGATATGCTGCAACTACCAACATCTCATGAAGTGGTAGTTCTTGCCACTCGTCCGGCAGGAGGCGACGGTCGTGAAGACCCCGGTCCACCCGCCGCAGCACTGGACCGAGATGATGTCGGCCATCGAGCCGAGGAGACTCGTCGGGTCCGTGCTGACGAACCCGTCGGTCCGACCGACGGTGGGTGGGCGCTACCGCCACTGGGACGCGCTGCGGTACCTCGACCCGCCTGAGGGCCTGTCCCTCGAGGAGTGGTGGGTCGGGATCAAGCTCGCCCGGCAGCAGGTCTCCCATCCCATCCCGCTCGTCGACGGACGGGGGCGGTCGTTCGTCGTAGCGACGCCGGCGGTGCTCTGGCAGCGCCTGCAGAAGGTCGACCGCGACGCCAGTGGGCAGATCGCGACGAGCGAGCAGGTCACCAACCCCGCCACACGGACGACGTACCTCGTGAGCTCGCTGATCGAGGAGGCGATCACCTCGAGTCAACTCGAAGGTGCGAGCACGAGCCGCCGCGTCGCCAAGGAGATGCTCCGAACGGGTCGGTCCCCCCGCACCAGAGCGAGCAGATGATCGTCAACAACTACTGGGCGATGAACTACGTCCGTGATCATCGGGACGACGACCTGACGGTGGAGCTCGTCCTCGAGCTCCACCGTCTCGTGACGGAAGGCACCCTCGACGATCTGGAAGCAGCGGGCCGCCTCCAGAGCCCCGACGAGGAGCGGATCGGCGTCTTCGACGTAGATCGGGGAGCTGCTACATGCCCCCGCCGGTGGAGCAGCTCCCGGCGGCTCGAGGCGATGTGCGCGTTCGCAAACGCCGTCGACACCGGCGACGACGCCTACCTCCACCCGGTCGTGCGCTCCGTGATCCTCCACTTCTGGCTGGCTCACGACCACCCCTTCGAGGACGGCAACGGTCGCACCGCTCGCGCGCTCTTCTACTGGTCGATGCTCCGCCACGGGTACTGGCTCACCGAGTTCCTCACCATCTCGAGCATCCTCAAGGAGGGCGCCGAGCAAGTACGCCCGGGCTTCCTGTACACGGAGCGCGACGACACGACCTCACGTACTTCGTGCTCTACCAGCTGGAGGTCGTCGAGCGAGCGATCGACGGCCTCCAGAGTACCTCCGTCGGAAGATGGCCGAGGTCCAGCGGACCGAAGCGCTGCTCCGTCACACCGACCTCAACCACCGGCAGGTCGCCCTCATCGGGAACGCCGAACTCCGACCCCCGGTGCGACTACACCTTTCCGCAGTCACGCTCGTAGCCACGGCGTCGTCTACCAGTCGTCACGCAACGACCTGCTCGACCTCGAACGTCGCGGACTCCTCGAGAAGCGCCGTCGAGGGCGACAGCACGTCTCTTCTCGGTCGACGACCTTGCCGCCCGACTCCAGGTCGAACCGCCGCCTGGCTCCCCGCGATCGCCGCGTGGGTGACGCCGGCGACGCGTGCCACGGTGAAGTCGCGGCGGGGGGCACGTCAGGGGCGAGGCGGCGACCACAACCGGTAGCGAGTCGGTTTCGCGCGTAGAGGGGAGTGGCAAGTCCCTGGCGGTGCGGATCACTTCGTCCGGGGGAGTGCTCGGCTCGTATTCGTTGAGTCTGGCGAAATCGACGTCTGCGCGCGGTGATTTCAACGGTGACGGCCGCGCGGATCTGGTGGTGGGGGCGCCGGACAATGACTTCGGGTCGACGCGGATGCGGGGTCGGTGACGGTGCTGTACGGGTCGGCGCTCGGGGTTGTCGACGAGGCGGGGCCGGGCAGTCAGCTGGGACCGGGTGTGGATGGGACCGGGGCAGGCCAATGCCGGGGGACCATTGGGGCGCGTCGGTTGGCCACGGGGGACTTCAACCAGGATGGGTTTGCGGATCTGGTGGTGGGGGCGCCGGACAATGACTTCGGGCGACGCGGATGCGGGGTCGGTGACGGTGCTGTACGGGTCGGCGTCGGGGTTGGCGGCGGGGCCGGTGCAGTAGCTGTGGCACCAGGGTGTGGATGGGTGGCAGGGCAAGCTGCGGGGGACCATTGGGGCGCGTCGGCGTGGCCACGGGGGACTTCAACCAGGATGGGTTTGCGGATCTGGTGGTGGGGGCGCCGGACAATGACTTCGGGTCGACGCGGATGCGGGGTCGGTGACGGTGCTGTACGGGTCGGCGTCGGGGCTGGCGGCCGGGCGGGTGCACTGTGCAGCAGGAGCGGGTCGGGGTGCCGGGGTCGAGCGAGGCGGGTGACGGGTTCGGGTCGGCGCTCAGTTAGTAGTCGCTTACCCGAAGGACAAGCCCGGGGGAGGGGTCGTCGGAGACAAGGTCGACCGACTAGACGGGTGTCAGCGTTCTTGTGTACGTGCGTGGCGTGGTGTTCATGTCAGCGGACGTCGACGTCCGGGGAGAAGAGGTCGCGAACTGGTTCCGTGGGTCCGCCCATCTGGGGGTCGAAGGTCCGGGGTGGCCATGGCGGTGGTCGTTGCCGCGGCTGTACTTTGCCAGCGCGTTACGGACGCCGAGCTGCCGGCGTCGAGGTCAGAACCCGGTGTCCACCGGAGCGGGTGAGCTTCCAGGATTCGATCGGCGACGGTGACGGAGGTCGCCGCGTGGTGTCCGTCGACGGGGGGTGTGGTGTGGGATCGGGTCGGGAGTCCACCAGCTGTTGCGCCGACCGATGACCGGGCCTTCCCCCCGATGTCGTCGAACTAGGCTCGAGCGCTCACGGGCACTCTGAGGAGGGGAGCGTGGCGCGCGGCCGGTCGCTTGCGTACGTCACGGATCATCGGTTCGTCCTAGGGCAGGACTGCGTCCTGGACCGCTTCGGGTTCGACAGGGACTTCTTCGCGCCGTTCGTCGGACGGTTCGCGAGTTCCGACTCGCAGGGCGTCGAGAGGACTATTCCGGCGGTTGCGGGGACGCTTCACAACACGGGGGTACCCGTCGGGGACTTCGTCGACCTCGGAGGTGCCAGCGGGGCGAGGTGGCTACTTGGGGCATGCCGACGGGTCGGTCTCCTGGTGTAGACTG
>CAVUJQ010000008.1:0-14058 GCA_963741855.1 uncultured Actinomycetes bacterium | reverse complement strand
ATACCCCCGAGAGCGACCTCGAGCGGGAACCTCGTCCTCCCGGGAAGGTCAGCGATCCGTTCGAGTCCATGCCCTTGCCGCCGTGTTCGGTACCGCCGTGGACGAGTGGACCGGGGAAGGCGTTCCACGTCACGACCGTGGTCCAGGCGGCGTTCGCCGGGATCACGCAGTCCGGCCGAGGCTCCCACAGGTCGCGTACCACGGGGATCCGGGTCGCGAGCCACGTCTTGCCGAGGTCGGGAATGGTTGAGGCCCGCGTGACAGATGCTCGGCGTAGGTCGCGTGGACGTCGTGCGCGTCCACGAGGCTGGCGCCACCGATCGATGTTCTCGGCCCACTCGGGTCGCTCGAGGAGCACGATCTGGTTGTAGCCCGGGTCGGTGTCCAGGAAGACCGTGGTGCAGTCGTCGGACAGCGACGGCGGCAGGCGACTCGCCCCGCTGACGTTGAGGAGCAGTTCCGCCGACCCGGCGAAGGCTGCGAACTCGCTCTCGGACATGCCGACGTGGCCGTCGCCGAGATGCTGGTAGTGCCATCGAACGGCGAGGTCGTCGGCGTACCTGTCGAAGAAGCCCCGGGAGGAAGGCGCCTGTGTAGGAGGGATCGTCGGTCCGGGAGCGTCGGACCGGGTCGTAGGGCCAGGTCCAGGTGTCCTCGTGGTAGACGACCTCGTGGCCCATGCGAGCCAGACCGATGACGTACTGCAGGTAGTCGAAGGCGACGCCTCCGACGGGGTAGAGCCCCACCATCCGCAGACGACGCATACGACGACGATCGATCTCCATCATGGGCCGCTGCCCCGCTGGCAGCTCCGCATCACTCGCAACCCGGCACCGGCAGCAGCATCCATCCGTGGGGCGTGCCCGTCAGCGCCGCCCTGACCTCGTCGACGTTGCTGATCACCTGGCTCGCGGGGTCGACGGACCAGCTTCTGGAGAGGGCTCCCGAGCGCGGTCGGCTCGACCCCCAGGAAGCGCACGACCTGCTCGATCGCCGCCGGGCCGGCGACCAGATCCTCGTAGTGGACCTCGTGGGTGTCGAGCCCGAGCGACGCGAGCCGCTCCACCGCACGCCGCCGCTCCGCGAGCATCCGGTCGAGATCCGCTTCGAGCGTGGACGCGTCCAAGCGGACGGATGCGGGTGCCGGGACCGTGCCCCCCGCGCTGCGGTAGAGGTCACGGCTCCACGCCACCATCCGGCTCACGTGCACGTCGAGCAGGTTCGCTCGGACCAGGTGGACGACCCGTCCCCCTCGGACCGCGAGGGTCGGCAGCAGGTCGGGGTGGGCGCCGGCCTGGCCGTACATGAGCTTGAAGCCAGCCGCGCGAACGTCGCCGTCCCGCCGGGCGATCCGATCGAGGTAGGCCCCCAGGTCTGGACCCGTCCGCTCGCGGAACGCGTCCCAGAACATCAGGTCCTTGGCACCACCCCACGCGGGCACGCCTTCGCCCCGCTCGAGGAACAGCTCGGAGTAGCACCGGATCCCAGGATGGCTGTCGAGCAGGTCGACCAGCCACGTCGACCCGGTCCGCTGGGTGGTGACGATGGCGAAGAGGATCACACGGTCACCCCCACAGCCTCCGGAGGCGTTCGCCGATCGCCAGGTTGGCAGCCCGGGCCCGGTCGACGAACTCGGGCGGGGACGGCTGGCCGGGTGCGCTGTCGATCAGGTCGGGGAGCCGGCTGGACCTCGTCCTGGGCGAGGTTCCATCCCGCCAGTCCGGCCGCCTCCATGAAGGCGTCCACCTTGCGGTCACCCGACACGGCGACCAGCGGCTTCCCCATCGCCACCGCGATGATGCAGCCGTGCAGGCGTGAGCTGACCACGACCTCCGCAGCTCGCGTACGCCGACAGCGCCTGCTCGAGCATGAGCGCGGTCGTCCTTCTCGATCCGGTTGTTGAGCTCGGCGTACCGCATGCCGCGCCCCGCGGTTTCGGCGGTCAGGACCTCCACCATCTCCTCGTAGACGTCTTCCCCGACCGTCGTGTAGTTGACGCTGTGCAGGAGGACCCGGTCCCCGGCCCGTCCGTCCCGCGGTTCGACCGCGAGGACGCTCGGGCAGACCGCGACCTCCACCTCCGGCACACCCACCATCTCCCGGGTCAGCTCGTCGCGGACCACCACCAGGTCCGCGCCTGTGCTGATCTCGGCGATCAGGCCGGCGGGAGGTCGGCTCGCTTCCCGCTTGATGTCCACGAGGCCGACGCCCCAGATCGCGTAGGGGGTCCGGCCGATGGCAGCGGCGAACCCCTCCCAGAACGGCGTGAAGTAGTCCATGAGCAGGCCACCGCCACCGATCACGACGCGGTCGCCCGGGCCGAGGCTCGCGACGGCCTCGAGCGTCTCCGGTACGAACGGGCCGTCGCAGAGGTGTTCGGTGACCGTCAGTCCGAGCGCGCGCTGGATCCCGATGGCCGAGAGCCAGTCGCCCACGTTGGACCGGTTCGCGAAGACGTGGTGGATCACGACGCGTGCACTCCGATCCGCGACCGCGGCCGCACGGGCACCGCGGCGAACACCTCGGCGTAGGCACCGCCGGGCCAGGAGTGCATCTCGCCCCGGTACCGGGCCAACCCGCGGAAGGCGGCCTCGAAGCCGACCACGGCGTTCTGGCTGGCGTAACACGCCACCGCTTCGAACTTGGCGTCCACGTGGGCCGTGATGTCGACGATCACGTCCATGTCGGGCAGGGGGGTCCAGATCTCGAAGCCGAGCACGCTGACGTCGTGGGGCGCGGCGCGTGCGGCACGCACGGCGATCCGACCCGCGGCGCGGTGGTCCGGATGCGACTCCGTTGGATGGGTCACGTACACCCGATCCGTCCGGTCCTCGGAGAGACGCGTCACCAGCCGGTCCACGACGGCCTGTCTGGCACGGAGGTGTCCATCGGGCTCGTGCCAGAACTCGACACCGCCGACATCCAGCACGGCCATCGCGGCCCGCGCCTCCGCCTCGCGGATGCGGGCGGTCTCCTCTGGCTCGGCTCCATGTCCGCCGGCCTCCCCCGAGGTGAGGAACACGACACGCACCTCGTCCCCCGCCGCCCGATGGTGGAGGATCGTGCCACCGCACCCGAGGGTCTCGTCGTCGGGGTGGGGGCTGAGCACGAGGACGTTCACCCGAGCACCTCGCGTGGGTACAACCCGACCGTGCGGACGACGGGTGTGTCGCTGGCGAAGCGGTGCTTGAACCGCTCATCCCCGATGCCGAAGTCGAACACGGTGGCGCCCTCCTCGACGGCAGCCAGGAACAGCGACCGCAGCAGCACCTCGCCGGGCGACCGGCTGGCGAGGTCGGGTTCGAACGTCGGCTTGTACCAGAGGTAGCGCCCCGCGTGGCGGGCGCCGAGGTGGGCGGCGATCAGCTGGTCGTCCCACGTGACCGCCGTGAACCGCAGCCATCCCTCCGCGCCGCCCTCCTGGGTGATGGCGCGGTAGAACGCGCGTTCGCGGTCATCCACGAACAGGCTCGGCGAGCCCGTGCCGTCCCAGCGGCGGACGTGCTGGTCGAAGAAGGGATCGAGCCAGGGGGCGACCTCGTCGGCGCGACGCAGGTGGCGGACCACCAGCTCCCCCTCGCGGTCGAACCACCGGTGGTGTCGGCGCAGGCTCGTGCGCCCCGCCGCCTCGCGCCCCGCCTCCCCGTCGTCGCCGAGCGCCAGGACGGGCGCGACGAGCTCCCCCTCGTCGACGGCCACCAGGCCGAGGCGCTCTGCGACGTCGTCGAGCACGCCGAGGGTCGGCGATGCGGCCGGGACGTGGTAGAGCCGCAGCCCCACGAAGCCCGGGACCCGAGCCGCCGCGGCGGCGATCGCGGCCGCCACCAGCGCCGGATCGGCGGTCTCGCCCAGCAGGTCGAGCTGGTCGGACGAACCCGACCCCACGAGGAACAGCATCCCCCCGTCGGCGTAGAGCGGGGCGAGCAGGGCCGGTCGCCCGTCACGCTCGACCAGGGTCAGCAGCAGCTCGCCCCGGCCGTGGCAGCGCCACCAGGCCGTCGCCCACCCCCGCGTCAGGAAGACGACGTCGGTCGCGCCCCGCGACCGGAGGTCGTCCCAGGTCCCCGCGGGCAGGTGGTCGAAGCCGTCGAGGACCGTCGCCGCGACCGTCGCGGAGCCGCTCACCGCCCCACCTCGTCCACGACCTGCTTCAGGTAGGAGGCGAGCCAGGGCATCCGCTCCGCGGTGTCGTGGCGCTCGACGCACACGTCCCTGGCTGCGCGCCCCAGTCGGTCGGCGAGCGCCGGCGTGGTCAGGACCTCGCGCAACGCGGCGTGCAGCGGGGCGACCTGTCGCGGCGGCACCAGCAGGCCGGTGACCCCATGCTCGACGATCTCGCTCACGCCGGATCCGGCCGGTGCGATGACCGGCAGGCCCGACGACATCGCCTCGAGGTAGGCCAGGCCCGGGCCGCCCTCGTACCAGGACGGCAGCGCGAAGACGTGCGCCGCCGCGAGCTCCCCCGGCAACGCGTTCCGATCCACCCGGCCCGGCGTCTCGAGCAGGTCGGGGTGCCCGGCGTCGGCACACCGTGCGTGCAGCCGTCGCTCCTGTTCGGCCGTGCCCGGTCCGATGATGCGCAGCCGCAGGTCGGGGATCTCACCGGCCAGACCGATGGCCGCCTCCACCAGCTCGTCCACGCCCTTGCTGGCGTCCAGCCGTCCGACGGCCACGATCGTCGGTTCGCGGCGCCGGCGGGCCGCGTCGGGTTCGAAGCAGGTGGTGTCGACGCCCGAGTGCCAGACGGGGATCGTCGTCCGGTCGAGGCCGTGCGCGCTGGCGCACCAGTCGGCGGACGTGGCGGCCGAGGCGTAGACGCCGTCGGCCATCCGTAGGCAGGTCCCCTCCATGAACCGACCGACCTGCTCCAACGGCGAGCCCGGCTCCGGCCAGCCGATCGTGCCGGCGAGCATCGCCAGCGGCCCGTGGACGTGGACCACGGTCGGCAGCCGGTGCCAGGGCGTGCGGTTGAGGAGGTGGACGAATCCCTGGCTGGCCCACTCGGCGAACTCGACCACGTCGAGGCCGACCTCGGCGTCGACCTGCTCGACCCGGGCCGCGATCTCGACGCTGTCGGCGACCCAGCGACTGGCGTCGTTGGTGACCGTGAGACGCCGGTCCACGGGAGCGGTCTCCCAGAGGGTGACCGGCCCGTCGGCCGTCGAGCCGGTCCCGGTCCCGTCGCTCGGCGCGATCACGTGGACCTCGTGGCCGAGCGCCGCCAGCCCGTGCGCCTTGGCCGCAGCCTGGGTCGCGGTGCCGCCCTGGCTCGACGGCGGGTACGCGGGGGTGACGATGGCGATCCTCACGGCTCGGTCACCGCAGGTTCAGCCGACGCGACAACCGGTCGAGCTCGTCGATGCGCCACGCGGGGACCGGGTCGTCGGTGGGCGCGCCGAGCCACCGCAGGTGCAACGCCACCTGCGCGACATCGAGCCGCAGGTCGAACAGGTCGGCCGGCCCGTCGGGCCAGCGGACACGGCGGTACAGGGCCCGGCACCGCTGGACGATCCCGGCGGGCCAGCCCTCCAGGAGGGAGGCGAGGTCGAGCTCACCCGCCCCCACCGCAGCGCCGGAGAAGTCGATCGGGTAGACCCGCACGCCGTCGACCAGCATGTTGGCCCCGTAGGCGTCCCCCACGATCGCCGTCTGGGGCGGATCCGGCAACAGGTCGGCGACCTCGGCGAAGCCCCCCGCCAAGCCGCCGACCCAGCGAGGCAGACGGCCGTCGTCGGCGACCCGGTGGGCGCGATCCGCCCACGCGACGAAGTCGTCGAGGTGGTAGCGCCGCAGCTCCGGCATGTCCCTCGCGTACTCGAACTCGTGCACCGCGTGGAAGGTGGCGAGCCAGCGGGCGGCGGACTCCATCGCCTCGACGGTCGCGATCTCGTGGAGCCGCCAGGCACCCTCGGGATGGTCGAACACGAGCCAGAGCGCATCGTCGTCGTGGGTCCGCCCGAGCAGCCGCGGATGGGCGAGATCGCAGCGCTCGAGGACGCGCTCGTGGACGTGCACCACGTACGGCACGCCGGCACGGGCGACCGGCTCGGCCGCGAGCCGCTGGACCCGGTAGGTGCGCCTGCTGGCACCGTCCAGGTCCACCGTCACGAGCAGGCCGGCCCCCATCGGCTCCGGTGACGTCCGGACGACCTCGACGTCGTGGCCGGCGAGGTCGTCGCACGCGCGGCGCAGCACGCCGGCCAACTCGTGGTCACTGAGGCCGCCGCGTCCACCTGCGGGGCCCCGCCTCGCGGCGGGAACCGCCCGGCCCGGAACCGGGTCGCCGGCGAACGCCCCGACCGGCGCGGACGATGCCACGACCACGGCCTCCCGCGGGGGCGCATCGGTCTGGACCACCCGCCCCTCCTCGACGTGGAGGAAGGTGTCGCAGACGTCCAGGGTGGAGAGGCGGTGCGCGATCATGAAGGTGGTGCGCCCCTCCATCAACGCGAGCATCGACTCCATGATGGCCGTCTCGGTCTGCACGTCGACGGAGCTCGTGGGCTCGTCGAGGATCAGGATCGGGGCGTCCTTCAGGAACGCGCGCGCGAGCGCGATCCGCTGACGCTCGCCGCCCGACATCCGCATCCCGCGCTCGCCCACGACCGTCTCGTAGCCGTCGGGGAGCGACAGGATGAAGTCGTGCGCGCCGGCGGCGCGGGCGGCGGCTTCGATCTCCTCACGCGACGAGCCCGTCCGGCCGTAGGCGATGTTCTCCGCGATGGTCGTCGAGAACAGCACGGAGTCCTGCAGCACCACCGAGAACTGCTCGCGGAGGTCCTCGATCCTGATGTCCCGGACGTCCACACCGTCGAGTAGGACGGCTCCCCCGCTCGGCTCGTAGACCCGCATCACGAGGCTGACCAGGGTCGACTTGCCGGCCCCGGTCTGGCCGAAGATCCCGACCCGCGAGCCAGCTGCGATCTCGGCGGAGACGTCCGCCAGGACGTCGCTCTGGTCGTCGTAGGAGAACCGGACATCGCGGAGCGTGATGCGCCCCTCCGCGCGTCCGAGCGACCGGGCGCCGGGACGGTCCTCGACGTCCGGGACCTCGTCGAGGACCTCGAACACGCGCTCGGCGCTCGAGAAGTAGCTCTGGAGGCTCGCGATCGTCGAGCTGATGGTCTTGAGCGGGCTGAAGAGCTGGGCCAGGTACGCCATGACGAGGGTGAGGCTGCCCAGCGTCATGGTTCCCGCGAGGACGCTGCGCGTACCGAGGTAGAGCACGACCGCGGTCGCGGCCGCCGTCGTCATCTGGATCCCGAGCCCGTAGACCCCCTCCGCGGCGGCGAGGTACACCTGCGCGCGGATGCTCCGGTCCGACTGCTCCTGGAACTGGCGGGTGTGCTCGCGCTCCCGACCGAACACCTTGACGACACGGAACGCCCCGAGGGTCTCCTGCACGACGTTCAGCGCCGAGCTCTGCAGCTCCTTGGCCTCGCGGTAGCGACGGCGCATGCGGGTCTTGTAGAGCCGCATCATGACGAGCAGGACGGGCACGACCGTCAGCGCGACCAGCGCCAGCGCCGGATCGATCCGTGCGGTCACGTAGACCATCGAACCGAGGGTCGCCACAGCCCCGACGAGCGGGATGATGCCGTGGATCGTCAACCACTCGATCGCCGGCGTGTCGTACTGGACGCGGTAGATCGAGTCGGCGGTACCGCGGCTGTCGAGGAACGAGAACGACAGACGCTGGATGTGGCGGAACAGCCGCGCGCGCAGGCCCACCGTGAGGCGTTCACCCGTCCGCTTCTGCAGCACGAGCTGTGCCGCGGTCTGGAGCTGGATCAGCAGGACGGCGATGATCTGGAGCGCGGCCACGACGCCCAGCAGACGCAGGTCGGAGGACGTCCAGGCGTCGGGGACGACGGCGTCCAGGAACCCCGGGATCGGGTCGTCGCCGATCACGCTGTCGATGGCGAGCTTCAGCGGGAGCGGCGTCAGCAGGTACAGCGGCGCCGCCACCAGGTCGAGCAGCAGCAGCACGGCGAGCCAGCCACGCTGCGGTCGCGCGGCACGGAGCAGGCGGACCAGGAGGTCCCGGTCGGTGTACGGGCGCGCCGGCGCGTCCGTCACGTCGCGGGCCGGCCGGCCTCGGACAGGACCGCGCCGGAGGTCGTGTCGGCCAGGACACCGCCGACCCGGCGACGCAGGACGACCATCTCGGTGCCGGCCACGATCGCGGCCACCACGCCCAGCGCTCCACCCACGACCGGGGAGACCACCAGGCCCGCGAGGGCCGCGCCCGCCAGGGCCAGCCAGCCACCCGGTCGCGGTCGGAGCCGGACCCGGTGGTGCGGGACCCACGACCACGTGACGGCGGTCACGATCCGCACCTCGACGAGCGGGCCGACCACCACCTCGAGGTCCCAGGGGTCGGTCGGTCCGGCGATGCGCGCGTGCCCGCCGGCCTCGCGGATCCGGTGCTCGAGCGCGCGCAGCCAGGCGGCACGGTCGCCGGTCCACCCCCATCCCGGTGGCTGGTAGATCCGCCCGAGCGGTCGGGTCACGAGCCGGCCCCAGGTGCGGACGAACGGTTGGACGACGTGCAGGACGGCCACGAGCAGCCGGTAGCGCACGGGGTGCGGCTCGTGACGGGTCGGGCGCGTCGAGGCGAAGACCCCTGCCGCGTAGGCGAGGACGACGGCTGCGAGCAGCGCCCCCAGCGCTGCTCCCGCCGGTGGTGCGACGAGGGCGAGCAGCCCGGCCGCGAGCGCCAGGGGCGCCGCGAGCGGGAGCAACGCCCCGAGCCACACCAGCGCCGTCTCGCCGCGACGGGCCTCGATGCCCTGGTAGGAGGCGGTGCCCAGCGTGCCGTGGTAGACGACCGGGCGGAGCAGACGCACGAACGCGCCGCCGTAGATGGTCCCGCCCCAGCGCGCCTGCCCGATCCGGTTGAACCGGTGCCGGTGAGGCCCCTGCAGCATCTTCTCCGCGCGGCCGTAGCCACGCTGCTGCCGCAGGTATCCGCGGACGCTGCCCCGCCGGTGGTGCAGGACCTGCGCCGCCGGCGCGTAGCCGATCGCGTAGCCGTGGTCGAGGAGCTTCCAGCACACGTCGACATCGTCGCCGGCCGCGGTGTAGGCGGCGTCGAACCCGCCGATGGACCGCAGCACGTCGCGCCGGAAGGCCATGTTGCAGCCGGGCACGTGCTCCGCCCGGTCGTCGTGCACCAGCACCTGCTGCGGCGAACCGGGGGACGCGGCGACGGCTCGCTCGACGAACCCCGCGCCGGGAACCGGCAGGTTGGGTCCACCGGTCGCGACGATCGTCGGGTCCTCCAGCGACAGGGCGAGCAGGTACGGCCACGCCGGCACGCACATCGCGTCGGCGTCGAGGTAGGCGACGAGTTCGCCCGTGGCGGCCTCGAGCGCGGCGTTGCGCGCCACGCTGAGCCCGGCGTGTGGGAGGGCGAGCACACGGAAGCGGTAGCGATGGGCGATCTCGAGCGTCCGGTCGGTGGAGCCGTCGTCGGCGACGACCACCTCGAGCTCGGGGTAGTCGAGCCGGGCGAGCGACCCGAGGCACTCGTCGAGCGTGCGCTCCTCGTTGTAGGCGCACACGAGCACGCTGAGCCGGGGCCACGCGGGCCGCAGCTGGGCGAGCGACCGGGAGGTCCAGCGCGACACGGCGTCGAGCGCGAGCTTGGGCTCACGACCGGCGGTGGTCAGGCCGAACCCCCAGCCACCGACCTCCTCGCCGGCGACGCCCCACTCGTCGGTCCAGGAGAACACGATGGCGCCGGCGGCACCCTCCTCGTCGACGACCCGGAGCTCGGCGTCGAGGAGCTGCGCCTGGGCCTCGTGGCCGTGGACCTCGGAGGCGAGACCGAGCTCGGACAGGAGGATGGGCCGGTCCTCGGAGCGGACCTGGAGCCGGCGCAGGTAGGCACGGAAGCGCTCCGGGTCCTCGAGGAAGACGTTGTAGGACTCGAGGTCGATCCCGTCCACGCACAGGAACTCGGTCGTGGGGAAGTTGCCGTAGGTGACGAGCATCCCGGGGTCGCCCTGGTGCAGCCGGGCCACGAGCTCGCTCAGGGTGGCCTGGACCCGTCCGATGCCGTGGACACGCACGACGTCGGCCGGGATCTCGTTGCCGACCGAGACCGCGAGGACCTCGGGTCGGCCCGCGAGCCGGTCGAGCGCGTGCTCGACCTGTACCAGGCCGGCCCTCCGGACCGCCCGATCGGTCCTCCGGCCAGCGCGCGGGTGGTAGCGCCAGTCCTCGTAGTGGAGGCCGACGAGGACGTGCAGGCCGAGCTCGGCCGCGCGGTCGAGGAGGTCGACGGGCGGCACGGCGTAGGTGCGGACGGTGTTCAGCCCGGCCGCCCGCATCGACTCGAGGTCGCGCCGCAGCCGCTCCGGCTCCGGGAAGGGCTCGCCGTCGCCACGCGGCAGGAAGCTGCCGTAGCTGACGCCGCGGACCCGGAACGGTGCCGCGCCGAGCCAGAGGTCGCGGCCCACGACGCGGACCCGGTCCGGGTCGGCACCGACCGCGGCGGCGGTGTGGGCCGGCAGGTGCCGGCTCACGACCACCGACCCCGCCCGCGGGCCAGCGACCGCCGCCCCCGTTGCACGCATGGGTTCCATCGACCTACCCCACCCCGAACCGGCGGCGCGCCCTCGTGATCGTGAGCGTCGGCGTGACCGCCGGCGCTTCGGGCGTCGTCCCCGGGTCCCTCCGTTGACCTCATAGAGTGTGCGGTCGACCTCTCCTCGGCATGAAGCCCGGGGGTCACAGATGGCCCGAACGGAGCACGAGACGATGGTCCCGATCGCGCGACGCGTCGCGCGCATCCGTGCACGTCTCGCGCGCCAGCGCGGTGCGGCGCTTCCGCAGGAGCGTCGCCGCTGACAGAACCCGTCGGATACGACGGCTTCCGTCACCGCAGACCCGGCGGACGCGCCCGCGCCGGGCACGGCCTGACGGGAACCTGCGGATGCGCGGGTTTCCGTCACGGGACGCTGCCGCGGCAGCTCACGTCGGCCAGTGCTGGCCGACGTAGGGCGTGGGGTTCGCCCGACACCATGCGTCGAGGAGCTCGGCCAGCGCATGAGGCTGCGCGCCGCCTGTCGGCAGGTTGCGCTTGAGGACGCACACGAGCACGACATCTGGTTCGCGCGCGTAGTCGACCACGTTCTCGGTGACCACCGCACGACCCTCCGAACGAGCGACCGATGCGACCTGCGGATCGGTCGCGCCACGCAACCCCAGGTCGTCCACGTGGACGGCGTCGTGCCCGAACTCCTCGCGCAGGTGCCGGGCAGCCGCGCTGGGGAACATCTCGTCGAGGAGCAGTCTCAAGCCAGCAGCGCCTGACGCTGCTCGGCCGCCCGCCGTCCTTCCACGATGGCCTGTTCGTTGCGGGCGATGCGTGCCTCCACGTCATCGGGGTGCCGCGACGCGAACTCCAGGGCCGCACGGATCTGGCGGGGATGCAGGTCCGACTCGGCCGAGAACGTGGCGATGCGGTCCTCCTCGGTGCCGTCGAGTTCACGCAACCGCGCCACGATCTCCCACACGTCGGGGCCGGCGGCCAACGCGGCGCGTCGGTCCGTGGTCGCGCCCCGGTAGACGACGCCCGGATGGTCGAGCGTGTCCACGCCCTCGATGATGAGACGTTCGAGCAGTGCGGTCGCACTGAGTCCTTCACGCTCGGCGCGTTCCATGAGACGCTGCCTGGCCTGGTCGCTGAGGCGGAACGAGGTGCTGGTCGCCATGCGTCTCCCGATCGATCTCAAGATGCACTACAACGTAGCGCACATGCACGACGATATCGACCACGACCACGACCACTGGAAGGTTCGTAGTGGGAACATCTCCTCGGGGAGAACTTCCCGCTACGGACCTGAGCGGAGCGGCCGATGGTCAGCCGCCCCGCTTCCTGGTGAGCTCGGTGGGTCGGTGCGCGAGCGGGTCCTCCGGCCACGGGTGCTTGGCGTAGCGAGACCCGAAGAGACTGCGACGCTGCATGCCACCGGTCACCCGTCCTCACACGCGAAGTCGTGCCGGAAGTCCGTCAACGGTAACGAACCACGTCGATGCTTGACGTGATCTGGCGAGAGTTCCGCCGGCGTGAAAGCGACCGAACTCCTCCCTGGTTCGTCACGATCGCCCCAGAGGACCACCACTCCGTATTGCCTCTCTGGGTCCAGCTCAGTCTCGAGTGGTTGGACGTCTTCGTAGCCAGGCGGCGACTCACCGATCGTGAAATCGACCAGTGGCGGCGGATCGGCCTCCGCCCGGGCCACCCAGAGCTGCGAGGCATCGCTAGATGTCCCGTCCAGCAGGAGCACCGAGAAGGCGACTCTGTTCGAGCATCCAGGAGCGAAGACCCAGGTGGGATCCCCATCGCGAAGCGTCACGCCGTAGGGATCGAGTGGCTCGCTCGGAAGCAGCCACCGACGAGCGCGCTACACAGCAGGGCTACGACGAACGCTCTCAAGGACCGAGACACTCGTCGTACCTCCCGTCGCGAAGACCGGCCCTACTTCCACCACTCCCTGGGACGCTCACTCACCACCTGCGCATTCGCTTGGTGGGCCCGGCGGGGCTCGAACCCGCAACCGACGGATTATGAGTAAGGCCAGCGCCGTCCCGGGCGGGCCCCGTGAATCCCGGGAAATCCGGCCCTTCTCGATGAAGGTGGGTCACGCTGCCAGGGTGAGGGCGTTGGGGCCTCGGAGTCTGGCGGTGGTGGGAGCCTGCCATGTCTGGCCGAGGCGTGAGAGGATCCGGGCGCGGTAGTTGTCGAAGTTGGTGAACCCGCGGGCGACGCGCTTGATGTTCTTCACGTCCAGGTTGATCGCCTCGACCCGTGCGGAGGAGACCCCGCCGGTGTGGTGGTACGCGAGGATCTCGTCCTGCCAGCGCGACAGCGGTGGTCGCCAGCCGGACGAGCTCGGGGACCTCGACCAGCGCGACCCAGTCGTAGAACTCGACGAGCCGTCGGGCGGCGAGCTCGGGGTCGCGGGTGGCGAACACGGCCCTGACGAGTTCCTTGGCGGTCCAGGCGCACCCGACCTCGTCGTACGGGTCCCGGCCGCCAGCGCCGCGCGGATGCGGCTCAGCGCGTCGGGGTCGAGCCGTTCGATCCCGGCCAGCAGCGCCCGGCGGATCCGGTAGAGCGGGTCGTGCTTGTGGCCGCGGTGCCCGAGGGTCTCCTGCTGCACCCGCCGGCGAACGTCATCGATCGCGGCGTTGGCGAGCTTGACGACGTGGAAGCAGTCGGCGACCAGCTCGGCGTTGTCGAACCCGACGTGCGGGTCGGTCACGGCGGTGCGGTAGCCCGCATGCGGGTCCAGCGCCACGGTGGCGACCTGGGCCCGCCAGACCGGATCCTGATGTTGCAGCCATCCGGTGACGGCGGCGGCGTGGCGGCCCTCGACCACGTCGATGACCCGATGCCGGTCCAGGTCGACGAACACGGTCACGTAGCGGCGGCGGGTGTGCGACCGCGACGGGTTCATCACCGTCTCGTCCAGCCCGAACGCCACGACCGCTGCCCGTCGTGGGCCTCGAGAACCTGGACGGCGTCGTCACGGACGGCGCGCATCACGGTGTCCCACGACACCCCGAACGTGGCGGCGACCGAGGCGACCGAGCGGTTCTCGCCGGACACGAGCCGGACCGTCTCGGCCCGGGCGCGCACGGTCAGGCACGCCCGTGGGAGGATCGCGTGCGAGCGTTCGCGGAACGTCCCCACCCCTCGACGCAGGCCAGCACCCGCTTGGCCCAGACCAGCACGACCGCGCGGCCGGCGGCAGGCAGGTCGCGCACGCGGTGCACGACCCGATCGTGGACACGGTGGCGGGCGATCACCCCACAGCGGACGCAGGCGACCTCGCCGCGGGGCATGACGACGTGGATGAACGTCTCGTCGGCGAACGTCCAGACGTGCGTGACTTCGAACTCGGGCAGGGCAAGCAGACAGGTAGCGTGGGACACGTAGGGCCTCGAGGCTGGGCGGAGTAGACACCTCCATCCTCGCGGGCCCTACACCCGTCTAACAGCACCCCCGGCAGCGGCCCACCCACGTTCATCTTGAAGGGCCTG
>CAVUJQ010000007.1:0-210100 GCA_963741855.1 uncultured Actinomycetes bacterium | reverse complement strand
TCCCGGTCGCGTAGACCTCGCCGTCGTCCTCCTCGCCGGTCACACCGAAGTAGTCGACGACTCCCTCATCGTCCTTGGCGTGCTCGGCGTCCCTCGCCTCCAGCTTCATCTTCTCGCCGGTGTCGGCGTCCTTCCACTCGACCTTCAGCTTGGCCTTGTCGTCCTTGTCGTGGGTCTCGCCGTCCTTGTGGGTGTGGCGCTTGTCGTCGAAGTCGAAGTCGAACTTGAACTTGCCGTCCTCGGCCTTCGCCTGGCCGGACAGTTCCTTGTCGCCCTTCGCCTTTCCACCAGCGGGAACCGGCGAGTCGTCGCAGGCATCGCCCTGGCCGTCGCCGTCGTCGTCCGCCTGGTCCGGGTTGGGGGTGTCGGGACAGTTGTCATCGCCGTCGAGCACACCATCGTCGTCGGTGTCGTTGACCACGAACACCGTGACCTGGTCCTCCGACCCGGCATCTCGCCGGCCGCCCTCGTCACGGGCCGCGAGGTGCACCAGGTACTCCCCGTCCGGCACCGTCGTGGTGTCCCAGCTTGAACAGGGGGTCGTCGGTGAAGCAGCTCGTCCTCGTAGACCGTGCCCGGCCCCGCGACGACGCCGCCCGATGTGTCACGCACCACCGTGTAGTAGCGCCACGGGTTGTCGTCGGTCACCGTCCCGCGGACCTCGACCGTGCCACTGACCACGTCCAGGTCCATCGGTGCCGTGACCTCGACGTCCGGCGCCTCGGTGTCCGCGACGAACGGGTCGTTGTCGTCCTCGTCATCGACGCCATCGTTGTCGTCATCGGGGTCGCGCCTCTCCTAGCCGTCGGTGCCGTCGTTGTCCGCCTGGTCGGGGTTCGGCGTGCCCGGGCAGTTGTCCGCGTCGTCAGAGACACCGTCGTCGTCGGCGTCGGGACCGACGCACGCGCCCGACGGGGCCGGGCTGGTCAGCCACGGCTGGAAGATCAGGTCGCCGGTGTTGCTCTGGACGGCGGGGTCCCCGCTGCCGGAGCCGTCACCGCCGGGTCCGTCCTGGGCGCCCCACCAGTTGCACGTGGCATCGACGTCCGAGAGCGACCAGTTCTCGATTCCGATGTCATTGCCGGTGATGTTGTTCTGGTTCGCACTCGCGTTCGTCGGGCCGGCGTTGTCCTTGCCGGGCTCGCCGAACCGAATTTCCCCCGACCGGGACATTGGGCACGATCTCGTTGCCGTCAAGTTGGACGTAGTCGAGGCTTCCGGGGATGCCGTCGTACGAGGTCGCATAGTCGCGGCCCTTGACGGTGATCCCCCCGCCGAAGGTGGCCGACCCCGATCCGGAGTTCACGATCTCGGAGTTCGAGTCGACGATGCCCGAGTAGTCGGTGCGCTTGAGGTTGAGGTCGATCCCGGCGCCGGCGTTGTAACCGGCCTCGTTGCCGTTGTCCCGCACGACGAGGTTGTCGAGCAGCGCATCGCTGAGCGCCTCGAAGTACATCGCCTTCTTCGCGTTGTCCGTGAAGGCGGAGTCCCGGACCTCGAGCCCGTCGAGCACTGCGAGGGACCCCGGAGGTGCGGGTGGCGTGTCACCGGCGTGGGTGAACGACGTGAAGCCGAACTCGTTGTTCACGAAGTTGCTGTCGATGATCGACATGTCGTACGACTCGCCGCGCACGCGCAGGCCGGTGGTGTTGGCTGTGGCGACCAGCTTGTCGACCGACCAGTCATGGGTCGTGGCCCCGCCCTCGATCTCGATGCCCTTGCTGTTGTTGGACACGCGCACGCTGCGAAGGCTCACGTCGTCCGCGTCACCCCAGCACCCAATTCCACCAGCTCGCGTCGAAGCCCATGAAGCGCACGTCGGCGCCATCGGCCCCGTCCTCGAGCTTCAGGCCGTTGCCACCCGGAACCTAGACGATCGACTTCTTTCAGCCTGCTCCCGGTGGTCCTGATGTCCGGGCTTGTCGAGGACCAACTGCTCGGCGTAGGTGCCTTCGCAGACGTTGATGCGGTCCCCCGGCGATGCCGCGTTGATCGCGGCCTGGATGCTCGTGAACGCCGCATTCGGGCGCTCCACCAGGTCGTTGTCCACGACGAGGTTGGTCCGCGTCAGCGCGAGGGCGTCCCACGCGAACCGACCGTTGCCGCCGTCATCCTCAGTGAAGTCGAAGTTGAGTTGGTTTGCGGCAGCGGCCGAGGGTGGCCGAGCAGGACGTCGAACGCCCCCGAGTGGCTGGCCCCGCGGGTATAAAGGTCGTCCTTGGTGACAGTCGTGTGGAGGTTCCCGTCGAGGAAGACGCCGAACTGCTGGGCGCGGGCCCGGGCCAGGTGCGACGCCGGCGTCCTGGGCGGGCGCGCCCAGGGAGAAGCCGACCTCGATCGCGTTGACCGCATCAGGCTCGCCGGAGATGTCCGTCCGTGACAGGGTCCGCGGGAACCTGCCGTTGTCGCAGCTCCCGCCGCCGCCTCGGCATCGCAGACGTACACGTCCGTCGGCTGCACGGCGAGACTCACCAGCGCTGTCTCGGCGTCCCGATCGTCCAGATCGTGCGGCTGGAACTCCATGGGCGTCCCGTCGCCGAAGCCGTACAGACCGAAGGTCAGCGCGCCGATCCAGGTGACCGCCAACCACTTCTTCACTCGTGTCCCGTGCATCGCGTTCCCCGCGTGCCGTGCGCCGGGCCAGTGCCGCAGCGCGATTGTGGGTGCGCGTGCTCGAGCCCCCCGTCTCGCGGACGCGTCGGTCCGCGGTGACGATGACCCTACGGACGGTGGTGGCGCGGCAGGCCGGATCGCCCGACTCCACCGGTTATCAACCAAAATCGACAACCACGAACTAGTCTCATCGACGCATCGTCATCCTCGATGACGATCCGTCACTCGGGAACGGATGTGCAGGTAGTGCGCGAACGACTCCGCGCAGTCCTCGTGCGGGTGCATCGTGGCGTAGCCGGACACGTGGCGGTCCCGCCGGTCGCGGGCGGCCCCTGGTCGTAGTGGTCGCCGAGCGCGGCCTGGTAGTCCTCGCGCTTGTCGCCGAAGAGAGCACGGAACCGATCGGTGTGAGCGCGATACAGATCGCACGCTACTGCGTGGCGTACCTGGCGATCGCGCAAGCTCGGAGAGGAGTGGTGGACATGACCACCTACACCGTCACCGCGACGTGAAGGTCGGTCCTGGGGAATCCGTGGCGGTCGACTACCCGAGCGCCGACGCCGCGTAGTCGCGGTTTCCGGGCGAGCCACGGACGGGCCTGTGTCTCGCTCCGTCGGCGCTCTCGGGCCGGTGCCGGGCGGTCTAGCGCCGCTCCACCTGAACCGGCGCCTCAGCATGTCGCGCGTACAGCCGCAGTGCGGTGGCGGCCTGAGGTCCTCCACTCGAGACCTCGATCATGCGCCGTCTTCGAGCAACGTGATGACGAACGCTACGGCGAACACCACCTGCCCAGTTCCCCATGCGGCGAACACCAACCCCTCCCAGCGGAACGGTCGCTCCCCCGGGAACGCGGCAAGCCATCCGAAGAACTTCAACTCGCTCGGGCGACGGAGGTGGAGCCTCGAAGGACGGTTGAACCACCCGTATCGTCGCCGGAACAGCCAGAGCGAGCGGTGGATCGCAACCAAGGACACGACCCCGGCCACAGCCGTCGCCGCGTTCAGCATGGCCGCCAACCCTGACAAGCCGGCTTCACCTGCGAAGACAGAGAGAGCGAAGAACCACGGCCAAGCCGCCCAGCCGACCCGACCCGGTATGAGCCAGACTCGGTCGATCAGATCGGCGTCCCAGCGCGGGTTGCTCGGCATCGCCCGATGCTACCGAGGGAGGCATCAGATCCTCTGGCTGCGAGAGCGACCCGAACCGATCGCCGCTACACCTGAGCTGGGCCGAGCCCGGGAGCGCGCGTACACCGAAGCGGCGTGTCAAGCGGCGTGGACACCGACCCAGGAGACGGTGCGGACCTCGCCCGGAGACGGGCGGTTCTCGCGGATGAGCTCGGACAGGGCGAAGCCGGTCTCGTCATCGAACCAGTGCTCGTCGCAGGCGGGGCACACGTCAGCCGGGACGCCGGTGACCACGAGCAGACCGGGCTCGGCGTCCTGGTGGTGTTCGACGTAGTCGTAGTCGACCGATCGGCGCACCAGCTCGCCGTCGTCGTGGCGGTGCCGGTCATCGCGGTTCCTCCCCGCTGTCACCCGACAGCGTGCGTTCGATCCGCTCCGTTGTCCACCCGTGGGCCTCGTCCGGCTCGTAGACCGACACGAGCACCGTCGCGTCGTCGAGTTCGTCATCGGCCAGCACCGCGATCAGCGGCCGGCCCTCGACGCGACCGAGGATCACGTACCGGTCCCGGTCGGCGACGATGTCGACGATCACATGTCACCCAACAGGCTCCGGACCTCGGCCGGAGTGATGTCACGCGCGGCCATCTTCGCGGGGGCATCGCGGCCGAGCTTGAACGGACGGCGAAGCTCGAACCGTCTGCCCTGTAGGCGCTCGACCATCCCGGTCCTTCTCGTTCGCGTTCGGCCCGTTCGAGTTCGGCCAGGGGGATGGGGAACAGCTTGGAGAAGAGTGAGCGCGGGGGCCGTGGAGACAGGAGGAGCCGAGTAGAGGAGCCGGGGGAGAGGAGAGAGGAGAAGGCGGGTTAATGAGGGAGGTCTAGAGAACCATCCCGGCGGCGACGCCCACGCGGCCGTACGCGCGACGTTGCGGCTGAGCGGTCTCGGGGGTCAGTGCAGCCCGATCTCACGTAGGATGAGGTCGGGGGGCTGCACGGCGCCCGATCACCTCGAGGTCGACGGTAAGCGCACGTCGGGATACGAGAGATGAGCAGCAGGCTGTGAAGTCCGAGTGTCGCCGACGCGCCAGAACAGCAGGAAACCGGCCGCGAGGACCGGTTTCCTGTGGTGCGCCGCCAGGGACTTGAACCCCGAACCTGCCGGTTAAGAGCCGGATGCTCTGCCAATTGAGCTAGCGGCGCGTGATCGCGCGTCGGACCCTATCAACAGCGGTCTGGAGCGCGCGACCCAGGGTGAGTGAGGGGACTTGAACCCCCGGCCTCCTGGACCACAACCAGGCGCTCTAACCGAGCTGAGCTACACCCACCATGTGTGCGTGCTGGGTCACAGCACGAGGCGGGAGCGTACGGGCCCCGCTGCGGGCCGGCAAACGCGCCGGGAGGCGGTGCGCCGGCCGCTCGGCGTCCGGTGCGGCGACGTCGGCGGGCCGCGCGTGGTCCGCCGGCGTCACGCGATCGTGACGTGAGCCCCCTTGACGATTGGCAGCGCCGCGGCCAACGTGGATCGGCGCGACGACGGGAGGTGACGGTGTCCATCCTCGACATCCGGCGGACCCGGGGGCGCCGGCGACCGGGCGGGCCCGACCCGGACGTGTCGCGCGTCCTCGACGTGCACGGACGGCTGGCACGACGGGGGAGCGACATCCCGCTGCGCCTGTGGGACGGGAGCGAGGTCGGACCCTCGGACCGCGGGTACCGCCTCGTCCTGAACCACCCGTGGTCGCTCCGGGCCATGCTCGTGCCCGGCACCGACCGTGCCGCCGGCGAGGCCTTCCTCCGCGACGCCTTCGACGTCGAGGGCTCGATGGTGGCGGCGCTCCGGGACGTCGCGGAGCTCCGCCGGGACGGGCTGTCGGGACTCTCGAAGCTGGCGGTGCTGACCGACGTCCTGCGCCTGCCGGCCCCGCCGGCGGACCCCCGCAGCCACCGGGCCGCGGTGCTCCGGGGCCCGCGCCACACCCGGGCGCGCGACCGCGACGCGGTCCAGCACCACTACGACCTCGGCAACGACTTCTACCGGCTGTTCCTCGACGAGCAGCTGGTCTACTCGTGCGCCTACTTCGCCGAGGGTGACGCCGAGGACCCGGCCCGGGCCGAGCCGGGCGAGCTCGACCGCGCCCAGACCCGCAAGCTCGAGCTCGTCTGTCGGAAGCTGGGCCTGGAGGCCGGGCAGCGGTTCCTCGACGTCGGCTGCGGCTGGGGCGCGCTCGTCCTCCACGCGGCCCGGCACCACGGGGTCCGGGCGCTCGGGGTGACCCTCGCCGAGGAGCAGGCGGCGCTGGCACGCGAGCGGATCGCGGCCGCCGGTCTGGCCGACGAGGTCGAGATCCGGGTGGCGGACTACCGCGAGGTGAGCGGCACCTTCGACGCGGTCGCCTCGGTGGGGATGGTCGAGCACGTCGGCTCCGACCAGCTCGAGGGCTACTTCCGCACCCTCCACGGCCTCACCGCCGACGGCGGACGCCTGCTGAACCACGGCATCACGACCGGCACGCGCGGGACCGTCCGCGAGCTCTCCGACGACGCCGGCAGCTTCGTCGGCGCCTACGTGTTCCCCGACGGGGCGCTCGTGCCGACCGCGCGGACGGTGCAGGAGGCCGAGGACGCCGGCTTCGAGGTCGTCGACGTCGAGCAGCTGCGCCCCCACTACTCCCGCACCCTGCGGCACTGGGTCCACCGCCTCGAGGCGCAACGCCGAGCGCGCTCGGGAGGTCGCCGGCGAGGAGGCCTACCGGATCTGGCGCGCCTACATGGCCGGGTCGGTCATCGGCTTCGAGGACGAGGACCTCGGCGTCGTGCAGGTGCTCTGCAGCAAGGGTGCCCGGCTGCCGCTCGGACGCGCCTGGATGGTCCCGTGACGCGGAGCCGCTGACGGCCTGGGCGCGCCCGGAGGGATTCGAACCCCCGACCATCGGATTAGAAGTCCGGCGCTCTATCCAACTGAGCTACGGGCGCGGAGCGCGGCCACCCGCGCGTGTCGGATGGTAGCCGCGGGGCACCTCGCGGCCCGGAGGAGCCGCCCGCGACCCGCCTCAGCGACGCCGGGCGATGCCGGCAGCCGCGCCGAGCGCCACGATGCCGGCGAGCGCGGTGACCGCGCCGCCACCGGTGTTGGGCATGTCGTCGACCGTGCGGCCCTCGCCGTCACCCGTCCCCGACCCATCGCCGGAGCCGGTCCCGTCGCCCGTGCTGGTCCCGTCACCTGTGCCGGTCCCGTCGCCCGTGCCGGTCCCGTCGCCCGTGCCGGTCCCGTCGCCCGTGCCGGTCCCGCTCGTCTCCGTCGCGGTCGCGTCGGGCGATGCGGTCTCGGTGGCCGTGGGGGAGACCGTCTCGGTCGGCGAGGTGGTCTCGCTCGCGGTCGGGGTCGCCGGCGTGCTCGGCGGCGAGGCCTGCGAGGTCCCCAGGCCGCCGGTCTCGGTGGCCGTCGGGAGCGCCGAGGGCGAGGAGCCGTCGTCGGAGCTGCGCACACCCAGCACCACCACGCTCACGAGCAGCAGCAGCGCAGCGATGGCGAACAGCGGGCGGATCGCACGCGGCACGACAGGTCCTGTGTTCGGGGGTACAGCGGTGGGTGGTCGGCTCCCGGATGCGGATGGTAGGCGAGCGAAGCGCCGGTTCCGCGCAGGCCGCGCACCCTACCGGGCACGCCGGGCGCCCTCGCCGCAGCCGTCCCCGATCAGACGGTCATCGGCAGCGCACGCCAGGACGCCGACAGCGTCGACGTCGACGAGCACCCGGTCGGGCTCGTGGCCCCGTACTCGGTGTCGTCGAGCGGGTGGATCTCGCCGCAGAGCCCGCAGCGGAGCCGCTCGTGGGCCTCGTCTCCCGATGGGTTACACGCCACGCGTCCGTCCTCGAGGGCCAGGGGTGCCATGTCGTCGCTCCCGTCTGCCGGTGCGACCTCGCCCGAGGTCGCCGTCGAGGACGAGCGTCGGTGACGGCGTGCGGTGGCGACAGGGCCGGCCGGCACCCGGCGGTCGGGCCCACCGACCCCTGGACCGCGGCGGGTCAGCGCGGACCGAGGTGCCGGACGGCGGCCGGAGGGGGCGACAGAGGGATGGAGCGGGTGACGGGAATCGAACCCGCATAACCAGCTTGGAAGGCTGGGGCTCTGGCCATTGAGCTACACCCGCGTGCGGGGAGGGAGCCTACCGAGGCGGCCCCCGCCCCACGGCGTCGGGACGACAGGATTCGAACCTGCGACCCCCTGCTCCCAAAGCAGGTGCGCTACCAAGCTGCGCTACGTCCCGTTGCGGTGGGGGAGCCTACCGCCGCCTCGCTCGCGATCCTCGCCCGAGGGTTCGCAGTGGGAAGTTCTCCTCCAGGGGAACTTCCCACTACGAACCTTCAGGGACGGAGGCGGGCCGCCAGGGAGGTGAGACTGGCGGACGGTCACGTCGGGGTCGGGGAGGAAGGACGGCCAGCCCTCGCCGGCGCGGTCGAGGTAGCAGCCGGTCATGCCCGCCTGCTGCGCCCCGTGGACGTCCCACGGGTGCACCGCGACCATCACGGCCTCGCGCGTCCGGACCCCGATCGTGTCGCAGGCCCACCGGTAGGCCTCCGGCCGCGGCTTCCAGCGCTGCGGTCCCGCTCACGTCGAGGACCTCGTCGACGAGGTCCTCGATGCCGGTCCGCTCGAGGAAGCCGCGGGTGACCTCCACGGTGCCGTTGGTGAAGGTCGCGAGCCGGTAGCCGGCCTCGCGCAGCGACCGCATCCCGTCGATCACGTCGTGGTGGGCGCCGACCTCCTCGAACCCACCGAGGACCTCGTCGGCGACCCGTTCGGCGTCGGTGAACCCGCGCTGCCGCGCCAGGTGGAGGAGGTGGTGCCGCGCCACCGCGGGGAACGGCACGAACCCGTCGGCGGCCGCGACCGCGAAGCCGTCGCGCAGGATCTCGGCGAACCAGCGCTCGACCGACTCGCTCCCGAGCCCGGTGCGGTCGAAGCGGTCGCGGAGCGGGGTCAGCGGGAACAACGTCTCGTTGACGTCGAAGACGACCGCCTGGATCGTCATCGGGTCTCCTCTCAGGGTCGTCGTGCCGGCGCGTCGCGTGGCCCGTGACAGCGGTGCCCCCACGCTCCCTCCGCGGCCGGCGCTCGGCAACCCCCGACCTCGGCCGTACGGCACCCGGCGCCCGCACGGCCGGTCAACCGGTCAGCGCTCGCCGGATGGACACCCCGGGGCCGAGGTGACACCATCCCTCCCCGACCGAGCGGCCGCCCGGCCACGCCGCCGTGCGGTCCGCCGTTCCCGCCGCCCTCCGTGCGGCGCCCCGCCCCACCCTCGCTCGCCCGCTCCGGCGGCGCCGTTCCCGCGACGAAAGCCCCCACCACGATGAAGACGACCGTCGAGACCGTCGACCCGGTGAAGGTCAAGCTGACCGTCGAGGTCGAGCCCCAGCGCGTCAAGAAGGCCTTCGACGCGGCCGCCAAGGAGCTCGCGAACCAGGTCCAGATGCCCGGCTTCCGCAAGGGCAAGGTCCCGCGCAAGCTCATCGAGCAGCGGCTCGGCACCGGCGTCATCGCCCAGCAGGCGCTCGAGGAGTCGCTGTCGACCTACTACGCCGAGGCGTTGGAGGAGACCGACATCGACCCGGTCGCGATGCCCGAGGTCGACGTCAAGAACTTCGACGAGACCGACGGGTGCACGTTCGAGGCGACCGTCGAGATCCGCCCCGAGTTCGACGTGCCCGACCACGAGGGCATCGGCGTCAGCTTCCCCGACTGGGACGTCGCCGACGAGGACGTCCGCGACCAGCTCGCCCAGATGCGCGAGCGCTTCGCCGAGGTCGACGAGGTCGACCGTCCCGCCCAGACCGGCGACTTCGTCACCCTCGACCTCACCGTCCACGTCGACGGCACCGAGCTCGAGTCCGCCCACGTCGAGGACGCCCTCTACGAGGTCGGCTCGCAGGGCGTCACCGCCAAGCTCGACGAGGAGCTCGTCGGCAAGGAGGGCGGCGCGGAGTTCACCTACACCGACCAGCTCCCCGAGGAGTACCCCGAGCACGGCGGCGAGGAGGCGGAGTTCACCGTCACCGTGAAGGACGTGCGCGAGAAGACCCTCCCGGCGCTCGACGACGACTTCGCCGCCTCGGCCAGCGAGTTCGAGACCTTCGCCGAGCTCGAGAAGGACGTCCGCGACGCGCTGCTGCGCCGCAAGGTCCAGCAGGCCCAGCACGAGCTGCGTGGCCGCATCCTCGAGGCCTACCTCGCCAACATCGACGTGCCGCTGCCGCCGTCGATGGTGAACCAGGAGGCCGAGGCCCGGATCCACCAGGTGGAGCACCAGGCGGAGCAGTACGGCCTCGAGGTCGACCAGCTCCTCCAGATGGAGGACACCACGCGCGAGGAGTTCGAGGACAACGCCCGCCAGCAGGCCACCCAGGCGGTCAAGGCGCAGCTCGTCATCGACGCGCTGGCCGACGAGCTCGGGGTGCAGATCGACGCCGGCGACATCGACGCCGAGATCATCCGGCACGCCCAGAGCAACAACACCTCGCCGCAGCAGATCGCCCAGGTCATCCAGCAGCAGGGGTCGATCGGGGCGCTCGTCGGCGACATCATGCGCCGCAAGACCATCGACGCCATCGTCGCCGCCGCCACGATCGACGGCGGCCCGTCGGACCAGGTCCTGATCGAGCTGGGGCTGATGGACGACCCGGATGCCCCGGACGAGCCCGACACCCCGGTCGTCGCCGAGCCCGAGGTCGGCCTGGCCGCCGACGAGGCGGTCGACGGTGCGGTCGAGGCGAGCGACGACGACTCCGACGCCTGAGCCGCGCCGGACGGGCAGGACCGGCGCTGCGTCGGTCCCGCTCAACTCCTGCGGCCCGAGGGTGGGCCTCGGATACGCTCGGCGGTCCGGCACGACCAAGGAGCCACCGAGTGCCCGAGTACACCCCTCAGGCCGCGACCGGCATCGCCACGCCGTCGCCGCTCAACTACCTCGTCCCGACGGTCATCGAGCAGACCAACCGCGGCGAGCGTGCCTTCGACATCTACTCCCGCCTGCTCCAGGAACGCATCGTGTTCCTCGGCACGCCGGTCAACGACGAGATCGCGAACCTCGTGATGGCCCAGCTCCTCCACCTCGAGTCGGAGGACCCGGAGAAGGACATCGCGATCTACATCAACAGCCCCGGCGGCTCGATCACGGCGCTCTTCGCCATCTACGACACGATCGAGTACATCAAGTGCGACGTGACGACGATCTGCATGGGCCAGGCGGCCTCGGCAGCGGCCGTGCTGCTCGCCGCCGGCACCCCCGGCAAGCGCTTCGCGCTGCCCAACTCGCGGGTGCTGCTCCACCAGCCGTCGGGTGGCGCCGAGGGCCAGTCGGTCGACATCGAGATCCAGGCGCGCGAGATCCTGCGGATGCGTGACAGCCTGAACGAGATCCTCGCCGCCAAGACCGGCCAGTCGGTGGAGAAGATCGCCAGCGACACCGACCGTGACTTCATCCTCGACGCCTACGCCGCCAAGGAGTACGGCATCGTCGACGAGGTCATCGAGTCCCGCAAGGCGCAGGAGCAGGCCGTCCGCTGAGCCGGCCCGGCGCGGTGGCGGGAGCGCCACCGCGTCCCCAGCACGACCGCAAGTGACAGCGGGTGTCGCGGCCCATCTGTACCATCGGTCGGGCGGAGAGCCGGGGCCTCGAGCTCCGACACGTCGAGCACGCGAGGATGGCGATGGCCAAGTTCGGTGAGGGAGGCGACCTCCTCAAGTGCAGCTTCTGTGGCAAGTCGCAGAAGCAGGTCAAGAAGCTCATCGCCGGTCCGGGTGTCTACATCTGCGACGAGTGCATCGACCTCTGCAACGAGATCATCGAGGAGGAGCTCTCCGAGCCCTCCGAGCTCCAGCTCGACGAGCTGCCCAAGCCCGAAGGAGATCTACACCTTCCTGAACGACTACGTCGTCGGTCAGGACTCGGCGAAGAAGACGCTCGCGGTGGCGGTCTACAACCACTACAAGCGCATCCAGGTGGGGACGCGGCACGGCCGACGACGTCGAGCTGCAGAAGTCCAACATCCTCCTCCTCGGCCCCACCGGCTCCGGCAAGACCCTCCTCGCCCAGACGCTCGCGCGGCTGTTGAACGTCCCGTTCGCGATCGCGGACGCCACGGCGCTGACCGAGGCCGGCTACGTCGGCGAGGACGTCGAGAACATCCTCCTGAAGCTCATCCAGGCCGCCGACTTCGACGTCAAGAAGGCCGAGACCGGGATCATCTACATCGACGAGGTCGACAAGATCGCCCGCAAGTCGGACAACCCGTCGATCACCCGTGATGTCTCCGGCGAAGGCGTCCAGCAGGCGCTGCTCAAGATCCTCGAGGGCACGGTCGCGTCGGTGCCGCCGCAGGGGGGCCGCAAGCACCCCCACCAGGAGTTCATCCAGATCGACACGGGCAACATCCTGTTCATCTGCGGTGGCGCGTTCGCGGGGCTCGAGAAGGTCGTCGAGCAGCGCATCGGTCGCAAGGGCGTCGGGTTCGGCGCCGACGTCACCAGTGCGAAGGACAAGGACCTCGGCCAGCTCCTCGGCAACGTCCTCCCCGAGGACCTGCAGAAGTACGGGCTCATCCCCGAGTTCATCGGTCGCCTGCCGATCGTGACCGCTGTCGAGCCACTCGACCGCGAGGCGCTCGTCGACATCCTCACCGGCCCCAAGAACGCCCTGACCAAGCAGTACGAGCGGTTCTTCGAGTTCGACGGCGTCGAGCTCGAGTTCGAGCCCGACGCGCTCGAGGCGGTGGCGGACCTCGCCATCCTGCGCCAGACCGGGGCGCGTGGCCTGCGCGCCATCCTCGAGGAGGTGCTGCTCAACACGATGTACGAGCTGCCCTCCCGCGAGGACGTCCAGCGCTGCGTCATCACGGTCGAGACCGTCCACCAGAAGGCCAACCCCACCCTCGTGCCGCACGCCGGACTCCGCGGCGTGGAGGACGAGCCCACCGAGCGCTCCGCCTGACCCGGGGCCCTCGGGCCCGCTAGAGGTGCACCGTGCGTGTCGACCTCGACGAGCGGCTCGACGCCTGGCTGCGGGACGGGCTCATCAGCCCCGCCCAGGCCGACACGATCCGCGCCCGGGAGCGTGAGCTCGCCGGCGCCGACGACCGCACGACGCTCGCGGCCGAGGCGGTCGGCTACCTCGGGGCGGCGCTGGCGCTGATCGCCGGCGGCCTCGTCGTCAGCCGCTACTGGGACCGCATCGAGAGCTGGGGGCAGCTCCTGCTCGAGCTCACGGTCGCCGGCGTGACCTTCCTCGCCGGCTGGTGGGTCCGCCAGCGTCCCGGCGCAGCCGTCGCCCGGCTGGTGTCGCTCCTGTGGGCGGGCAGCGTCGCCGCGACCGCGGCTGCCGTCGCCCTCGTCGGCCGCGACCTGCTCGACCTCGGCGGCCCAGCCACGGCGGTCCTGACCGGCGTCGCGGTCGTCGTGGTGGGTGGCGCCCTCTACACGCTGCGGCCGCGGGCCCTGCAACAGCTGGCGATCCTCGCCGGCGTCCTCACGGCCGCGACCGGCGCGATCCTGCTGCCGGGGAGCGAGCCCGACGCGTTCTACCCGGGCCTGCTCGTCGCGGGCCTCGGGATCGCGTGGTTCCTCCTCGGAGCGGGAGGCTGGCTGACCCCGCGGACGACCGCGCTCGTCGCCGGTGGGCTCGTCGCCGGCATCGGGCTCAACATCGCCCCGTCCGGGTCGCACGCCACACTCGGGCTGGTGCTGGCGCTGGTCGTCACCGTGGCGGTCGGGGTCGCCAGCGTCACGGCCAGGAGCACCCTCATGCTCGGGTTCGCGGTCGCGGGCACGTTCGTGTTCGTGCCGCGGTCGGTGTTCCACTTCTTCGGGGACAGCCTCGGGGCGCCGTTCGCGCTGCTCCTCACCGGGCTCGTCCTCATCGGCGTCGCGGTCGGGTCGTTGCGGCTGCGGCGTGACCTCGCCGAGGAGGGTTGACCGTGGAGCTCGAGCCGCGCGGTGGGGCCCGGTCGGTGGCGGCGCTCGTGGCGGCCGCGGCGGTCGTGGTCGTCGTGGTCGGCGTCGTCGTCGCGTTCGGCATCGCGCCCTACCCCGACGTGCCGCGGCTCGCCGACCAGCCGGACCCGCCGGTGACGTCGCAGCTCGCCTACCTCGTCTACGACGAGCGGGAACCCTGCCTCCACGTCGTCGACGGGCGCGGGGTGGACCGCGAGGTCCGCTGCGGGACCGACGTCGAGGCCGGTGCACCCACCTGGCTCGACGACGGGCACGTCGAGCTCCACCGCTACCGGTTCGGCGACGAGGTCGTCACCATCGACGTCGCCACGGGCGAGCTGACCGACACCCGCCCGGCGACCGAGGGGGAGAAGGCCCCGCCGGTGTTCGGCAGCGACGAGCGCGACGACGGTGCCCGGGTCGCGACCACCGGGACCGGGTCGACGGCCCGGGTCGAGGTGCGCACGGCCGCCGGCGAGACCACCACCGTGCTCGAGCTCGACGGGCCGGACGGGTACCGGCTCGAGGACCCGCGCTGGACCGGCGACGGCGACTGGATCGTCGTGCGCGACACCGGCGGACGGGTGCTCGTCCTCGGTGCCGACGGCACCCCGAGCCCGCGGGTCTGGGTCACCGACGTGTGGGAGTACGCGGCCCGCTGATCGCCGGCGTGCGGTGCCCGGCCCCGTGGGCGGGGCCGGTGCGACGCCGTGGCTACCCTCGCGCGGAACGTCGCGACCCGTGAGGACCCCCCTGATGACCGAGCTGGCGAAGGCCTACGACCCGAAGGCCGTGGAGGACGACCTCTACGCCGACTGGGTGGAGGCCGGGCTGTTCCACGCCGAGCCGGACGACCCCGGCGAGCCGTTCTCGATCGTCATCCCGCCGCCGAACGTCACCGGGTCGCTGCACGTCGGCCACGCGCTCGACAACACCATCCAGGACGCCATCATCCGCCGCGAGCGGATGCGCGGTCGCAACGCCGTCTGGGTGCCGGGCACCGACCACGCCGGCATCGCGACCCAGAACGTCGTGGAGAAGCAGCTCGCCCGGGAGCACCTCACCCGCTTCGACCTCGGCCGCGAGCGCTTCCTCGAGGCCGTGTGGGCCTGGCGTGAGGAGTCCGGCGGCATCATCCTCGACCAGCTCCGCCGGCTCGGCGCGTCCTGCGACTGGGACCGCGAGGCGTTCACCTTCGACGAGCTGCGGTCCGAGGCGGTCCGCGAGGTGTTCGTGAGCCTCCACGAGCAGGGGCTCATCTACCGCGGCAACCGCCTCATCAACTGGTGTCCCCGGTGCGGGACCGCCCTGTCCGACATCGAGGTCGAGCACGAGGAGGTCCAGGGCGAGCTCGTGCGCTTCCGGTACCGGTTCGACGACGGCGACGACGCCATCGAGGTCGCGACGACGCGGGTCGAGACGATGCTCGGCGACACCGCCATCGCGGTGCACCCCGACGACGAGCGCTACCGGGACGTGGTCGGCCGCTTCGTGACCCACCCGTTCGACGGCCGTCGCATCCCGGTGATCGCCGACGACTACGTCGACCCCGAGTTCGGCTCGGGCGCGGTGAAGATCACGCCGGCGCACGACCCGAACGACTACGAGATCGGGCAGCGGCACGGCCTCGACGCCATCGACATCATGACCGACGACGCCCACATCCGCGACGGCCACGGCGCCTTCAGCGGGATGGAGCGGTTCGCGGCGCGCCGGGCGGTGCGGGAGGCCCTCGAGGAGCGTGCGCTGCTCGTCGGGGTGGAGGCCCACACCCACCAGGTCGGTCACTGCTCGCGCTGCGGCACGGTGGTCGAGCCGCGGCTGTCCGACCAGTGGTTCGTGGCGGTCCGCCAGCTCGCCGACAAGGCCGCCGCCGCGGTCCGCGACGGCCGCATCACCTTCGTGCCCGAGAACCGCGCGAAGCCGTTCCTCGAGTGGCTCGACAACCTCCACGACTGGTGCATCTCGCGCCAGATCTGGTGGGGCCACCGCATCCCCGCCTGGTACGGCCCCGACGGCGAGATCGAGGTCTCTCGCGAGGACATCGACCGCGAGGGCTGGGTCCAGGACGAGGACGTCCTCGACACCTGGTTCTCGTCGCAGCTGTGGCCGATGACGGTGTTCGGGTGGACCGGCGACGGGACGACCACCCCCGAGTTCGACACCTGGTTCCCGACCTCGACGCTCGTCACGGGCTACGACATCAACACCTTCTGGGTGTCGCGGATGGTGATGAGCGCGGTCTGGTTCCTCGACGAGGTGCCGTTCCGGGTGGTGCACAACCACGGCCTCGTGCGTGACGAGCACGGCAAGAAGATGTCGAAGTCGTTCGGCAACGTGATCGACCCGCTCGACCTCATCGCCGAGTACGGCGCCGACGCCACCCGCTTCGCGCTGCTGCGCTCGGCCTCGCCGGGGACCGACGTGCCGCTGGCGGTCGAGTGGGTCGACGGCGAGAAGAAGTTCGCCAACAAGCTGTGGAACACGCTCCGGTTCGCGCTGTCCACCCTCGACGGGACGACCCCCGGCGCGCTGCCGCCGGCGGACGCGCTGGCGCTCGAGGACCGCTGGATCCTGTCGCGGCTGGAGGCCGTCCGCGCCCAGGTCGACGCGGCCTACGACGGCTACGAGTGGTCGATCGTGTGCCGCACGCTGCGCTCGTTCGCGTGGGACGAGCTCGCCGACTGGTACCTCGAGGCCGCCAAGGTCCGGCTCTACGGCGAGGACGAGACGGCGAAGGCCACGGCCCGCGCGGTGCTGGCGGTCGTCCTCGACGACCTCCTGCGCCTGCTCCACCCCCTGATGCCGTTCGTCACCGAGGAGCTGTGGCGCGCCCTCACCGGTGCCCCGGGCGGCGGGTCCTCCCTCATGGTCGCCGACTGGCCCGCTGCCAAGGCGTCGCGCGACGCCGACGCCGAAGAGGCGTTCGCCGTCGTGCAGGACCTCGTGACCGAGGTCCGCAAGTTCCGCTCGCAGAACGACGTGGCCCCGTCGAAGCGGTTCGACATCGCGGTGCAGACGGGGCAGCGCGCCCTCATCGAGCCCCACCTGCCGCTCGTCGAGTCGCTCGCCGGGCTGTCGGCGGTCTCGTTCGTCGACGCCCCGGTCGAGGAGCCGGGCACCTCGCGGATCGTCTTCGGCGCCGGCGAGGCGTTCGTCGACCTCACCGGGCTGATCGACGTCGGCGGCCGAGCTGGCCCGTCTCGACAAGGAGATCGGCAAGGCGCGTGGCGACCTCGAGCGGGTCACCGGCAAGCTCGGCAACGCGAGCTTCGTCGACAAGGCCCCCGAGGCCGTCGTCCAGAAGGAGCGCGACCGGCAGACGGAGCTGACCCGGGTGATCGACGAGCTCTCCGAGCAGGCGGGCCAGCTGCGCCGGCTGGAGGGCTGAGCGTGGACTTCCACGAAGCCGTCGCGCTCCTCGGCCGGCGCGGTCCGGGGCGGATGATCCCCGACCTCGACCGCATCACGCGGCTCGCCGATCTGCTCGGCGACCCGCAACGCGCCTACCCGTCGGTGCACATCACCGGCACCAACGGCAAGACCTCCGTGACCCGCACGGTCACCACGCTGTTCAGCGCCGCGGGGCTGTCCGCGGGGACCTACACCAGCCCGCACCTGCAGACCATCCGCGAGCGGCTCTCGGTCGCGGGGCGGCCCATCGGCGAGCAGGCGTTCGCGGACACGTTCGCCGAGCTGCAGCCGCTGATCCGGATGGTCGACGAGGGGCTCGACGACCCGCGCGACCACGTCACCTACTTCGAGACGCTGACGGCGATGGCGTACTGGTGGTTCGCCGACAAGCCGGTCGACGTCGGCGTGTTCGAGGTCGGGATGGGCGGCCGCTGGGACGCCACCAACCTCGTCCGCGGCGAGGTCGCCGTCCTCACCCCGATCGACGTCGACCACCGCGAGCTCGGCAGCACCCCCGAGGAGATCGCCCGCGAGAAGGTGGGCATCATCAAGCCCGGTGCCACCGTGGTGACCGCGCAGCAGACCGACGCGGTGATGGCCGTGATCCGCGAGGCCGTGGCCGCCCAGGACGCCACCCTGCTCGTCGCCGGCGCCGACCACGAGGTCGTCGACCGTCGCGTCGCCGTGGGCGGCCAGCTCGTGAGCCTGCGCGTGGGCGAACGGGTCGTCTCCGACATCCTGCTACCGCTGTTCGGGCCGCACCAGGCCGACAACGCGGCGCTGTCGTTGGCCGCGTTCGCGGCGTTCACCGGCGAGGCGTTCCACCAGCTCGACGACGACCTGCTCCGGTCGGGGTTCCGGGCCGTGACCGTCCCGGGCCGGCTCGAGATCGTCCACCGCGAGCCCACGGTCGTCCTCGACGGCGCCCACAACCCCCACGGGGCCCGGACGGCCGCGGCCGCGCTCGGCGACTCGTTCGACTTCCGCAACCTCATCCTCGTGATCGCGGTCCTCGACGACAAGGACATCGCCGGCATCCTCCAGGCGTACGCGGGCCTCGTGCACCACGTCGTCGTGACCACCGCCCCGTCGACCCGCAGCGCCAGCCTCGACCGGATGGTCGCCGCCGCCGAGCGGGTCTGGCAGGGGACCGGCGTCATCGTCGAGTCCGCGGTCGACGTCGCGGAGGCGCTCGACAAGGCCACCGGGCTCGCGGCCACCGGCGACGGTGTGCTCGTCACCGGATCGCTCTACACCGTGGGGGCCGCCCGGGACCGCTACCTCCCGGTCGACGACGACGGTGACGAGGTCATCTACGAGCCCGACGACATCGACGACGAGGAGGACGAGCACGCCTTCCGCGACGCGCTCGAGGCGATGCTCGACCGCGTCGACGACGAGGCGGAGGGCGAGCCGGACGCCTGAGCACCATCCAGGGTCCGCACGGTGGGGGAGGGACGACGCCGGAGGGCGTCGAAGTGGGCACGTGGAGCACCACCGCCACCCCGCCGACGTCACCCGGAGCCCCACCATGCGCAGGACGACCCTCGTCGCGGCGACCACGACCGCCCTGGCAGCCCTGATGCTGCCGACGGCCGCCCTCGCCCACCACCAGATCGACCGTCCCGTCGACACCGGCGAGCAGCAGCTCGCCAGCCACGCGACCGACAACGTCGAGCTCATCGGCCGGGCGGAGTTCCCCGAGGCGAGCGACATGTTCTTCCAGCGGCGGACCGGCCCGCAGCAGCTCGGCGGGCAGGTCGTCGACCGGACCACCGACCTCGTCTTCATCGGCGGTGATGGTGGCAGCGCGGCCGGCGGGCACGTCTACATCTACGACGTCACGACGCCCGAGGCCCCGGTCCAGCTCGCCGACATCCCCTGCGGCGGCTTCCACTCCGAGGTCGTGGCGTGGGAGAACTACCTCGTCCAGGCCTGGGACGGCTCGGCGTCGCCGTGCGCGAAGGACTGGGAGGGCCGCAACGACCTGCGGGAGCACGGTGCCGGCCTGCGTATCTACGACATCTCCGACCCGGCGAACCCGGTCTGGATCGCCGACCGGACCGGCGCCAAGGCCGGCCTCGCCGCCGGCGTCCACAACGCCACCGTCAACCCCGAGGCCGGGCTCGTCTACCTGAACCTCGCCGAGCTGTCCGGCACCGACCCGGAGTGGGGCTACGTCGACCTCACCGACCCGACCTTCCCCGTCACGACGATGCCCATCCGGGACATCAGCCCGACCGCCGTCGATGGCTGCCACGACCTCGGCCTCGACCTGTCCCGCGACCTCGCCGCGTGCGCGGCGATCGGGGACACGTTCCTGTGGGACATCTCCGACCCGAAGATGCCGGTCGAGGTGGGCCCGATCTACAACAACGCGATCAACATCCACCACGGCGCCCGCTTCGCGCCCGACGGCACGCTCGTGCTGAACGACGAGCTCACGGGCGCGGCCGCCGCGACCGGCTGCGCCGGCACCGGCACGCTCGGGGCGGTCGGTGCGCTGTGGTTCTACGACACCTCGATGCCGGAGGTCCCGCTCCTCGAGGGCTCCTACTCCACCGCCGAGCTCGCGGCGAGCCTCGAGTGCACCAGCCACTTCTACAACTTCGTGCCGGGGACGAGCCAGGTCGTCACCGGGTGGTACGAGTCCGGGATGATCGTCACCGACTTCTCGAACCCGACCCTGCCCACGACCGTCGGCGTCTACGACCCTGATGAGACCGGCGGCGCGAGCTTCTGGGCGGCCTACACCTGGCACGGCCACCTCTTCGGCTCCTCGCGGGCGGACGACCCGGCCGCCGGCGGCCTCTACGTCGTCGACCTCGAGGGCCTCGAGGACGGGGAGCCGACCCCGAACGACGAGGGGCTGTCCTGGGCGAGCTGGAACCAGCAGCTGCCGGCGTCCGCCGTCACGGTCGCCGACAGCGGGACCCCGATCCAGCTCCTCGGCAGCGACGGCTGGGCCTCGCCGCTGCGCCTGCGCGGCTGAGCGAGACACCGCTCGCGCACCACACGAGGACGGCCCGGGCAGCGATGCCCGGGCCGTCCTCGTGTCGCGGTGTCAGCCGTCGAGCGCCTCGGCGATCGATACGTCCTGCTCGCGGCTCTCGATCCGGGCGAGGTGCATGGTCAGCCGGTCGTAGACGGGCTCCGGGTCGGGCGTGGGGGAGGGCGACGGTGCGGGCGGCTCCGGGACCGGGTCGGGCTCCGGCGCGCGGGACGGCGTGCGGTCCGGGGTGGGTCGCGGCTTCGGCTTCGGCGCGGGTGCGGGCTCCGGCTCCGGTTCCGGCTCGGGCTCCGGCGCGGGTGCGGCCCCCGATGGGCGACGGAACACCTCGGTGACCCAGATGGTGCCGTCGCGACGCTCGACCCCGACGCCGAGCTCCTGGTAGCTCGTGCTCAGGATGTTCGCGCGGTGGCTCGAGGAGGACATGAACGAGCCGTGGACCGTGCCGGCGTCGGGCCCGTAGCCGATGTTCTCGCCGACCTCCTCCCAGCCCGAGACCTCCGACCCGAGGTTGGGGTTGTGGTAGAGGCTCCCACGGTCGGCCATCCGAGCGGAGTGGCGCCGGGCGACCGCGGACAGCTCGCCCGAGACCCGGAGGGGCGGGAGGCCCCGGTCGGTCCGCTCCCGGTTGATCATGGCCACGAGCTGCGACTCGGCACCACCGTCGGTGGCGGCGTGGGCCGCCGGCGTGGGCAACAGCACGCACAGGAGCGCGACCAGGACCACCGACAGCGTGGCCGTGGAAGGTCGGGGCCGGGCCAAGGACGGCGCTCCGCTGTAGGGGGACATCGGGAGTGGTCCGGGGACCGTAGCCACCCGAACGGCGGTGTCCGAACCACCTCACGCACCGCGTTCCTACGGCTGCGGTCGGTGGCGCGGCGCACGCCGAGTTGCCGCTCCGCGGGTCGGCTGGAACCCTTCGCAACCCACCCGCCCCACGACACCAGCGAGGTCCTCCGTGGCCGCCCAGCAGACCCTCATCCTCGTCAAGCCCGACGGCGTCGCCCGCGGCCTCGTCGGCGAGGTCATCGCCCGCATCGAGCGCAAGGGCTACACGCTCCGCGCGCTGGAGCTGCGCACGCTCGAGCGCGAGACCGCCGAGGAGCACTACGCCGAGCACACCGAGCGCCCGTTCTTCGGCGAGCTCGTCGAGTTCATCACCTCGGGCCCGCTCGTCGCCATGTGCGTCGAGGGCGACGACGCGATCGCCGGCATGCGCCAGATCATGGGCGCGACCAACCCCATCGAGGCGGCGCCCGGCTCCATCCGTGGGGACCTCGCCACCGTGATCGGTGAGAACATCGTCCACGGCTCGGACTCCCCGGAGTCGGCCGCCCGCGAGCTCGGGATCTTCTTCCCCGGCCGCTTCTGAGCAGCGCCGCGACGCCCCCGCCACCCGGGCGGGGCGTCCGCGCTCCGTCGTCCACAGCCCGCCGTCGGTCCGTCCGGCGGCGGGCTGTCGCGTGGGGGAGAGTCCGCGGACCGTTCCCGAACCGCGACCGCCCGGAGCCCGCCGTGACGACCACCTACCGCGCCGACGGCCCCGCGACCGGACAGCTGCTGCTCCCTGCCGGTCCGTGCCCCCGCTGCGCCGACGCCTGGTTCGCCCCCGACGACGTCGCGGGCCGGCCCGAGGTCACCTCGCCCGAGGCGGCCGGCGACCTCGTCCTCCCGGTCCTCGCCGGCGCCGACCGCGAGCGCTGCGTGGCGCTCCTGCTCGACACCAAGCACCGGCTCCTGCGCACCACGACGGTGAGCGTCGGCTCGGTCGACCACACCTTCATGAGCCCGCGCGAGCTCTACCGCGACGCCCTCCTCGCCAACGCGAGCGCGGTCGTGGTCGCCCACAACCACCCGTCCGGGGACCCGGAGCCGAGCCGTGACGACGAGCTCGTGACGCGCCGGCTCGTCAGCGCCGGCGAGGTCGTCGGCGTCGAACTGCTCGACCACCTCGTGATCGGCGGGGGACGGTGGGTGAGCCTCGCCCGGCGCGGACTGGTCTGACGACGCGGGCGCCAGCGAGTTCCCGCGCGGGCGGACCGACACGGTGAGCGCGCGGGGAGCTGCCGCCGCCTGTCACCTGCGTGCCCGCCGGTGTTACCCTCCCGCACCGCTGCCGGTCGTGCTGGCGTGCTCGCGCACGTCGTACGCTGTGCACAGCGAACTCGTCGCCCTCTCTCTGGCTAGGTCGTCCACGTGGCTGCGAACATCGGTAACACCTTCCAGTTCCTCGGTCGGGACATGGCCGTCGACCTCGGGACCGCCAACACGCTCGTGTACGTGCGTGGCCGCGGCATCGTCCTCAACGAGCCCTCGGTCGTCGCCATCAACACCAAGAACGGTGCGATCCTCGCCGTGGGCGCCGAGGCCAAGCGGATGATCGGGCGCACGCCCGGCCACATCATGGCCATCCGGCCGCTGAAGGACGGCGTCATCGCCGACTTCGACGTCACCGAGAAGATGCTGCGCTACTTCATCCAGGCGGTGCACAAGCGCCGCTTCCTGGCCAAGCCCCGCGTGGTCGTCTGCGTCCCCTCCGGCATCACCGGGGTCGAGCAGCGGGCGGTCGAGGAGGCCACGATCCAGGCCGGCGCCCGGGCCGCCTACATCATCGAGGAGCCGATGGCCGCCGCCATCGGCTCGGGCCTGCCGGTCCACGAGCCGGCCGGCAACATGGTCGTCGACATCGGCGGTGGCACCACCGAGGTCGCGGTCATCTCGCTCGGCGGCATCGTGACGTCGCAGTCCATCCGCATCGGCGGCGACGAGCTCGACGACGCGATCATCTCCTACATCAAGAAGGAGTACTCGCTCATGCTGGGCGAGCGCACCTCCGAGGAGATCAAGATGGCCATCGGGTCGGCGTTCCCGCTGCCCGACGAGCCCCACGCCGAGATCCGCGGCCGCGACCTCGTCTCCGGCCTCCCCAAGACGATCATCGTCTCGGCCGAGGAGATCCGGAAGGCCATCGAGGAGCCCGTCAACGCGATCATCGACGCGGTGAAGAACACCCTCGACAAGACCCCGCCGGAGCTCGCCGCCGACATCATGGACAAGGGCATCGTCCTCACCGGAGGTGGCGGTCTGCTGAAGGGCCTCGACGAGCGCTTGAAGCACGAGACCGGGATGCCGATCCACATCACCGAGAACCCGCTGTCCTCGGTCGCGATCGGGTCCGGCAAGTGCCTCGAGGAGTTCGAGGCCCTGAAGAAGGTCCTCATCTCCTCGTCGCGGCACTGAGTGGCCCCCAGCACCGGGTCCCGACTCGAGCGCGCCCTCCCTCCGGGGTCGGCGCGCTCTGATCGTGGCACGGTCGCCGTGCCCCGGCCGGTCGCCGGCCGCGGGGTCTAGCGATGTACCAGCGTCGGCGCGCGCGGGTGCTGCTCGCCATCCTGGTGCTCGTGACCCTCGTGCTGGTCACGGTGGACTTCCGCTCGGGCGGAGGCGGCGGGGACGGTCCGCTGGACAAGCTCCGGGGGGTGGCGACGACGGTGTTCGGTCCGGTGCAGGACGGCCTGTCGGCGGTCCTGCGCCCCATCGGGGGCGCGTTCAGCGGGGTCGGCGACTTCTTCCGGCTCCGAACCGAGAACCAGCAGCTCGAGGAGCGGCTCGCCCAGCTCGAGGACCAGCGGCAGTCCTTCGAGGATCTCGAGCGGCAGAACGACGAGCTGCGCGACCTGCTGGCGATGCAGCGGCGTACCGAGTTCGAGGTGGTGACGGCGCGGGTGGTCGCTCTCGCGCCGTCGAACTACGAGTGGACGGTGACCCTCGACCTCGGCAGCTCCGACGGCATCGAGCGCAACATGGTCGTCATCAACGGCGACGGGCTGGTCGGACGCGTCATCCAGACGACCGCCAACGCCTCGCGGGTGCTGCTCGCGATCGACCCGAACTTCTCCGCGGCGGCCCGCGTCGCCCGGGGCGGCGAGACCGGGCCCATCGACGGGCAGGGCGGCGACCTCATGCGGTTCCGCCCGCTCGACCCGGAGGCCGAGATCCGGGAGGGCGACGAGATCGTCACCTCCTCCTACTCCAACGGCATCTTCCCCGCCGGGATCCCCATCGGCGAGGTCGAGACGGTCGGCGAGGCGAACGCGCTCCTGAACCGCGACGTGCTCGTCCGGCCGTTCGTCGACTTCACCCGGCTCGACCTCGTGCTGGTGGTCAAGAACGCGCCCGTGACCGAGCCACCGCCCATCCTCGACGAGCTCGACACGCCGTTCACCCCGCCGGTGATACCCCCGCCGTCGCCCTCGCCGGAGCCGTCGGCCTCCCCGGACCCGTCCGCGTCCCCGTCGCCCGAGGCCGGCTGATGCGGCCGGTCATCATCACGCTCGGGCTGGTGACGGCAGCGCTGCTGCAGACGACGCTGTTCCCCTACCTGATGCTCGCCGGCTTCCGGCCCGACCTGCTGCTGCTCCTGACCGTGGCGTTCGCGCTGCGGGAGGGCGCGCTCGCCGGTGTCCGGGTCGGGTTCGCGGCCGGCATCCTGTCCGACCTGCTGCTGAACCAGTCGCCGGTCGGGCTGTCGGCCCTCGTCTACCTCGGCGTCGGCTACGCGATCGGGGTTGCCCGTCCCTACCTGGCGCCCGAGTCGGTCACCGCGCCCGGTCATCCTGGCGTTCCTGTCGGGCCTGCTCGGCACCGCCGGCTACGGCCTCCTGTCGCGGCTCCTCGGCGACGAGCGCTACACGATGATGCTCGTGGTGCAGGCCTCGATGTTCGTGGCGCTCTACAACACCCTGCTCGCCCCGGTGGTCGTCGGTCTCGTGACGCGCCTCAGCCGGCGGTTCCCGCTCGAAGGCGCCGCCGCGGCCCGCTGAGCCGCAGGTCGGGGCGCGCGGCCCCGGTGGTACCTTCCGCCAGGGGCCGGGAACAACCGTCGCCCGGCGACGTTGCGTGCACGATGACCCGTCACGGCTGCGCCGCGTCGCCCTCCGACCGCCCCCGCGCCTGGTGCTCACCGACACGATGACGAGCAACGAGACCGCCCCGGCCCTCCGGCTGTCCCTGGTGACGGCCATCGTCGCCGTGCTCTTCCTCGCCCTCTTCGGCCGGCTGTGGTTCCTGCAGGTCCTCGCCGGGGACCGCTACGCGCAGCTGGCCGAGTCCAACCGTCTCCAGGTGGTCGTGCTCGGCGCTCCGCGTGGTCGCATCCTCGACGCGAGCGGCGAGGAGTTGGTGAAGAACCGGCCGGCCCAGACCATCTCGGCCGACAAGAAGAAGCTCCTGAACGGGCTCGGCGAGCCGCGCGACGAGACCGCCGAGAAGGTGCTCGCGCGGCTCTCGCAGCTCCTCGACACCCCGGTCGACGAGATCGTCGACCGGCTGAACAGCCGCCGCTACTCGCCCTACCGGCCGGTGCCGATCGCCGAGGACGTGCCGGCCGAGGTGATCTTCGCGGTCTCCGAGCACCAGGAGCTCTTCCCCGGCGTCGAGGCCGAGACGCTGCCGGTGCGGACCTACCCGCACGGCGTCCTGGCCGCGCACATGGTCGGCTACCTGGGCGAGATCAGCCAGGAGGACCTCGAGAAGGCGCAGTTCGCCGACTACCGGCAGGGTGACCTCATCGGCTGGGCGGGGCTGGAGAAGACCTACGAGACCTACCTCCACGGCGACGAGGGCCGGCGGTTGCTGGAGGTCAACGCCAAGGGGATCGTCCAGGCCAAGCTCGGTGAGCGGCAGCCGGTCCGCGGCGACGACCTGTGGACCTCCATCGACCTGGACCTGCAGGCGGCCACCGAGCGCATCCTCGAGGAGGGGATCATCGCCAGCCGCGAGATCCAGCGCAAGGACGGGCGCTACCTGCCGTCGGTCGCCGGCTCCGCGGTGGTGCTCGACGCCCGCGACGGCAGCGTCGTCGCGATGGCGTCCTACCCGACGTACGACCCGGCCGAGTTCGTCGGCGGGGTGAGCTTCGACTACTGGGGCTTCCTGCAGGACGCCGAGAACGAGTACCCGCTCCTCAACCGTGCCATCCAGTCGGCCTACCCGCCGGGCTCGGTGTTCAAGCCGGTGTCCGGCGCCGCCGCGCTCGAGGCGGGCCTGATCGGCCCCGACACGCGCGTGAGCTGCCCGCCGAGCTGGCGGCTGGGCAACATCACCTTCCGCAACTGGAACCCGCGCCACGAGGGGACGCTGGACCTCTCGGGGGCGCTCATGCGCTCGTGCGACACGTTCTTCTACGAGCTCGCGGCGCAGCAGTGGGCGCGCGAGCAGAACCAGCTCGACGACACCGGCGCCGTCGACGAGGTCCTGCCGCGGGTCGCGCACGCGTTCGGGCTCGGCCGCACCCTCGGCATCGACCTCCCGGCCGAGCGCGCCGGCACGATCCCGGGCCGGGCCTTCCGGGAGCAGTACTGGGCGGACAACAAGGACGTCTACTGCGCCAAGGCCGAGTCGTTGGAGCCGGGCAGCTACGCCCAGCGGATCAACGAGGACCTCTGCCGCGACGGGGGCAAGTGGCGTGGCGGCGACGCGGTCAACTCCTCGATCGGGCAGGGCGACGTGCTCACGACGCCGCTGCAGATCGCGGCCGCCTACGTCGCCATCGCCAACGGCGGGACGCTCTACGCCCCACGCATCGGCCAGAAGGTCGTCGACGCCCAGGGCGAGGTCGTCACCGAGTTCGCCCCGGAGGCGCTGGGGACGCTGCCGGTCGACGGGGCGGGCCTCGCGGCCATCCGCCAGGGCCTGACCGAGGTCGTGATGGCCGACCGCGGGACCGGACGCCTCGCGTTCCTCAACGCCGACTTCCCGCTGGACCGGATCGCGGTCGCCGGCAAGACCGGGACCGCCGAGCTCAAGCCCAAGGTGCCCTACGCCTGGTTCGCGAGCTACGCGCCGGCCGACGACCCCCGCTACGTGGTGGTCGTCTCGGTCGAGCAGGGTGGTGGCGGCTCGCAGACCGCGGCCCCGATCGCGGCCCGCATCCTCCAGTCCGCGTTCGGGCTGGACGTGAAGCCGTTCGTCGCCGGCCCGGGGAACGTGGACTGATGGAGCTCGGCTACGGACAGGACCGCACCCAGCGCCTGATGCGCGAGAAGGTGCAGGACAAGTGGATGGACGCGTACGCGCCCGTCCGCCACCTCGACCCGGTCCTCATCGGCGTGACGCTCGTGCTGGCGCTCATCGGCATCGTGATGATCTACAGCGCCAAGGCGTCGGTCACCCCCGAGACCGGTCCGGTGCTCGCCCGCAGCCTCGCGACCCGCCAGGCCGTGAGCCTCGGCATCGGGATCGCGGCCATGGTGGTCGTGGCCGTGTTCGACTACCGCTACGTCCGCGCCTACAGCGCGGTGCTGTACCTGCTGGCGCTGATCGGCCTCGGTCTCGTCCTCTCGCCCCTGGGGGTCGAGGTGAACGGCGCCCAGGCCTGGCTCGCGATCGGCGGGTTCCAGTTCCAGCCGTCGGAGTTCGCCAAGGTGGCGGTCATCATCGGTGTGGCGACGGTGCTCCACGAACGACGGGAGGAGCCCGGCCTCGTCACGGTCTTGCTGGCCCTCGGGGTGGTCGCGCTGCCGCTCGGGCTCATCATGCTGCAGCCCGACCTCGGCAGCGCCACGGTGTTCCTCTGGACCGCCTTCATCATGCTGCTCGTCGGCGGGGTCCACGCCCGCTACCTCCTCGGCCTCGCCGCCGCCGCCGCCGCTGGCATCGCCTCGGTGGTGCGGCTGGGCCTCCTCGAGGAGCACCAGCTCCAGCGGCTGACCGCGTTCCTCGACCCCGCCATGAGCGACCCGCGCTACGTCTACAACGGCGAGCAGTCGATGATCGCCATCGGGTCGGGGCAGATCTTCGGCAAGGGCCTGTTCCACGGCACCCAGACCAACCTCTCCTACGTGCCCGAGAACCACACCGACTTCATCTTCACCGTCGTGGGGGAGGAGCTCGGGTTCGTCGGGGCCACGATCGTGCTGGGGCTGTTCATCGTCCTGGTGTGGCGGGGCCTGCGCATCGCGATGATGGCCAAGGACCGCTTCGGGATGCTCCTCGCGGTCGGCACGCGTCGGGATGATCGTCTTCCAGGTGTTCGTCAACGTCGGGATGGGCATCGGGATCATGCCCGTGATCGGCATCCCGCTGCCGTTCGTGAGCTACGGGGGCACGTCGCTGATCGCGAACTTCGTCCTCATCGGCCTGCTCCTCAACGTCCACATGCGCCGCTTCTGACCCCACGCCCTCCGTCCTGGTACGGACCTGGTCCGGACGTCCGGACCAGATCCGTACAAGGATCCTTCGTCCACAGGCCGCGGAGGGTCCGCCGAGCGTGGGTCCACGGGGCGTGCCAGCGTTCCGGCATGGCTCGCACCTCCCTCGTCGCACATCTCACCGCACTCGCGCCGGTGCTGCGCCGCCAGTTCGGTCTCGTCACGAGCGCCCAGGCGCGCGACGCCGGGGTCCCGAAGCAACGCGTAGCAGAGCTCTGCCGCATGGGACTCCTCGTCCGCCGGTACCGCGGCGTGTACGCGATCAGCACGGCAGCTGACTCGTGGGAGCACCGGGCGATGGCCGGCTTCCTCGCCGCCGGGCCGGACGCGGTCGTCTCGGGGCTGGCGGCAGCACGGATCCTGGGGCTCACCCACATGGGCGTCACCAACACGACCCCGGAGGTCGAGTTCACGATCCCGCGCCGCGGGAGGCGCAGCACCGACGGCCCGGCGGTCGTGACCGAGAAGCACCTCACGGATGTCGACATCGTCGCGCAGGGTCCCTGGCGCCTGACCTCGCCGGCGTGGACCATCTTCACCCAGGCTCGCCGACTCGGTGTGGTCCGGACCGAGCGTGCGCTGGACGCCGCGGTCGCCGCTGGCTACGTCACCAGCTCGCTCGCCGGCGAGACCGCGGCGCGGTTCCGTTGGTGCCACGGGATGCCGGTCATCCGCGAGGTGATGCAGCGACACGATCCGGCCGTCCGCCTGACCCGGTCGGAGGCGGAACGGATCTTCCTCCGCATCCTCCGCGCCGCCGGACTCCCACTCCCCGAGGCGAACGTCCGCGTCGAGGATGCGAGGGGACAGCGGCGCTACCTCGACTTCGCCTACCTCGAGTGGCTGATCATGATCGAGATCGACGTCCACGGCTCACACGGCCGCTCGCTCGGTCGCCATCACGACGGCCACCGCCAGAACGGGCTCGTCCCGCCGTGGTCCCCGCTGCGCTTCGACGAGCTCGACCTCGTCTACCGGCCCGAGCTGGTGGTCGAGGACATCCGGCGCGCTCTCGTGGCCGTCGGCGCCATCCCCGCCTCCGTGTAGCGACCCGGTCCGGACGTCCGGACCGAGTCGGTACGAGGACCTGGGCGCAACCCGACTCGGTACCCTCGCCGGCACGCGTGTGTTCACCCGCGGACCTCTTCCCCCGGAGGCATCTTTGACGCCCCCTGCTGCCCTGACCCCCGACGTCGCCGCCGGCCACGACCGCGCGGCGGTCCGGCGCGCGGTCGACCCGGTCGTGCCGCCGTCCTACTTCGACGCGCTCGAGCCGCACCTGCCGGACGTCAAGAAGCCGGCGCAGTACGTCGGCGGGGAGCACAACCAGACCTTCAAGGACTGGGCGATCGGCCGACGTCCGGTGGCTGTTGAACTACCCCGACGCCTACGAGGTCGGCCAGCCCAACCAGGGCATCCAGATCCTCTACGAGATCCTGAACGAGCGGCCCACCACGCTGGCCGAGCGCTCCTACGCCCCGTGGGTCGACCTCGAGGAGATCATGCGGGCCGAGGCGATCCCGACGTTCTCGCTCGAGCACCACCACCCGCTGTGGGCGTTCGACGTCTTCGCCGTGACGCTCCCGCACGAGCTCGGGCACACGAACCTGCTGAACCTGCTCGACCTCGGCGGCGTGCCGATCCGCAGCGCCGACCGGACGGTCGACGACCCGATCGTGCTCGTCGGTGGCCACGCCGCGTACAACCCGGAGCCGCTCGCGCCGTTCATCGACGCGGCGGTGATGGGCGACGGCGAGGAGGTCACCCTCGAGATCGACGACGCGGTCCGGGCCTGGAAGGCCACCGGCAGCCGCGACCGCACCGAGCTGCTGCGCGCCCTCGCCGGCGTCGAGGGCGTCTACATCCCCGCGTTCTACGAGGCGCGCTACACCGACGACGGCCGGCTCAAGGCGACCGTGCCGACCGAGCCGGGGCTGCCCCACATCGTCCCCAAGCGGACCGTGCAGGACCTCGAGCAGTGGCAGTACCCCAAGAAGCAGATCGTGCCGATGACCGAGGTCGTCCACGAGCGCTTCTCGGTCGAGATCTTCCGCGGCTGCACCCGCGGCTGCCGCTTCTGCCAGGCCGGCATGATCACCCGCCCGGTCCGCGAGCGGAAGCCCGAGACCATCCAGAACCTCGTGCGCGAGGGGCTCGCGAACACCGGGTTCGAGGAGGTCGGCCTCCTGAGCCTCTCGAGCGCCGACCACGCCGAGATCGGCACGATCGCGCGCGACCTCGCCGACGAGTACGAGGGCACCGCGACCTCGCTGTCGCTGCCGTCCACCCGCGTCGACGCCTTCAACGTCACGCTCGGCAACGAGCTGGCCCGCAACGGCCGGCGCACCGGGCTCACCTTCGCGCCCGAGGCGGGCTCGGAGCGCATGCGCGCCGTCATCAACAAGATGGTCTCCGAGGAGGACATGCTCCGCACCGCGGAGATGGCGTTCTCCAACGGCTGGCGCCACATCAAGCTCTACTTCATGGTGGGCCTGCCCACCGAGACCGACGACGACGTGCTCGCGATCGCCGACCTCGGCATCAAGGTCTACGAGGTCGCCAAGAAGCACGGCGGCCGCAACAAGGTCACCGTGTCGGTCGGCGGGTTCGTCCCGAAGCCCCACACGCCGTTCCAGTGGGCGCCGCAGGACCCGCCGGACGAGATCAAGCGCAAGCTGCAAGATGATCCGCGATGGCCATCAAGGACCACCGCGGGCTGACCCTGCGCACCAACGACCCCGAGGAGGGCGTCATCGAGGGCCTGCTGTCGCGCGGGGACCGTCGTGTCGCCGCCGCGGTCCAGCGTGCCTGGGAGCTCGGCGCGCGGATGGACGGCTGGCACGAGATGCCGACCCTCGACACGTGGACGCAGGCGCTCGCCGACACCGGCATCTCGCTCGACGACTACTCCTACCGGCTGCGCGACGAGAACGAGGCGATGCCCTGGGACCACCTCGACTCGGGGCTCGAGAAGTCGTGGCTGTGGGAGGACTGGCAGGACTCGATCGCCGAGAAGGAGCTCGACGACTGCCGCTGGACGCCCTGCTACGACTGCGGCGTCTGCCCCGGTCTGGACATCCACCACGACACCGGGTACGACGCGGCCAACGCCGGCCTGCCTATCGTGCCCGAGGGGCTCGGTGGCGGCCGTGGGCTCCCGGTGGTCCCGCAACGCATCACCGACCGCGCCTGACCCGCACCACCCGACGACACCCGCAGAGGACGAGCACCCGTGCAGCGCATCCGCATCCGGTACACGAAGGAGGGTCGCGTCCGCTTCGTGTCGGCGCGTGACCTGACCTCCGTGTGGGAGCGGGCGCTGCGGCGTGCCGACCTGCCGATCGCGTACTCCGAGGGGTTCAACCCCCACGCCAAGGTGTCGTTCCCGGACGCGCTCCCGGTCGGGTACGCCTCGACCGGCGAGTACGCCGAGCTGACCTTCGCCGCCGACATCGACCCGGGTCCGGGTCTCGGACGGCTCTCCGCCACCCTCCCCGGTGGCATGGACATCACGACCTACCTGGTGGTCCCCGACGGCGCGCCGAAGCTGGCGAAGATGCTGGGGTCCACGCTCTGGGAGCTGGTCCTGCCGGCCGTCGACACCACGACGGCCGAGACACACCGGGACCTGCTCCACCGCGCCAGTGACGACCTGGTGGCCGCGAGGTCGGCCGAGGTCGTGCGCCTCCGCCCGAACGGTGAGGAACGCACCCTCGACGTCCGACCCGCCATCGTCGCACTACGCGCATCGCTGCACCCCGCCGCAGACGGCGCCGCAGCTCACCCGACACTCCGAGCGGTACTCCGCAACGACGGACCGACGATCCGCCCGACCGATCTCTTCAACGCGCTCACCGAGCGCCTCGACGCCGCCCCGCACGCCGGGGCCGCGTCGGACACACCGCCAGACGGGACCTCCCGCCACGCCGGCCTGCCCGACCCTCGGGTCTACCGGCGCGTGGCACAGGGGGAGTCCGTCGACGCAGGCTTGCGAGAAGCGCTGAGCGGCGAGGTCGTGCCACTGGAACCGGAACCGTCCGCGGAGGCCGCCTGACCACAAGCGAGCCATCCAGGTGACCGAGACACCCGAGGACAAGCGAGACCAGAAGCAGGACCGTGCAGACGGGGACGCGAGCGACACCCGCGTCCGGACCCGGACACGCACCCGGAGCACCGACCGGGGCGAGTCGTCCACCTCGACACGCGCCTCCGGGCGTGGGTCCGGCCGTGGCAGCAGTCGCGGATCGGCGGCGGCTCCGACGGCGGATCCGGGGACGACAGCTCGAGCGGCTCGTCCCGCTCGCGCTCCCGCAGCCGCGGCGGTGACCGCGCCGGCCGGGGTTCCTCCGGCGACGGCGGTGACGCCGGCGGACGCGACACCGCCACCGACGAGCGCGGCGGGGGACGCCGTGGCACCGACGGGGACGACGCCGGCGACGGCTCCGGGCGGCGGGCGCCGCGGTCGACGTGGCCGGCGCGGACGCGGACGCGGCAAGGGCTCCGGCTCCGGCTCGAGCTCGGGCGGCGGACGTGGGAGCCAGCGGGGCGGCCGGGCCAAGGACGGCGGCGACGACGCCGACTCGCGGGACCGCAGCACCGAGGACGCCATCGCGCGGGGCGGCACCCGCATGGCCGCCAAGCGCGGACGGCGGGGGAGCGGCGGAGGCTCGCGTGGCGGCGGAGGCTCGTCCTCGCGCGGCGGCCGCGGTCAGCGCCCCGCCGGCGTCCCCGAGGAGGTCCGTCGGGCCATCCTCGAGGGCCCGCCCCGGACGATGCTCGTCACCGCGCAGAAGGAGCGCACCCAGATCGCGGTCCTCGAGGACCGCACGGTCGTCGAGCACTACGTCACCCGCAAGGAGGACGTGACCTACGTCGGCAACATCTACATGGCGCGGGTGCAGAACGTCCTGCCGGGGATGGAGGCGGCGTTCCTCGACATCGGCAAGGGCCGCAACGGCGTGCTCTACGCCGGCGAGGTCCTCTACGACGAGCTCGACGTCGAGGAGAGCGCGGAGTCGACCCGCATCGAGGACGTGCTCAAGCCCGGCCAGAAGGTGCTCGTGCAGGTCACGAAGGACCCGATGGGCACCAAGGGGCCGCGGCTCACGATGCACCTGTCGCTCGCGGGTCGCTACATGGTCCTCGCCCCGAACTCCGACCTGTTCGGCATCAGCCGCAAGCTGACCGACAAGGAACGCGACCGGCTGCGCAAGAGCGTGAAGAAGGTCAAGCCGGACCACCACGGCGTGATCGTGCGGACCGCGGCGGAGAACGCCTCGGAGGAGCAGATCATCGCCGACCTCGAGCGGCTGCTCAAGAAGTGGGAGAAGGTCGAGGAGCGCGCCAAGGACGCCAAGGCGCTGACCGCGGTCTACGAGGAGCCGCCGCTCGTCGTCAAGGTCATCCGCGACAACTTCGGGCCCGAGTTCGAGCGCTGCGTCGTGGACTCGCCCGAGCTCCACGCGCAGGTGCGTGACTACCTCGAGGAGGTCGGACCGGAGCTGCTCGACAAGGTCGACCTCTACGGCGCGACGCCGGACGCCGACGCGGACGCCGACGCCGGCGACGCCGGCACCCCGGCCGACGACGACCGGCCCCCGCTGTTCGAGGCCTACAACGTCAACGAGCAGCTCCGCAAGGCCATGAGCCGGAAGGTGTGGCTCCCCTCGGGCGGCTACCTCATCATCGAGGCGACCGAGGCGATGAAGGTCATCGACGTCAACACCGGCAAGTTCACCGGGGACGCGAAGTCCAACCTCGAGGAGGTGGTCCTGAAGACCAACCTCGAGGCGGCGGACGAGATCGTCCGCCAGCTCCGCCTGCGCGACATGGGCGGGATCATCATCATCGACTTCATCGACATGCTGCTGAAGACCAACCAGGACCAGGTCGTGCGCCGGCTGAAGCGCGAGCTCCTGCGTGACCGGACCAAGACCCGCGTGTCCGAGGTCAGCCGCCTGGGCCTGGTCCAGATGACGCGCAAGAACGTGAGCCAGGGTCTGGTCGAGGTGTTCTCGCACAAGTGCACGGAGTGCGAGGGGCACGGCTACATCAGCGACATCGAGGACTGACGAGGCGTCGGGGACCCGGCCGGCGCGCCGACCGCCCGGCCGGGTCTCTCCACGTCGAGAAGTTCCGGCGGTGCCGTACCCTCGCCGGCGATGTCGGACTCCAACCTCCTCCGCCGCGGCAGCCGCCTGATCTGGCTCGCGCTGCGCAACGCCCCGGGCGCCTTCACGGTCGGTGGGCTGGGCGCGGGCCTGTACGCCGGGATGACGGTGCTGTCCGCGGTCGTGCTCGGCCGGGTCACCGACGAGGTCATCCGCCCGGCGTTCGACCGCGGCGAGGTCGACACGGGCACCCTGTGGCTGGCGGTGGCCGCGATCGTCGGGGTCGCCCTGCTCAAGGCCACCGGCGTGGTGGGCCGCCGGCTCGGGGCCTACGCCGCCCAGTACGGCCTCCAGGCCCGCTACCGCCGCGCCGTGACCCGCCGCTACCTCGAGCTCCCGGTCGAGTGGCACCGCAAGCACTCCACCGGCGAGCTGCTGTCGAACGCGAACGCGGACATCGAGTCCGCGTTCTTCATCGCCGCCCCGCTGCCGATGTCGTTCGGCGCGACCGTCATGCTGGTCGTCACCGCCGTGCTGCTGCTCGTCACCGACCCGTTCCTCGCGGCGATCGGCTTCACGGTCGGCCCCGCGATCGCCGGCGTCAACTGGTACTTCGCGCGGCGGATGCGCTGGGCCGCGATGGAGGCCCAGCAGCAGCGCGCCGACGTCTCCGAGACCGCCCACGAGTCCTTCGACGCCGCCATCGTCGTGAAGACGATGGGTCGCGAGGGGGCCGAGACCGACCGCTTCCGGGGCCAGTCCGAGACCCTGCGCGACCGGATGATCGAGTTCGGTCGGCTCCGCGCCGCCTTCGACCCGCTGATGGAGGCGCTGCCGAACCTCGCGATCCTGGCGGTGCTGATCGTCGGGGCCTGGCGCGTCGAGAGCGGCGCCCTGTCCGCCGGCGACCTGGTCCAGTTCGCCTACCTGTTCCGGCTCGTGGCGCTGCCGATGCGGGTGTTCGGGTGGCTCCTCGGCGAGCTGCCCCGCGCCGTCGTCGGCTACGAGCGGGTCGAGCGCGTGCTGTCCGCCCAGGGCCGGATGGAGTACGGCAGCGCGGCGAGCGGTGGCGACGGCGCCGCCGCGGCCGCGCTCGACGACGTCCGCTACCGCCACGCGGCGACCGTCCGCGAGGCCCTCGCGCCGCACGTCGCCGCCGGCGACGCCGGCGAGCAGACCCGCGGGGTCGACGGCGTCACCTTCGACGTCGAGGCCGGCCGGGTCGTCGCGGTCGTCGGGCCGACCGGCTCGGGCAAGTCCACCATCGCGGCGCTGCTGGTGCGCCTGTTCGACCCGCAGCGGGGCCGCGTCGACCTCGACGGGCGTGACCTGCGCGACCTCGACCGCGACGAGCTGTCCCGGGACGTCGCCATCGTGTTCCAGGAGTCGTTCCTGTTCGACGACACGGTCCGGGGCAACATCACCCTCGGCGCCGAGTTCAGCGACGAGGAGGTGCGCCGAGCCGCCGAGCTCGCCCAGGCGGACGGGTTCGTCTCCGAGCTGGCCGACGGCTACGACACCGAGGTCGGCGAGCGCGGCGCCTCCCTGTCGGGCGGTCAGAAGCAGCGGATCGCCCTCGCCCGGGCGCTCGTCCGCCGACCCCGCCTGCTCGTGCTCGACGACGCCACCTCGTCGGTCGACCCGTCGGTCGAGTCGACCATCCTCGCCAACCTGTCCGACGCCGCGCTCCCGTCGACCGTGATCGTCGTGGCCTACCGCCGCAGCTCGATCGCCCTCGCCGACGAGGTCGTCTTCGTCGACGACGGCGCCATCGCCGCCCGCGGGACACACGACGAGCTCCTGCGCACCGTGCCGGCCTACGCCAACCTGGTGACCGCCTACGACGAGCGGGTCGAGGGCGACCACGAGGAGCTGAGCGCCTGATGGCCCGCCTGCCCTCCACCCCACCCGTCGCCGACGCCGGCGAGCCCCGCGAGGGCGCCTGGGACACCGTGGTCCGTGGGCTGCGGCTCAACCCGGAGCTGCGTGACGGGCTCGCGCGGACGCTGGTCCTGGCGCTCGTCGCGACCGCCGGCCGCGCCATCGTCCCGATCGCGGTGCAGCGCACCATCGACGACGGGCTGGGCGCCACCGGTGGTGGCGTGGACCTCGCCGCCATCGCCCGGGCCGTCGGCTTCGCGGCTGTGGCCGTCCTCCTCACGGCGGTCGCCAGCGGGTTCATGAACGCCCGGCTGGTCGGCACCGTCGAGACCGCGCTGTCGAACCTGCGGGTCCGCGCGTTCCGCCACATCCACGACCTGTCGATGCTGCACCAGGCCACCCAGCAGCGGGGCAGCCTCGTCGCCCGGGTCACCACCGACATCGACGAGATCAGCCGCTTCATGTCCTGGGGTGGGCTGAACCTCATCACCTCGATCGGCCAGCTCACCGTCGCGACGCTCGTGATGACCTACTACTCGTGGCGTCTGACGCTGGTCGTGCTCCTGACGTTCGTGCCGTTCGTGCTCGCCGGCCGCTGGTTCCAGGTGCGGCTGACGGTCGCCTACCAGCTCGTGCGCGAGCGCGTCGGGGCGATGCTCGGTGCGGTGGCCGAGACCGTCGTCGGCGCCCCGGTGGTGCGCGCCTACGGCATCGAGCGACGCACCCAGGACCGACTCGACGAGCGCATCGAGGGCCACCGCAGCGCCGCGATCCGCGCCGGCGCGTTGTCGTCGACGTTCTCCGGCGCCGGCGAGGTCTTCGCCGCCGTCGCGACCTCGCTGGTCGTCGTGGTGGGGGTCGTGACCGGCGTCGGCGGCGACGTGAGCCCCGGCGCGGTCGTCGCGTTCCTGTTCCTCATCACCCTGTTCGTCGACCCGGTGCTGATCGCGGCCGAGACCGTGAACGAGGGCCAGACCGCGGTGGCCGGGTGGCGGCGGGTGCTCGACATCCTCGACGTCGAGCCCGATGTCGGGGACCCGGACGACGGCGTGGCGGTCCCGGACGGCCCCATCGACATCCGCTTCGAGCACGTCGCCTTCCGCTACCCCAAGCCCGACGAGCACGCCGAGCGCGGCGTCGGGTCCGACCGTGCTCCACGACGTCGACCTCGCCATCGAGGCCCAGACGCGCGTCGCGATCGTGGGCGAGACCGGCTCCGGCAAGACCACGTTCGCGAAGCTCCTCACCCGGCTCATGGACCCCAGCGAGGGGCGCGTGCTCGTGAGCGGGGTGCCGCTCGACGAGGTCGCGTTCGACAGCCTGCGCCGGCGCATCGTGATGGTGCCGCAGGACGGCATGCTGTTCGAGGGGTCGATCGCCGACAACGTCCGGATGGGACAGCCCGACGCGGACGACGAGGCGATCGGGCTCGCGTTCCTCGAGCTGGGCCTCGCGGACTGGGTCGAGGAGCTGCCCGACCACCTCGCCACCGAGGTCGGTGAGCGTGGCACCGCGCTGTCGGCGGGTGAGCGGCAGCTGGTGGCGCTGGCGCGGGCCTACATCGCCAACCCCGACCTGCTGGTGCTCGACGAGGCGACCTCCGCGGTCGACCCCGCCACGGAGGTCCGCCTCCAGCGGGCGCTGGTGGGACTGACCCGCGGCCGCACCACCGTGTCCATCGCCCACCGCCTGTCCACCGCCGAGGCGGCCGACGAGGTCATCGTCTTCGACGCCGGCGACGTCGTCGAGCGGGGCAGCCACGACGAGCTGGTCGACGCCGGCGGGGTCTACGCGGGCCTCCACCGGTCCTGGAGCGCCGGCACGGCGGGCTGACGCGCGCGTCCGTGCACGCGTCGAGCGCGGACGCGGGCCGTGGTTCCGTGCCGTCCCCGGGACCGACGTAGGCTCGGCGCCGCAGCCGCGGCCCGAGGAGCACGAGTGAGCCAGACCGACACGCCCGAGCAGGGGACCCTGGACATCCCCGAGGCCGAGCAGCACCTCGCGGCGACCCGGCACGACGCCATCGACGACGCCGTCGCCGCGGTCCGGGCGCAGGCGAGCGCCTGGGTCCAGTGGGACGTCGCGGACCGGATCGCGCTGCTGGAGGAGCTCCGGCGCGACACGCTCGCGGTCGCCGAGGAGTGGGTGACCGCCGCGGCGGCCGCCAAGGGCATCGCCCGCGACTCCCAGGCGGTCGCCGAGGAGTGGCTCGGCGGGCCCATCCTCGTCCTGCGCAACCTCCGCCTCCTCGCCGAGACCCTCCGTGACATCGCCGAGTCGGGTGCGCCGCAGCCGAAGGCGGTCTCGACGCGGGCCGACGGGCAGGTCGAGGTGCGGGTGTTCCCCACCTCCCCGCTCGACAACCTCCTGTTCGCCGGCTTCACCGCCGACGTGCGGCTCGCCCCGGACGTGAGCCTCGAGGAGGCCGAGGCGCGCATGGGGCGCATCTACCGCCCCGGCGGGAAGGACGGCGGGGGGACCCGGCTGGTCCTCGGGCGCCGGCAACGTGTCCTCCATCGCCCCGATGGACGTGCTCCACGCGCTGTTCACCGACGACCGGGTCTGCGTGCTGAAGATGAACCCGGTCAACGCCTACGTGGGGCCCTACCTCGAGCGGGCGCTGCAGGCGCTGATCCGCGAGGACCTGCTGCGGGTGGTCTACGGCGGCGCCGAAGAGGGCGCCTACCTCACCGACCACGAGGGCATCGACGAGATCCACATGACCGGCTCGGACAAGACCTTCGACGCGATCGTGTTCGGCCGCGGCGACGAGGGTCGCCGGCGCAAGGCCGCGCGGCGAGCCGCGCGTCGACAAGCCGGTCACCGCCGAGCTCGGCAACGTCTCGCCCGTCATCGTCGTCCCGGGACCGTGGTCCGACGCGCGACATCGCCTACCACGGCGACAACATCGCCTCGATGCTCACCAACAACGCCGGCTTCAACTGCATCGCCGCGCGGGCGTCGTCCAGCACGGCGCCTGGGCGCGGCGACGAGCCCTCCTCGACGCGGTCCGGGACTCGCTGTCGCGGGCGCGTCCGCGCGAGCGCGCCTACTACCCCGGCGCCGGGAGCGCTGGGAGACCTACGTCGCCGCGCACCCCGACGCGGAGCGGTTCGGACCCGGACGGCGACGACCAGGTCCCGTGGACGCTCATCAGCGGGCCTCGACCCGCGAGGCCGACCACGAGCTCGCGTTCCGCACCGAGGCGTTCTGTGGCGTGTTCTCCGAGGTGGCGCTCGACGCGCCACGCTCGATCCCGGAGTACCTCGAGCAGGCGGTCGCCTTCTGCAACGACGAGCTGTGGGGGACGCTGTCGGCGTCGATCATCGTGCACCCGAAGTCGCTGCGGGACCCGCAGGTGGCGGCAGCGGTCGAGCGCGCCGATCGACGACCTGCGCTACGGCTCGGTCGTCCTGAACCACTGGTCGGCCGTCACCTACGGGATGGTGTCGACCCCGTGGGGCGCCGCGCCGGGCCACACCCCGGCCGACATCCAGTCCGGCATCGGCGTGGTGCACAACACCTACCTCCTCGAGGACGTCGCGAAGACCGTGGTGCGCGGGCCGTTCCGGACGCCGGTGCGACCGCTGTGGTTCCACACCAACCGCACCGCGGCCACCCAGGCGCAGCGGGTGGCGACCCTCGAGGGGACCGGCAGGCTGACGGTGCTGCCGGCGCTGACCTGGGCGAGCCTGCGCGGGTGAGCCGGCCCGGTCAGCGCTCCGTGAGCGGACACGAGTCGGTAGGTGCCGGGGTCCTTCGGGGCGGGCTTGTCGCAGCCGGTCAGGAGCTCCGCGCCCAGCGGCCGCGCCTCGACGTGCACCACGAAGCGGCGACCGGCGAGCTCGACGTGGACCTCGGCCTCGTCACCCCCGACCACGTCGGTCACGCGGAGCGCGTCGAGGTCGTCGACGCCGGCGTGCTCGCGCACGAACACCTCGGCCGCCTGGCCCGCCGGCGGGAGGCTGGAGCGGCCGCGGAGGGTGGCGACGTCGACCTCGCCGGCGAGGTAGCGGTCCACGACCCGGACGCCGGCCTCGACGTCGAGGTAGCCGTGGACGTTGCCGTGCGGCAGGACCACGAGGTTGCCGGCGAAGCGGTGGCCGCCGACGTGGCTCGACTCCCACACCGCCTCCGGGTGCCGCTCGGCGAGGCCGGCCACGAGCGGACGGCCCCACAGGGCGCAGCACTGGTCGCGCTTGGCGTGGGTGCAGACGAGCAGCACCGGGCCGGGCTCGGGCTCGCCGAGCTCGGGCTCGACGGGGGAGAGCAGCAGCTGCGGGTCGACGTCGAGGATGCGGCGCGGGTCCTGGACCGCCAGCCGCCGCATCCAGGTCCGCTCGGGGCCGGCGTGGGCGAGGATCACCGTGCGCTGGACCCCGCGGCGGTGCCCCGGGCGTCGGATCAGCTGCGCACGGACGGGGATGTCGGCGGTGCGGCGGGTCAGCTCCGCGGCGACGAGCGGGTCGAGCCCGCTCTCGGTCACCGCGTCGTGTCCCCACGGTCCGGCCTGCTCGACGAGGAACCACCCCACCGCGTCGGGAGCGGTCCCGCGCAGCGGCTCGTCGGCGAGCTGGGCCTGGGCCGAGCAGGTGAGCGCGGCGGGGTCGGGGACGACGGTCACGCGGGAGCCTCGACGGCCGGGTGCGGGGAGCGGGGCGAGGGTACGCGCCGGCTCAGGTCGTCTGGTCGCGGAGGTAGGAGGCGGCGCGCGCGATGGAGGCGGTGAGCGGGACGGCGATGAGCGCCCCGAACGGGCCGAGCAGGACCGCGCCCGCAGCGATGGACGCGAGCACGACCAACGGGTGGATGTGGAGCCGGCGGCCGAGCACGACCGGGGCGAGGACGTGGCCCTCGAACTGCTGCACGGCCACGATGATCGCGATGGTCAAGAGCGCCGCGGTGACGCCCTGGGTCGCGAGCGCGACCGCGACGGCGACCGCGCCGGCGACGATCGACCCCACCACCGGCACGAAGGCACCCACGGTGACGAGGATGCCGAGGGTCACCGCGAGCGGGACGCCGATGATGGCCAGGCCGATCCCCACCATCACCCCGTCGAACAGGGCGACCATCGCCTGTCCCCGGATGTAGGCGGACACCGACTCCCACACCTGCTCGCCGATGCTCGCGGCGTCGCCGTGGTGGCGCCGGGGGAACAGGTGCTGGATCCAGCGGGCGATGTCGTCGCCGTCCTTGACGTAGAAGAACAGCGCCACGATCCCGATCAGGAGCTCGGTGAGGAAGCTGAGGAGGCCGCGCAGCGCCCGGACGGCCGCGTCGCCGGACGCCACGCTGGGCGCCCCGCCGGAGGATCCGCCCGACGCCGCCGGCGTCCCCGTGGAGCTGCCCGAGGTGGCCGGTGCGGCGGGCGACGGCGACGGACCCGGCGTCGCCGCCGGGCTCGGGGTCGCCGACGCGCTCGGTGAGGGGCCCGGCTGTGGCTCCTCGGACGCGGGCGGTCCACCACCGGGGAGCGACGGGCTGCCCTCCCCCTCGCCGGGGGTGCCCTCGGGCGCGGTGGCCGCCCCGAGGAGCTCCTGCGGGTCGAGCGCGGACAGGCCCGGGACCGTGCGCTGGACCTCCTCGAGCGCGGTCCGGAGCTTGTCGGTGATGCCGTCCATCTCCGAGCGCACCTGGACCGTCACGAGCGTGGCGAGGCCGGCGACGACCGCGACCAGCGCCAGGGTCACGGTGAAGGCGGCGAGCGCCGGCGGGGCGCCGCGGCGCTCGAGCCAGCGGGCGACCGGGAGCACCACGGCTGCCGGGAAGACCGCGAGCAGCAGCGGGAACAGGACGACGTGGAGGATCCCGGCGACGTGCCACACGATCCAGAACACGGCGGCGAAGCCGACCAGGAGCCACGCGGCGATGCCCCAGCGCACCAGCGGTCGGTGCGGGTCGAGCAGCCGGCGGACCGAGCGGGGCTCGGGGGTGTCCTCGTCGACCACGGGGTCTCCCACGGTGTCTCCTGGGGGCGTCCTGGCTGCGGCAGGTGGCCGTCCCCGCACGGTAGGCAGCCATCACCCTGCGTGAGCCGTGCCGCCCCGTCCCAAGGTCGGCGTCGCCGGCGCGCCGCCGCACGGTGGAGCGCCGCAACCGGGACGAGCTGGTCATCCGGGGCCGCGCGGCCGACGCTCGGATGGTGCGCCGGTTGACCGTCCCCGGGACCAGCCGGTAGCCTCCCCCTTCGGCGGTGCCCCACGGGGCACCGTGTCTACGTCCCCTTCAGATCCCCCTACGCCACGTGTGCTGCGCGCTCGTCGAGCCCGCGCGCCACCGTCGGCGACGACGAGCAGGAGGCCACCGTGTACGCGGTCATCGCGACAGGCGGCAAGCAGTACCGGGTCGAGCCCGGCCAGGAGATCACGGTCGAGAAGCTGACCGGCGAGGTCGACGACCGCGTCGAGCTCCGTCCGGTCATGATCGTCGACGACTCCGGTGCCGTCACCGCCGGCAAGGACCTCGGTGAGCGGGCCGTCACGGCCACCATCACCGGGCACGGCAAGGGCCCGAAGGTGCGCGTGTTCACCTACAAGAACAAGTCGCGCCAGCACAAGCGGCGTGGCCACCGCCAGCACCAGACCACCATCAAGATCGACAGCATCTGATCCTGCACCGGCGCCCCGCGGCGCCCGTGAGACCTCGAAGGGTGTAGCCATGGCACACAAGAAGGGCGGCGGCTCGTCCAACAACGGTCGCGACTCCAACCCGAAGATGCTCGGCGTCAAGAAGTACGGCGGCGAGGTCATCCGTGCCGGCGGCATCATCGTGCGTCAGCGGGGCACCAAGATCCACCCCGGCGAGAACGTCGGCCGCGGCGGCGACGACACGCTGTTCGCGCTCGTCGACGGCTCGGTCCGCTTCCGCAAGTCGGGCAAGCGCACCACCGCCAACGTGGACCCGGTCGAGGCGTAGCCCCGGCCGCGCACAGCGCAGACCTGACGAGGAGGGCGGCCACCAGGCCGCCCTCTCGTCTGTCCACCCCCCGCAGACCCACGCCACCCCAGGAGCCCCCGTGGACAACGTCGAGTTCGTCGACGAGTGCACCGTCCACGTCCGCGGCGGCGACGGGGGCAACGGGGTGGCGTCGATCCGGCGCGAGAAGCACGTCCCGCGCGGCGGCCCCGACGGCGGCGACGGAGGCCGCGGCGGCGACGTCGTGCTCGAGGCCGACCCGGACGTGACCTCGCTCCTCGACCTCCACCGCTACCCGCACCAGCGCGGAGCGGACGGGCGGCACGGCGAGGGGATGAACCGGACCGGCGCGGACGGGGCCGACAACGTCGTCCGGGTGCCGATCGGCACCGTCGTCCGCCACCGCGACTCCGGGCGTGGTCCTCGCCGACCTCGTGCGTCCCGGCCAGCGCTACGTCGCCGCCCGCGGCGGCCGCGGGGGGCGCGGCAACGCCGCGTTCGCCAACCGCTACCGGCGGGTGCCCCGGTTCCACGAGTTCGGCGAACGGGTGGCCGAGCGCTCGTTGCGCCTCGAGCTCAAGGTCATCGCCGACGTCGGGCTCGTCGGCTACCCGAGCGCCGGCAAGTCCTCGCTCATCTCGCGGCTGTCCGCGGCGACCCCGCGCGTCGAGGCGTGGCCGTTCACGACGCTCACCCCGCACCTCGGCGTGATGCGCGCCGGCGACGCCGCCTCCGGCACCCCCATCGACGTGGTCCTCGCCGACGTGCCGGGCCTCATCGAGGGCGCCAGCCAGGGCAAGGGCCTCGGCCACCGCTTCCTGCGCCACGTCGAGCGCTGCCTCGTGCTGCTGCACGTCCTCGACTGCTACCCGTTCGAGCCCGACCGGGACCCCATCGCCGACCTCGCGGTGATCCGCCGCGAGCTCGGCCAGCACGACCCGGAGCTGCTCGAGCGCGCCGAGGTCGTGGCCCTCAACAAGGTCGACCTGCCCGACGGCCGCGCGATGGCCGAGATGGTCCGTGGGACGCTCGAGGAGCAGGGCTACGAGGTCTTCGAGATCAGCGCCGTGTCCGGCGAGGGCCTCGACGCCCTGCGGTTCCGTCTGGGCGAGCTGGTGCTCGCCGAGCGCGAGTCCCGCGGGGCGGTCGGCGGCGAGGACGCGACCCCCGACGAGATCGTCATCCGGCTCGAGTCGACCGGGCCCGACTTCGTCGTGACCCGCCACGACAACGGCGGCTACCAGGTCCGCGGCGAGCGGGTCGAGCGCTGGGTCCAGATGCTGCCGCTCGACAACCGCGAGGCGCTGCGCTACCTCCAGGGCCGGCTGCGTCGCGCCGGCGTCGAGCAGGCGCTGGTCGAGGCGGGCGCCCGCGCCGGCGACCCGGTGGTCCTCGGCGAGGTCGCCTTCGACTTCGAGCCCGACATCGACGACCTCCCCGCCGAGGAGCGTGAGGCCATCCTCGCCGCCGAGCTCGAGGACGAGGCCGGTGGCGCGGACGACGACGCCGACCTCGACGGGGACCTCTGGGAGGACACCGACGACGACCTCGGGGTCCGGCGATGACCGCCCGCTACCCGCGACCCTCGCTGGCCGTGGTCAAGGTCGGCTCGTCGAGCCTGCGGGGCGCCGACGGCCGTCTCGACCGCGACCAGGTCCGCTCGCTCTCGGAGCAGCTGGCGCGGGCCCACGCGGCCGGCACCCGGATCGTGCTGGTGTCCTCCGGGGCGGTCGCCGCGGGCATGGGCGTGATCGGCCTCGAGCGGCGTCCGACCGACCTCCCGACCCTGCAGGCCTGCGCCGCCGCCGGGCAGGGCGAGCTCATCCACGAGTACCAGCGCCACCTCGTCACGCACGGGTTGAGCTGCGCCCAGATCCTCCTGTCCCAGGACGACTTCGTCCGCCGCAACCGCTACCTCAACGCCCGGACCACCCTCCAGCGGCTCCTCGAGCTCGGGCTCGTGCCGATCATCAACGAGAACGACGCGGTCGCCACCGAGGAGCTGTCCTACGGCGACAACGACCACCTCGCCGCCCTCGTCGCCTCGATGCTCGACGCGCAGCTGCTCGTGCTCCTCTCCGACGTCGACGGGCTCTACGACGGCGACCCGCGCAGCGGGGACCCCGACGTCCACCTGATCCCGGAGGTCCCGGACATCACGGCGCTCGACGTCTCGGCGGTCGGCGGGACCGGGTCCTACGTCGGTTCGGGCGGGATGCGGACCAAGGTCGAGGCGGCCCGCGTGGCCGTGTCGTCGGCCTGCCACGCCGTGGTCGCCAACGCCCGGCAGCCCGACGTCCTCGCCGACGCGCTCGCCGGCGCGCCGGTCGGGACCTGGTTCGCGAGCCAGGAGCGCCGGCTCGAGGCCCGCCGCCTGTGGATCGGGTTCGCCCTGTCGACCCACGGCCGCGTCCACGTCGACGCCGGCGCGGCCGAGGCCCTGCGGACCCGCGGCACCTCCCTCCTCGCGGTCGGCGTCACCGGCGCCGACGGCCGCTTCGCCCCGGGCGACGCGGTGGAGGTGGTCGACCCCGACGGGCGCGTCGTCGCCCGCGGCCTGGCGAACTTCCCGGTCGACGACGTGGTGCGTCTCGCCGGCCGCAGCACCGCCTCGGCCGTGGAGGAGTTCGGCTCGGCCTACGCCCGCGAGGTCATCCACCGCGACGACCTCGTGGTGCTGCCCGTGCGCTGACCCGCGCACGTCCCCTCGCGTAGGCTCAGCGCGGGCAACGGAGGTCGCGTGTGGGAACGGTCGTGGTACTCGTCGTCGTGGGCGTGGTCGTCCTGGTGGCCGTCTGGGTGCTGCGCACCTACAACCGCCTCGTGGCGCTCCGCAACAAGCGCGAGGAGGCCTGGGCCGGCATCGACGTGCAGCTGCAGCGTCGGGCCGACCTCGTCCCCAACCTCGTCGAGGTCGTCAAGGGCTACGCGAGCCACGAGGCCGCGGTGTTCGAGCAGGTGACCGAGGCGCGCGCCCGGCTGGCCGCGGCCACGGGCCCGGCCGAGTCCGCGGTCGCCGACGAGCAGCTCACCGGCGCGCTCAAGTCGCTGTTCGCCGTCGCCGAGGCCTACCCGGAGCTCAAGGCCAGCGCGAACTTCCTGTCGCTGCAGCGCGAGCTCGCCACGGTCGAGGACGAGCTGGCGTTCGCCCGCCGGTACCACAACGCCGTGGTGAAGGACCTGAACACCGCCGTCCAGACCTTCCCGACGGTGCTCGTCGCGCGGCCGTTCGGGTTCCACGAGGCCGAGTACTTCCGCGCCGGCGAGGACGCCGGCGCGGTGCCGGACGTGGACCTCGACCGATGAGGAGGCTCATCGCGGCGGTCGCCGTCGCCCTGACGTGGTTGGTGCTGCTGGCCGAGCCCGCCGGCGCGCAGGACACCGGCTGGGAGATCACCTCGTTCGCGGCCGACCTCGAGGTCGACGCCGGCGGGTCCCTCCAGGTGACCGAGCGCATCGACGTCGACTTCGGCAGCCTCGACAAGCACGGCATCTACCGCGTGATCCCGGTCCGCTACGAGCTCGCACCCGACACGAGCGTGCCCGACGGGGACCCCGCGGACTGGCGCCGCGTCCTCGACGTCCACGACGTGCGCGTCTCGAGCCCGACCGGGGCACCGGCCGACGTCGAGCTCTCGGGGCCGGGCAACCAGGGCACCGACCTCTCCATCCGCATCGGCGACGCCGACGTCACGGTGTCGGGTCCGCAGTCCTACGTCATCGCCTACACCGTCGACGGGGCACTGAACGAGTTCGACGGGCGTGCGGAGCTGTTCTGGAACGTGACCGGGGACCTGTGGGAGGTGCCGATGCGGTCGGCGACCGCGGTCGTCCACGCCCCCGTCATCACCCAGGTCGCCTGCTACACCGGCTACGCGGGGCAGAGCTTCCCGTGCGAGACCGCCGACCGTCGCAGCGCCACCGAGGCCGTCTTCGCCAGCGGCGGGCTCGACGCCGGCCAGGCGTTGAGCGTCGCGACCCGCTTCGAGGCCGGCACGGTCACGGTGCCGCCGCCGGTGCTGGAGCGGAAGTGGACGCTCGCGCAGGCGATGTTCGGCAGCCCGCTCGCGTGGCCGCTGGCGGCCCTGACCACGCTGCTCGGTGTCGCCGGCGTCGGCGCGTTGCTGCTGCGCGAGGGACGGGACCGGGTCACGCGCGGTCCCGCCACCGCCGCCGGCCAGGTCGACGTCGCCCGCAGCGGTGAGCGCCGGCGTCGGCTGTTCGAGCCGCGCCCCGTCGCGGTCGAGTTCCGTCCGCCCGACGGGCTGCGGCCGGGCCAGCTCGGCGTCATCGTCGACGAGCGCGTCGACCCGGTGGACGTCAGCGCCAGCATCGTCGACCTCGCCGTGCGGGGCTACCTCACCATCGAGGAGGAGCAGACGAAGGTCCTGTGGACGACCCGCTCGGACTGGATCCTGCGCCGCTCGGATGAGCCGACCACCGACGAGGGCGAGCCGCTCCCGCTGCTGCGCTTCGAGAAGCGGCTCCTCGACGGGGTCTTCGAGGACGGCGACGAGGTCCGGGTCTCCGAGCTCAAGGGCGACTTCGCCAGCGACTACGCGCTCGTCGTGGGTGACCTCTACGACGACACGCAACGCCGGAAGTGGTTCGCCCGACGACCCGACAAGGTGCGCTCGACCTGGATCGGCGTCGGGGTCGCCGTGCTCGTCGCCGGCGTGGGGCTCACCATCCTCGCCGCGCAGACGACCCGGTTCGCCGTCGCCGCCATCCCGATCGCCCTGGCCGGACTGGCGCTCCTCGTCGGCCATCGCTGGATGCCACGCCGGACCGCGACCGGCAGCGCGGTCCTCACCCGCACGCTCGGGTTCAAGGAGTTCATCGAGACCGCCGACGCGGACCGGCTCCGGTTCGCCGAGGCCGAGGGGATGTTCGTCCCCTACCTGCCCTACGCGGTCGTCTTCGGGGCGACCGACCGGTGGGCGCGGGCGTTCGAGGACCTCGGCGTCGACCTCGGCGCCGCGGTCGGCGGGTGGTACGTCGGGCACGGGACGTTCAACGCGATGGCGTTCTCGTCCGGGCTGTCGGACTTCTCCTCCGCGGCCAGCTCGTCGCTGTCGACCGTGCCGAGCTCGGGTGGGTCCGGGTCCGGCTTCAGCGGCGGCTCCGTCGGGGGCGGCTTCGGTGGAGGTGGCGGCGGCTCCTGGTGAGTCGCCACGTCGCCGGCGACGGACGGTCGGAGAGTCCGGCGCGAGGTGGCCGACGCGGCCGGCATCGGGAACACTCGTGACCGACGCCCTCCCGACCCGACGGTGGACCACCCGATGCGGACCGTGCTCGACACCTGCCAGGCGGCCAAGCGTGCCAGCAAGACGCTGGCGACGCTGCGCACCGACGCCAAGGACGCGGTCCTGCTCGACGTCGCCGAGACGCTCGAGGCGCGTGGGTCGGAGATCCAGACCGCCAACGCCGAGGACGTCCGCCGCGGCCGTGAGGAGGGCCTGACCGACGCGCTGATCGACCGGCTCACGCTGACCGACGCGCGCATCTCGGGGATGGCGGACGGGCTGCGCCAGATCGTGGGGCTGAAGGACCCGATCGGGGAGGTCGTCGCCGGCTGGACGCTCCCGAACGGGCTCGAGATCCGCAAGGTGCGGGTGCCGCTCGGCGTGGTGTCGATGATCTACGAGGCCCGGCCGAACGTGACCGTCGACGCCGCGGGGCTGACGCTCAAGAGCGGCAACGCGTGCGTGCTCCGCGGGTCCTCGTCGGCGCACGCGTCGAACACCGCGCTGGCCGAGCTGATCCGCGACCGTCTCGTCGCCCACGACCTGCCCGCCGACGCCGTGTGCCTCGTCGAGGACACCTCGCGCGAGTCGGTGCAGGTGCTGATGGAGGCACGGGGCCTCGTCGACCTGCTGATCCCGCGCGGGGGAGCGGGCCTCATCCAGCGCGTGGTCGAGGGCGCCAAGGTCCCGGTCGTCGAGACCGGCGTCGGGGTCTGCCACGTCTACGTCGACCGCGCCGGCGACCTCGGCAAGGCGGTCGACATCGTCGTCAACGCCAAGGCGCAGCGGCCCTCGGTGTGCAACGCCGCCGAGACGCTCCTGGTCCACCGCGACGTCGCCGAGGAGTTCCTGCCCAAGGCCGCCGCGGCGCTGCGGGGGGCGGACGTGACGCTGCTCGGCGACGACCGGGCGCGCACCATCGTGGACATGGATCCCGCGACCGACGAGGACTTCGCCGAGGAGCACCTCGACTACCGGATGACGGTCGCCGTCGTCGACGACCTCGACGCCGCGCTCGCGCACATCGAGCGGTTCGGGACGCTGCACACCGAGGCGATCGTCACCGAGGACCGGGCGGCGGCGCGCCGCTTCCAGGCCGAGGTCGACGCGGCCGCGGTGATGGTCAACGCCTCGACGCGCTTCACCGACGGCGAGGTGTTCGGCTTCGGGGCCGAGATCGGCATCTCGACCCAGAAGATGCACGCGCGCGGCCCGATGGGGCTGACCGAGTTGACGAGCGTCAAGTACCTCGTGGACGGCGACGGCCAGATCCGGAGCTAGCGACTAGCCCGCTCCGCCGACGTCGATCACGACCTTCCCGAAGGTGTCACCGGACCGGAAGGCCTCGCTGCGCGTCGACCAGCCGCTCCAGGGGAACACCGCCGCCGACCGGGACGCGGAAGCCGCCCCGGCGTGCGACCTCGACCAGCTCGGCGAACACGGCCGGGGTGTGCATCGTCGAGCCGATGATCCGCCGCTGGTGGAGGTAGAGGGTCCGCAGGTCCACCTCGACCACCGGGCCCGCGACCGCGCCGGCGACCACGATCCGCCCGTGCGCTGCCAGGGCCCCCAGCCAGCGACCGAAGCCGGGCCCTCCCACGACGTCGACGACGACGTCGACGCGTCCGTGCTGCCGCTCGACCAGCTCGGCCGGCTCACCCGCCCCGCGGTCCACCGTCGCGGACGCGCCCGCGGCGAGGACGTCCGCGGCCGACCGCGCGGTCGTGACCCCGATGACGGTCGCGCCGCGCTCGGTGGCGAGCTGCACGGCGGCGGTCCCGACGCCTCCCGACGCGCCCGTGACCACGACCACCTCCCCGGCCGCGACCTCCGCCCGCGACAGCATCCCCATCGCGGTGCCGTAGGCGATCGGGAGCGCCGCGAGCTCGTGATCGGTCAACGGGCTGTCGGAGACGTCGTGCACCCGCGCCGCGTCGGCCACGAGCGCCTCGGCGAAGGCGCCGTCCCACTCCGAGCCGAGGACCGCGACGACCGCCGCCTCGTCCCCGTCCCCGTCGTAGCGCGCCGGGTCGACGAGCACGCGCCGGCCGACGAGCCCGGCATCGACCCCGGGGCCGACGGCGTCGACGACCCCGACCGCGTCGGCGCCCTGCACGCGTGGGACGTCGATGGGTACGCCCGTCCACCCGGCGACGGCGTCGGGGTCGTCGGGGCGGCCGTAGGCGCCCTCACGGGTCCACAGGTCGGTGTTGTTCACCGCCGCCGCCGACACCCGGACCCGGACCTGGCCCGGACCGGGCTCCGGCACCGGCAGGTCCCGGAGGGCGAGCACCTCCGGCCCGCCGTGAGCGGTCATGACGACGGCTCTCATCCGGCCGCTAGACGTCGTAGGCCCCGGCGAGCTCGGCGAGGGCCTCGTCGATGTAGCCCATCACGTCCCACACCTCGGGCAGGAGGTCGGTGCACGACACCAGCCCGACGTCGATGTGGTCCTCGTAGGACTGCACGGTGATGTTGACCCCGATCCCGTCGACGATCGCCGACAGCGGGAAGATGTTCTTCATCTTCGCGCCGGCGAGGTAGAGCGGGATCGGCGGACCCGGGACGTTGGAGATGACCACGTTGAACGGGAGCCGGAAGCGGTCGGCCCACCGCGTGCGGGTCGCGACCCGGGCGGCGCGGGCGGCGAGCGCCGGGGCGCCGAACCGGGTGACGTCCTGGAGCAGGTCGGCCGGCACGGCGTTGGACGACTTCGCGACGTCCATCCGCTCGGAGGTGTAGGCGAGCCGCTCCCGCGGGTCGGCGAGGTGGGTCGGCAGGGTCGCGACCAGGGCGGTGACCTGGTTGCCCATCGCGGCCTGCTCGTGTCCTTGGTCCGCACCGAGATCGGGATCATCGCCTGCAGCGGGTGCTCCGGCAGCGCGTCGCGGTCGAGCAGGTAGCGCCGGAGCCCGGCCGAGCAGACCGTCATGATGACGTCGTTGACGGTGGCGCCGGCGGCGTTCTTGACGTCCTTCACCGTCTGCAGCGACAGCGAGCCGAACGACCAGCTGCGGTGCGGGGTGATCGGACCGTTGAACGGCGTCGGGGGCGCCTGCACGGTGGGCCGCTCGAGGAGGCCGCCGTCGCCGACCCGCTTCCGCACCGCCGTCGGGCAGCGCCATCTTGGCGAACCCGCCGAGCCCGGGCAGCGCCTTGGCGGTGCGCACGCGCGGTCCGGGCGAGCCGGAACGGCTGCTTGGCGAGTCCGCGTCCACCGCGCACGAGCATCTCGAGCTGGCCCGGCTCGACGGTCCTCGCCGGCGGCGGCGCGGACGCCCGACGGCGGGGTCATCGGCTCGAGGTCGACCAGGGCGGTGAGGAGCTCCGCGCCGGAGACCCCGTCGATCGCCGCGTGGTGCATCTTGGAGACGACCGCGATGTCGCCGCCCTCGAGCCCCTCGATGACGTAGAGCTCCCACAGCGGCCGGCTGCGGTCGAGCGGCCGGGCGTGGATCCGCGCGACGACCTCGGCGAGCTCGCGCGGACCACCGGGCTTGGGGACCCCCGAGCGACGCAGGTGGAACTCGAGGTCGAAGTCGGGGTCGTCGATCCAGTAGGGCAGGTCGATGCCGAGCGGCACCTCGACGAGCTTCCACCGCATCGGCGGCAGCGACTCGATGCCGCGACGCGATGAGGTCGCGGACGGCGTCGTAGCCCCACCCCTCCGGTGCGCTCGCGCCGTCGATGATGATGGCCGAGCCCACGTGGAGCGGCGTGGACGCCGTCTCCAGGTTCAGGAAGGCCGTGTCGAGTCCGGTGAGCTGTCTCATGGTCCCGGAACCTAACGGGCCGCGACGGGACTCGTGGCACCCGCCCACGGCCGGACGCCGTTTCGCGGCACGAGGGGGTGACGGCGTACCGTTCCGGCACCTCCCCGCGCGCGCCCCGCGCGCCCCCTCGTCCGAGGAGCTCCCCGTGACCAGCGACTTCACCGGCGTCCACGACGTCCACGACCGGCTGGAGAAGGTCGGGCTACCTCCCCGACGAGGCGATCGAGACCGTCGTCTACCTCGCCGAGCGGCTGCACAAGCCGATCCTCGTCGAGGGACCGGCGGGCGTCGGCAAGACCGAGCTCGCCAAGGCGGTCGCCGCCGCCCGCGGTGCCGAGCTGGTGCGGCTGCAGTGCTACGAGGGTCTCGACGAGGCCAAGGCGCTCTACGAGTGGAACTACAAGAAGCAGCTGCTGCGCATCCAGGCGGCCAACGCCACCGGCGGTGGGGTCGAGACCGCCAGCGAGGACTGGCACTCGCTCCACGACGACATCTTCGGCGAGGAGTACCTGCTCGAGCGGCCGCTCCTGCGGGCGCTCCGCAACCCGGGTGACACCGTGCTGCTGATCGACGAGGTGGACAAGGTCGACTTCGAGTTCGAGGCGCTGCTGCTCGAGATCCTGTCCGACTTCCAGGTCACGATCCCCGAGCTCGGCACCGTCACCGGCACCCGCCACCCGTTCGTCGTCCTGACCTCGAACAACACCCGCGAGCTGTCCGAGGCGCTGAAGCGCCGCTGCCTCTACCTCCACATCGACTACCCCGACGTCGAGCGCGAGAAGGAGATCGTCCTGTCCCGCGTCCCCGACGCCCCCGAGGCGCTCGCGGACCAGCTCGTCCGGATCGTGCGGAGCCTGCGCCAGCTCGAGCTCAAGAAGCCGCCGTCGATCTCGGAGACCCTCGACTGGGCCCGCACGCTCCTCGAGCTCGGCTTCGACACGATCGACGAGAACGTCGCGCGGTCCACGATGAACGTGCTGCTCAAGTACCAGCAGGACGTGCAGAAGGCCAACAGCCACCTGCGCCTCCCGCCCCGCCCGGAGATGAACTGACCCGTGCCGGACGCCTCTGAGCAGCGGCGGCAGCGCCGGGCGGTCGCCGGCGTGCTCGCCGGCGCGCTCGTGCTGGGCGCGGTCGGTGTCGCCGGCGCCATCCTGGTGACCTCCGGCCCGTGCGAGGACCTGCTCCCGCCGGGTCCGGCGCCGGAGGCGGTGGCCGACGGCGCGGAGGTGCTCGCCGCGGTCGCCCCGGACGCGGACCTGCCAGCCCTCGCCGCCGATGTGGTCGCGGTCGGGGAGCGGCTCGGGCTCGGCCCGGTGCGGGGCGCGACCCCCGCCCCTCCGGAGGTGACCGCCCTGCCGTTCGACGACGGCAGCTTCGTCGTCACCGACCGCGACGACGTCCGCATCATCGACACGGCGATCATCGCCGTCGCGACGGGTCGCGAGCACCGGGCCGATGTCTCGGTCCGGCCGGCCGCGGACCAGGTCGGGGTGGTCGTCTCCGAGGGCGGGCTCGACACCCTGATCGCCCGCTACGACGGCGACCTCAAGCTCACGGCGTGCCGTGAGCTCGACCGTCCCGACCCGGGTCGTCCACCTGTCGGGTGGGGTGGCGGTCCTGTCGGACGGTCGCGACGTCGACGTCGCCCGGCTCGACGGCGGGTCGCTGTGGCAGGCACCGGACGTCCTGACCGATCCCGTGCACCGACGCCGCCGTGACCGGCGGGCTCGCGATCGTCGCGAGCACGAACGAGGTCGCCGCCTTCGACCTCCGCAGCGGGGCGCCGGCGTGGCGGGTCACCGCCGCCGAGCTGGGCGGCGAGCTCGCCGAGGACGCGATCCTGCTCGCCGGCGACGACGTCGTGTTCCTCGCCGGCGCCGACCGGATCGCGCGCGTCCGCGGGGACGACGGCACCCCGGTGGCGATCACGCCGGTCGCGGGCACGCCGACGTCCGCGGTCGCCACCAGCGCCGGCGTCGCCGTCGCGGTCGGTGACGAGGTGATCCGGTTCGTCGACGACGGCGAGGGCACCCGCGCACGGCTCCCCGGGCCGGCGACGGGACCGCTCGTCGCCCACGGCCCGGACGTCCTCACGACCACGCCCGCCGGCGCGGTGCGGGTGGCGGCCGACGGCACGGTCACGACCGGACCCGACCTGCCGGCGACGGCGGTGTCGACCTCCGACGACTTCACGATCGTGGCGTTCGACGTCGGTGAGGGCTTCCTCGCGTTCTACGGCCCGGCACCCGCGGCCGGCTGAGAGGGATCGGTGGCGTCGGCGGGGTCCGTCCCGTCGGCGCGCCGCGCCGGCGGACGCAGCACGACCAGCGCGACCGCGACCGCGCCGGCGCTCAGCACCAGCGCCGGCGCGCGCGATCCGAACCCGTCGACGAGCAGCCCGCCGGCGACCGGACCGACGGCGGAGCCCACACCCCGGACGAGCGTGAAGACCCCGAGGGTCGTGCCGAGCACGCCGGCGTCGGTGACGTCGGCGGCGTAGATGCCCTCGAGCGCGGCGAGCGCCCCGATCGCGACGCCGGCGACCGCGGTGAACAGCACCGCCACCGGGATGGTCCCGGCGAACGGCAGCAGGAGCGCGCCGGCCACCGTCAGCACCAGCGATCCGCGCAGCGCCCGGTAGGAGCCGGTGCGACGCAGCACCGCCGGCAGCGGCAACCGGCCGGCCAGCTGGACGAAGCCGCGCGCGCCGGCGAACGCCGACGCGGTCCCCAGGGTCAGCCCGGCTGCCACCATCGCGGGCACCTGGTAGAGGAGCAGCACCGAGGTCCCCGCGCCCATGGCGAACGCGGCGAGGTAGAGGCGACGGACGGCCGGCCGCTGGGCGGTGCGCCGCATCGCCGCGAACGGCGACTCGCGCGGTGTGTCCGTCGATGGGCCGGAGGAGGGCTCGGCGGGGACGGCCAGGCCGGCGGTGACGAACGCGGCGCCGACCACGATGGCGAGGAGCCGGAAGGTGACGCGCCACCCCAGCGCGAGCACCACCGGCCCCAGGAGCGGCAGGAACACCGGGCTCGCGAAGGCCCCCCAGAGGGTCAGCCCGGTCATCCCGCGGGCCCGGGCCTCCGGCGCGAGACGCCCGATCACGGCCTGGGTCGCGTGGTAGTAGCCGCCGGCGCCGATGACCCCGCCGGCGATCGCCGCGAGGACCGCGAACAGCCAGCCGGCGCCGGCGAACGAGGCGGCGACCAGGGCAGTCGGCGCGAGGCCCGCGCAGCCGAGGAACAGCGCCCGTCCTCCGCGGCGGTCGATGAGGTGGCCGGCGGCGGCGCCGCCGGCGCCGGTCAGGAGCAGCGACGCCCCGTAGGCCGCCGTGAGGAGCGACTCGGCCCACCCGGTGGCCTCCCGGATGGGCTCGATCAACACGCCGAAGCCGTACAGCCAGCTCCCGAACGCGACGAGGCTCAGGATGCCGAGCGCGGTCAGCGGACCCCGGGGCGGCCGGGCGTCGTCGGGCCGAGCGGAGGTCGTGGTCAGCGGTGGCTCCCGTGGACGGGCGGCGAGCACGGTACGCACCCCGTCGCCGCCACCCCCGGATGTGTCGCGCTTCTGTCGCAGGGGGTGCGACGGAACGCCGACAGATCCCGGAAGGGGCGGGTGCGGGTGGGCGGGTACGGTGGTCGGCGTCCGCCCGATCCCCGTGCGAGGTGCGTGTGAGCGATCAGGTCCGGCAGGTGCTGTCCGAGGGTCCGCCACCCGTGAACGGCTTCCTGCAGCGGGTCCTGGACTTCGTCCAGGCGTTGCGACGCGCCGGCGTCGGCACGGCGCTGTCCGAGGACATCGACGCGACCCGGGCGCTGCGCCATCTCGACCTCCTCGACCGGCGCCAGCTCCGGGAGGCGCTCGCCGCGCTGACCGTCAAGTCCCACAGCGACCGTCGGGCGTTCGACGACCTCTTCGAGCTGTACTTCCCGGCCCGGCACGCGCCGTCGGACGACACCCCCGCCGTCACCGACGACGACCCGCAGGACGAGCTCGACCCGGACGACTACATCCGTGAGCTCCTCGACCGGCTGATGGAGGGCGAGGACGAGACCATCCGCCAGATGGCCCAGCTCGCCGTCGACCAGTTCGGGCGTGTGGAGGGGCGCGACGGCGGGGTGAGCTACTTCCAGTACAAGGTGTTCCGGGCCATCGACCTGCAGCAGCTGCTGCGCGACATGCTCGCCCGGCAGGCCGCGGACGACGAGCAGGTCACCCCGCTGCAGGAGCGGCTGTGGCGCGACGAGTTCGAGGCGCGCCTGCGTGCCTTCCAGCAGGAGGTCGAGGCCGAGATCCGCCGGCGCGCAGCGGCCCAGCGCGGCATCGAGCAGGTCGCGGAGCGGATGATCCGACCCAGCCTCGACGAGGTCGACTTCTTCCGGCTGTCGGCCGAGGAGCAGGCCCAGGTGCGCTCCCAGATCCGCCCGCTGGCGCGCAAGCTCGCCACGCGCGTGTCGGTGAAGCGCAAGCACGGCCGCGACGGGCGTCTCGACGTGCGCCGCACGGTGCGCCAGTCGCTGTCGACCGGCGGGGTCCCGTTCGACCCGAAGTTCAAGCCCCGGAAGCCCCACAAGCCCGAGCTGTTCGTCCTGTGCGACGTGTCGGGTTCGGTGGCGTCGTTCGCCCGGTTCACCCTGATGCTGGTCCACACGCTCCAGGAGCAGTTCAGCAAGGTGCGCTCGTTCGCGTTCATCGACACCCTCGACGAGGTCACCGCGCTGTTCGAGGCGGGCGACTTCCAGGAGGGGGTCAAGCGCATGATGAGCGAGGCGGAGCTCGTCTGGCTCGACGGCCACAGCGACTACGGCCACAGCCTCGAGCGCTTCCACGCCGAGTACGCGCGTGACGTCACCCCGCGCTCGACCGTGCTGATCCTCGGCGACGGGCGCAACAACTACCGCCAGAGCAACGCCTGGGTGCTCCAGGACCTGCAGAAGCGCGCCCGGCACGTCTACTGGCTGAACCCGGAGCCGATCCAGTTCTGGTCGACCGGCGACTCGATCGTCGAGAGCTACGGCCGCTACGTCGACGACATGGTCGAGGTCCGCAACCTCAAGCAGCTCGCGAGCTTCGTCGAGCGCATCGCGTAGCGAGAGCACGCAACTCGGGTCGAGCGCATCGCGTAGCGAGAGCACGCAACTCGGAGTCGAGCGCATCGCGTAGCGAGAGCACGCAACTCGAAGTGAGCGCATCGCGTAGCGAGAGCACGCAACTCGGGTCGAGCGCATCGCGTAGGGGTCAGGCGAGGAACATCGCGGCGACGACCAGCCCGGTCAAGAGGCCCAGGACAGCCACCGCGATCTCGAGCCGCCACGACGCGGAGCTGGGAGGGTGCGGTGCGTCGCTGGGACGGACGCGGAGGTCGTCGCGGGTGGTCTGCATGGGGTGGCCTTCGGCGTAGTGCCACCATCGTGGGCGGAGCCGACGCGCGACGGCGCGGAGGGCCCCGTCCGATGGGGCAGCAGGGACGGGGAACCTGGCCGTCGGTGGTCGGGCGGACCGGTCGGGGGTGCGCGACGCCGGCCGTTAGCATCGTCGCCGGCGGGTCCGAGGGTCGGGCGTCGTCGGCGAGGAGGCGGGCGTGGCGTCAGAGCGGCGCGTGGGTCTCCTCGGGGGCACCTTCGACCCGCCGCACCTCGCTCACCTGGTGGTGGCCGAGACCGCGCGGGTGGAGCTGGGGCTGGACGAGGTGCGACTGCTGGTGGCCGGCGACCCGTGGATGAAGGACGGGCACTCCGCGGCCGGGCACCGGGTCGCGATGACCGGGCTGGCGGTCGCCGACGACGACCACCTCGTGGTCGACGACCGCGAGACCCGCCGGGCGGGGCCGACGTTCACGGCCGACACGCTGGAGGCGCTGCGTGCGGAGGACCCGGACGTCGCGTGGTCGTTCATCCTCGGTGCCGACGCGGTGGCGAAGCTACCCCGCTGGCGGCGGGCCGCCGACGCGGTGGCGCTGGCGACGTTCGTGGCGGTCACGCGGCCGGGGCACCCGCTCGACCTCGACGGCCCGCTCCTCGCCGGCGTGGTCCGGCTCGACGTCCCGCAGATCGACATCTCCTCGACCGAGCTGCGCCGGCGGGTGCGCGAGGGCGGGGCGTTGCGCTACCTGGTGCCGGCGCCGGTGCTCGCCTACATCGACGAGCACGGCCTGTACCGTTCCTCGCCATGACGGCAGACACCGATCCCACCCTGCTCGACGAGGACCAGGCCGACGAGCACGGTGACGGCGAGGACGCCGGCGCGGAGCCCGCGACGCCCCGTCGCCGGCGCAGCGAGGCGCCACGCAGCCGCCGGTCGCAGGGTCGCCGGACGCGGGCGCGCCGCCAACGCCGTCGCCGGACCCTGGTGCGCTCCAGCGGTGCGGTGGTCGCGGCGGTCGCGGTCGGGATCGCCGCGGTGGTCGGCGCCGGCTACCTCGTGGCGTCCAACGACGCCGAGCCCGACGCGGGGCCGGCGCCGGTGGAGACGCCGGACCGGGACCCGCAGCCGACCCTGGTGGTCGCGACCTTCGACGAGGCGGCGCCGGCGCGTGGGGCGACCGAGGTGATGGTGCTCGGCTACGACCGCGCCACCGAGCAGGCGACCATCGTGTTCGTGCCGTCCTCGACCGCCGCCGACGTGCCGGGCCACGGGCTGCTGCAGGTCGGGCGCGCCTACGGCTTCGGCGAGGGACCGCTGCTCGACGCCACGCTCGACAACCTCCTCGGGGTGGACTTCGACCACGTCGTCGGTGTCAGCCAGCAGGGGTGGGCGTCGCTGTTCACCCGCGTGGGCGGGCTGACCATCGAGGTGCCGGAGCGGCTGGACCAACGGATGGACGACGGCACGAGCCAGGCGCGGTTCCGTCCGGGCGAGCAGTTCCTCGACGGGCCGCGGCTCGCCGAGCTCCTGACGTTCCGCGAGGACGGGGAGTCCGAGCTCGAGGTGCTGCCCCGGACCCAGCTGGTGGTCCTGGCGCTGCTCGACGCGATCGCGGCCGACCCGTCGGTGCTGGACCCGGTGTTCGAGGACGGCGCCCCGATGCTCGAGACCGGTGCCGAGGCGGTCGACGTCCGCGAGCTGCTGCTGCGTCTGGCCGAGGCGAGCACCCGCGACCAGCTCGTCGTGCGGACGCTGCCGGTCTCGCCGATCGGGACGGGCGAGGCGGACTCGTACCGGGTCGACGAGGAGCGGGCGCCGGAGCTCGTGCGCCAGCGCTTCGGGGCCTCGATCCCGACCGGCGCGGCCGAGGGGGGCCGGGACCTGCAGATCCTCAACGGCAACGGGGTGCCGGGCATCGGTCAGAAGGTGGCCGAGCGGTTGCTCCCGGCCGGGTTCCGGGTCGTCCTGACCCGCAACGCCGACACCTTCGACCACGCCGAGACGCGGATCGTCGTCTACGAGGACACGCCGGCGCAGCTCGCGGCCGCCGAGCAGATCCGTTCGCTCCTCGGTGTCGGCACCATCGAGCTGTCGCGCACGCCGCAGTCGGTCGCCGACATCACCATCGTCGTCGGCCTCGACTTCCTCGACCGCGGCTGACCGCCCGAACCCCGTTGCGTTGACGGTCCAGCGCGGTATCCCGGGCCAGACCGTCAACGCAACCGGGCGGGGGCGGCGGTACCGTCGTGGTGTCCACGACCCCGTCACGATCGAGCCTCCGTGCCCGCGCTCCAGTACTCCGTCGACCTCGCGGTGGCGGCCGCCACCGCCGCGGACGACAAGAAGGCCCGCGACCTCGCCATCCTCGAGGTCGCCGACATCCTCGCCGTCGTCGACCTGTTCGTCCTGGTGACCGTCGGCAGCGACCGCCAGATGAAGGCGGTCGCCGACGCGATCGAGGAGGCGCTGCGCGAGGGCTTCGACCGCAAGCCGGCCCGGCGCGAGGGCACCCCGGCGTCGGGGTGGGTGCTGCTCGACTACGGCGACATCGTCTGTCACCTGTTCAACGCCGAGCAGCGCGACTTCTACGCGCTCGAGCGGCTCTGGGCCGACGTGCCGCGTCGTGACCCCGCCACGGGCGAACGCGTCGGCGGGAGCTACGTCCCGGCGCCCCGTGACGCGGCGTTCGCCGAGGCCGTGGAGTGACGCAGCTCGTGCTCGTCCGCCACGGCCTGTCGGCGTGGAACATCGAGCGGCGCATCCAGGGTCAGGCGGGGAGCGGCCTGTCGCCGGACGGTCACGAGCAGGCCGAGCGCACCGCTGGCTGGCTCGCCGAGACCTACCCGGACGCCCGCCTCTGGAGCTCGGACCTGCAGCGCTGCCGCGAGACGGTCGCCCCGCTCGCCGCTGCCACCGGGACCGCGCCGACCTTCGACGAACGCCTGCGTGAGCGCGACTTCGGCGACTGGTCGGGGCTCCTCCTGGGCGAGGTCGAGTCCGGCTACCCGGAGCTGTGGGCGCGGTGGCGCGCCGGCGAGGATGTCGTCGCCGAGGTCGGCGGGGAGTCGTCACGGGCCCTCACCGACCGGGTCGTCGTCGCGCTGACCGAGGTGCTCGACGCGACCCCGGCGGACGGAGCGGCGGTGGTCGTGACCCACGGCGGGCCGGTCTGGCACGGGACCCACGCGCTCCTGTCGTTGCCGCACGGCACCCTCGGCGGGGTCGGCAACGCCGCGGTCACCGAGCTCGTCCGCGGCGGCGACGGCGCGTACCACCTCGCGGCGTGGAACCAGACCGCGCACCTGCCGCCGTCGCTGCGCTCCTACCTGCGCCCCGCCGACGGCCGCGCCGCCAGCCGGCGGGCGCCGGCGGTCGGTCGCTGACGACCCTCGGAGGACCAGCCGGCCGGCCGCGCGCGCGTCACAGCAGGGACATGGCGCCGGAGATGGCCTGGACCGCCTCGCCGGCGTCACCGAAGTACATCATCGTGCCCTCGGCGTAGAACAGCGGGTTGTCGACGCCGGCGTAGCCGGGGGACAGGCTGCGCTTGACGACCACGACGGTGGTGGCGCGGTCCGCCTCGATGATCGGCATCCCGAAGATGGGGCTGCCGACGTCGTCGCGCGCGGAGGGGTTGACGACGTCGTTGGCACCGAGGATGAGCGCCACGTCGGTCCGGGCCAGGATGCTGTTGGCGTCGGCGAGGTCGAGCAGCCGCTCGTAGGGCACGTCGGCCTCGGCGAGCAGCACGTTCATGTGCCCGGGCATCCGGCCGGCGACCGGGTGGATGGCGTAGTCGACCTCGACACCACGGTCCTGCAGCGCCCGGGCGAGCTTGGCGACGTCGTGCTGGGCCTGGGAGACCGCGAGGCCGTAGCCGGGGACGATGACGACCCGCTCGGCGTAGGCGAGCGCGATGGCGACGTCGTCGGGGGTGGCCGAGCGGACGTCGCGGTCACCGACGGCCGCCACCGCCATCGCCTGCTCGGCGGTGCTGAACGCGCCGAACAGCACGTTCCACAGCGACCGGTTCATCGACTCGCACATCTGCACGGTGAGGATGAACCCGGCGGCCCCGACCAGCGCCCCGCCGATGATGAGCGAGGAGTTGTCGATCGCGAAGCCGGTCCCCGCCGCGGCGAGGCCGGACAGCGAGTTCAAGAGCGAGACCACGACCGGCATGTCGGCGCCGCCGATGGGGATCACCATCAGGATCCCGATGGTGAACGCGATCGCGCCGGCGGCGAGGTAGCCGGCCGGGGAGGTACCGGCGACGGCGAGGACGCAGGCGCCGATCAGGAGCGCGGTGACGAGGACGGCGACCAGCCGCTGGCCGCGGTAGACGAGCGGGCGTCCGGGCACCAGGCCCTGGAGCTTGCCGAACGCCACGAAGCTGCCCGAGAACGTCGCCGCGCCGATCGCGAGCGCGAACAGCAGCGACAGCTGCACGTCGAACCGGAAGCCGGATGGGTCGCCGGCGGAGACCAGTTCGGCGCCGACGACCAGCGCCGAGGCCGCGCCACCGAAGCCGTTCAGGGCCGCGACCATCTCGGGCATCGCCGTCATCGCGACGCGCCGGGCCCACACGGCACCGATCGCCGCGCCGACCACCACGCCGGCGGAGACCACACCCCAGTTGACGATGTCCTGGCTGACGAGCGTGACGACCACGGCGACGAGCATGCCGGCGGCCGCGAGGGCGTTGCCACGCCGGGCGGTGCGTGGGTGGCCGAGCTCCTTCAGCCCGAGGATGAAGGCGACGGCGGCCGCGAGGTAGGCGAGCTCGGTCACCGGCCACCCTTCCTGCCGCTGGAGAACATCTCCAGCATCCGGTCGGTGACGAGGAAGCCGCCGACGACGTTGATGGTGGCCGTCACGACCGCCAGGAAGCCCAGCACGGTGGCCGCGGTGCCGTGGCCGAGGCCGGCGGCGGTGACGGCTCCGACGATCGTGATGCCCGAGATGGCGTTGGCACCCGACATCAGCGGGGTGTGCAGGGTGGGCGGCACCTTCGCGATCACCTCGAGCCCGACGAAGCTCGCGAGGACGAAGACGGTGACGCCGACGAGGAGTTCGGGACTCACGCGGGGACCTCCAGGCCGAGCAGGCGGCGGGACAACGGGTGGCGGACCTCGCCGTGGTGGGTGACGCAGGTGCCGTCGACGACGACGTCGGTGACGTCGACGACGAGCTCGCCCTCGACGAGGACGCGTTCGAGGAGCGCGGTCACGTTGCGCGCGTACATCTGGCTCGCGTCCTGCGCGACCCGGCTGGGGAGGTCGGTCGGGCCGAGCACGGTGATGATGCCGGCGTGCATGCTCAGCTCGTCGACGTGGGTCACCTCGCAGTTGCCGCCCGACGCCGCGGCGAGGTCGACGATGACCGAGCCCGGACGCATCTTGTGGACCATCGCGTGCGAGACGAGGATCGGGGCGGGCCGGCCGGGGATCTGCGCGGTCGTGATGACGATGTCGCTGTCCTCGACGTGCGGGGCGAGGAGCGCGAGCTGCTGGGTGTGGTCGTCGTCGGCGAGCTCGCGGGCGTAGCCGGCGTCGTCGGCAGCGGTCTGGACCTCGGCGGTGATCGGTCGGGCGCCGAGGCTCGCGATCTGCTCGGCGGCCTCCGCGCGGACGTCGTAGGCCGAGACCACCGCGCCGAGCCGGCGTGCGGTCGCGATGGCCTGGAGCCCGGCGACGCCGGCACCGAGGACCAGCACCTTGGCCGGCGCGATGGTGCCCGCGGCGGTCGTCAGCATCGGGAGGAACTTCGGCGAGTGCTGCGCGGCGAGCAGCACCGCCGCGTAGCCGGCGCAGGTGGCCTGCGACGACAGGGCGTCCATCGACTGCGCGACCGTGACGCGGGGGACGGCCTCGAACGCGAGGCCGGACAGCTTCCGGTCGGCGAGCTGACGCACCGTGTCGCCCAGAGGCGAACGGATCGAGGAAGCCGAGCACGGTCGCCCCCTCGGGGACGAGCCCGAGCTCCTGCGGCGTCGGGGGGCCGACCCAGGTCACGAGGTCCACGTCGCAGGCGTCGGCCTGGCCCGACACGACCTCGGCGCCGGCGGCGCGGTACGCCCCGTCGAGGAAGCCGGCCTTCTCGCCGGCGTCGGTCTCGACGACCACGTCGATGCCGCGTGAGACGAGCGCGGCGACCGCGTTCGGCGTCAGCGCCACGCGGTGCTCGCCCGACCGTCGCTCCCTCGGGACCCCGACGCGCATCCGACCCTCCTGACCGACGATGACCGGCACCGGACCAGCCGGCCGCAGGATGACCGTAGGCGGGCGCGTGGCACAGCGCCGAAGGTCACGCCGCCGCCGGGACCTTCAGCCCCGACACGACGAGAGCCGCAGGCGGTGGCCTGCGGCTCTCGTCGTGCGACTCGTTCGGGTGGACCGGATGGGATTTGAACCCACGACCCCCTCCATGCCATGGAGGTGCGCTGCCAGACTGCGCTACCGGCCCGTGCGGGTGCGGAGCATACAAGAGGCCTCTCCGGGTGCGCGAAACGACCTCGTAGGCGGCCGCACACCGCTCGGGGCGGGTGGCGTCTGCTATCACACGCTGGTCGGGCGGTGTCAGAGGGGGCTGCGGTGCGCAGGGTGGCGGTGGCGGTGCTGGTCGGGGTGCTCGCGGTGGCGTGCGGCGGTGATGCCGGCGACCCCGCCGCCGATGCGGCGACGGCGGGGTTCGAGCCGGTGCACGCCGGCGCGAGCGGGTTCGCCGGCGGCGCGCCGATGCCGCTCGACGCCGGGCGGCTGTCGGTGTCGAAGGTGGCCGACGGCGCGGCCTTCTTCGCGCGGGTGGAGGACCCCGGCACCTCCTCCCTCGAGCCCGGCGAGACCCACCGCTTCCGGCTCGCGGAGGTCACGGTCCCGTCGCTCGACGACGACGAGTGCCTCGCGGAGACCTCGCGTGACCACCTCCGGGGCATGGTCCGCGGGGGGCTCGGCGTGCCGTTCGTCCTGACCGAGGCGGCCGACATCGCCGATCCCGACGGGATCCCGGTCCACGTGTGGTCCGGCAGCGGCGTCTGGGTCAACGGCGAGGTGCTCGCGCGCGGGTACGGCGAGGTCCGTGACGACGGCGGCTCGCGCTACGAGCTGGCGGTGGCGGCACGGGCCTTCGGAGAGGACGACGGGAGCGGGCTGTGGAACCCCACGCTCTGCCCGCCGGAGGGCTCCTGAGCCGGACGCCGCTACCCTCCGCGCGAGCCTCCCCCTTCCTCACAGAGACCGGATCGATGAGCGACGTCGAGCGTTACGACCCCCTGGCGATCGAGGAGTCGATCGCCCAGCGGTGGTACGAGGAGCGCACCTACAGCCTGCAGAGCGACCCCGACCGCGAGCCCTACTACGCGCTCACGATGTTCCCCTACCCGTCGGGCGACCTGCACATGGGGCACGCCGAGATCTTCTCGATCCACGATGCGCTCGTGCGGCACAAGCGGATGCAGGGCTACGACGTGCTCAACCCGATCGGGTGGGACGCCTTCGGGCTCCCGGCCGAGAACGCCGCGAAGTCCCGGGGCGCGGACCCCCGTGCGTGGACCTACGCCAACATCGAGGAGCAGCGCGCGACGATCGTGCGGCTGGGCTACTCGTTCGACTGGTCGACACGGCTGCACACCTGCGACCCGGAGTACTACCGCTGGACGCAGTGGATCTTCCTCGAGCTGCTCGACGCCGGTCTCGCCTACCGCAAGGAGGCGCTGGTCAACTGGTGCCCCGGCTGTGAGACCGTCCTCGCCAACGAGCAGGTCATCGACGGGCGCTGCGAGCGCTCCGACGACGTCGTGGTCAGGAAGCCCCTGACGCAGTGGTTCGTCCGCATCACCGACTACGCCGACGAGCTCCTCGCCGACCTCGACACGATCGACTGGCCCGAGCGCGTCAAGCTGATGCAGCGCAACTGGATCGGTCGCTCCGAGGGCGCCGAGATCACCTTCCCGATCGCCGACGACTCCGACGACGAGGTCGTCGTCTACACGACCCGCCCCGACACCATCTTCGGCGCGACCTACTTCGTCTTCGCGCCCGAGCACCCGCTCGTCCGCGAGCGCATGGCCGGCGACGCCGCCTACGACACCTTCCTCGAGGAGGTGGGCCGCCGCTCCGATGTCGAGCGCCAGTCGTCCTCGGCCGACGGGACCAAGCGCGGTGTCCGGCTGGGCTTCGACCTCGTCAACCCCTTCACCGGCGAGGCCATCCCCGCCTACGCCGCCGACTACGTGCTGATGGACTACGGCACCGGCGCCATCATGGCCGTCCCGGTCGGCGACCAGCGCGACTTCGACTTCGCGCGGCAGGAGGGGCTCGAGATCCGGGTCATCATCCGGCCGACCGACGACGACGGCGACCTCCTCGACGAGCTCGACGCCGACACGATGACCGAGGCCTACACGGGGCCGGGCGTCATGGTGAACTCGGGCGAGTACGACGGCCTGCCGTACGAGGAAGCCAAGGCCGCGATCATCCGCGACGTCGAGGCGAAGGGCTGGGGGACCGCCAAGGTCAACACGCGGCTCCGGGACTGGCTGGTGTCGCGGCAGCGTTCGTGGGGCCCGCCGGTCCCGGTCATCCACTGCCCGTCGTGCGGTGAGGTCGCGGTCCCGGCCGAGGACCTTCCGGTCACGCTGCCCGACGACCTCGACTTCACGGTCTCGGGCTCGCCGCTCGCGATGCACCCGACGTGGAAGCACGTCCCCTGCCCGTCGTGCGGGTCGGAGGACGCGGTCCGCGACACCGACACGCTCGACACCTTCGTCGACTCGTCGTGGTACTTCCTGCGCTACCTGTCGCCGCAGGACGACGAGCGGGCGTGGCCGAAGGAGGACGCCGACCGGTGGCTGCCGGTGGACCAGTACACCGGTGGGGTGGAGCACGCCATCCTGCACCTCCTCTACGCGCGGTTCGTCACCAAGGCGCTACGTGACCGCGGGCACCTCTCCGCCGACGAGCCGTTCCAGGCGCTCCTGAACCAGGGGCAGGTGTTGCTCGACGGCTCCGGGATGTCGAAGTCGAAGGGCAACCTCGTGGCGCCGGTGGAGGTCTACGGCACCTACGGCGCCGACACGCTGCGCGGGACGATGCTGTTCGCCTCGCCGCCCGAGGACGACATCGACTGGGCCGACGTGTCACCGTCCGGGATGCACAAGTGGCTCTCGCGTGTCTGGCGCCTGACGCTCGAGCACCTCGCCGACGCCGGCGAGGACGGCCCGGCCGAGGCCGCCGCGTCGCTCCGCAAGGAAGCGGCCGCGGCCATCGCCGGCGCGTCGGAGGACTACGACGCCAAGAAGTACAACACCGCCATCGCCAAGATGATGACGCTCACCAACGCGATCCTGGACGCGGATCGCGCCGGCGTCGGGGGCGCCCCGACGCGCGAGGCGCTGGAGACGGTGCTCGTGCTCCTGGCACCGATCGCCCCGTTCATCACCGAGGAGCTGTGGGGTCGCCTCGGTCACGACGGCTCCGTCCACGACGAGCCGTGGCCGACGGCCGACACGTCCCTGCTCGTGGAGGACGAGGTCGAGATCGTCGTGCAGGTCAACGGCAAGGTCCGCGGTCGTCTGACGGTCGCCGCAGGCGCCGACGAGGAGCGCGTCACGGCGGCGGCCACGGCCGACCCGAACGTCGCCGCGCACCTCGAGGGCACGCGGATCGTCAAGACCATCGTGGTCCCGGACAAGCTCGTGAACCTCGTGGTCGCCCCCGCCTGAGCCGACCGAGGAGCGCCGCCGTGGGTGCACGGTTCGTCCACGCCAACGGACTCCGGTTCGCGTACCTGTCCGCCGGCCCGACCGACGGCCCGCTGGCGCTCCTCCTGCACGGGTTCCCCGACACCGCCCACACGTGGCGGCACCTGTCGCCGCAGCTGGCCGACGCCGGCTTCCACGTGGTCGCCCCGTGGCTGCGCGGGTACGCGCCGACCGAGGTGCCGAGCGGCCGCACCATCGGTCGCGAGACGCTCGCCGCCGACGCCAACAGCCTCCACCGTGCGCTCGGGGGCGACGAGCGGGCGGTGCTCGTGGGCCACGACTGGGGCGCCTACACCGCCTACCGCGCGGCCGCCGCCGCACCGGAACGCTGGGCCCGCGTCGTGACGCTCGCGGTCCCGCCCGACCGGGCGCTGCGGGGCGCCGACCGCGACCCGGCCCAGGTCCGTCGCTCGGCCTACATGCTGGCGTTCCAGATCCCCGGCGCCGAGCGGATCGTGGCCCGTGACGACCTCGCCGTGCTCGAACGGCTGTGGCGGCGGTGGTCACCCGGCTACGACCCGAGCGCCGACCTCGAGCACGTCCGCTCGTCGCTCCGTAGCCCCGGCAGCCTCCGGGCGGCGCTCGGCTACTACCGGGCGCTGGCCCCGTCCCTCCTGCGGCTGCGCACCCCGACGCCGCACCCCCGACGTCCGTCCCAGCCGGTCCTCTACCTCCACGGCGCGGACGACGGCTGCATGGGACGCCGCTACGCCGAGGCCGCCCGCGACGTCCTGACGCACCCCGCGAGCCTGGTCGAGATCGTCCCCGACGCCGGCCACTTCCTGCACCTCGAGCGTCCCGAGGTCGTGGGGGCCACCATCACGGCCTTCGTCACGGTGTGACCGTCCGCCCGACCGGGCCGCACGGTCGAGCCCCGTTAGGCTCGCCCCACGGCGAGGTGGAGCGGACGACGTGGGCGAGGTCGCGGTGGTGACCGACTCGACCGCCGACCTGCCCACCGACCTCGTCGAGGAGCTCGGCATCCGGGTCGTGCCGATGTCGGTGACCTTCGGCGTCACGAGCTTCATCTCGCGCATCACCATCACCGACCGCGAGTTCTACGACCGCCTCGCGCGGTCCGACGAGCTGCCCACGACCGCGCAGCCGGCGCCGGGCTGGTTCGAGGAGGCCTACGCCGACGCGGCCGACGACGGCTGCCCGGCCGTGGTCAGCATCCACGTCTCCGACGCCCTGAGCGGCACGGTCTCGGTCGCCGCGACGATGGGACAGGCGGCGCCGTTGCCGGTCCACGTCCTCGACAGCCGGCAGGTGGGGGTGGGGCTGGGGCTCGTGGTCCTCGCCGCCCACGAGGTCGCCGCCGCGGGCGGCACGGTCGAGGAGGTCATCGAGGCCGCCGAGCGGGCCCGCGACGCGGTGCGGTCCTTCGTCATCGTGGACACGCTCGACTACCTCAGACGGGGCGGCCGGCTCACCGGCGCCCAGGCGCTGATCGGCAACGTCCTCCGCGTGAAGCCCATCCTCGGCATCGTCGAGGGTCGCGTCGAGGTGCTCGAGCGCACCCGGACCTGGTCGAAGGCCATCGACCGCGTCGCCGCGTTGGTCGCCGAGACCGCCGACGGCGGGCCCGTGCGGGTGGCCGTGTCGCACGCGCTCGCCCCGGAGCGGACCGCGAAGGCGTGGGAGGCCATCGACCGCGACACCGACGTGGTCGAGCGCGTGGAGAGCATCATCGGCCCCATCGTCGGGACCCACACCGGCCCGGGCACGCTCGCCGTCGCGGTCCTGCCGGCGCGCCGCTGAGGCGCCGCTGAGGCGCCGTCCACAGGCGGCGGCGGGCGCAGCCGGCGGCGCCGGGCCGTGGCGGCGACGCTGCCCTCCATGCGTCCCGACGGTCTCGGCGCCCTCGCCGACTCGCTCCGCGCGAGCCCCTCCGAGCTCGTGGGGCTGGTCGTGCTCCTCGCCGGCGCACTGGCGGCCGGTCTGGCCCTGTGGGCCGCACCGGCGTCGGACGCGCCGGACCCCGGTGATGCCGCACCCACGGCCGCGCTGCCGGTCGGGCAGGTCACCGTGCACGTCTCTGGGGCGGTCGCCGCGCCGGGGGTCCTGACGCTGCCCGACGACGCACGGGTCGCCGACGCGGTGGCCGCCGCCGGCGGCGCGACCGCCGACGCCGACCTCGACGCGCTGAACCTGGCGCGGCCGCTCCAGGACGGCGAGCGGATCGCGGTCCCGCGCGTCGGGGAACAGGCCACGGTCGACGATCCGGGCGGTGTGGCCGCCGACGGGCGCGTCGACCTCAACGCCGCCGGGACCGCCGAGCTCGAGACCCTCCCCGGCGTCGGCCCCGTGCTCGCCGGACGGATCGTCGCCTACCGGGAGGAGCACGGCCCGTTCACCGACGTGGGCCAGCTCCGCGACGTGTCGGGCATCGGCGAGCGGAGCTTCCAGGCGCTCGTCGACCTCGTCGTGGTCCGGTGACCGACGACGGCCGCCGTCCGCGCCGGCCCGACCTCGGCCCCCTGCCGGTCTGGACGCTCGCCGCCGTGGTCGGGGCGCTGGGTGGCTGGCAGCTCGTGCCGGACCCCGTGGGCGTCACGGTGGGCGTCAGCGTCAGCGTCAGCGCCAGCGCCGGCGCGGTCGCGGCGGGGCTCGCCCTGCGCCGTCGCAGCACGGTCCTCGCGACGCTCGCCGTGACGCTGGTGGTGGCGGGGCTCGCCGCCGCGAGCGCCGCGGCGATGCGGGCCGGTCCGCTGGTCGACCTCGCGCGCTCCGGTGGCCGGGCCGAGGTGACCGCGACCGTCGTGACCGAGCCGAGGCCGGCGGAGGACGGGTGGTGGACCGTGGTCCGCGTGCGGCGCGGTCGACGCCGCCCGACCCGGGAGCGGGCACTGCTGCGGGGGACGGGGGATCCGCCGGTGCTCGGCTCGCGCTGGGCCGGGACCGTCACCGCGCGACCGCTCGGTCGTGACGGCTTCGACGGGTACCTCGCGCGGCTGCACGCCGCGGTGCGGATCGACCCACGCACGTGGCGGCCCGTCGCCGGACCCCGCTGGCCGGGTGCGCTGAGCGAGGCCGTGCGCGCCCGGGTCCGGGCGGCGGCGAGCCGCGGGCTCGACCCGTCCGCGGCGGGCCTCGCGGTGGGTCTCGTCACCGGCGACACCCGCCTCCTGCCCGCCGCCGACGCCGAGGCGATGCGCGACACCGGGCTGAGCCACCTCACCGCCGTCAGCGGCGCCAACGTCGCGATCGTCGTCGCGGCGGTCCTGGGGGCGTGCGGACTGCTCGGTGTCGGGGCACGGGGACGCCGGCGGGCCGTCGTGGTCGCCATCGTCGCGTTCGCGTTCCTCGTGCGGTTCGAGCCCAGCGTCCTCCGCGCAGCGACCATGGCCGCGATCGTCCTCCTCGCCGATGCCCGCGGCGTGGAGCGCGACCCGCGGCACGCGCTCGCCGGCGCGGTGCTGCTCCTCGTCGTGGTGGACCCGGCGCTGGCCGGCTCGCTCGGCCTGCTGCTCAGCGCGACCGCCACCGCCGGCGTGCTGACGGTCGCCCCGCTGGTCCGTCGACGCCTCCACCGGCTACCAGCCAGGCTCGCCGACCTCCTGGCGGTGACGATCGGGGCCCAGGTCGCGGTCGCCCCGCTGCTGCTCGTCGTGACCGGTGCGGTCCCGCTCGCGAGCGTGCCCGCCAACCTCGTGGCGGTGCCGGCCGCGGGCGTGGCGTCGGTGGTCGCCGGCGCAGCCGCGTTGGTGGCGGTGGTCCACGTCGGCGCCGCCGCGGCGGTGATGCACCTCGCGGGCCCGGCGCTCCACCTCGTGCTCGTCGCGGCCCACGGCGTCCGGTTCCGCGGCGGGGTGGTGTCGACCGCCCGCCCCGTCACGGTCGTCCTCGCCGGCGCGTCGCTCGCGTGGCTGGCGACCGGCCGGGGTGGCCGCCTCCGGCGCGGGGCGATGGTGGTCACGCTCGTCGCCGGCGTGGTGGCGGCCGCCCCGGCGGCACTGGACCGCGTGCCGGTCCGCACGCTGACGGTGACGGCGATCGACGTCGGCCAGGGCGACGCGGTGCTGGTCCAGTCGCCCGGCGCGACCGTGCTCGTGGACGGCGGCGGCGACCGTCGGGCCGCGGCGTGGCTGCGGAGCCACGGCCACCGCGACCTCGACCTGGTCGTCGTGAGCCACCCGCACGCCGACCACGCCGACGGGCTCCCCGAGGTCCTCGCCCAGGGCCGGGTCGGCGCGGTCTGGTACCACCCCGTACCCACCGACCTGCCGAGCGTGGCGGCGGTGCTCGACCTCGCGGCGGCGGCGGGGACCCCGGTCCACCACCCCGACGCCGGACAGGTCGCCACCGTCGGCGACCTCCACGTCGAGGTCCTGGGCCCCCCGCCCGGCCGCCCCTACGCCTGGGCCGACAGCGAGCCCAACGAGACCTCCCTGGTCCTCCGGGTCGCGTGGCGGGGACGGGCGGCGCTCCTCACCGGCGACGCCGAGCTCGCCGCGCAGGCGGACCTCGTGGGCCACCCGGCCCAGCTCGCGGCAGGGCTCCTCAAGGTCCCGCACCACGGCGGCGGGACCAGCGACGTCGCGTTCCTGACCGCGGTCCGCGCCACGACGGCGGTCGTCTCGGTGGGCGCCGACAACCGCTACGGCCACCCCCACCCGCGCACGCTCGCGGCGCTCGAGGCGGCCGGCACCCGGGTACACCGAACCGATCGCGAGGGGACCGTCCGGGTCGAGGTCCCGGCCTGGGGTGACGAGCTCACCGTGGCGACCCGGCCGCACGCGCCGGCGACGCTGGCGGTGACGGACCCGTCCGCACCCGGGCCGGTGGCGGGTCGCCGGGCACCATCCCGCCGGCGTCGCCGTCGCGGGCCGCCGGTAGGCTCCGCGCATGCCTCCCGCGCCCGTCCACCTCATCGCCGGCGACGACGACCTGCTGCTCCTGCGGGCCGTCGAGCGTCTGCTCGAGGACCTCCGGGCGGCCGACCCCGAGCTCGAGGTCGAGACCCACGACGCGCAGGAGACCGCGCACCTGCCCGAGATGCGGACCCAGTCGTTGTTCGGCGGCTCGCTGTGCGTCATCCTCCGGGGGGTCGAGAACCCGTCGGCGGACCTCAAGCGCGAGCTCGAGGAGTACCTCGAGTCGCCCAGCCCCGACGCGACGCTCGTGCTCGTCGCCCGCGGCACCGGCAAGGTCCAGAAGATCGCCAAGCTCGCCCAGGAGCACGGCGAGCGGACCGACGTGCGGGCGCCCGCGGACTGGGACGCCAAGGGCTGGGAGCGGCTGGTGGGCGAGGAGTTCCGTCGGCTCGAGCGCAAGGCCGACGCCGGCGCCATCGGCGCCATCCTCGCCCACGCGGGCTCCGAGCCGGGCGTCATCGCGTCCAAGGTGGGTCAGGTCGTGGCCTCGACCGAGGCCGGCACGGTCGTCTCGGCCGACCACGTCGAGGCGGTGGTCGAAGGGCACGGCCGTCAGACCGGGTTCGCGGTCGCCGACGCCATCGCCGAGCGCGACCCGGCCGCCGCCCTCGTCGCCCTCCGCGGTGCCCTCGAGTCGGGCGAGGCGCCGTTGGCGCTCCTCGGGGCGGTGGTGTTCCGCTTCCGGCAGCTGCTGGTCGTGCGGGGCGGTGGCAGCGCGAAGGACGCCGGCATCTCGCCCGGTCAGCACGGTCGGCTGAAGCGGATCGCGGGGAGCTTCAACCCGGGTGAGCTCGCCTGGTGCCACGACACGCTGGCGCAGGCCGACGTCGACCTCAAGGGCTCCGACCTGCCCCCCGAGCTCGTGCTCGAGCTGGCCGTCCTCGAGGTCGCGACCTCGCGCGAGCTCGGCCTGCCCTGGAACCCGCTCGCGACGCGCTGACCCCGGTCGGCGTCAGCGCAGCTGTGCGGCCGCGCGGACGGTGCGGACGGCGACCGCGACCGCGTCGAGCGTCGGGTCGGACTGCGCCTCGACCTCGCGGACGAGCTCGACGGCGTGCAGCAGCCCGTCCTCACGCCGGGACAGGAAGCGCTGGACCGCCTCCGGTTCCGGGAGGTCGGGCTCCTCGCTGAACGTGCTGCTGACCGCCGACCGCTGGACGTCGCGGAGGTCGGCGAGGAGGCCGCCGTGCTGCCACCGCGACCACCGCTCCGACGGCTCCAGCCGGTCGAGCACACGACGCAACCGGTCGGCGGCGAGCGCGCTGCCCAGCCGCAGGAACGCGTCGGCGATGGCGCTCGCCGGGTGGTCCACCGTGTCGTCGAGCGCGCGGGCCACGGCGGCCACGTCGGGTCCGAGCGCGAGGTCGCCGGTGCAGGCCAGGTAGGTGGCGAGCTCGGGCTCGACGAGGTCGTCCATCAGGGTGTTCGCGCGGTCGATCCGACCCTGCCGCTGTGCCGCGGTCCCGATCTCCATGAGCTCCGCCTGCAGCTGGGCGAGCACGGGGCGGTCGCGGTCGAGGAGGGCGGCCAGGTCGCCGAGGTCGGGGTCGTCGAGGTAGCTGCGGGTGAGCGCCGCGACGAGCGTGTCGACCTCGCGCTTCAGCGCGAGCTGCCGCTCGGGGTCGAGCAGCCGGGCGAGGTCGTCCATCTGGACCCACACGGAGCCGGCATCGCTCACCTCGCGGCTGGCCCAGTAGGCGGCGACGACGCGCCGGCGCGGCACGCCGGTCTCGCCGGCGACGCGGAACACGAACGTGAGCCCCATCCGGTTCACGACGTCGTTGGCGACCAGCGTCGCGATGAGCTCGCGCGACAGCCGGTGGGCCGGTACGAGGTCGCCGAAGCGTTCGACGAGCCGGTCCGGGAAGTAGCTCGCCAGCGTCGGCTGCAGCGCCGGCTGGTCGGGGAGGTCGGAGGCGAGGAGGTCCTGGGCGAGGACCCGCTTGGTGTAGCCGACCAGGGTCGCGAGCTCGGGGCGGGTGAGCCCCGCGCCGGCCTCGGCGCGTTCGGCGACCTCGGCGCTCGACGGCAGGGCCTCGACCCGACGGTCGAGCGCGCCGTCCTCCTCGAGGTTCCGCATCAGCGCCTCGTACTGGTCCAGCACGCGTGCGCTGGCCGTGAGCTCCTGCGACAGCAGGAGCGTCTGGCGGTCGACGTCGGCGAGGACGTGCGCGACGACGTCGTCGGTCACGTCCACGAGCAGCTGGTCGCGCTGGTCGCCGTCGATGCGGCCCTCCTCGAGCGCGAGCCCGAGCAGGATCTTCAGGTTCACCTCGTGGTCCGAGCTCGACACGCCGCCGGCGTTGTCGATGGCGTCCTGGTTGATCCGTCCGCCGCGGCGGGCGTACTGGATCCGGCCGCGCTGCGTGATCGACAGGTTCGCGCCCTCGCCGAACACCCGCGCCCGCAGCGTGTTCGCATCGACCCGGAGCTCGTCGTTGGCGCGGTCGCCGATGTCGTCGTTGGTCTCGGTGGAGGCCTTGACGTAGGTGCCGATGCCGCCGGCCCACAGCAGGTCGACGGGGGCGCGCAGGATGGCCTGGATCAGCTCGGCGGGGGAGAGGCTGTCGGCCTCGATGCGCAGCGCCTCACGGATCCGGTCGTTCAGGTCGATGCGCTTCAGGTCGCGGGACCACACGCCGCCGCCCTCGGAGATGGCACCGCGGTCGAAGTCCTGCCAGCTCGTCCCCGGGGTGGTGAACAGCCGCTCCCGCTCGGCGAAGGTGGCCTCCGGGTCGGGGTCGGGGTCGAGGAAGATGTCGCGGTGGTCGAACGCGGCGACGAGTCGGATCGTGCGGGACAGGAGCATCCCGTTGCCGAACACGTCCCCGCTCATGTCGCCGACGCCGACCACGCGGATCGGCTCGGTCTGCGTGTCGATGCCGAGCTCGCGGAAGTGGCGCTGCACCGCCACCCAGGCCCCGCGTGCGGTGATGCCGAGGACCTTGTGGTCGTAGCCCTGCGAGCCGCCGGAGGCGAAGGCGTCACCGAGCCAGAAGCCGTACCGGGCCGCGATGGAGTTGGCGAGGTCGGAGAAGGTGGCGGTGCCCTTGTCCGCGGCCACGACGAGGTAGGGGTCGTCGTCGTCGTAGCGGCGGACCGCCGGCGGCGGGACCACCTCGCCGCCGACGAGGTTGTCGGTCACGTCGAGGAGACCGCGCACGAGCGTGACGTACTGCCGCTCGACCTCCGCCCGCAGCTCGGCGCGGTCGGCCGGTTGGAGCTTGAGCACGAACCCGCCCTTGGCGCCGGTCGGGACGATCACGGCGTTCTTGAGCATCTGGGCCTTCATCAGCCCGAGGACCTCGGTGCGGACGTCGTCCTGCCGATCCGACCAGCGCAACCCACCGCGGGCGACCGGCCCGCCGCGCAGGTGGATGCCCTCGACGAACGGGGAGTAGACGAAGATCTCGCGGTACGGCACCGGCTTGGGCAGGTCCGGGACCGCCGACGAGTCGAGCTTCAGCGCGAGGTAGGGGATGCGGCGCCCGTCGGGCCGCTCGGTGACGGCGTCGTCGCGGTAGTAGTTGGTCCGCAGGGTCGCGTCCACGAGCGCCAGGAACGAGCGCATGATCCGGTCGTGGTCGAGCCGCTGGACCTCGTCGCAGCGGGCGACGACGCGCTGGCGGAGCTCGCCGAGGGTGTCCGCGTCGGCGTCGCTGTCGGGTGCGAAGGTGGCCTCGAACAGCTCGATGAGGGCGCGCACGACCGCCCCGTGGCCGACCAGCGCGTCGTTGATGTACGCCGGCGTGTAGGCGGTGCCGACCTGCCGGCGGTAGCGGCGGTACGCGCGCAGGAGCGTGACCTGGCGCCAGTCGAGGTCGGCGGTCACGATCAGCCGGTTCAGCGAGTCGACCTCGATCTGGCCGTGCCACGCGGCGAGGATGGCGTCGGCCACCCGCTCGCCGTCGCCGGCGACGTCGACCGGCTCGCCGGCCTGGTCGCGGACGCCGAAGTCGTGCACGTGCAGCTCGGGCCCCTCACCCTCGAGCGTGTGCGGCACCTCCTCGACGACGGTCAGCCCGACCGACTCGAGGATGGGGATGAAGCTCGACAGCTCCAGCGAGGGTCCACGCTGGACCGCCTTGAGCCGCACCAGCCCACCGGGGGAGCGGGGCTCCTGCAGCAGCACGGCGAGGTCGTCCTCGCCCCGGACGAGCCGGTCGAGCAGGTCGATGTCCTGGATCGCGGCCTCGACGGCGGTCGCGTCGCGGTAGGTCCGCGGGAGCCGCTCGGCGAACTGCCGGGTGAGCCGCGCGCCGTCGGCCTCGCCCCGGTCGCGGACGAGCGCGGCGATGACGTCGTCGACCCACGACCGGGCGAGCGCACGGACGTCACGCTCGAGGCTGGCTCGCGGGACGTCGGGGATCTCGCCGCTGCCGATGTGCACGGTGAAGCGGGCGATGGCGTCGGCGCGGTCGCCGAGCGAGAGGTCGACGTCGACCCGCTCGGCGTGGAAGCGGTCGAGCAGCAGGTCCTGTAGCTGCTTGCGCAGCGCCGGGCTGTAGCGGTCGCGGGGCACGGCGACCATCACCGACACGGTGCGGGTGAAGCGGTCCACCCGCGACATGACGCGGGTCTCGCGGTTCTCCTCGGCGTGGAACAGCCCGACGAGCAGCTCGTGGAGCGACTCCACGTCGGCCTGGAACAGCTCGTCCTTCGGCAGCGCCTGGAAGAGCGAGACCAGCGTGATCTCGTCGTGGGAGCCGGCCACGACATCCTCGCGCTCGAGGATGTCGCGGAGCTTGCGGCGCAGCACCGGCGTGCTGTGGGCCGGCTCGGCGTAGGCCTTGCGCGTGAACAGCCCGACGAGGCGGAACTCGCCGAGCACCTCGCCCGACGGCCCGATGCGCTTGATGCCGACGTAGTCCATCCGCGCCCGGCGGTGCACGGTCGAGAGGCGGTTGGTCCGCGACACCCGCAGGAGCTCCGCGTCGAGGACGCGGGCGCGCAGCTCGTCGGGCAGCTCGGCGATGGCGACGCCGTCGGCGTAGTGCGAGCTCGCCTCGTCACGCAGCACGCCGAGCCCGGAGCCGGGCTTGACCCGGATCACCCGCTGCCCCTCGCGGGTCGCGACCTCGTACTCGCGCACGCCGAGCAGGACGAAGTTCTCGTCGAGCAGCCAGGTGAGGAGCGCCGCCGTCTCGACCGACACCTGCGGGTCGACGCCCGCCGGCGGCTGCCGACGGAGGTGGTCGGCCAGGCTCAGCACCTGGTCACGCATGGCCTCGTAGTCGCTCGTGGCGGCCATCGCGTCCTCGAGGAGACGGCGCAGCTCGCCGGTGAGCTCCTCGCAGGCGGTCTCGTCGAGCTCGGCGTCGAGCTCGATGTGCAGGAACGAGTCGCGCACCGTGGCCGTCCGCGCCGGCAGCACCTCGACGATCCGGCCGTCGTCGTCGCGCCGGATGCCCACGATCGGGTGCAGCGACCGGATGACGTCGAGCCCCCGCAGGCTCAGCTCCTCGGTGACCGTCGACAGCAGGAACGGGCGGTCCTCGCTGGACACCTGGATGACGGCGCCGGGGGCGCTCCACCCGTCGAGCGCCACCTCGGGGTTGAACACGCGGATGGCGAGCTCGCCCTCGGTGCGGTCGTCGGCGAAGGTGAACGCGTCGACGAGCTGCCGGGCGGTGAGCTCGGGGTCGGCGAGCCGGAGCTGGCCGGCGGGCACGCGGCGCAGCGCCGCCCGTGCGAAGGCCACGACGACCTCGGGGCGCTCGTCGGCGCAGGTCTCGACCGCGGCCAGGACGGCCCGGTGGCCGGGCGAGTCACCGTCGATCGGGTCGTCACCCGCCGACGGCCCCGTCAGGAGGTCGACAGGGGAGGAGAGGTCCGGTTCGGACGTCGGGTGCTCGGGCACGAGTCCCTCGAGAGTTGCGTCACGGCTCCGACGACCGAGCCTAGCCCTGGGTGCTGAGGGTCGAGCCCACCGCGCGCCGTACGTTCGTGAACGCGGACAGGCGCCCCGGAGGGCGCCTGCGGCGGTGGTGCGGTGACGCCGGCGGGCGTCAGAGGGCGGCGAGCTTCTTCGCCATCTTGGACTTCTTGTTGGCGGCGTTGTTGCCGTGGATGACGCCCTTGGTGGCGGCCTTGTCGAGCGCGCGCGACGCGACCTTGTAGGCCTCCTCGGCGGCGCCCTTCTCGCCGGCCTCGACGGCCGTACGGAACTTCTTGAGCTCGGTCTTGAGCGACGAGCGGACCGCCTTGTTGCGCTGACGGCGCGCCTCGTTCTGGCGGTTGCGCTTGATCTGGGACTTGATGTTGGCCACGGTGGATCTCCGGCGAGGAAGCAGGCTGGGGTGGGGTGGGACCGCACGACGAGGACGCGCTGCTGGAGTGAGTGAGGACACGCGGACCACGCGCGCGGTGCGACCGAGCGGGGAAGGTACCAGCGGCGCGGTCAGGCGGGCAACCGGTGCGCGGCACGCACCGCGCTGTCGGAGGGGGGCGAGCGGGGCGCCCGGTACGCTCCCGGCCACCCCGAACCGGCCCGGTCTCCCGCGGCCGCGCCGCCTCCCCTCGCGACGTCCACGAAGGCCACGCCCGCAGTGACCTACCCCATCGAGCGCATCCGCAACTTCTGCATCGTGGCCCACGTCGACCACGGCAAGTCGACACTGGCCGACCGGATGCTGCAGATCACCGAGCTGGTCGACCCGCGGAACATGCGCGCCCAGTACCTCGACAAGATGGACATCGAGCGCGAGCGCGGCATCACGATCAAGGCCCAGACCGCCCGCATCCCCTACGAGCCCGACGGCAGGGGGCAGGGCGGGCCCGAGTACCTGCTGAACCTGATCGACACGCCCGGCCACGTCGACTTCTCCTACGAGGTGTCCCGGGCGCTGAACGCGTGTGAGGGCGCGATCCTGCTCGTGGATGCCGCCCAGGGCATGCAGGCCCAGACGATCGCGAACCTCTACCTCGCGCTCGAGGCCGACCTCGAGATCATCCCGGTCCTCAACAAGATCGACCTCCCCGCCGCGGAGCCCGAGAAGGTCGCCCGCGAGATGACCTCGATCATCGGCGGCAACCCCGAGGACGTCCTGCGGATCTCGGCCAAGACGGGCGAGGGAGTGAAGGAGGTCCTCGACGCGATCGTCGAGAAGGTCCCGGCGCCGCGCACGAACGTGGGCGGCCCGGCCCGTGCCCTCATCTTCGACTCCGTCTACGACCCGTACCGCGGCGCGCTCGTCTACTTCCGGGTGGTCGACGGGGTGTTCCGTCCCGGCGAGAAGATCCTGATGAAGGCCACCAAGTTCGAGAACGAGATCGACGACCTCGCCGTCCACGCGCCCGAGGAGACGCCGATCGACGCGCTCGGCCCCGGCGAGGTCGGGATGCTCTCGGCTGCCATCAAGGAGGTGAGCCAGGCCAAGGTCGGTGACACGATCACCCACGCGGGCAAGCACGCCAAGGAGACCCCGATGCTGCCGGGCTACCGCGAGCCGCTGGCGATGGTGTACTCGGGCCTCTACCCGGTCGACTCCGACGACTTCCCGGTCCTGCGCGACGCGCTCGAGAAGCTGCAGCTGAACGACGCGTCGTTCACCTTCGAGCCCGAGACCTCGGCGGCCCTCGGCTTCGGCTTCCGCTGCGGGTTCCTCGGGCTCCTCCACCTCGAGATCATCACCGAGCGGCTCGACCGCGAGTTCAACATCCCGCTCGTCACCTCCGCGCCGAGCGTGCGCTACCACGTCGTCCTCGAGCAGATGGACCCCGAGACCGGTGAGCACCGGACGCTCGAGGTGTCCAACCCCCAGGACCTCCCCGAGCCGAACCGGATCCTCCGCGTCGAGGAGCCGATGGTGAAGGCCATGATCGTCACCCCGAACGACTACGTCGGCCCGGTGATGCAGCTCTGCGAGCGCCGGCGTGGGCAGATGGTGGCGATGGACTACCTCACCGAGGAGCGCGTCGAGATGCGCTACCTCCTGCCCCTCGGCGAGATCATCACCGACTTCTTCGACCAGCTGAAGTCGATGACCCGCGGCTACGCATCGCTCGACTACGAGCGCGGCGACTACGCCGAGGCCGACCTCGTCAAGGTCGACGTCCTGTTGAACAAGGACCCGGTCGACGCCTTCAGCGCCATCACGCACCGCGACTCGGCCTACGAGTACGGCAAGAACATGGTCGACAAGCTGAAGGAGCTGATCCCGCGGCAGATGTTCGACATCCCGGTGCAGGCCGCGATCGGCGCCAAGGTCATCGCCCGCGAGACCATCAAGGCCAAGCGCAAGGACGTCCTCGCCAAGTGCTACGGCGGTGACGTGAGCCGCAAGCGCAAGCTCCTCGAGAAGCAGAAGGAGGGCAAGAAGAAGATGAAGGCGATCGGGTCCGTCGAGGTCCCGCAGGAGGCCTTCATCTCCGCCCTCCGCTCCGGAGGCCCCAAGGGCGACTGACCCCTCGGGATGGAGGTTCGTACCGGGATGTTCCCCTCTGGGGGATGTTCCCGGTACGGACCACGGTGGCGACGCGGGAGGGGTCGGGCGGCGACGTGGCGAACACCTCGTCCGGACATCCCGACGAGCAGGCCACCTCCCATGCGCGCACCCCTCCGGAGCGGTCTCGCGACCGCCGCCCTCGCGGCCGTCACGCTGACCGCCGCCACCCCGACCCTCACCCTCGCGCCCGAGGAGGTCCCCGACCGCGGTCCGGTGCTGTCCGAGCCGATCGCACGGGGCGACGTCGTCCTGACCGCACGCACCGACCTCGCGCCGACGCCGAAGGTCGTCGACGGTGACGCCGGCGACTGGGTCGGGGAGGCCGGCGGGGTCGGCGGCAGCGCCGTGTGGGACCGCGGCGAGCACATCTACTCCGACTTCCTGTTCGACGCCCACGGCGCGGACGACGGCGCCGACCAGGCGCGGCTGGACGACTTCGCCGGCGCGTTCTACACCGAGACGCGTACGTCCCGGATCGACCAGCTGCTGCGGACCTCGGGGAGCCAGCTCGGCGTCCCCGAGCCCCTCGGCGCCCCCGACGAGTACGGCGACGTCGACGGCGGCCTCGACGTGGCCGACGTCACCGAGGTGCGCTGGGCCGCCGGCGCGACCGGCGCCGACCTCGACCTGCTCGTGCGGGTGGCGACGCTGACCGACGCCGGCCGGCTCGGCGTCCTCGTCCTCGCCCACCCCGCCACGCTCGGCCCGCGGGAGGTCGGGTTCGGGAGCGGGCTGTCGACGTCGCGCTTCGACCGTTCGGTCCTCCTCACCGACACCGGCGTGCGTGCCCTCGACCTCACCGACGACCCCGGTCGTGACCTCCCGGTCGACGGGGCCAGCGTCGCGGTCTCGGCCGACTGGCTACGACAACGTGCTCGAGGCATCGCTGCCGGCCGATCTGCTCACCTCGGACGGCACGCTCGACGCGACCGTGATCGCGGGGCGGGTGGAGGACGACGGGTCCTTCACGCCGATCAACGTGGCCTACCGGCACGACGAGCCGCTGGAGATCTACAACGACCGGCTCCAGGCGCTCGACCTCCTCGCGGGCTCCGTCGACCGCTTCTCGAGCGGACCGATCGCGGTCGCGGACCTCGTCTCCGGCCGGACCGAGACCCTCGCCCACCCCGGGCCGGGCTACCACGAGGTCCAGATGACCTCCGGCGAGGAGATCTCGCGTGAGCACGGTCGCGACGGGATCCTGCAGCCGTACGGGCTCTACGTCCCGTCGGTGTTCACCCCGGGCGAGGCGCTGCCCATCACCTACTGGCTGCACTACCGCGGCGGCAAGGCCCACTCCGGGGTCGTGATCAACCCGCGGCTCGTCACCGAGCTCGGGGAGGAGCCCGGCAACCTGGTGGTCTTCCCCCACGGGCGCGGCACCTCCGAGTGGTACGTCACCGAGTCGCACCAGGACGTCTTCGAGGTCATGGCCGACGTCGAGGGACGCTTCCCCGAGGCGGACGCGACCCGGCGCTACCTGTCCGGGTACTCGATGGGCGGCTACGGCTCGTGGCTGTTCGGCACGCTCTACCCGGACCTCTTCGCGGCCGCGTTCGTCCAGTCCGGAGCCGTCACCCAGGGCGCCTGGCTCGGCGCCGGTCCCGACGACGGACCCAACCCGTTCGGTGATCAGAACTTCCAGGAGGCCAACGAGGGCGACGCGTCGGCGCAGCTCACCTACCGCGCGCTCGAGAACCTCCAGCACCTGCCGTTCGCCATCGACCACGGCACCAACGACGAGCTGGCCCTGAACGGCCAGATCGAGCGCACCGCCGCGCGGCTCACCGAGCTCGGCTACGAGCACCGGTTCACCCGCTACCTCGGCTACGAGCACTTCACCCAGGCGATCATGGACGAGTGGGGCGACGGCGCGGCCTACCTGTCGGCGCACGTGCTCGACCCGGACCCCCGCGAGGTCACCTACGCCGTGGTGCCGGTGCTCACCTGGGCCGTCAACCACGTCGACCCGCCGGCGGGCGCGACCTTCGACTTCCGTCCCGACGGCGCCTACTGGGTCGACGACATCACGGCCCGCGAGGTCGCCGTGGTGGACGAGGAGACCGGTCGTCCCGCCGACGACGCCAAGGCGCTGGTCCACGCCGTCTCGCACGCGATCGCCGCGCCGGCGACGGTGCCGGTCGTCGACGCCGGCGTCGCCTCGCCGCCGAACCACTCCACCCCGTTCGTCCGCAGCGGCCTCCGCCAGGTCGCGGTGCCGGACGAGGCGGGCTCTGGCGCCGGCGACCGCGAACCAGCTCGACCTGGTCCTCACGAACGTGGCCACCGTCACCGTCGACCTCGACCGGGCCCGGGTCGGCGTCACCGACGGGGAGCCGTTCACCGTGAACGTCGACACGGACGGCCCCGTCACCATCCGGTTCGTCGGCGGTGGCATCGACCGTGAGGTCACGGTCGGGCCCGGCACGTCGCTGCTGTTCTTCGGCGGCGCCGCCGCCGGGTAGCGGGAGAGGTGGCGGGTAGCGGTCGGCGGCTACGGTCGCCGACGGCCTCACCACCAGGAGCCCGCCGTGAGCGATCCCGTCACCGTCGACCTCGAGGACCACGTCCTGCGCATCGGCGTGAACCGCCCCGAGAAGCGCAACGCCTGGGACCTCGCGACCATCGCCGCCGTCGCCGACGCCTACCAGCGGCTCGCCGCCGACGAGGACGCCCGGGTCGGGGTGGTCTTCGGCCACGGCGACCACTTCTCGGCCGGCCTCGACCTCGCCGAGGTCGGTCCGGCGGTCGCCGAGCACGGCCCCGACCGGCTCGCCGGCGGCGGCGACTACGACCCGTTCGGCGTGTGGGGACCCCAGGTCCCCAAGCCGGTCGTCATGGCCGTGAACGGCATCGCGTACACGCTCTCGATCGAGCTGGCACTCGCGTCGGACGTGGTGGTCGCGGCGGACGACGTCCGCTTCAACCAGCTCGAGATCGGGCGGGGGATCATGCCGTTCGGGGGCGCGACGATCCGGGCGGCGGCGCAGCTCGGCTGGGGCAACGCCATGCGCTGGCTCCTCACGGCCGAGGAGTTCGGCGCGGCGGAGGCGCTGCGGATCGGGTTGGTCCAGGAGGTCGTGCCGGCGGGACGCCACCTCGACCGTGCCGTCGAGATCGCGACCCGCATCGCCCGGCAGGCCCCGCTGGGGGTGCGGGGCACCCTCACGAACGCCCGCGTCGCACGCGACGAGGGCCGCGAGGCGGCCGCGCGGCACCTCCGGGTCCTGCTCGAGGAGGTGATGGCGAGCGACGACGCCCGCGAGGGGCTGCAGAGCTTCGTCGAGCGCCGCGAGGCCCGCTTCACCGGCCGCTAGCGGCGAGCCGGACGCCACCCAGGGGAGGTGCGTTCCGGGCAGGTCCGACGCACGGTCGCGGCGAACCCACCGGCGGAGACGTTCCGGTGGGGAGACACGTGTGGACGGTGATCGGTACGGCCCGGCGCTCTCGCGCCGTCGGTTCCTGGCGAGTGTCGGGCTGCTGGGCGCCGGCGCGGCCCTGACCGCCGCGGCTGGTCCCGCGGCCTCCGCCCGTCTCGGCGCGGCCGCCGGGCCGGTGCGGGACCTGTCCACGACCGCCGCCGAGGCGCTGCGCCTGGTCGCCGGCGACACCTTCCGCGGCCTCGTGGCCTGGGTGGTCCCGGGCGACGACCCGTACTCGGTGGCGCAGGGGATGAGCGACGACCGGCCCGGGGCCATCGCCGCCGCGGCCGACCGGTTCCTGATGGAGGGGCTCGACGGGCTCCTGCCGCTCCCGGACAGCGTCGTGACCCCGCTGGCCCGCGCGGTCGCCCGCGGCGTGCGCGAGGCGGGCGGGCCCGCGCTCCCGAGCCCCAGCCCGCTCGACCGCGCGCTCGACGACGCGCTCCTGACGGCCCTCGGCAACGACGGGTCCACCCCCGTGAGCCTCCTCCTCGCGCTGCTGCTCAACCTGGTCGCGGTCGAGGTCCGCCCCGACGCGGTGGCGGGTCCGTTCCCCGCCTCGCCGTTCGCCAACCTCTCCTGGGACGACAAGACGGCGGCGATGCGGGTCCTGGAGGAGGACCACCAGCGGCTCGCGGCGGCGATCGACGGCGACCTCGACGAGCCCAGCCGGGCGGCCCTGTCGGGTCTGCTCGACTACGCCAGCGCGTCGATCGTGCACTTCACCGCCTTCGGTGCCTACTCGGAGTACCACGCCTTCGACCCGGAGACGGGTGAGGCGCGCGAGCGGCCCATCGGCTGGGAGCTCACCTCCTTCGCGCCCGGACGTCGCACGCCGGCCGACGGGTGGGACGAGTTCAAGGGCTACCACCAGGGCATGCGGACCTTCGCCCCCGAGTCCTCGAGGTGACCCGTGCCGCGTGACGCGATCATCATCGGCGCCGGCGGGGCCGGCCCCGTCGTCGCCGCCGAGCTCGCCGGGCAGGGGCTCGACGTGCTGCTGCTCGAGGCCGGACCTCGCTACGCCGACCCGGAGCGGGAGTGGTCCCGGTACGCCAACGACGCCAACAACCTCGTCGACGGCTACTTCCGGGTCGGGTCGGGCGACCGCCGCTCCACCCCGCCGTGGTACCGCGAGCTGCCGCAGAACTCGCTCCTGTGGCAGGTGTCGGGCGTCGGCGGCACGACGCTGCACTACTACGGCAACTCGGTGCGGGCGATGCCGGGGGTGTTCGCCGGCTACGACGGACCCGACCGCGACGCCTACGACGTCGAGCACGTGTTCCCGTTCACCTACCGCGACCTCCTGCCCTACTACGAGCGGGTCGAGGCGACCTTGCCGGTCGCGCCGGCCGCGATGGGCACCAAGGAGGAGGTCGTCTTCCGCGGCGCCGAGCGCGCCGGCCTGCGGCTCCAGCGGGGTCAGGACATCGTCCGCGACGCCTACCGGCCGCAACCCAACGCCATCCTCCAGCCCGGCGGGACCGCGGGTCGGACCACCGACAGCGAGCGGCTCCTCTACCCCGAGGCGACCGGCTGCACCATGTGCGGGTACTGCTTCCAGGGTTGCGTCCAGCCCCGGCGGGCGCCCCGGAACTTGAAGGCCAAGCGCTCGACCGACAACAGCTACGTGCCGATGGCGTTGACGGCGGACCGCTGGGCTGACGGCGGTCGACCGGTCGAGCTCATCGCCGGCGCAGCGGTCACGCGCATCCTCCACGAGACGCGCGGGTCCGCGACCGTCGCGACCGGGGTGGAGTGGCGTGACACCACCACCGGCGAGGTCCACGTCGAGACCGCGCGGACCGTGGTGCTGTCGGCCGGGTGCGTCGAGTCGCCGCGGCTGTGGCTGAACTCCGACCTCCCCGACCCCAACGGCTGGGTCGGTCGCGGCGCCACCGACCACGCCTTCGACTGGATCTTCGGCGTGTTCGACGAGTACACCGGCTCGTCGAAGGGGACCGGCTCGTCGGCGCGGGTCGACTTCCCGGGCCTCGGGGGTCTGGAGCACGTCGGGATCCCGCCGGCGCTGCAGGCGCTGGCGCTGGCCTTCTCCGACTCCGGCGTCCGCGGTGCCTACGACAAGGGACGCGGGCTGACCGGCACCTGGGACGGCCCCACCGGCCGGTTCGTCGGCACCGAGCTCAAGCGCGTGCTCGCCGACATCGACCGGCTCATCAACTTCATCACCCTGACCGACGACGACGTCGAGCGCGACAACCGGGTGCTCCTGTCGAGCCTGCCGGGCGACGAGCAGGGGCCGGTCCCGCGGGTGTCGATGAAGAAGCAGCGCGACCGCTCGGCACGCACCCAGGCAAACCGGGACGCGCTCGCCCGCCACGCGGTCGAGATCCTCCGCGCCGCCGGCGCCCGCGAGGTCCACCGGATCGACTGGCCCCCGCTCATCCTCCACGTCCAGTCGACGATGCGGATGGGCCTGTCCGAGGACACCTCGGTCACCTCACCGACCGGCGAGGCCCGGTTCGTCGAGCGGCTGTTCGTCGCCGACAACTCCGCGCTCGCCAACGGCCTCGGCGGTCCCGAACCCGACGCTCACGACCCAGGCGGTCGCGACCCGCACCGCCGAGTCGCTCGCGACCCGCTACCTCGACCGCGACCCCTGGGTGGTCGACGGCGCGCCGGTCGTGTCCACCGACGCGCGCATCTCCGCCGGCCTCGCCGACCTCGGTCTCTGACCGCGGGGCGACCGGGCGGCGGTACCGTCGGCCGGGATGCCCCCTGCCGACCGCACCGACGACCGCTGGCTGGCCGCCCCCGTGGAGTCGGGCGCGGCGGCCGGCTTCGGCGTGTACCTCCACGTCCCGTTCTGCGCCCACCGCTGTGGCTACTGCGACTTCGCGACCTGGGACGACAAGGACGCGTGGATGTCGCGCTACGTGGCGGCCATCCGTGAGGACGTCCGCCGCACCGTCGGCGCCGGTCGGCGGGCGGTCGCACCACCCGGTGCCGAGCTCGACGACGCCTGGCCCGCGGTCACGTCGATCTTCGTCGGCGGCGGCACGCCCACGCTCCTCCCGGCCGACGACCTCGCCGACATCATCACGACCGTCACCGACGAGCTCGCCCTCGCTGAGGGGGCGGAGGTGACCGTCGAGTGCAACCCCGAGACGGCCTCGGTCGCGCTGTTCGAGCGGCTCGTGGCGGCCGGCGTCAACCGCGTGTCGATGGGGGCGCAGTCGTTCGCGCCACACGTCCTCGAGACGCTGGAACGCCAGCACTCCCGCGAGCGGCCCGTGGAGGCGGTCCGGCAGGCCCGTGAGGGCGGCATCAGCGAGGTCAACCTCGACCTCATCTACGGCACCCCGGGGGAGACCGACGAGGACTGGGCCGAGACGCTCCGCCAGGTGATCGCCGTCGGCACCGACCACGTGTCGGCGTACGCGCTCACGATCCACGACAACACGCCCTTCGGCGTGGCGGTCAGCAAGGGCGCGATGCCGGCGCCCGACGAGGACCTCCAGGCCGACCGCTTCGACGTCGCCGACGAGGTCCTGGGCGCGGCCGGGTTCGCCCACTACGAGGTGTCGAACTGGTCGCGCGGCAGCGCGCTCCGCAGCGACCACAACGTCCTCTACTGGCGTCACGGGGACTACCTCGGGTTCGGGGTCGGCGCGCATGCGCACGTCGCCGGCCGGCGCTGGTGGTCGCACCGGTCGATCCCCCGCTACGTCACCGCGGTCGAGGAGGGCGTCTCGCCGGTCGCCGCCGCCGAGGTCCTGAGCGACCGGGAGCGGGGTGAGGAGCGGCTGATGCTGGGGTTGCGGCTGCGCGAGGGGCTGCACCCGAACGACGTCCCGCCGCTCGAGCCGTTGGCGCTCGAGGACGCGCTCGACGCCGGCCTGGTGACCACCGCCTGTGGCCGCCTCCAGGCCACCGAGCGCGGCTGGTTCCTCCTGGACGAGGCCGTCCGCCGGCTCATCTGAACGCCGTCGACGAGCCACCCGCGGGTCCGTGAACGCCCCGCCCCGCTGGCGCTGGCCGCGTACCATCCGCGCTCCGGGACGACGCGCGTCGAAGGGGAGCCGTGGACGGGCTGCGGGACGTCGAGCTCGTGACCTTCCTGGGGCAGGTGCTCCTGCTGCTCGCCGCGGCGCGCACGTTCGGCTACCTGGCGCGACGGCTCGGCCAGCCCGGGGTCGTCGGCGAGCTCGCCGCGGGGGTCGTGCTCGGCCCGTCGGTCCTCGGTGCGGCCGCCCCGGGCGTCGCCGAGCGGGTCTTCCCGGGGCTCGCGATCGCACCCTCCACCGGCGCGCTCGCGACCCTGGGGCTGCTGCTCGTGGTCCTCACCGCCGGCTACGACGTCGACATCCCGCTGGTCCGCCGGCTCCTCCGTCGGACCGCGGCGGTCCCGGTCGGCGCGTTCGTGGTCCCGCTGGTGGTCGGGACCGCGGTCGCGTTGCTGCTCCCCGACAGCTTCGTCGCGCCGGGCGCGTCCCGGATGCTCGCGGCCTCGTTCGTGGGGCTGGCGCTCGCGCTGTCGGCCCTGCCGGTCATCGCGCGGATGATGCGCGAGATGGGCGTCCTGCGCCGCGACATCGGGCAGGTGACGATGGTCTCGGCGATGGCCGACGACGTGGTCGGCTGGCTCGTCCTCGGGGTGCTCGTCACGGTCGCCGAGACCGGGACGGCGACCGTCACCGACCTCGTCGGTCCGGTGGCGGTGGTGATCGGGTTCGTGGCGGTCGTGATGACCGTGGGCCAGCGCGTGCTCGACGCCGCCCTCCGCGCCTCGTTCCGGCTCACCGAGGGGATCTCCGGTGCCTTCACGGTGACCGTGGCGGCGCTCCTCACCGGGGCGCTCGTGGCGGAGGCCGTCGGCACCGACGCCATCTTCGGCGCGTTCCTCGCCGGCGTGGCGCTGCGGCGCTCGCCCCTGCGTCGACGTGAGGTCGCCCGCGGCGTCGAGCTCCTCACGACCGGCTTCCTCGGCCCGCTCTTCTTCGCCTCGGTCGGGATGGCGCTGGACCTGCGCACCCTCACGTCGCCGTCGACGCTCGCCTGGGTCGGCGTCCTCGTCGTCGCGGCGGTGGCGAGCAAGCTCGCCGGCGCCTGGCTCGGGGGCCGCCTGACGGCGCTCGACACCGCGACCGCCACCGCCGTGGGTGCCGGGCTGGTGGCACGGGGCGCCATCGGGATCGTGGTCGCGACGGTCGCGCTCGAGGCCGGGGTGTTCACCGACGACACGTTCACCGCCATCGTGGCGGTCGCGCTCGTCACCTCGATGGCGTCCGCACCGCTGCTCGCCCGCGCGTTGCGGTCGGTGCCGACCGACTCGGCCGAGGCCGAGCGGATCCAGCGCGAGGCCCTGTTCGGCGAGGGCGTCCTGGTCGGCGCGCGGCGGGTGCTACTCCCGACCCGGGGTGGCACGCACTCGCGGCTGGCGGCGAGGATCGTCGACCTGTCCGTCGACGCCGAGGCGAGCGTGTCGGTCGTGAGCGTCCACGACGGCGACGAGCTCGGGGCGAAGGCTGCGGTGGCCGAGCTCGCCGAGCTGTTCGGGCACCGCCGCGTCGACCAGCTCGTCTCGCGGGCACCGTCGGTCGCGGCGGTCGTGGGCGACGAGGCTCGCTACGGCTACGACCTGCTCGTCCTCGGCGCCACCGAGGACGTCCAGACGCCGGCGCAGCTCTCCGACCAGCTCGGCCAGCTGCTCGTCGCGACCGACCTCCCGGTGATGCTGGTCCGGGCCGCCGCCGACGAGGGCGAGGGTCTCGTGTTCCGGCGCATCCTCACCACCTCGACCGGGACGCGGGCCGGACGCGCCGCTGAGGAGATCGCCTCGGTCCTGTCGAGCCGGACGGGCGCCGACCTCGACATCGTCCACGTCATCTCGCGGGCCGACCGGATGCTCCACGCGGCGTGGTCGGGCCGCCCCGACCAGCACGCGACCGCCCGGACGCTGCTCGGGCGCTCGGTCGCGCTGGCCGGCCGGTTCGGGTCGGTCGCGACCGGGGTCACGCGCGTCGGCAGCTCCGCCCACGAGGCGCTCCTCGATGCCGCCGAGGAGCGGGGTGCCGACACGATCGTGGTGGGCTGCAGCATCGCGGCGGTCGACGGCCGGCCGTTCCTCGGGCACGGCGTCGAGTACCTCCTCGAGCGCGCCCGCCAGACGCTGGTGGTGCTGGCCTACCCGAGCTGACCGGGGTCAGCCCGACGAGCGTGCGCGGAGCCCGTTCAGGATCGCGATGGCCAGGCCGGCGAGGGCCGCGACCAGCGCGATCGGACCCGTCCGGCTGGAGGCGTGCTCGACCCGGGCGGTCGCCTCGACCGGGATCACGTCCATGATCTCGGCGAGCGCCTCGGCGGTGTAGCGGGCGTCACGCCGGCGTTCGTGCTCGGCGGACCTCCGCTTCATCACGATCACGAGCGTCGTGAGCCCGACCGCGGCGCCGGCGGCGGCCCCGCCGTACCACTTGGCCTTCTCGGCGAGCTCGTCCTTGTCCGGGAGGCGCGCCTCGAGGGCGTTGCAGGTCGGACTCGAGCCGCTGACGCGACGCCTCGATCTCGCTCAGCGTCTCAGCTGCTGTGTCGCCCACGTCTTGGTCTCCTCGATCGAGCGCTTGGTCTCTTCCGGTGCCATCGGCGTGCTCTTGAAGCGGCTGCGTGCGACGAGCAGGGCGACGATGGCGACGAGCAGGTACAGGGCGAACACGAGCGCCCAGGACAGCCACCGGGACATCACGTTCTGGAGCGCGACGCCGACGGTCACCCCGAGGAACCCGAGCGCGAACAGGCTGAACACGCCGGCGACGATGACGAGCGCGAGGCCCTGGACACGGGCGCTGAGGCCGGCCACGACCTCGTGCTTGGCGAGCTCGATCTCCTTGCGGACCAGCGTCTGGACCTCGCCGACCACGTCGCTCAGGATCTGGGCGGTCGACCGTGGGTCGCCGGCGGCCGGCGACACCGCCGGCGGGGACGCGTGGGTCGACGGTCGTGAGCCGGCTCGCTCTGCGCTCACCACGGTCCTCCTCGTCGTCGGCCGACGACGTTCGCCGGCCCCGGACCACCATGGCCCGTCGCGGACCGCGCCGCCGGTGGCGCAGCCCTCCGAACGGACACACAGGGTCCGGTCCCGACTCTAGGCGGCGACCGGGTGCGAGGCAGGAGGACACCGCCCGCGGGCGTTGGCAGACCGCCGGGGGGAGTGCCAGCGTCGGTACCATCCCGCCGAGAGGAGGTGCGCCGTGACGCCCGTCGATCCCGCTGACCCCACCGCCACGTCCGCCGCGACGCCGGCGGCGTCCGCCGACGACGCGCGCGAGCACCTCGACGACCGCAAGATCCGCGTCCTCCGCGCGATCGTGACCGAGTACGTCGCCACGGGCGAGCCCATCGGCTCCAAGCGGGTGGTCGAGGTCGCCCAGCTCGACGTCTCGGCCGCGACCGTCCGCAACGAGATGGCGGCGCTGGAGGAGCTGGGCTACATCGACCAGCCCCACACCTCCGCCGGTCGGGTCCCGACCGACCGCGGCTACCGGTACTTCGTCGACGAGCTGGCGCTCGACCCCGGGCGTCCCTCGGGCCCGCAGGCCGAGCTCGTCGGCGAGCTCCTGAGCGGCGCCCGTGACGTCGAGGACCTGCTGTTCCGCACCAGCTCGGTCCTGTCGCAGCTGACCCGGCTGGTCTCGCTCGTCATCGCGCCGGCGATCGACGCCGCCCGCCTGAAGCTCATCGAGCTGGTGAGCCTCACCCAGCAGACCGCCCTGCTGCTGCTCGTGGCCGACACCGGACGCGTCGAGAAGCGCATCGTCGAGCTGCGCGAGCCGGTGTCCGACAGCGACATCGAGCGGGTCCGGACCGTCCTCAACGAACACGCCCGCGGGCACCGCATCAGCGAGGTCCACGAGGTGATCCGTGGCCTCGTCGACGTCGCTCCCAGCGAGCTCCGGGCGCTCCTCGTCGGCGTCGTCGAGGCGACCGCGGCGGGGCTCACGGAGGACACGATCCACCACATCTACGTCGGTGGACAGGCCTCGCTCGCCGGCGAGCCCACGCTCGAACGCGACCAGCTGTCCCGCGTGCTCGAGCTCCTCGAGGAGCGCGTCACCCTCGCCAAGCTCCTGAGCGAGGTCGGCGAGGACGACGAGCCGATCGTGCGCATCGGCGAGGAGAACCCGGTCGAGGGGCTGCAGACCACCTCGCTCGTCTCCCAGCGCTACCGCCTGGTGACCAGCGGCTCGCTCGGCATCCTCGGACCCACGCGGATGGACTACGCGTCGGTCCTGGCGACGGTGCGGGCGGTCGCGGCGCAGCTACAGGAGACGCTGACCGACCTCAGCGAGTGACGAAGAGGACCCCCCGCGTGCCAGACCTGTACGAGATCCTCGGGATCTCCCGCGATGCCAGCCCGGACGACGTGAAGCGTGCGTACCGGAGCAAGGCGCGCGCGAGCCACCCCGACGCCGGCGGCGACGAGGAGACCTTCAAGCAGGTCACCCACGCCTACCAGGTGCTCTCCGACCCGGAGAAGCGCGCTCGTTACGACCGCTTCGGCGACGACGACACCCCCGGGACCCGTGGTCAGGGCGACCCGTTCGGGTTCGGCGGGGCCGGCTTCGGTGGCATCGGCGACGTCATCGACGCGTTCTTCGGGACCGCCTTCGGGGGCCAGACCGCCGGCGGTGGCCGCGGCCGCCAGCAGGCCGGTCGCGACGTGCTCGTGCCGGTCGAGCTGACCCTCGAGGAGGTCGCCGAGGGCGTGCGTCGGCCCGTCGAGGTCGAGGTCGCCACCGCGTGCGACCTGTGCGGCGGGTCGGGGTCGACGGGCGGCGGCGGCGCGACCCGGTGCCGCACGTGCGGCGGCAGCGGCCAGGTCCAGCGGATCGTGCGGACCGCCTTCGGCCAGCTCGCCACCGCCGCCGCCTGCCCCGACTGCCAGGGCACCGGCCACGTCGTCGAGGACCCCTGCGTGGGCTGCGCCGGCGAGGGACGCCGGGTCAGCAAGCGCACGGTGACCGTCGAGATCCCCGCCGGCGTGAGCGACGGCGACCGCCTGCGCGTGTCCGGCGCCGGCGAGGCCGGACGTCACGGCGCGCCAGCCGGCGACCTCTACGTCGAGATCCGCGTCGCCGCGCACGAGATCTTCGAGCGCGACGGGCGCGACCTGTGGGCGGAGGTCTCGGTCCCGGTCGTCCAGGCCGCCCTCGGCACGACGCTCGAGGTGCCGCTGGTCGTCGGGGGGACCGCCACCGTGGACCTCCCGGCCGGGTCGCAGCCGGGCGACGTGCTGAAGGTCCGCCGGTCCGGGCTGCCGCCCCGCGGCGGCGGCAACCGGGGTGACCTGCACCTGCGGGTCCACGTCGAGGTGCCGCGCGACCTCGACACCGAGCAGCGCGACCTGCTCCGCCGCCTGGCCGAGCTCCGTGGCGAGGACGCCCCGCCCGAGGGCAGGGGCCTGTTCAACCGGCTCCGCGAGGCGTTCCGGTAGTGCCTGACCCCTTCGTCCTGCTCACGCCCGGTGCGCTCGACGACCGTGGCGACGGCGACGCGGTCCCGCTCCCGTCCGATGTCGACAAGCACCTGCGCACGGTGCTGCGTCTGCCGGCCGGGGCGGGCCTCGTGGTCGCCGACGGCGAGGGCGCGTGGGCGCCGGCGCGGCTCGCCGACGGTGGCGCCCGGCTCGCCGGCGAGGTGACCGTCGAGCCCGAGCCGGCGGTCGCGATCCACGTCCTGCAGGCGGTCCCCAAGGGCCGCAAGCTCGACGAGGTGGTGCGCGTCCTGACCGAGCTCGGGGTCGACGCGGTCACGCCGGTCGAGGCCGAGCGCTCGCTCGTCAAGCTCGAGGGCCCGAAGCGCGACAAGGCGCTCGCGCGCTGGACCGCCGTGGCGCGCGCCGCGGCCGAGCAGTCGCGACGGCCGCGGGCGCTCCGGGTGGAGCCGCCGGCCACGGTGGCCGGGCTGTGTGCGCGCGACGAGGAGCCGACGGTCCTGCTCGTGGCGCACGTGGGCGTGGACGGAGGACTCCGGGAGGCGCTCCGGGAGCTGCCGTCGGGGACCCGGCGCGTCGCCGTGGCGGTCGGCCCGGAGGGGGGCTGGACCGCCGACGAGGTCGACGCCTTCCGGCGTGCGGGAGGGACCGCGGTGAGCGTGGGGCGCTCCGTGCTCCGCACGGAACACGCCGCGCCCGCCCTGGCGGCCGTGGTGTCGTTCACCCTGGGCAGGATGGACTAGCCCGTTCGGGTGGTAACCGTCCGAACCTGCGGTTACGCGGGTTCTCCGCGTGGTCGCGCTGTTACCGTCGACGACGTCAGCGTCCGCGGTCTGTCCCGTGACCGACGGACGCGACCCGTACCAGATGGAGGCCGCCGTGGAAGCCGTCGCGGAAGACGGGATGCGTGGGGAGACCTACACGCTGCAGCTGGGCGAACGGCTCCGCAACGTCCGCCAGCAGCAGGGCATGTCGCTGCACGACGTCGAGGCGCACAGCGAGGGGAAGCTGAAGGCGAGCGTCGTCGGAGCCTACGAGCGGGGCGAGCGCGCCATCTCGGTGTCGCGCCTGCGGTCGCTGTCGGACTTCTACCGGGTCCCGATCGCGCAGCTCCTGCCCGACTCGGAGACCCGTCGGGTCGAGCGGGCCAACGGCAACGGGCTCCGGGTGGACCTCACCCGGATCACCCCGGACCGGCCCGAGCTGGCGGTCGTCGGGCGCTACCTCACGGCGATCCAGGCGCGGCGCGGCGACTACAACGGCCGCGTGCTGACGATGCGGGCCAACGACGTGCACGCGCTCGCCGCGGTGCTCGACACCGGCCCCGACGAGCTCCGCCGGCGCCTCGTCGAGTCCGGCGTGGCCCACGACGCCGGCGCCTGACCGCGCAGGTCCGTAGGCTCCTCGCCACACCCGGTCGAGGAGCCCACGGATGAGCGACGACTGCCTGTTCTGCCGCATCGTGGCGGGCGAGGTCGACGCCGCGCTCGTGCACAGCGACGACGACGCGGTCGCGTTCCGCGACATCGACCCGCAGGCGCCGACGCACGTGCTCGTGGTGCCGCGCCGGCACGTCGCCGACTGGTCCGAGGCGGCCACGGCGGCGCCCGAGCTCGGCACGGCGCTGTTCGCGAGCGTGGCCGCCGTGGCCGACGGGCTCGGCCTCGAGCAGTACCGGGTCGTCGCCAACACCGGCGAGGATGCGGGCCAGTCGGTGTTCCACCTCCACCTGCACGTCCTGGGCGGCCGACCGATGCAGTGGCCCCCCGGCTGACCGGCCCCGGCGACCGCGATCCCCGCAGCGGTACACTGGGCGGCCGCCCCGCACCCCGTCAGGAGCAGCGACACCCCCTTGGCCAGCACCTCACCCTCGTCCCGCGACGACGCCGCCGAAGCCACCGACCGGACCGGTCACACCGCGGCCGCCCCGGTCGCCACCTCGGTCAAGGTCCTGGTCCCCGGGGACCACTCCATGGTGGGGCTCCTCGGTGCCCGCGACGAGCTGCTGAAGGTCATCGAGGCCGCCTTCACCACGACCATCCACGTGCGGGGCAACGAGATCTCGATCAGCGGCGAGGCTGACGAGGTCGACCGCGTCGCCCACCTCTTCGAGGAGCTCGTCATCCTCCTCGAGCGCGGCCAGTCGATGGACCGGGGCCTCATCCGCCAGACGATCCGCATGGTGAAGGAGGACGGCGACGAGCGACCGTCGCAGGTCCTCTCCGAGGCGCTCCTGACCCACCGGGGACGCACGATCCGCCCCAAGACGATCGGGCAGAAGCGCTACCTCGACGCGCTGCGTGCCAACACCGTCACCTTCGGCATCGGGCCGGCCGGCACGGGCAAGACCTACCTGGCGATGGGCGCCGCGGTCCAGGCGCTGCGGAGCAAGCAGGTGAACCGGCTGATCCTGACCCGCCCGGCGGTCGAGGCGGGGGAGCGGCTCGGCTTCCTCCCGGGGACGCTCTACGAGAAGATCGACCCGTACCTGAAGCCGCTCTGGGACGCGCTGATGGACATGATGGAGGCGGAGGAGCTCACCGCCCACGTCGATCGCGGCACCATCGAGGTCGCACCGCTCGCCTACATGCGCGGCCGCACCCTCAACGACGCGTTCATCGTGCTCGACGAGGCGCAGAACACCACCGCCGAGCAGATGAAGATGTTCCTGACGCGCATCGGCTTCAACTCCAAGGCGGTCGTCACCGGCGACATCAGCCAGGTCGACCTCCCCAGCGGCCGCAGCTCCGGGCTGCGGGTCGTCCGCGACATCCTGAGCGGGATCGAGGGGGTGGCGTTCGCCTACCTCTCCGCCGGCGACGTGGTCCGCCACCACATCGTCCAGCGCATCGTCGAGGCCTACGAGGCCTACGACGAGACCCGCGACGGGGAGCAGCCGTAGTGGCCATCTTCCTGTCCGACGAGCAGCCGCGGGAGGTCGACGGCGACGACCTCGTCGCGCTCGCGCGCCACGTCGTCGCAGAACGGCGGGTCCCCGACGAGATGGAGCTGTCGCTGCTGCTCGTCGACCGGGACACCATGACCGACCTCAACCAGGCGCACATGGGCAAGGACGGCCCCACCGATGTGCTGGCCTTCCCCATCGACGAGCCCGGCGAGAGCCTCCCGGGCGTGCCCGCGGTGCTCGGCGACGTCGTCCTCTGCCCCGCGGTCGCCGCCGAGCAGGCTCCGACCTACGAGCGGACCGAGCACGAGGAGCTGCAGCTCCTGACCGTGCACGGGATCCTCCACCTCCTCGGGATGGACCACGCCGACCCCGCCGAGGAGCGGGAGATGTTCCACCTGACCGACGAGCTCCTCGCGAGCTACCGGGACGGTCGACCGTGACCGACGGTGGCGCGCTCTGGGCTCTCGGGGGGATCGTGGTCCTGGTCCTCGCGGCGGCCTACCTGAGCGCGATCGAGACGGTCCTGTCGCGGCTGCCCCTGGTCCGCGCGTTGCGGCTGCGCGAGGAGGACGCGGACGGCTCGGTGCCGCTCCTGTGGCTGCTCGAGCACCGCGCCACGAGCCTCAACGTGGTCCTGCTCCTGACCGTGACGGTCCGCATCATCTCGGCTGCGCTCGCCACGTGGTACGCGCTCCACGTCGTCGGCGGGCCGATCGGCGTGGCGGTGGCCGCGGCGACCCTCGTCGTGGTCTCGATGGTGCTGGCCGAGGTCGCACCCCGGACCCTGACGTTGCGCCACCTCGAGGACACCTCGCTGTCGCTCGCCGGCTCGTTCCGCACGCTCGTACGGCTGCTCGACCCCGCGGCCCGGGCGTTCGTGGCGACCGGACGGTCGCTCGTCCGGGTCCGCTCCGACGTGTCGGGGCCCTTCGCCGCCGACGACGAGGTCCGTGATCTCGCCGCCGAGGACACCGACGAGGAGATCGACCACGACGAGCGCGCGATGATCCACTCGATCTTCGAGCTCGGCGACACCGTCGTCCGCGAGATCATGGTCCCGCGGCCCGACATGATCGCCATCGAGGAGGACGCCCCGCTGCGCGACCTCGTCAACACGATCGTCGAGCACGGCCACTCGCGCATCCCGGTCTACCGCGACAGCAAGGACGACATCGTCGGCGTGGTGTTCGCCAAGGACGTGCTGCGCCGCCTCGCGCACCAGCCGGGCCGGGAGGCCTGGGACGACCTCGTCCGCGACGCCACCTTCGTGCCCGAGACCAAGCAGATCGACGACCTCCTGCGGTTCCTGCAGGAGTCGGCGGTCCACCAGGCGATGGTGGTCGACGAGTACGGCGCCCTGACCGGGCTCGTCACGATCGAGGACATCCTCGAGGAGATCGTCGGCGAGATCGTCGACGAGCACGACCGCGAGGAGCCGCTCGTCGAGGTGCTCGACGACGTCCGGATGCGCGTGGACGCCCGCCTCCCGGTCGACGACCTCAACGAGCTCCTCTCCACCGACCTCCCCGACGAGGGCTGGGACACCGTCGGCGGGCTCGTGGTCGGCACCCTGGGGCGGGTCCCGGAGCCGGGTGAGCACGTCGACATCGACGGCCTGACCCTGGTCGCCGAGCGCGTCCAGGGGCGCCGCGTCGCGAAGGTGCTCGTCACCCGCCGCGAGGACCCGGACCGCACCGACGACGAACGAGGGACCGAGCACGTGAAGCCCCGCACCGACCGGCAGGGTCCCGCCTACGACGAGGCGGACCTCCTCCGCCGGGCCCGCGCCGCCAAGACCCGCGCCTACGCGCCCTACTCGGGCTTCCACGTGGGGTGTGCGGTGCTCGTCGAGGACGGCCGCATCTTCGAGGGCGTCAACGTCGAGAACGCCGCCTACGGTCTGACCGGGTGCGCCGAGCAGACCGCCATCCGGACGATGGCGTCGACCGGCTACCGCGGGGCCATCGTGGCGGTCGCCGTGGTGGGCGACGGCGACGACCCCGTCACCCCGTGTGGGGCGTGCCGGCAGGTGATCTTCGAGTTCGGCCCCGACGCGACCGTCTACTCCTCGGGCGACGGCGGACGGCCGCTCGTCACCCACATCCGCGAGCTGCTCCCGCACGCGTTCGGACCCCGGCGGCTGTCGCAGGGCCAGGCGGACTGATGGAGGACCTCGACCTCCAGGCGATCCTCGCCGGCGCCGACGACGACCTCCCCGAGGGGCACCGCGCCGGCCTGATCGGCATCGTCGGACGCCCCAACGTCGGCAAGTCCACGCTCCTGAACGCCATGGTCGGACAGAAGGTCGCGATCGTGACCCGCGTCCCGGGGACCACGCGCAACGCCATCCGCGGGGTCGTGACCCGGCCCGACGCCCAGCTCGTCTTCCTGGACACCCCCGGGGTCGCCAAGCCCCGGACGCTGCTCACGCGACGCCTGAACGACCTGGTGCGCGACACCTGGGCGGGGATGGACGTGATCTGCTTCCTGGTCGACGTCGCCGGGGGTGTGGGGCCTGGCGACCGGCACCTCGCCGAGATGCTCGCCGAGGTCTCCACCCCGGTGGTGGCGGTCGCGAACAAGGAGGACCTCGTCCGCGACAAGGGCCGGATGCTCCCCGAGCTCGCCCAGCTCGCCGAGCTGCGCGAGTTCGCCGAGATCGTGCCGGTCTCGGCGGTGACCGGCACCAACGTCGAGCACCTCCTCGACGTCCTGACCGGCTACCTCCCCGAGGGGCCACGGTTCTTCGCCGACGGCTACGTCACCGACCAGCCCGAGCGGCAGCTCGCCGCCGAGATCCTGCGCGAGAAGCTGATCGCCCCGCTGGCCGACGAGGTCCCGCACTCGATCATGGTGACCGTCGAGGACATCTCGCCGGCGGCGCACCGTGACGACCTCCTCGAGGTCGACGCCGTGATCCACGTCGAACGCGACTCGCAGAAGGGGATCGTGATCGGCAAGGGCGGCGAGAACCTCAAGCGCGCCGCCACCGCGGCGCGGCAGGAGCTCGAGGTGCTGCTGGGCGCGAAGGTGTTCCTGCGCACCCACGTCAAGGTCGCCAAGGACTGGCAGCGTGACCCCAAGCAGCTCGGCCGCTTCGGGTACTGACCCCGCGACCGGCCGCGGACGGGGCGGCCTCCGGCCGGGGGTACCCTCGGTGGCGTCCCGTCGCCCCGTGAGCCAAGGACCGCTGCCGTGGACAACGGCCTCAACACCCTCCGTGCCGTGCTGGTCGGGCTGGCGTTCGTCGCGGCCGTGTTCCTCGCCTTCAACGGGGCCTGGCTCGCCACGGGCGTGCTGACCGTGGCGATCCTCGCCCACGGGGCGTTGTGGCTCTACCTGTGGCGGCAGAAGCAGCGCGACGAGGGTCGGGCCCACCCGTCGGTGTGAGCGCCGTCAGTGCGCGTCGGCGTCGGTCGTCCCGCCGCCGGTGACCGCCGGGTCGTAGACGTCCGGCTCGAGGTAGATGAGCCGGGCCGCCGGCACGGCGTCGCGGATGCGCGCCTCGACCACGTCGATCGCGTCGGCCACCTCGCTGAAGCTGAGCCCGGCGTCGAGCTCGACCTTGGCGGTCACGAGCAGCTCGTCGGGGCCGATGTGCTCGGTCCGGAGGTGGATGAGCCGTGCGAGCTCGGGGGAGCCCTCGATCGCGGCGACCACCTTGGCCCGGTCCTCGCGCGTGGCCGCCTCCCCGATCAGGAGGCTCTTCATCTCCACCGCCAGCACGGCCGCGATCGAGACCAGCAGGGCCCCGATCGCCATCGTCCCGAGACCGTCCCACATCGAGTCGCCGGTGACGAGCGCGAGCCCGACGCCGAGGAGCGCCAGGACCAGTCCGGTCAGCGCGCCGGCGTCCTCGAGCAGGATGACCGGTAGCTCCGGCTGCTTCGCCTTGCGGATGAACTCGACCCAGCCACGCCGCCCGCGGACGGTGTTGGACTCGACGATGGCGGTCCGGAACGAGTAGCCCTCGGCCGCGATCGCGAACACCAGCACGCCCACGGCCCAGAGGGGCCGCTCCAGCTCGTGAGGGTGAACCAGCTTCTCGTAGCCCTCGAACAGCGCGAACAACCCGCCCAGGCTGAACAGCACCAGCGCCACGATGAACGACCAGAAGTACCGCTCGCGGCCGAAGCCGAACGGGTGCTCGTCGGTGGCTTCGCGGCGGGCGCGCTTGCCGCCGAGGAGCAGCAGCCCCTGGTTGGAGGTGTCGGCGACCGAGTGGATGCCCTCGGCCAGCATCGACGCCGAGCCGGTGACGGCGAAGGCGACGAACTTGGCCACGGCGATCCCGGCGTTGGCGCTCATCGCCGCGACGATGGCCTTGGTCCCGGCCCCTGCTGACACCTGCCCGGTCCTCTCCGCGTCGGTCGTACGGTCGGCGCAGGCTACCGGTGGCGTTCGCCCGCCTCGATGGCCACGTCGAGCCGTTCCCCGGGTGGGGCCAGCGGGCAGGACCACCGGGGGTCGTGGACGCACGAGGGGTGGGTGGCGAAGTTGAAGTCGAGCACGAGCCGCCCCTCCTCGGTGCCGAGGTCGGCGCTCTTGGCGGTGTCGAGCAGGTAGCGCCCGCCGCCGTAGGTCGAGGTCCCGGCGGTCGCGTCGCGGAACGGCAGGAACAGCCCACCGCCGTACTGGTCGAGCCAGAACGCCGACAGCGTGTGCTCGCGGCCGGCGAGGGCGAAGCGCACCACCCCCAGCCGGAGCGCCCGCGTGGTCCCGTCGCTGGAGTGCGCGAGCTCGAAGACGTCCTGCGGCGCGGCCGGCTCGAGCGTGCCCGGTGGCCCGCATCGCCGGCGCGTACGGGAAGTACGGCAGCCCGTCGGGGCGCGCGCCGGGCGGGAACGGGCTGCTCGGGTGGGTGGCCACCAGCTCGTCACGTTCGGCCCGCCAGCGGCGCCACGCCTCCTCGGACGCGCCCTCTGCCCGGACCCGGCCGTAGAGGTCGGCGACACGCCGGCGGTAGTCGAGCAGGTCGAGGGCCTCGGGGATGTCCATGGTCGTCACCGTAGGAGACCCCTTGTCGCGCGCCGGCGACGGTGCCACGCTCGGACGGTCGCCACCTCACCGACCGGGAGCACCATCGTGGACATCCAGACCGGGCACGTGCAGCTGATGCTGTCCTACACCCTCCGCCCGGACGTGGAGGAGGAGGACTACGACGCGTGGGCGCGCGGGACGGCGGTCCCGTGGTGGCAGAACCAGCCCGGCTTCCGTGCCATCCGCGGGTTCTACACCGTGGTCGGGGCGGGCGCGCGCATCCTGGTGGAGATCGACGTCGACCACCTCGAGTCGCTGGCGAAGGTGATGGGGACGCAGGGCTACGCCGAGATGCGGCGCGAGCTGAACCGCTTCGCCGTCGACGTCGACTCGCGCATCCTGGCCCCGACCGGCCGGACCCCGAGCTGACCGCGGGACGTGGGTAGCGTGTCGCTCCCGGAGGGAGCGCGCGTGCAGGTCGTCGTGATGCAGCTGGGACCCGAGGAGTTCCGGGTCCTGGTCGACGACGCCGGGCGCCGCAGCGAGCACACCGTCCGGCTGCCCCGGCACGCGCGCGAGGGGCTCGGCCTCGCCCGGATCCCGCCGACCGTGCTCGTCGAGGAGAGCTTCCGGTTCCTGCTGGAGCGTCGTGCCCCGTCCGACATCGCCGGCGCCTTCGTCCTGCCGACGATCGCCGCCGAGCACCCGGAGTACCCGGAGGAGATCCGGACCCGGCTCGCCTGACGGGCCGGATCGGTCAGCGCGTGCCCAGCGCCACCGTCACGTCGCGGAGCCACCCGACGAACGGGCCCACGACCAGGGCCGCCGCGACGAGCACGAGGAACAGGGCGAGGCCCTGCCGCCACCCGTGCCCCATCCAGGGTCGCGGGACGCGGTCGAGCTCCCCGTCGGGGTCGCCGAGACGGCGCACGAAGCCGTAGCGCCCCGTCTCGATGGCGTCCGCGGTCTCGGCCGGCTCATCGTCGTCGTACATCGATGGCCCCCGTTCCTCCCGTCCTCGGCCACGGTACGCGCGTGCGCCCGGTCTGCCCAGCGTGACCGGTACGCCGGTCCCGCTCCGTGCGCGCGGCGTACGGGACCGTCCGCCGGTGCCCGCCCGCGGCGGGAGGAGTCGGCGCGCGTCGCGTGGAACCCCCCGACGGCGGGGAGACCCCCTGCCGACCGATCCGTGGGAGAACGCTCGTGCGCCGTCCACTTCCCGCCGCCCTCGTGGCCCTCACCCTGGGGACGGTGGCGTTCGCGCCCCGTCCGGCCCTGACCGACCCGGCGGACCTCGCCCGGTCGGCCGTCGACCTCGCGTCGGCGGACCTGCCGGCCGAGGGTCTCGACACCTTCCCCGATCCGGTCGACCCGCAGTCGTGGGAGCTCCCCGAGTGGCAGACGTGGGAGGACTACCGGCCCATCCCGGGCGTCGACTGGAACGCCAGCGACCGGCAGCCGGTCAAGAAGATCCGCGCGGCGCTCATCCTCGGCGACTTCGAGGACCGGCCGTTCATCGTGACCCAGCCCGAGGGCTCGGAGCTGTTCGGCAACCCGATCGGCGTCGGCGAGGTGCCGGAGGACCAGGTCGGTGACTTCTACGCCGATGTGCTGATCCGGGAGCCGTCGGCCCTGAACCGCGGCCACACCGTCAACGAGTACTGGCTCGAGGACTCCTACGGGGTGGTGGGCGTGGACGCCGACGCCTTCGGCCCGTACCACATGGACGGCAAGGAGCACGAGTACGGCCTCGGCGGTGGCGACGCCGGCGGCGGCTCCAGCGCCTGCCCGGCCGGCGACACGTGCGGCCAGGACTTCGACACCGAACTGCTCGAGGCGTCGCTCGCCGACACGGTCACCGGGATGGCGACCAACGGTGGGCGCGACTACGACTTCCGGTGGCTCCTCCACGCCGGCTACGACGAGTCCGGCGTCTGGGAGGAGTTCGGCCGGATGATGTTCGACCGCAAGGAGGACGTGCCCGACGCGTTCGGCAACCCCGACGCGGACAAGGCCGACTGGGCGCCGACCCGCTACGTCGACTGGACCTCCTTCGCCGCCGCGAAGGGGATCTGGTCGCACGCCACGCCGGGCGTCATGTCCACCCAGGGCGAGAACGACGGGCAGTCCACCTTCGCCCACGAGCTGAGCCACATCTTCGGGGTGCTCGACAACTACAACAACCCGTTCGGCACGCCGGCGCGACGCAGCTACTCCGGCACCTGGGACATGCTCAGCCGAGGGACCTTCAACGGCCCCGGCGGCACCCACAACCGGTGGCAGATCCCGGGCAACCAGGGCGGCTCCATGGGCAGCCACCACATGCTGCGGAACAAGCTGCGCCTCGGGTTCATGAAGCCGAACGAGGTGCTCGTGCTCGAGCGTGACAGCCTCGCGGCCCTCGGCGTCGTCACCGCCGACATCTTCCCACGGGCCTACCCCCTGGCGCCCGTCACCGACGACATCGGGCTCCACGGGCTCCAGATCGTGCTGACCGACGACGCGAGCTCGTGCTCGACCCAGGAGGACCACCGCTGCGACGGCGGCAACTACCACAACTACACGATCGAGGCGGTCGACCGGATCGGGTTCGACTCGTTCCTGACCGACCACGGCGTCCTCATCGCCAAGACCAAGGACGTCGACCTCGCCCCGTTCATCTGGGTCGAGGACAGCCACCCCGAGGACATCAACACCCGCACCGGTGTCGGCGAGCACGAGGGCCGGGAGGTCTTCGACTACGTCAAGCCCGACGGCACCCCGTTCCCGATCGCGCCTGGTGACGCCCGCCAGCTCGCCGACGCGACCTTCCACGCCGGCACCGGCGACGGGGTCGTGAGCGAGTACGTCGACGAGGCCAACCGGCTCCACATCTACGTCCTCGGCACCACCGTCCGCGAGGACGGCGTGCGGACCTACCGCGTCGCCGTCCGCAGCCTGGACGACTCCTCGCCGTTCACCCGTGGCGGCGGCCGTCGAGACCGCAAGCGACGGCACCGCCGCCGCCGGCCGGGTCGCCCGCGCGACCTTCACGCGTGACCAACACCGGCACCGGCGTCGACCTGTTCCGCCTCGCCGCCTCGACGGCCGAGGGCTGGGACGTCCAGCTGCAGCACGAGGTCATCGAGGTCCCCGCCGGCGGCAGCGTCGAGGTCCCGGTGTTCGTCCGGGTCCCGGCCGGCGACGACCGCCCCGAGCGCCGACGTGCTGACCTTGACCGCGACCTCCGAGTCCGGCGGTGCGGACGCCTGCGCGACCGCGACGATCAGCCGGGCCTCCTGATGCGCCCGAGCAGCCCCGTCCCCGCGATCCCCGCCGTCCCCACCCGGGGAGGAGCCCGACCGATGACGCGACACCGCCGCACCGTCCTGGGGCTGGTCGTCCTCGCGACCGCCCTGTTCGGCTTCGTCCCGGCCTCGTCCGACGCGCCGACCGCGGTCGGACCCCGGCCCGACGCCGACTACAGCGAGGCCTACTTCACCGCCGGCGACGGGGTCACCAACCTGCACGCCGACATCCTGCGGCCGGCGGGCTTCGACCTGACCGACGCGAACCCGACCCCGGTGATCCTGACCGTCACCCCCTACGCCAACCACTCGGGGTCGACCACCGAGCTCGGCGTCGGCAACGAGGGGCCGAACCCGCGCTTCTACGACTTCCTCGACCTGAGCGGCGCGCTCGAGCAGGGCTACACCTACGTGATGGTGGACCTCCCCGGCTTCGGCGGCTCCGGCGGCTGCAACGACTGGGGCGGCAACCGCGAGCAGGACGCCGTCCGCGCCGCGGTCGAGTGGGCTGCGAGCCAGCCGTGGTCGACCGGGAAGGTCGGGCTCCTCGGCAAGTCCTACGACGGCTGGACCGGCCTGATGGGGATCGCGCAGCAGCCGAAGGGCCTCGCGGCGGTGGCCTCGCTCGAGCCGGTGTTCGCCGGCTACCGCTACATCTACAACAACGGCATCCACCGCTCGCCCACGGCCGCGACGATCGGGCTGTTCCAGGTCATCGACGCCAAGCCCGGCACGACCAACGACACGCCGCAGTACAACGCCAACGGCGCGCCGCAGGCGTGGTGCTACGGCGTCAACCTCGCCGGCTCCAACGCCGACATCGACCCGCACGGTCCGTACTGGCTCGAGCGTGACCTGCTGCTCGAGACCGTCGGCCGGACCACGCCGCTGTTCCTCACCCAGGGCTTCCTCGAGACCAACACCCTCGAGGACGGCGCGTTCCAGTACTGGAACGGGCTCGCCGGCGGCGACAACCGCGCGTGGTTCGCCCAGATCGACCACTGCCGCGCGTGGGAGACCCAGAAGAGCTGCGACGGCGGCGGCACCGACGAGCGCATGGTCCCCGGCCGCGGCGACTTCATCGCCCAGCTCATGCGGTTCTTCGACGAGCACCTGAAGGGCATCGAGCCCGCCGTCGACGACCCGACCGTCGAGGTCCAGGACGCCCAGGGCCGCTGGCGCGCCGAGTCGCAGTGGCCGCCCGCCGACGTCCAGCGCCTCACGACCGAGCTCCGTCCCGGCACCTACGCCGACGACGGCGCCGGCCGTGGCGACCGGCCCACACCCTCGCAGGGCATCTGGTCGGTCTCCGAGCCGCTGCCCCACGACGTGTGGCTGTCGGGCGAGCCGACGCTCACCGTCGGCGTCGACGCGGTGCCCAACGCCAACCTCGCCGCCAACGTCTACGACATCGCTCCCGACGGCAGCCTGCTCGAGATCTCCCGCGGCGTGTCGCTGTTGTGGGGGACCGGGCAGCGCTCGCTGACCCTGCCGATGTACGGACAGGACTGGCCGCTCGCCGCCGGACACCGCATCGGCGTCCTCATCGGTCCCGCCAACACCGACGGGTTCACCCACGTCCCGACCAACGCCGACGTGACGGTGCGCTCCGCGCGGATCAGCCTGCCGTTCCTGACCTACGACCGCACCGAGTTCACCCCGAGCGACGGCACGACCCCGCGGCTGGAGGCCTTCCGCGCCGCGAACCGGTCCGGGTTCGACGAGGCGTTCCTGACGGAGGCCGAGGTGCCGTTCACGCTGCCGGCGCCGCTGCGGGCCCGCTGACCGCCGCAGGGCACCGCGCACGGGTAGGGGAGGCTGCCGGGAGACCGGTAGCCTCCCGCCCTATGAGCGCAGCCAACAGGAACGAACTCGGCGTCACGCCCCTGAGCGAGGACGTCTCCGCCTGGTACAACGAGCTGGTCTTCAAGGCCGAGCTCGCGGACCGTGGACCCGTGAAGGGCACCATGGTCATGCGGCCGTACGGCTACACGGTCTGGGAGCTCCTGCAGCGCCAGCTCGACGACCGCTTCAAGGCGACCGGGCACGTGAACGCGTACTTCCCGCTGTTCATCCCCGAGAGCTACCTCAAGCGCGAGGCCGAGCACGTCGAGGGCTTCAGCCCCGAGCTCGCCGTGGTCACCCACGCCGGCGGCAAGAAGCTCGACGAGCCGCTCGTGGTCCGGCCCACCTCCGAGACGGTCATCGGCGAGATGTACGCCAAGTGGATCTCGAGCTACCGCGACCTCCCGCTGCTCATCAACCAGTGGGCGAACGTGGTCCGCTGGGAGCTGCGTCCGCGCATCTTCCTCCGCACGACCGAGTTCCTGTGGCAGGAGGGGCACACCGCCCACGCCACGGAGGACGAGGCGATGGAGGAGACCCTCCGGATGCACGACGTCTACGCGGAGTTCGCGCTGAACGTCGCGGCGATCCCGATGGTCAAGGGCGAGAAGACGCCGGGGGAGCGCTTCGCCGGCGCCGTCCGCACCTTCACCATCGAAGGCATGATGCGCGACGGCAAGGCGCTGCAGTCCGGGCACGTCGCACTACCTCGGCACGAACTTCGCCAAGGCGTTCGACATCCTGTTCACCGACGAGAACAACGAGCAGCAGCTGTGCCACACCACGTCGTGGGGCATGTCCACCCGGATGATCGGGGCGACGATCCTCGCCCACGGCGACGACGCCGGGCTGGTGCTGCCGCCACGGCTCGCGCCCATCCAGATCGTGATCATCCCGATCGGTCGGGGCGAGGGCGGTGAGGCCGCGGTCGCTCGCGCGCACGAGCTCGCGGCCGAGCTGCAGGCCGCCGGCGTGCGCGCCCACGTCGACGACCGCGACCAGTCGCCCGGGCTTCAAGTTCAACGACTGGGAGCTGAAGGGCGTGCCGCTGCGCGCCGAGCTCGGGCCGCGCGACCTCGAGGCCGGCCACACCCTCGTCGCCCACCGCATCGGTGAGCTCGACGACAAGGGCCGCCCCGTCAAGCAGACGATCCCGCTCGACGAGCTCGCCACGCGGGTGCCGCAGCTGCTCGACGACTACCACGACGCGCTGGTGGCGCGGGCGGTCGCCTTCCGCGACGAGCACACCGCGGTCGTCGACGACTGGGACGCCTTCGTCGCCCAGGTCGCGACCGGCTGGGCCGAGGTCCTGCACTGCGGACGCCCCGCGTGCGAGGACGACATCAAGGCCGAGACCGCCGCCACGCCCCGCTGCATCCTGATGGAGGGCGAGGACGAGACCGGCGCCTGCATCCGCTGCGGGGAGCCCTCCGCCTACGGCACCCGCGTCCTCTTCGGCCGCGCCTACTGACCACCCCCGGAGGACGGAACCTGTCGTATCCGACAGGTTCCGTCACGAGCGGGGGAGCCAGCGTGCGCGTCGCGACGAGGTGCGACACGGAACCGTCGTATCCGACGGGAAGTGTCAGAGGTGTCCGGCAGGGCGTCGCCGAGCAGGCACGGTGGCGCCGCGCGTAGGCTCGACCGCGGCCATCGTCGTGGCTCGTGTGTGGGAGGTGGGCTCGTGACCGTCCGGCTCGGCTGGTGGACCGTGGACACGCTCGACGCCGAACAGCAGGCACGGTTCTGGGAGGCCCTGCTCGGGTTCCGGCGGCTGTTCTCGGACCCCGACGAGGGGGTCGCCCTGGTGCCCCCGCCGGGGGAGCGCGGGAGCGGGTTCCTGCTCTACCGCGGCGGCGTCGCCGAGGCGAAGCAGGGCAAGAACCGCATCCACCTCGACCTCCGCCCCGCCGACCACCACGCCGCGGCCAGCCAGCGGGCGCGCGAGCTCGGCGCCTCACCCGGTCGACATCGGCCAGGGGGACGTCACCTGGGTCGTGCTCGGCCGACCCGGAGGGCAACGAGTTCTGCGTGCTCTCCGTCCGGCGACGGCGGCGCCACGGGCGTCGCGCATCGAGCGTGGACGCTCGACGCCGCCGACCACCACCGGATCGGCGACTTCTGGCGCGACCTCCTCGGCTGGGAGGAGGTCGAGCGCGACGACGAGTCGCTGCTGCTCCGCGACCCGCCAGGCGCGTGCCGACGACCTCCTGGTGCTCTGCACGCCCGACGACAAGATCGGAAGAACCGCATCCACCCCGACCTCATCCCCGAGGGGCCGCCGACGACGGCGAGGCCCGCCCGCGGGAGGTGGCCCGGGCGCTCGAGCTCGGCGGGTCCCGCACGGACATCGGCCAGGGCGAGGTCGGCTGGGACGTGCTCGCGGACCCGGAGGGCAACGAGTTCTGCATCCTCGGTCCCCGCGACGACGTCTGACCACGCCGGCCCGCCGGCGAGCGCGAGCGGTGGTCGCGCGCTGGTCCGTCCTCGGGCGTCCGGTCGGGCGGTCGTGTCACACCCCCGAACTAGTGTTCGACCCATGACCTCGACACCCCGCCCCGACCGCACGCCCGTCCGGCCCCGACGTCCCGAGCGTCGGCGAGCTGGCCGAGTCGTTGGCCGCGCTCGACGGGGACCTGCAGGCGATGCACGACGCGACCGTCCGGGTCGTCGCCCGGGTCGGCGAGGTGCTCGGCTCCGGGATCGTGGAGCAGGTCGAGGGCCTGCCGGTCGATGCGTGGTTGGCGTTGCGGGCACGGATGATCGGCTGTGACCGGTCCACCCTGCTCACGACCGCGGACGTGTTGCGGCACATGCCGATCTGCTGGTCCGCGTTCGTCGACGGGCAGCTGTCCTGGGGGATCGTCCGCAACGTCGCGAAGCTGCTCGGGCCGCCGGTCACGGGCCGAGCGGTACGCGATCGACGGCCGCATCGGGGCGACCGCGTCGGAGTGGGACGGGCTGGACGTCTACGGCCCGGACCGGCTGCTCGCGGTGATCGAACGGGCCGTCTGGGAGCTCGACGACCCGGTCGAGGACCGCGAACGCGAGGAGGAGCAGGGCGAGCAGGCGTCCTACCTGGCCGTGCAGCCCGCGTTCGACGGGCGGGTCCGGGGTGGGTTCGACCTCGACCCGGTCGCCGGTGCCACCCTCCTCAACGGCCTCGACGCCGCCACCGAGGACGGGCCGGTCAAGACCCGGCCGCAACGCCGCGCGGCGGGGCTGGTCACCCTGGCGGAGGCGTTCCTCGCCGGCGAGCCGGGCCGGTGACACCACGCCCGACGCTGACTCGTCACCGTCGACCTCGACCCGATCACCGCGACCGCAGCCGGGGTGCTGGACCTCCAGGTCCCGGGCGGGGTGGCGCCGATGCTGACCGCCCGGACCCTGGACGCGCTCGCGGCCGACGCCGACGTGCGTGGCGGTGGTGTGCGACGGGCACCGGCCGTTGACGGTCACCGCGAAGCGCACCGCCACCGACATGCCGGCCGACGTCCGTGTCGCGGTGCTGGCCCGGGATGTGGTGGACCGGTTCCCCGGCTCGGACCGGCCGATCCAGCACGTCCACCACACCCGGCCCCAGGCCGGCGGTGGCGACCACCACGTCGACGGTCTGATCGGGCTGTCGGACCGGTCCCACGGGATCGTCCACGACCACGGCTGGGTCTGCCGCCACGACCCCGACACCGGCGTGCTCACCATCCGCCGCCACGACGTCACGTGGCGGTCGATCCCCCAGACCACCCCGCTCGCTCCCACACCACCCGGCGACCCACCCTGACCTCGCACAGCCGCACGATGCACGGCACGACGTCACACGGACACGACCGATGACCGGCCCCACCCGGGGACCGGCCATCCGGCGCGCCCGTCGGTGGATGAGCGGGATGACTTGGCGGGGTCGCGGCTCGGCCCGTACCCTGCCCCCACCTCTGTTGGGCCAACGTCGTCCCGGCAGCAGCGAGACCTCCGTTCGCGTACGCCATGGGACGACACCTATGACCTCTCACGCCCGCACCGGCCTCTACGACCCGCGCTTCGAGCACGACGCCTGCGGCGTCGCCTTCGTCGCCGACCTGAACGGTCGACGCAGCCACGACCTGGTCGCGAAGGGTCTGACCGCGCTGCGCAACCTCGACCACCGCGGCGCGACCGGCGCCGAGGCCAACGTGGGCGACGGCGCCGGCATCCTCACCCAGCTCCCGCACGAGCTGTTCCGCGAGGAGTGCGACTTCCCCCTGCCCGACCCGGGCGCGTACGCCGCCGGCATCGCCTTCCTCCCCCGTGACGCCGGCGAGGCCGACGAGGCCGCGGACGGCATCGCCAAGCTCGTCGCCGACGAGGGGCTCGCCCTGCTGGGTTGGCGGGACGTGCCGGTCGACAACTCGATGATCGGCTCGTTCGCCCAGACCGCCGAGCCGATCTTCCGGCAGCTGTTCGTCGCCGGCGACGGCGAGGACCTGCGCGGCATCGAGCTCGACCGCCGCACCTTCGTCCTGCGCAAGCGCATCGAGCACGAGCTCGGCGTCTACTTCCCGAGCCTGTCGTCGCGGACCCTGGTCTACAAGGGGATGCTCACGAGCCTGCAGCTGCAGGAGTTCTTCGCCGACCTCACCGATCAGCGCTACGAGACCGCGCTCGCGCTCGTCCACTCGCGCTTCTCGACCAACACGTTCCCGTCGTGGCCGCTCGCGCACCCCTACCGGATGGTGGCGCACAACGGCGAGATCAACACCGTCCGGGGCAACCGCAACTGGATGCGGGCGCGCGAGGGGAGCTTCGCGAGCGAGGTGTTCGGCGACCGGCTCGAGCGGGCGTTCCCGATCATGACCGACGAGGCGTCGGACACCGCCAGCTTCGACGAGGCGCTCGAGCTCGTGCACCTGTCGGGCCGGAGCCTGCCGCACGCCGTCCTGATGATGATCCCCGAGGCGTGGGAGAACCAGGACGCGATGCCGGACTGGAAGCGCGACTTCTACCGCTACCACGCGTCGTTCATGGAGCCGTGGGACGGGCCGGCGTCGGTGACGTTCACCGACGGGACGCTCGTCGGTGCGGTGCTCGACCGCAACGGGCTCCGTCCGTCGCGGTACTGGGTCACCGACGACGGCCTGGTCGTGATGGCCAGCGAGGTCGGCGTGCTCGACATCGACCAGAGCACCGTCGTCCGCAAGGGCCGGCTCCAGCCGGGACGGATGTTCCTCGTCGACACCTCCGAGGGTCGCATCGTCGAGGACGAGGAGATCAAGCACGACCTCGCGACCGCCGAGCCCTACGGCGACTGGCTCCACGAGGGCTCGGTCTACCTCGAGGACCTGCCGCCGCGGTTCCTCCTGACCCCGCAGCACGCGAGCGTCGTCACCCACCAGCGCGTGTTCGGATGGACCCACGAGGACCTCAAGCTCCTCGTCGGCCCGATGGCACGGCTCGGCGCCGAGCCGATCGGGTCGATGGGCTCGGACACGCCGATCGCGGTCCTCTCCAACCGTCCGCGCCTGCTGTTCGACTACTTCAAGCAGCTGTTCGCCCAGGTGACCAACCCGCCGCTCGACGCCATCCGCGAGGAGATGGTGACCTCGATGGTGACCACGATCGGTCCCGAGGGGAACCTCCTCGAGCCGGGTCCGGACTCGTGCCGCCAGATCGTGCTGCCCACCCCGATCATCGCCAACGAGGACCTCGCGAAGCTCCTCTACATCGACGACGACGGGGACATGCCGGAGTTCCGCACCTTCGCCATCGACGGGCTCTACCCGGTCGACGGTGGCGGCGAGGCGCTCGAGGCGGCGCTCGACGACGTGTGCCGCAAGGTCTCCGACGCCATCGAGGAGGGCTACCGCACCATCCTCCTGTCCGACCGGCACTCCAACGCCGAGCTCGCCCCGATCCCGTCGCTGCTGCTCACCGCCGCCGTGCACCACCACCTCGTCCGCGAGAAGACCCGCACCAAGGTCGGGCTCGTGGTCGAGGCCGGCGATGCCCGCGAGGTCCAGCACATGGCCCTGCTGATCGGGTTCGGTGCCGCGGCGATCAACCCCTACCTCGCCTTCGAGACCATCGAGGACCTCGTCGGCGACGGCGTCCTGGGCCCGATCGAGGTCAAGGAGGCGGTGCGCAACTACATCAAGGCGTGCACCAAGGGCGTGCTGAAGATCATGTCCAAGATGGGGATCTCGACCGTCGCCTCCTACCGCGGCGCGCAGATCTTCGAGGCGATCGGGCTGTCCCAGGAGCTCGTCGACCGCTACTTCACGGGCGTGTCCAGCAAGCTCGGCGGCATCGGGCTCGACGTCATCGCCCGCGAGGTCGCCGAGCGTCACCGCTTCGCGCACCTCGACAACCCGACCGAGGTCGCCCACCGCGACCTGTGGGTCGGCGGGGAGTACCAGTGGCGCCGCGAGGGCGAGTACCACCTGTTCAACCCCGAGACCGTGTTCAAGCTCCAGCACTCGACGCGCTCGAAGCGCTACGAGGTCTTCAAGGAGTACACGTCACTGGTGGACGACCAGAGCCGCAACCTCGCGACCATCCGCGGGCTGTTCCGGTTCAAGGAGGGCGTCCGCGAGCCGGTCCCGATCGACGAGGTCGAGCCGGTCAGCGAGATCGTCAAGCGCTTCTCCACCGGCGCGATGAGCTACGGCTCGATCTCGGCCGAGGCGCACGAGACGCTCGCGATCGCGATGAACCGGCTGGGTGCGAAGTCCAACACCGGTGAGGGCGGCGAGGACGAGGTGCGCTTCACCGCCGACGCCAACGGCGACCTCCGCCGCAGCGCGATCAAGCAGGTCGCGTCGGGGCGCTTCGGGGTGACCGCCAACTACCTCACCAACAGCGACGACATCCAGATCAAGATGGCGCAGGGGGCCAAGCCCGGCGAGGGCGGCCAGCTGCCGGGCCAGAAGGTGTGGCCGTGGATCGCGAAGACGCGGTACTCGACCCCCGGCGTGGGGCTCATCTCCCCGCCGCCGCACCACGACATCTACTCGATCGAGGACCTGAAGCAGCTGATCCACGACCTGAAGAACGCCAACCCGAAGGCGCGCATCCACGTCAAGCTCGTCTCCGAGGTCGGCGTCGGCACGGTCGCCGCCGGCGTGTCCAAGGCCAAGGCTGACGTGGTGCTGATCTCCGGCCACGACGGCGGGACCGGCGCGTCGCCGCTCAACTCGCTCAAGCACGCCGGCGCGCCGTGGGAGATCGGCCTCGCCGAGACCCAGCAGACCCTGATGCTGAACGGGCTGCGCGACCGCATCATCGTGCAGACCGACGGGCAGCTGAAGACCGGCCGGGACGTCGTGATCGGCGACCCTGCTCGGCGCCGAGGAGTACGGCTTCGCGACCGCCCCGCTGGTCGTGTCGGGCTGCGTCATGATGCGGGTCTGCCACCTCGACACCTGCCCGGTGGGCGTGGCGACCCAGAACCCGGAGCTCCGCGCCCGGTTCAACGGCAAGCCGGAGTTCGTCGAGACCTTCTTCGAGTACATCGCGGAGGAGGTACGTGAGTACCTCGCCGCGCTGGGGTTCCGCTCGATCGACGAGGCCGTCGGTCAGGTCGACGCGCTCGACGTCGACGACGCGGTCGAGCACTGGAAGGCGAGCGGTCTCGACCTCTCGCCGGTGCTCGCGCCGGCGAGCTCGCCCTGGCCCCAGGACCCGTTCTGCTCCACCGAGCAGGACCACGGTCTCGGCAAGGCCCTCGACGTCGAGCTCATCCGCCAGGCCGAGCCGGCGCTCGAGCGGGGGCAGCGCGTCCACCTGTCGCTGCCGATCCGCAACCTGAACCGCACCGTCGGCACGATGCTCGGTCACGAGATCAGCAAGCGCTACGGCAGCGCCGGGCTCCCGGACGACACGATCAGCGTGACCTTCACCGGCTCGGCCGGGCAGAGCTTCGGAGCGTTCCTGCCGAAGGGGGTGACCCTGCGGCTGCACGGCGACGCCAACGACTACGTCGGCAAGGGCCTCTCCGGCGGGCGCGTGGTCATCCGACCGCCGGACGACCGCCACGAGGACTTCGTGGCCGAGGACAACATCCTCGCGGGCAACGTGATCCTCTACGGCGCGACCTCCGGCGAGGTCTACCTCCGGGGTGTGGTCGGCGAGCGCTTCGCGGTCCGCAACTCCGGCGCGACCGCGGTCGTCGAGGGCGTCGGTGACCACGGCTGCGAGTACATGACCGGCGGCCGGGTGATCGTCCTGGGCGCGACCGGGCGCAACTTCGGGGCGGGGATGTCGGGCGGTATCGCCTACGTCTACGACCCGGCGAACCGGTTCGACCCGAACGTGAACACCGACATGGTGGCGTTGGAGCAGCTCGAGGACGACGACATCGAGTTCCTCCGCGACCACGTCCGTAACCACCTGCGCGAGACCCACTCGCTGGTGGCGGCGCGGGTACTGGACCGCTGGCACACCAACGTGCGCCACTTCAAGAAGGTCATGCCGAAGGACTACCGGCGCGTGCTCGACGCCGCCCGGCTGGCCGAGGAGCAGGGCCGCGACGTGGAGGAGGCCGTGATGGCCTCCGCCCACGGCTGAGGAGGAGGCGACGATGGGTGACGTCAGAGGGTTCCTGAAGCACCGCGAGCGCGAGCTGCCGCAGTGGCGGCCGCGCAACGAGCGGATCCACGACTGGAACGAGGTCTACCGCGACCTCGACGAGGCGACGCTGCAGGACCAGGCGAGCCGCTGCATGGACTGCGGTATCCCGTTCTGCAACAACGGCTGCCCACTCGGCAACCTCATCCCGGACTGGAACGACCTCGTCTACCGCGACCGGTGGCGCGAGGCGATCGAGCGGCTGCACGCGACCAACAACTTCCCGGAGTTCACCGGGCGGCTGTGCCCCGCGCCGTGCGAGCAGGCGTGCGTGCTGGGTATCAACCAGCCCGCGGTGACGATCAAGCAGGTCGAGGTCGAGATCATCGACCGCGCCTGGGACGAGGGCTGGGTCGTCCCGCTGCCCCCGAAGGTGAAGACCGGCAAGCGGGTCGCGGTCGTCGGGTCGGGGCCCGCTGGCCTCGCCGCCGCTCAGCAGCTCACCCGCGCCGGCCACGACGTCACGGTGTTCGAGCGGGCCGACCGCATCGGGGGGCTGCTGCGGTACGGCATCCCCGAGTTCAAGATGGAGAAGCGCCACCTCGACCGGCGCATCGCCCAGATGGAGGCCGAGGGGACCCGCTTCCGCACCGAGGCCGAGGTGGGCGGCAACGTCCCCGTGGCCGAGCTGCAGCGCGACTTCGACGCCATCGTCCTCGCCGGCGGCGCGACCAACGCGCGTGACCTCCCCGTGCCGGGCCGCGAGCTCGACGGCATCCACCAGGCGATGGAGTACCTCCCCTGGGCCAACCGCGCCCAGGAGGGCGACCTCGACCCGCGCGAGGTGCCGATCTCGGCGCACGGCAAGAACGTCATCATCATCGGTGGCGGCGACACCGGCGCCGACTGCCTCGGCACCGCCCACCGGCAGGGCGCGGCCTCGATCCGGCAGTTCGAGATCCTCCCGCTGCCGCCGAAGGCGCGGCCGGCGGACCAGCCGTGGCCGACCTACCCGATGCTGTTCAAGGTCACCTCCGCCCACGACGAGGGTGGCGAGCGGCTCTACTCGGTCAACACCGAGGAGTTCGTGGGCGACGAGGACGGGCACGTGCGCGCGCTGCGGGGCCACGAGGTCGAGTTCCGCGACGGCAGCTTCGCGAAGATCGCGGGCACCGACTTCGAGTTCGAGACCGAGCTGGTGCTGCTGGCGATGGGCTTCCTCGGTCCCGAGACCGGCGGGATGCTTTCCGAGCTGGGCGTGAGCCTCGACCCGCGCACCAACGTCGTGCGCGACGAGGGCTACGCGACCGACGTCGACGGCGTGTTCGCCGCCGGCGACATGGGACGCGGGCAGTCGCTCATCGTCTGGGCCATCGCCGAGGGTCGCGCCGCGGCGGCCGCGGTCGACGAGTACCTGGTGGGCGAGACGGCGCTGCCGGCACCGATCCCGCCGACGGCACGACCGTTGCGGTGACCCGCCGGCGGGTGCTGGCGGTCGCCGCCTGCGTGGCGCTGTCGCTCCTGACCGGCTGCAGCGCCGGGGGAGCGGTCGCCGGCGACGCGGAGTCCGCGTCGCCGGCTGCGACCGTCCCGCCGCCCCCGGTCGACGTGCCCACGCCTGCGCCGGCGGCGCCATCGCCGGCGGCGTCACCGGTCCCGTACGGCGACCTCGACGTCGACCTCGCCGGACCGGGGCTCCACCCCGGGAGCATCGACGGGCCCGACGGGCCGCGGACCTTCCGGGTGCACCTCCCCGAGGGCCCGACGGCCGACGCGCCGCTGCTCCTGGCGCTCCACCCGTTCACGTTCGACGGCGAGGCGTTCGAGCGTCTGACCGGCCTCGCCGACGACGCGACGGCGCGCGGTGTCGTGACCGTCTTCCCCGACGGCGTCGCCCGCTCGTGGAACGGCGGGCTGACCTGCTGTCCGCCGGCGACCGGGGCGGGGATCGACGACGTCGGGTTCGTCCGCGCGCTCGCCACCCGGCTCCAGGACGCCCTCGACCTCGACCCCGACCGGACCTGGGCCGTCGGGTTCTCCAACGGCGGCTTCCTCGCCCTGCGCCTCGCGTGCGAGGCCCCCGACGTCGTCTCCGCGGTGGTGTCGCACGCCGCCACCATGGACCGCGACTGCCGGCCGGACGAGCCGGTCTCGGTGCTCGTCTCGCACGGCGCCGACGACGAGCTGGTGCCGTTCGCCGGCGGACGCGGACCGGTGAGCCCGCAGGCCGAGGGACGTGGCGCACGCGAGGTGTTCGCGGCGTGGCTCGCGATCGACGGGTGTCCGGCACCGGTCCCGCGGTCGTCGGTGGCCGACGAGCTCGCCACCCCGTGCGCCGGCGGGACCCGCGTCGGCCTCGCGGTGTGGCCCGACCTCGGCCACGCCTGGCCCGCGGAGGGCAACACCCGCTTCCTCGACTGGCTCGAGGCGGTCCCACCCCGGCACGTGACCGCACGGTCGGCGGGGTACGGTCGGCGGCCGGACCAGGAGCAGGGGTGGACCGTCGCACGCTGATCACCGCCGGCGCCGCCGGCCTGGTCGCCGCGCTCGGCGTGGGGCGCCTGGTCACCGGGGAGGAGGACCTCGCCGGCGGGACCCTGGCCGGCGGTGGGCCCACGCCGGCGAGCCCGCGGGCCCCCCGGACCTCGCGTCCCGCGCCCTCGCCCTCGCCGTCGCTGACGCGTTCACCCGCCGGTCCCGCCGCGACGTCGGAGCCGACGCCGGAGGTGACCGCCACCCCGGAGCCGACGCTCGACGCGACCGCCACGTCGGAGCCGTCGCCCGACGCGGCCGCCACGTCGGAGCCGTCGCCCGACGCGGCCGCCACGTCGGAGCCGTCGCCGGCGTCGCGGGCGCTCGTGGTCCCGGTCCTGTGCCGCGACGCGTGGGGCGCCGCGCCGGCGGGCGACGGCCTCGTGGCGCACGAGCTCCGACGGATGACCATCCACCACACCGCCGTCGTCCTCGATGGCAACCGCCAGGCGCCGTCACGGCTGCGTGGGCACCAGCGCTACCACCAGGACCAGGGCTGGCCCGACATCGCCTACCACCGCGGTGTGGACCGCAACGGCAACGTCTACGAGCTCCGCACCACCGATGCGCGCGGCGACACCTTCACCGAGTACGACCCGACCGGTCACCTGCTCCTGCTCGCTGAGGGCGACTTCGACCGCCAGCAGCCGACCGATGCCCAGCTCGAGGGGCTCGCGCAGCTCCTCGCCTGGGGTGCCACGCGCTTCGGCCTGCCGCTCGACACGATCAGCGGCCACCGCGACCACGCCTCGACGTCCTGCCCGGGTGACGCGCTCTACGCCCGTCTCCCGGACCTGCGCGCGCGGGCGCAGGAGCTCGTCGCGGCGGGCGGAGCGGAGACGGCCCCGCTGTGCGGCGACGCCGGCCGCGCCCGGGTGGCCGACATCGAGGCGGGCCGGGCCTGATCCGACGCACGCGCGTCGCCGAGCGCCGGGACGTGCCGGTGCGACCCGCTAGCGTGACCGCGGCCACGCCCACCATCACGCCCGACCTCCACCGACGACCGGGAGCGCGCACGACATGGCGACCGTCCTGCTCGTGCGACACGGCACCACGGCGGCGACCGGGAAGCGCCTCGGTGGCTGGACCGACGCCTCGCTCGACGACGCGGGCCGCGCGCAGGTCGAGGCGACCGGCGGAACGGCTCCGCGGGCTCGACGTCGACGCGGTCTACAGCTCCCCGATCGTGCGGACCCGCGAGACGGCGGCGATCATCGCGAAGGCCGTCGGGACCCGCGTCCGGACGCGACGAGGTCTCGGCGAGGTCGACTACGGCGACTGGACCGACCAGTCGCTCGGTCAGCTCCGTCGCCGCACGCTCTGGAAGGTCATCCAGTCCACCCCGAGCCGTGTGACCTTCCCCGGTGGCGGGTCGATCCGCGGGGCGCAGGCCCGTGCCGTGGACACGATCGAGACGATCGCCGGCGAGCACGCCGGCGGACGCGTCGTGTGCGTGAGCCACGCCGACGTCATCAAGGCGGTGGTCGCCCACTTCCTGGGGATGCCGCTCGACACCTTCCAGCGTCTGGTCGTCGCACCCGCGTCGGTCACGACCCTGCACCTCCCCGAGGGCGGGATGCCCCTGCTGCTCCGCTTCAACGACACCGGCCCCCTCGACCTCCCGAAGGCACGATGATCGATCTCGAGCTCACCCAGCCCCACCACGTCACGGCCGGCTACGTCGGGGTGCCCGGCGACCGGGCGTTCTACGTCCAGGCCGAGGACGAGCACGAGCACGTGACCCTGCTGGTCGAGAAGCAGCAGGTGTCCGGTCTCGGGCAGCTCCTCGCGCAGCTCCTCGCACGGGTGGACGACACGCCCGCGACCGACTGGGACCGCGCCGCCATGGAGCTCCGGGACCCGATCGACCCGCGGTTCCGCGCCGGCGACATCAGCGCCGGCCTCGACCCCGAGCGCGAACGGTTCGTGCTCGACCTCGCCGAGCTCACCACCGACGACGAGCTCGACCCGCGCGAGGTCCGCGTCTGGCTCGACCGGGACCAGGCGCGCCGGCTGGCGGCGCACGCCGCGGAGGTGGTCGGCGAGGGCCGGCCCACGTGCGAGCTGTGCGGCCGTCCCATCGACCTCGACGGGACGCACGTGTGCCCGGCCACCAACGGTCATGGTCGACTCAGCCGCTGACGGCGACGCCGGCGACGGGCTCCGCACCGCGGAGCTCGAGGTCGTGGGCCGGTTCGCCACCGCGTCCAACGCGACGCTGCTCGTGCGGCTGCGCGCGTCGGGCGAGGACTGGCCGGTGCTGCCCCTCGACGACGACGGCGACCTCGCCCTCGACGCCATCTCCGCCGACGGGTTCGCGGTCTACAAGCCCCGCCTCGGCGAGGCACCGCTGTGGGACTTCCCGGCCGGCACCCTGTACCGCCGTGAGGTCGCGGCCCACGAGGTCGACCGGCTGCTCGGGTGGGACCTGGTGCCGCGGACGGTGGTCCGCGAGGACGCCCCGCACGGGGTCGGGGCGCTGCAGCGGTTCGTCCCGCACGACCCCGACCGCCACTACTTCGCGCTGCTGGAGGAGGGTGACGAGGACGTCCTGGCGCAGCTCCGCCGGATGGTGCTCTTCGACGTGGTGATCGACAACGCCGACCGCAAGGGCGGGCACGTGCTGGACGAGGCCGGCCGACTCCGGCTGGTGGACCACGGCGTCTCGTTCCACGTCGAGCCGAAGCTGCGCACCGTCGGGTGGCACTTCGCGGGCCAGCCGGTGCCCGTGGTCGACCGGGAGGCCGTGACGCGCCTGGTCGACGCGCTCGTCGCCGGGGACGAGCGCACCGAGCCGGTCCGCGCGCTCCTGTCGCCGGCCGAGGTCGACCGTCTCCTGGACCGCGCCCGGCACGCCGCCGACCTGGTCCGGTTCCCCGAGCCGACGGGTCCGCGGCCGTACCCGTGGCCGCTCCTCTGACCGGCGCCGGTGGCGGGTAGCGTGCGGGCATGGAGATCCGTCCGTTCACGGTGGCCGACTACGACGCCGCCCGCGCCGTCTGGGACGCCGTCGACCACCTCGGGTCGGTGCCGCGCTGGGAGGTCGAGGCGAAGCTCGCCCGCGACCCGGAGCTGTTCCTCGTCGCGACCGACGGCGGCGCGGTCATCGGCACGGTCATGGGGTCCTACGACGGCAGACGCGGCTGGATCGCCCGGCTGGCCGTCGTGCCCGAGCGGCAGGGCGAGGGGATCGCCACCGCGCTCGTCGCCGAGCTGGAGGAGCGCATGCGACGAGCTCGGGGTCCACCGCGTGAACCTGCTCGTCATGGCCGACAACGCGGTCGGCAACCGCGTTCTGGGAGCGGCACGGCTTCGCGCCGCGCGCCGCCGATCGTGCTGCGGTGGAAGGAGCTCCTGCCGACCCCGAGCGACGACCCGGCGGGGGAGTGCTGAGGTGGCGACCTACCGCGACCAGGGGATCGTGCTGCGGACCTACAAGCTGGGCGAGACCGACCGCATCGTCAACCTGCTCACGCTCGGGCGCGGCAAGGTGCGTGCCGTCGCGAAGGGCGTGCGCCGACCGGGGTCGAAGTTCGGCGGCCGCCTCGAGCCGTACAGCCACGTCGACCTCCAGCTCTACGAGGGCCGCAGCCTCGACGTCATCAACCAGGCCGACCTCATCGCCCCGCACGCCCACGTCCGCGAGGACTTCGACCTGTCGGCGGCGGCGGCCGTGATGGCCGAGCTGACCGACGCCGTCGCTCAGGAGGGCGAGCGCGACAACCGGCTGTTCCTCCTCCTCCGGGCGGGCCTGCAGGCGCTCGACGCCCGCCCGCCCTACCCGGCGATCTTCACCGACGCGTTCCTCCTCCGGGTCGCCTCGGCCACGGGGTTCCGCGTCGTGATGGACCGGTGCGCGTCGTGCCGTCGGCCCGGGTCGCACCCGTTCCTGTCGGTGACGCGGGGCGGGACGCTCTGCCCCGACTGCGCGCCGGCGGGCACCCGGGCCGTCGACGCCCGCACCCTCGAGCTGGTGACGCTGCTCGCGAGCGACGAGTGGGCGGCGCTGCCCCGGGCGGCCGACGACGAGCAGGCCCGTGCCGTCGCGGCGTCGTTCGTCCGGGCGTTCGTCGAGCACCACCTCGACCGGCGGCTTCGCTCCTACGAGCTGACCCCCCGGTGACCGGGGGCGCACGGCCCCACGGCTACCCTCGGGCCGCTCCCGACGACCGGACCGCCGTGTACTCCCCGGACCTCGACCACGACCGCGTGCCCGACCACGTCGCGATCATCATGGACGGCAACGGACGCTGGGCCAACGCGCGTGGGCTCAAGCGCAACGCCGGTCACGAGGCGGGCGAGGAGGCGCTGTTCGACGTCGTCGAGGGGGCGCTGGAGCTCGGCGTGTCGTACCTGACGGTCTACGCGTTCTCGACCGAGAACTGGAAGCGACCCGCCGACGAGGTCCGCTTCCTCATGGGGTTCAACGAGTCGCTCCTGCTGCGGCGCCAGGACGACCTCCACGCGTTGGGGGTGCGGATCCGGTTCGTCGGGCGTCGCAAGCGCCCCGTGCCGAAGCGGCTCCTGACCCTGATCGAGGACGCCGAGGCGTTGACCGCCGACAACCGCCGGCTGACGCTGGTCATCGCGTTCAACTACGGCGGCCACGCCGAGATCGTCGACGCCGCGCGGCAGCTCGCCCACGACTACGCCGACGGCTCGCTCAAGCGCATCGACGAGCGTGCCCTCGCCGCCCGACTCTACGATCCCGAGATGCCGCCGGTGGACCTCCTCGTCCGGACCTCGGGGGAGCAGCGGACGTCGAACTTCCTCCCGTGGCAGGCGGCGTACGCGGAGCTGGTGTTCGTCGAGACGCTGTGGCCCGACTTCAACCGGGTGGAGCTCGAGCGCGCCATCGTCGAGTACCAGCGTCGCGAGCGCCGTTTCGGCAAGGCGGTCGACAAGGTGGTCGTCGTCCGCGGCTGAGTGGTCCTACGCTGCCACCACGACGGCTGATCGGCAGCGCTCCTGGGACCGACCCCCGGCTCACGGACGAGCTCGACCTCCGAGCGCCCCACGACGTGCGTCGTGATGGCCGCCTCGGCGGGGGACTCGGGGCGTTGTCGAGCGTGCTGGCGGACCTGCCGGCGTCGTTCAGTGTGCCGGTGGTCGTCGTCCAGCACGTCCACCCCGACCACGAGAGCCACCTCGCCGAGATCCTCGGCCGGCGCACCGAGCTCGAGGTCCGCGGGGCGGTCGATGGTGCCGCGTTGACCCGCGGCGTGGTCGTCGCGGTCCCCGGGCATCACCTGCTCGTCGGCCACGGAGGGCGGCTGGAGCTGTCGGAGGAGCCCGCGGTGCACTTCGTGCGTCCGGCTGCCGACGTCACCTTCGCCAGCGTGGCTGCGGTGTACGGTTCGCGGACGGTGGCCGTCGTGCTCTCGGGGACCGGATCGGACGGCGCTGCGGGGGTCGAGGCGGTCCACGCCGCTGGCGGCACCGTGATCGCCCAGGAGGTCGCGACCGCCGAGCACCCCGGGATGCCGCGTGCCGCCGTCGAGACCGGCACGGTGGACCGGGAGCTCCCGCTCGGGGACATCGCGGCGGCCCTGATCGAGATGGTGGCCGACCGAGACCGTGGGATCTGACGTGACCGACAGCGACGATGTGGCGTTCGAGGGCCTCCTCGAGCACATCCGCGACCAACGCGCGTTCGACTTCACCGGCTACAAGCGCGCCAGCCTGCGCCGCCGGGTCGACAAGCGCATGGCCGACATCGGCGTCAGCGGCTACGAGGCCTACCTCGAGACCCTGGAGGTGGATCCGGACGAGTTCACCGCGCTCTTCAACACGATCCTGATCAACGTCACCCGCTTCTTCCGCGACGCGGACGCGTGGGCGGTCGTCTCGCGCGACGTCGTCCCCGCCATCCTGCGCGACGTCGGACCGGACGCGCCGATCCGGATCTGGTCGGCCGGCTGTGCCTCCGGCGAGGAGGCCTACACGCTGGCGATGATCCTCGCCGACGCGATGGGAGACGAGGCGTTCCGCCGGCGGGTCAAGATCTACGCCACCGACGTCGACGACGACGCGCTCGCCACGGCGCGGCAGGCGCTCTACGGCGACGGTGCGGTGGCCGACGTCCCGGAGGAGCTGCGCCAGCGCTACTTCGACGTCGAGGGGGATAGTTGGCGGTTCCGCGCGGACCTGCGGCGGCGGGTGATCTTCGGGCGCCACGACCTGCTCCAGGACGCCCCGATCTCGCGCCTCGACCTGCTGGTCTGCCGCAACGTGCTGATGTACTTCAACTCCGAGACCCAGGGGCGGATCGTCGCGCAGCTGAGCTTCGCGTTGAAGCCGTCCGGGTGGTTGTTCCTCGGTCGTGCCGAGATGCTCCTGTCGCACTCGCGCTACTTCCGTCCCTACGACCTGCCGCACCGGGTGTTCACGCGCGCCACCGACGGGCCACGGCCACCGGTCGAGGTGCCCGCGGCGGCCGGGCCGGAGGAGGGCGCGGACCGGTCCGATGTCACCGCCGCCGCGTTCGAGGAGTCGCTCGTCGCCCAGGTCGTCGTCGGGCGCGACGGGACGCTCACGCTCGCGAACGCCGTCGCCCGCGAGACCTTCGGCATCGACTGGAGCGACCTCGGGCGTCCCTTCCAGGACGTCGCGATCTCGTTCCGCCCGGTCGAGCTCCGTGCGCCGATCGAGCGCTGTCGGGCCGAGGGCGACGACGTCGTGCTGGAGGACGTGACCCACGAGGTCGGGGGGACGACCCGCACCTACGAGGTCACGGTCCGCGCCGTGGGGTCGACCGGCGGGTCGCCGGCGGGCGTGTGCGTGTCGTTCGTCGACGTGTCGGCGGCGACCCGTCTCGGCACCGACCTGGAACGCTCGAGGCGCGAGCTCGAGCTCGGCATGGCCGAGCTCCAGTCGACCTCGGAGGAGCTCGAGACCACCAACGAGGAGCTCCAGTCGACCATCGAGGAGCTCGAGACGACCAACGAGGAGCTGCAGTCGACCAACGAGGAGCTCGAGACGCTGAACGAGGAGCTGCAGTCGACCAACGACGAGCAGCAGGCCATCAACGACGAGCTCGGCCGGCGCGGCCAGGAGGTCGACCTCGCCAACGCCTACCTCGAGGCGGTGCTGTCGGCGGTGGGCGTGGCCGTGATCGTGGTCGACGCCGACCTCCGGGTCCGGCTGTGGAGCGACCACGCGGCGGAGCTGTGGGGGCTCCGCGCCGACGAGACCCCGGGGACGTCGCTCGCCGCGCTCGACGTGGGTCTGCCGATGGACGAGCTCCTCGCCCCGATCCGCCGTTGCTTCCAGGACGAGGTGACAACGGAGGTGGACGTGTCGGCGCACGACCGTCGGGGGCGGACCCTCGACTGTCGGGTCCGGATGGTCCCGTTCCGACTGGGTCGCGGGGCTGACGCCGCCGTCACGATCGTGGTCGACGAACGGGCGCGCGGTTCCGCCCCAGGTCACGTACGGTGATGGGGACAACCGGGAAGGCTCCGCCGTGTCCCATCGTTTCGAGGACCAGGTCGAGCTGACACGGGCGGCCGCGGGCGCGCTCGCGCAGGCCGCGAAGACGACCGCCACCCCGGACGAGCTCGCGCAGGCGGCCGACTACCTCGAGATCACGCTCGAGGAGCTCGCCATCGCCTCCGAGGAGCTCGACTCCCGGTTGGCTGAGCTCGACGCCGTGCAGGAGGCGACCGAACGCGAGCGGCTGCGCTACGAGCGGCTGTTCCGCGACGCACCCGGCGCGCGGGTCGTCACCGACCGCTTCGGGGCCATCCGCGAGATCAACCGTGCCGGGTCGACGTTGTTGGGGGTCACGGGCGAGCGCAGTCGGGGCAAGCCACTGGGGGTGTTCCTCGGTGGCGCGTCACGCGCGGAGTTCCGCCGGCGGCTCCACGGCGCCGCGGCGGGATCGGCGTCCGCGGCAGCACCCTGGGAGGCGACGGTGCGCCGGCGTGGCGAGCGGGACCGGGTCGTCCTGCTGGACGTCCAGGCCGGGACCGAGGGCGTCGGCGAGGACGCGACCTACCACTGGACCCTCACGCCGCCCGGGCCCGGTCCCCGTGACGGCACCCCGGCCAGCGACGGCGAGGAGGCGGTGTCCGACGCTCGCCGCGTGGCCGTGCTCGACCGCGAGCTCGCGACCAAGGATGTGGTGCTGGCGGCCATCGCCCACGACCTGCACGGGCCGCTCGCGGCGCTGTCCAGCCTCGCCGACCTCCTCGACGAGCACGGCCTCAGCGAGGCGGTCGGCATCGAGCAGACGGTGGGCGTGCTGCGCCGGCAGACGGCGGCCGCGCTCCGGATCGTCGACGGTCTGCTCGAGGTCCAGCGGGCGGGGATGCAGCGGGACGCAGCGGTCGAGCCGGTCGAGGTGGCCGCCGTCGTCGCGCAGGCGTTCGACGAGCTCGAGGACTCCGGCCACGAGCTGGTCCAGGACGGCCGCGGCGAGTTCCCGGTGTCCCCGATGCTGCTCCAGCGGATCATCGTGAACCTCGTCGCCAACGCCGAGAAGCTCGCGCCGCGGGGCACGACCATCGTCGTGCGGCACTGGACGACGACCGAGGGTCTCGTCCTCGCCGTCGAGGACGAGGGGCCGGGGTTCGAGGCGGCCGACGGTGCCAGCCGGGTCTTCGAACCGTTCAGCCGGCTCGATCGCGACGCGAGCCTCCCGGGGTGGGGGGTCGGGCTCAGCATCGTGGCCGAGCTCGCGCGGCTCCACGGGGGCTCGGCCTGGGCGGTGGACCGGACCTCGGGCGGGGCGTCGGTCCAGGTGCTGCTCCGCTACCCGACGGCGGCCCCGAACGGCTGACCGCACGGGGCCGGCCGCGCCGGACCTCTCGTGAAGGGCTCCCCCCGTGCGCCTGCTGGGCCCGCCGGCGAGCCCGGCAGGAGCGCGGCCGCTCCGTGTGGAAGGGCTGTCGGGACCTCACGTGGAGATCGCGATGACGCTCGACCGCCGCTCCTTCCTCCGCAACTCCGGCCTCGCCGCCGTCGCAGCCAGCGCCCCGCTGGGTCTGGCCTGGCGCAGCGGCGGGCGGCTGCTCGACCCGCCGGCCACGGGCTTCGAGCGCACGGGGACCTGGACGACCCACGAGGACGAGCTCGCCTTCCTCGAGCAGGTGGCCGCGGAGGTGCCCGAGCTCGTCCGGCTGGAGACCATCGGCCAGACCGCGCAGGGTCGACCGCTGCACCTCGTGACGATCGGTGCGACCGTCACCGCCGGCGAGGCCGACGGGGCCACCCCGACCGTGCTGTTCGTCGGCTCCCAGCACGGCAACGAGCCGGCGGGCCGGGACGCGTGCCTCCAGCTGATCCGCGACCTCGCCTACACCACCGACCTGACGCTCTCCACCCAGCTGCGCCGCCAGACGGTCTGCGTCGTGCCCAGCGCCAACCCGGACGGCCGCGCGCTGAACCGTCGCGAGAACAGCACGGGCGTGGACATCAACCGCGATCACCTGGTGCTGCAGACCCCCGAGGCCCGCGCCATCGCCGGCGTGTTCAACCGCACCCGACCGTCGCTGGCGCTCGACCTCCACGAGTACGGCCCCAGCGTCCCGGTCCTCTACGACGACGACGTGCTCTACCTCTGGCCCCGCAACCTCAACGTCGACCGGGCCGTGCAGGACAACGCCCGCAGCTACTGCCTCCAGTACCTGCGCCCCGACTGCCACGCCGCCGGCTACACGGCCGACGAGTACGGCCTCTACAAGGTCGGACCCAACGTCGGGCCCGTCACCGACACCGGCGTCGACATCGAGGTGACCCAGACCGCCGGCGACGGTGACGAGGGCATCTGCCGCAACGCCATGGGTCTGCGGCACGCCATGGGCATCCTCGCCGAGACCCGCGTGATGATGAACCCCGCGCAGGGCCCGGACGAGCTCGCCTACGACGGCGAGGGCGGCAGCACCTACGGCGACAGCCCCGCCACCCGCGCCCGCCGGGTCGCGAGCCACCGCACCGTCGTCCGGTCGGCGCTGCGGTACCTCCGCGAGCAGGGTGAGGCGGCCAAGCGGATCACCGACTCGGCCCCGGCCCGCAAGGCACGCGAGGGGGCCGAGCGGTCCGAGCCGGTGTACTTCGACGGCGCCGACAACCAGGCGCCGACGAAGGTCGCGAGCCCGCCGCCGTCCGGGTACGCCATCACGGCCGGCGACGCCCTCGCCGAGGCCGCGACGATGGACCTCCACGGCATCGTCCGCGAGCCGATGGGCGACGGGCGGGTGCGGGTCACGATGGCCCAGCACGCCGAGCCGGTCGTGGGGCTCCTCCTCGACGGCCGCGGTGCCCGCCACGCCATCGCCGGCGAGCCGCTCGACTGATCCCGTCGGCCGTCCCGCGGGCCCGTCAGCCGAGCGTGAAGCGGGGGCGGGGGAGCTCGAGCCCGAGGACCGTGCAGAAGTCGGTGATGATCCCGTGGGTGAGCCCCCACACGGTGTAGCGGTCGTAGCGGATGCCGGCGAAGGGTCCGAGCCCCCCGTAGCGGTAGCGGACCGCGTTCTCCGCGTCGAGGACGTGGGCCAGCGGGATCCACACCGCGCTCGCGACCTCGGACGGCTCCGGGACGAGCTCGGGGCGCGCCTCGACGGTGAACACGAACGGGGCGACGACGCCCGCGCAACGGCCCGCGACCGTGGACGTCGTCGAGCCGGACGACCGGGTCGTCGAGCACCACCCCGACCTCCTCGAGGGTCTCCCGACGGGCCGTCGCCGCGAGGTCCTCGTCCTCGTCGTCGCGCTTGCCGCCCGGCAGCGCCATCTGCCCCGACCAGCGGTCCCCGGGTCGGGTGGTGCGCTCGATGAACAGGATCTCGGCGCCGTGGGCGGGTGCTCGTGGAGGATGAGCGCCGTGGCCGCCTGCCACGCCGGCGGCTCGTCCAACGTCACCGGCTCGTGACGCGCGAGCGCCGCGAGGATGTCGTCGAGCGGGAGCGGTGCCACGGTCGTCGTGCTCAGACGCCCATCGGGTGCCACACCGTCTTCGTCTCGGTGAAGTAGAGGATGCGGCGCGGCGACGGGGTGGCGGACCAGTCGGGCTCGTCGGTCCGGGCGTGGAACAGGCGCTTGACGTTGTCGGCGGCGGTGATCTCGAGCTCGGTGGCGTCCTCGGGGGCGATGCCGGTGAGGTCGAGGGCGTTGACGTCCATGTGCCCGGCGAGGTGCGGGGCGAGCTCGCCCGTGCGGCCGGTCAGGATGTTCACCACCCCGCCCGGGACGTCGGAGGTCGCGAGCGCCTCGGACAGCGTGACCGCCGGCAGCGGACGCTCCTCGGAGGCGACGAGCACGCACGTGTTGCCGCTGACGATGATCGGCGCGAGGACGGAGACGAGGCCGAGGAGGCTCGAGGCCTGCGGCGCGAAGGCCGCCACGACGCCGGTCGGCTCGGGCGTGGAGAAGTTGAAGTACGGGCCGGCGACGGGGTTGGCCGCGCCGTCCACCTGGGTGAACTTGTCGCTCCAGCCCGCGTACCAGACCCAGCGGTCGATGGCGGCGTCGACGGTCTGCTGCGCCTTGCGGGCCGAGAGCCCCTCGGCGGCGCGGACCTCCGCCACGAACTGGTCGCGTCGGCCCTCGACGATCTCGGCCACCCGGTAGAGGACCTGGCCGCGGTTGTAGGCGGTCGCCCGCGACCAGCCACCGAACGCCTTGCGGGCGGCGACGACGGCGTCACGCGCGTCCTTGCGCGACGCCTGCGACGCGTTGGCGAGGAAGTCGCCGTCGGCGGAGGTGACCTCGTAGGAGCGTCCGGACTCCGAGCGGGGGAAGGCCCCGCCGATGTAGAGCTTGTAGGTCTTCTTCACGTCGAGTCGCGTCATCGGGTCGTCCTCGGTGTCGGTCCGCGGGGGACCGGGGCGGGCGGGCGAGGTCAGGCGAGGTAGGCGCCGAGGCCGTGGCGACCGCCCTCGCGGCCGTACCCGGACTCCTTGTAGCCCCCGAACGGGGAGGTGGCGTCGAAGCGGTTGAAGGTGTTGGCCCACACGACCCCGGCACGCAGCCGGTTCGCCATCCAGAGGATGCGGCTGCCCTTCTCGGTCCACACGCCGGCGGACAGGCCGTAGGGGGTGTTGTTGGCCTTCGTGACCGCCTCGTCGGGGGTGCGGAAGGTCAGCACCGACAGCACCGGGCCGAAGATCTCCTCGCGGGCGATCCGGTGGCTCTGGGCGACGTTGGTGAACACGGTGGGCGCGAACCAGTAGCCGCGGTCCGGGAGGGTGCAGGCGGGCTGCCACATCTCGGCACCCTCGGCCTGCCCGGCCGCGACGAGCTCGGTGATCCGCGCGAGCTGCTCGCCGGAGTTGATGGCGCCGATGTCGGTGTTCTTGTCCAGCGGGTCGCCGAGGCGCAGCGTCCCGAGGCGACGCTTGAGCTTGTCGATCACCTCGTCGTGGACCGACTCCTGCACCAGCAGGCGCGAGCCGGCGCAGCAGACGTGGCCCTGGTTGAAGAAGATCCCGTTGACGATGCCCTCGACCGCCTGGTCGACCGGCGCGTCGTCGAAGATGATGTTGGCGGCCTTGCCGCCGAGCTCGAGCGTGGCGCGCTTGCCGCTGCCGGCGATCGAGCGCTGGATGCCCTTGCCGACCTCGGTCGAGCCGGTGAAGGCGATCTTGTCGACGTCGTCGTGCTCGACGATGCGCGCGGCCGGTGTCGCCGGCGCCGGTGACGATGTTGACGACGCCGGCGGGCAGGTCGGCCTGCTGGCAGACCTCGGCGAACAGCAGCGCCGTCAGCGGCGTGGTCTCGGCGGGCTTCAGCACCACGGTGTTGCCACACGCCAGCGCCGGCGCGATCTTCCACGCCAGCATCAGCAGCGGGAAGTTCCACGGGATGATCTGGCCGGCGACGCCGAGCGGCTGCGGGTCGGGGCCGAACCCGGCCCACGCGAGCTTGTCGGCCCACCCGGCGTTGTAGAAGAAGTGGGCGGCGACGAGCGGGACGTCGACGTCGCGCGTCTCCTTGATCGGCTTGCCGTTGTCGATGGTCTCGAGCACGGCGAACTCGCGGGCCCGCTCCTGGATGATCCGGGCGATGCGGTAGAGGTACTTCCCGCGCTCGGCACCCGACAGCTTCGACCACGTCGCGAAGCCGCGGCGGGCGGCGGCCACGGCGCGGTCGACGTCGACGGCGTCCGCCTCGGCCACGTCGGCGAGGACCTCCTCGGTCGCCGGGCTCACGGTCTTGAAGGACGCCCCGCTCGCCGGGTCGACGAACTCCCCGCCGATGAACAGCCCGTAGTGGGAGCGGATGTCGACGACGTCACGGGCCTCGGGCGCCGGGGCGTAGTCCCACGTGGGGGTCACGAGGTCGGCGACGTCGGCGTCGGCGGGGGTGGTGGGGGTGGAGTCAGCCATCGTGTGGGTGCGCCTCAGTCGAGGGTGAAGTAGTCGGGGCCGGCGTAGCGACCGGTGTGCTGCTTCTGTCGCTGCATGAGCAGGTCGTTCAGCAGGCTCGACGCGCCGAAGCGGTAGAGGTCGGGGGTGAGCCACGCTGCGCCAGCGACCTCGTGGACCATCACCAGGTAGCGGATCGCGTCCTTGGCGGTGCGGATGCCGCCGGCGGACTTGACCCCCCGGTGGACGCCGGTGAGCTCGTGGAAGTCGCGGACGGCCTCGAGCATCACGAGGGTGTACGGGCAGGGTGGAGGCCGGGTCGACCTTGCCGGTCGAGGTCTTGATGAAGTCGCCGCCGCCGGCGAGGCCCAGCCACGACGGCCCGGCGGACGTTGTCGAGCGTCTGCAGCTCGCCGACCTCGAGGATGACCTTGAGGTGGGTCTCGCCGCAGACCTCCCGGACCGCCTGGATCTCCTCGAGCACCTGGCCGTACCGGCCCGACAGGAACGCCCCGCGGTCGATCACCATGTCGATCTCGGTCGCACCCTCGGCGATGGCGAAGCGGGTGTCGGCGAGCTTGACGTCGAGCGACGCGCGGCCGCTCGGGAAGGCGGTGGCGACGGCCGCGACGTTGACGCCGCTGTCGCCGAGCGCCTCCCGCGCGGTCGCGACGAGGTCGGGGTAGACGCACACCGCGGCGACCGGGGGCACGGACGCGTCGCTCGGGTCCGGGTGCAGCGCCTTGGCGCACAGGGCCCGCACCTTGCCCGGGGTGTCGGCGCCCTCGAGCGTCGTCAGGTCGGTCATCCGGATCGCCGCGTCGAGCGCCCAGAGCTTGGCGTCCTTCTTGATCGACCGGGTCGACAGGGCGGCGGCGCGCTGCTCGGCGCCGACCTGGTCGACGCCGGACAGGCCGTGGAGGAAGCGACGCAGGGCCGACTCGGAGGCGGTGGCCTCGGCGAGCTCGGGGACGTCCGCGGGCAGGACGAGAGCGCTCATCTGGGACTCGGGAGGGACGGCGACCTCCGAGGGTAGACCCCCCGCGGCACCGCGGCAGACGCAACCGGAACGCGAGCGGCGGCGTCCAACGAGGAGCATGATGAGGGGACCGACGAGAGCGGAGTCGCGAGATGCGCACCACGGCGGGTGGACGGGGCAGGCGGACGGCGACCGGGGCGGCCCTCGCCGGTCTCGTCGGGGCGTTGCTGGCGGCGACCGGGGCGCCGACCGCCGCGGCGGAGGCACCGCTGTTCGACATCCCACCGCGCGAACCGGGCGTGCCGAGCGTCCTCGACGGTGACCCCGCCACCACCGAACGTCTGCTCCGTGGCGAGTCCGTGACCGCCTCCGTGGAGGTGTCGCGCACCCGCTTCGCGGCCGCGACCGACCGACCGGCCGCCACGCGGCGCACGCGGTGCTCGCGCGGGTCGACGCGTTCGCCGACGCGCTCGCGGGCACCGCCCTCCTGCACGACGCGCCGCTGCTCCTGACGGGCGGGGCCACGCTCGACGGACGCGCCGCCGCCGAGCTCGACCGTGTCCTGGCCGACGGCGACACGGTCTACCTCCTCGGCGGGACGGGCGCCCTGTCGTCCACGGTGGCCCAGCAGGTCGCCGACCGCGGCTTCCGCGTGGTCCGGCTCGCCGGCGCCAGCCGCGTCGAGACGGCCGTCGCCGTCGCCACCGAGGCCCAGCGCCTGTCGGGTCGGCGTGAGGTCCTCCTCGCCCGCGCCTACGGCCCGGCCGGCGATCCCACCGCGGCGTGGGCCGACTCGGTCGCCGCCGGCGGTCTCGCGGCGACGCTCGGCGTCCCCGTGGTCATCACCCCCGGCGACCGGATGCACCCCGCGGTCGCGGCCTTCCTCGCACGCACGCGTCCCACCCGGACGGTCGTCCTCGGCGGGGCCGCCGCGCTGTCGACCGCCGTCGAACAGGCCGCCCCGAAGGCCGTGCGCGTCGCCGGCGCCGACCGCACCGCCACCGCTGCCGCGCTGGCGACCCGCGGCTGGGGCAGCGCCACGACCGGCGCACGCCGGTTCGTCGTCGTGAACGGTGAGCAGCCCGACGGCTGGACGTTCGGGCTCGCCGCGGCGGGACTGTCCGCGGACGCCCGCGCGCCGATGCTCCTCGTCACCGAGCTCGTGAGCGCCGCGGTCCGGCCACTCGTCGGCACCTGCGGCGCCGCCCAGGTCGACCTCGCCGTCATGGGCGACGGGACCCGCGTCTCCGCGTCGGTGCGCGAGCGGCTCGACGCTCTGGACGGTGACGCCTGCGGCGCCGGCGGAGCGCTGCGCACCCAGCGCCAGCTGTCGGCGTTCGACGGGTGCGAGCCGGTCCTCGACTACTACCGCGACCTCGCGCTCGAGCGGGTGGGCCCGTGGGGGCTCGACGGGCTGTTCATCGCCTACGCCGGCGGCGGCGAGGGCGCCCCGGCCGCTGAGGGCGACGCCAGCGGGGGTGGCGCGGTGTCCTCGACCAACGTCCAGGAGGTCGGCGTCGACGAGCCCGACATCGTCAAGACCGACGGCACCCGTGCGCTGGCGGTGGCCCGCGAGGGGGTCCAGGTCGTGGACCTGTCCAAGACCCCGCCGGTCGTGGCCGCGACGATCGCGCTCGACCCCGGCGACCACCAGCTGCTGCTGTCCGGCACCCGGGCGCTGGTCATCTCGCGGACCTACCCCGGCTTCCCGCGTCCGGTCGAGCCCGGCACGCCGGGCATCGTCGAGGGTGAGCCGTTCCCCGTGATGGGCACCCCTGGGACGCAGCTGCGGCTCTACGACGTCAGCGACGTGGCCGCGCCGGCGCTCCTCGCGAGCGCCGACCTCGACGGTGAGTACCGCTCGGCCCGGATGGTCGACGGCGTCGTCCGGGTCGTGCTGCAGACCGCCCCAGGACCGTTCTCGTGGAGCTACCCCGAGGACGACAGCGCCAGCGCGATGGAGCGCTCCGCGGAACACAACCGCCAGCTCATCCGGACCTCGACCCTCGAGCACTGGACCGCCGAGTACGAGACCCGCGACGCCGCCGGCACGCTCACCGCCGAGGGCCCGCTCGCGCCGTGCACCGCGATCTCGGCCCCGCCGCGTCCCTCCGACCTCGGCACCGTCACGGTCGCGACCTTCGATCTCGCGGGCGGCCTCGAGCCCACCAGCGCCGCGGCGATCTCGGCGGCGAGCGACCTGGTCTACGCCTCCACCGACCGGCTCGTCGTCGCGACCCAGCGCTGGAACGGCTGGGTGCCGGACGCCGGCGACCAGGGCACGACCGAGCTCCACAGCTTCGACATCGCCGACGCCGGCGCCACGCGCTACGTCGCGTCCGGCTCGGTCCCGGGGTTCCTGCTGAACCAGTTCGCCCTGTCCGAGACCGACGGCTACCTCCGGGTCGCCGCGACCGAGGGCACCCCCTGGGGCCCCGAGCCGAGCTCGAGCAGCACCCTCACCGTGCTCCAGGAACAGGGGAGCGTGCTGACCCCGGTCGGCAGCGTGTCCGGCCTCGGGCGCGGCGAGCAGATCTACGCGGTCCGCTTCATGGGTGACCTCGCCGCGGTCGTGACCTTCCGGCAGGTGGACCCGCTCTACCTCGTCGACCTGTCGCGTCCGACCGCGCCGACGGTCGTCGGCGAGCTCAAGATCCCCGGCTTCTCGTCCTACCTCCACCGGCTGTCCGACGGGCTGCTCATGGGGGTGGGGCAGGACGCCGACGCCGACGGGCGCATCCTCGGGACCCAGGTGGCCACCTACGACATCTCCGACCTCAGCCGGCCGCGGCAGGTGTCGAAGCTGACCTACCCCGACTCCTACAGCGAGGTGCAGGGCGACCACAAGGCGTTCCTGTACTGGGAGCCGTCGCGGCTCGCGGTGGTGCCGTTGGACGAGTGGCGCGGGGACGCCAGCGACTTCCACGGGGCCGTGGCGCTCGGCGTCGACGGCGCCGGCGCGCTGTCGGTCCGGTCGCGCTTCGAGCACTTCGACGGCGACGGGCGGCCGACGAGCGTCCGGCGGTCGTTCGTCGTCGGCACGCGGCTCTACACCGTGAGCGACGCGGGGCTGCGTGTGGACGACCTCGCGACCCTCGCGGAGCGGAGCTTCACCCCGTTCCGGTGACCCGGGCGTGCCCTGGCCGCTCGGCCGGTTCGACAGGTTAGGCTCACCTAAGTTACGGTGCCGCCCACGCCGACCGACGACGTCTGGGATCCGACCGTGCTCGAGAGCGCACTCATCACCCTCCGGGAGGGGTTCGAGGCCGCCCTGATCGTGGCCATCGTCCTCGCCTACCTCAACAAGACCCAGCGGACGGCCGCCATCCGCGCCGTCTGGGGTGGCGTCGCCGCGGCGGTGCTCGTCTCCATCGGCGCCGGCGTCGTCCTGCGCGTGTGGTTCGACGGCCTCGAGGGAGTCGCACGGATGCGCGCCTTCGCGGCGATCGCGTTCCTCGCCGCGGGGGTCCTCACCTGGATGATCTTCTGGATGCGGGCCCGCTCGCGCAGCATCAAGGGCGAGCTCGAGCTGGAGATGGGCGAGGCGCTCGGGACCGGGTCCCTGCTCGCGGTCGCCGGCGTCGCGTTCTTCGCGGTCGTGCGCGAGGGCCTGGAGACCGCGCTGTTCCTGGTCGCGGCGACGACCGGAGCCGGCTCCCAGGCGGTCGTCATCGGTGGGGTCATCGGGCTGACGATCGCGATCGCGATCGCGGTGGCGATCTACGCCGGTGGCAAGCGCATCCCGATGGCGACCTTCTTCAAGGTCACCGGCCTGCTGCTGGTCGTGTTCGCCGCCGGCCTCGTCGCGCGGGGCGTGCAGTTCCTCCAGGCCGCCGGCGACCTCGGCACGCTCGACAACGCCGTCTACGACCTGACCTCGATCGCGTGGCTGACCGTGTCCACCCAGGTGGGTCGGTTCCTCGCCGGCATCTTCGGCTGGGACCCGCGCCCGTCGCTGGAGCAGGTCGTCGCCTACCTCGCCTACCTGGCGCCGGTGACGGCCGCGTTCCTGTGGGGGACGAGCGTCCGGGTCCCGCGGCTGGGCACGCGGGCCGTCCGCTCCGGTCAGTCGGTCTGAGCCGCTGCGGGAGCGCCGAGCGCGCTCCCGTCGAGCGGTCGGCGTAGCGAGCTCCGGCCCGCCTGCCACGAACCGAGCAGGTGGTCGGTGAACCGACCCTCGACGTGCCCGATCGCGTGGGCACCGAACAGCACGTCACCGGTGAGGTCGGGCTCCTGCTCGACCAGGCCGCCGGCGAGCTCGCGTGCCGCGATCGTCTGGTGGTCCGCATCGGCGACGACGTGGGTGTCGAAGAACAGCCGTGCCCACGTGCTCGCCCCGAGCCGGTCGAGGAGCGTCGAGTAGCGACCCATCGGCAGCACCGAGAACATCTCGAAGATGGCGAGGTGCCCGACCAGCGCCGCGCGCAGCCGTCGGTGCAGCCCGAACATCGAGATCAGGTTCACGGTCGCGAGCGTCGGCGCGGGGAGCAGGTCGAGGTAGGCCCCGTAGCGGTCGTCGAGGCCGAGCTCGCGCAGGGCCAGCGCGAACAGCTCGGCGTGGGCGTCCTGCTCGACCCCGTCGCCGTACTCGTCGGCCTGGATGTGCACCAGCGCTGCCTTGGCGCGACCGTGCAGCCGGGGGATGGCCCAGGTGTGGGGGTCGGCCTCCTTGAGCTGGTAGGCGGTGCGGTGGACGAGGAACTCGTGGAGGTGGTCGTGCCCGGCGTGCTCGACCATCCACCCCGACAGGCCCGGGTCGTCGCCCTCGGTCGCCATCCGGTCGAGCTGGTCGGCGATGGGACCGTCGTCGACGGCGAGCGGACCGACCGCGTCACGGAGCGCCCGTTCGAAGCGCACCTCGAGCACCCGTCGGAGGGCCAGCAGCGACGGCTCCCACTCCCACCCGGGGTCGACGCCGGCGAAGCCGCGGTAGTGCAGCTCGTAGCAGAGGTAGAGCGCGAGCTGGCTGTCCTCCCCGCCGATGGGGTCGTCGGTGGCGCGGGGCGGGCTCGGCAGCGTGTCGACCGGTCCGGTCAGGTGCTCGACGAGGAACGCGCTGACGGGCCCCCGTGGGGACGGGAGCGCGGGGTCAGGCTGTCGCGGGTCGCGCACGCGGCCGCCGACCGGTCGACCGGTCACGCCGTAGGTCGCGTCGTCCGGCTCACGGGGTGAGGCCGGCGTCGCGGAGTGGGCCTGGGACACGGGGGCTCCTGACGGGGAGGTGCCCAGCGTCGCGCCGCCCGCCCTCCGCGGGCACGTCCCGGGACCGTCCGTGTGGCGGGGACAGGCCGTCCGGGGGTGTCCGAACGGGTGAGCTCGTCAGCGGGGCTGGGCGACGAGCGCGAGCTGGCGGGACAGGGCCACGACATCCCCGTCGGCGTCCCAGACGTCGCCGTCCTCCTCGAGGTAGCCGCGGGTCACGTGCCCCGTCGCGAAGCGGGTGGCGAGCCAGCCGGCCGCCGGCCGCTTGCGGATCTGCACCGTCATCTCGACCGTCGGCGTCCAGCCCACGATGCTGCCGGAGTTGAACACCGCCGGCGGGTAGGCGTCGGTCACCACCAGCAGCCCGAACGGGTCCATCGGCTCGTCGTCCGCCCACCGGCAGTAGCCGCTGATCTCGCCGACCCCGGTCGGCCGGCCCGCCACCCAGTCCATCGAGCCGGGCGGCATGCGGTGGTCGAACCGCCGCAGGATGGGCGGCGCGAACCCGCCGTCGTCGGCGGCGTTGGGGTCGAAGCAGTCGTCGACCGGGGGGAGCGGGGGCGGCCGCCGGTCGAGCCGGGTGGGGCCGTCGAGAGCGCCGAGGTCGGCGAACCCGGCCAGGACCCGGGTGCACTCCTCGCCGTCCTGCACGAGGCGCGCGCTCACGTGGGTGTGCCGGCGTCCGGACTTCAGCACCGTGGTCTCGACCGTCAGGTCGCCGGGGGCGGCGGGCCGGAGGAAGTGGGCGGTCACGGTCACGGGGTCGGGGTGGGCCGCGACCTCGGCCATGGCCCGGGCGGCGAGCGCCATCAGGTAGCCGCCGTTCGGGCGCGGATCCGATGACGCTCCAGCGGTCGGTCACGCTCGCCCCGAAGCGTCCGTCGCCGAGCGGGGTGACCCGCGTGTCGTCGCTGAAGGTCCCCACGTCCGGTCCTCCGGTCCGGGTCTGGACGCTAGCCGGCCACGAGGGCGCGGATCTCCTCGGCCACCAGCGCCGCTCCGCGTCGTGACATCACGAGGGTGTAGTGGTTGACGTCCTCGGCGTACCGCGCGGTGAGGTGGTCGAGGGTGGCCGCCCGCTCCTCGACGAGCTCGCGCGGGTACAGCGGGTCGGCGTCCATGATCCCGCGCGGGGCCCACACCAGGCGCATCGGGACGGGGCCCTCGGCGAGGGTGCGGGTCAGGGACTCGTCGAGGAGCGTGTCGGCGCCGTCCTCGCGGATCGCCTCGACGCGCACGACCGACCGCCACCCGTCGGCGGCCTCGTGGATGTCGGCGTCGATGTAGGCCTCGATCGCGTCGTCCCAGTCCGCCGCCAGCGCGGGGTGCTGGCGCCAGCGTGCGATCCACTCCTCACGCGTCGGGAGCGTCATCTGGAGCCGTTCCATCGCCGGGCCGATGACAGCCTGCAGCACGGCGTCGATGTCGCTGCCCTCCGGCATCTCGAACGGGATGCGGATGCCCCCGTCGAGGAGCAGCAGGCGGGGGAAGCGGTCCGGGTGGAGCGAGGCGGCCTTGACCGCCACGAACCCGCCCATGGAGTGGCCCGCGATCGGGGCCTGGTCGAGGCCGAGGTGGTCGAGGATCGCCACGAGGTCCTCGGCGTGCTGCGCCATGCCCCACGGGCCGGGGAGCCCCGCGGAGCCACCACGGCCGCGCAGGTCCGGCGCGAGCAGCGTCACGTCGTCGCCCAGGGCCTCGGCGACCCGGACCCAGCTGACGTGGTTGGCCGTGATGCCGTGCGGGGCGAGCACGGCCGGGCCGGCTCCCCAGCGGGCGACCGTCAGGTCGCCGCCACGGACCGGCACGCGGAGGATCTCGGGTTCGGGCTGGATGGTCACGCGTGCTCCTCACGGGCCAGGCGGTCCTCGAGCTCGACGCGGAGGACCTTCTTGTCGAGCTTCCCGACGCTCGTCTTGGGGATCTCGTCGACGACGATCACCTCGTCCGGGAACCACCACGTCGGGACGCGGTCGGCCAGGAACGCCTTGACGCTGTCGAGCGTCGGCGGGTTCGCGGGGTCCTCGGCGACGACGACCGCCACCGGGCGTTCGTCCCACCGCGGGTCGGGGACGCCGACGACCGCCGCGTCGGCGATGTCGGGGTGACCGAGGAGGTGCCCCTCGAGCTCGACCGACGAGATCCACTCGCCCCCGGACTTCACGAGGTCCTTGGCGCGGTCGACGATGCGGAAGTAGCCGTCCGGCTCGATGTAGGCCACGTCGCCGGTGCGCAGCCACCCGTTGTTGAACCGGTTGGCGGCGTCGTCCCGGTCGGCCTGGCTGGCGCCCTCCGGGAGGTAGTACGACGAGGCGATCCACGGCCCGCGGACCTCGAGCTCGCCGACCGTCTCACCGTCCCACGGCAGCGGCCGCCCCTCGGGGTCGGTGATGCGGGCTTCGAGGCCGGAGAAGATCGTGCCGGTCTTCTCGCGCTGGTCGAGCTGCCGGTCGCGGTCCCAGTCCCGGTGACGCCGGCGCGGCCGCGACACGCAGGCCAGCGGGCCGGTCTCGGTCATGCCCCAGATCTGCACGTAGCCGATGCCGAGGTCGTCGTAGGCCTCGATGAGCGAGCGGGGCGACGCGGAGCCGCCGACGCCGATGAGGCGCAGCGAGGACAGGTCCACCTCGCCGCGTCGGACGATCGGCAGGAGCGTCTTCCAGATGGTGGGGACGGCGGCGGTGACCGTGACGCGCTCGGCCTCGATGATGCAGCCGACGTTGTCGGGGGAGGTGTCGCGCCCGTGGAAGACGAGCTCGGCACCGACGAACGGGGCGGCGTAGGGGAGCGACCAGCCGAACGCGTGGAACATCGGCACGACCGGGAACACGCGGTCGCGTTCCCCGATGCCGAGGTGGTCGGCCATCGCGGTCGCGAAGGCGTGGAGGACGGTGCCGCGGTGGCTGTAGAGCACGCCCTTGGGCATCCCGGTGGTGCCGGACGTGTAGCAGAGCCCGGAGGCGGCGAGCTCGTCGACCTCGGGGAGCTCCTCGGGGTCGAGGGGGTCGTGCCGCGCCAGGAGTGCCTCGTAGTCGAGGAGGTCCGGGAGGTCGTCGCCGACCTCGCCCGACAGCCGGACCCACGAGCGCACGGTCCGCAGCTCGGGCGCCACCTCGGTGAGGAGCGGCCCGAAGTCCTCGTCGCCGTCGAAGAACACCGCGACGTCCTCGGCGTGGTTCGCGATGTAGGCGACCTGGTCGGCGTGGAGCCGGATGTTCAAGGTGTGGAGGACGGCACCGAGCAGCGGGACGGCGTAGTAGAGCTCGAGGTGACGGGCGGAGTTGTGCGCGAACGTCGCGACGCGGTCGCCGGGCTCCACCCCCAGCTCCTCGCGCAGCGCCCGGGCCAGGCGCAGGACCCGGACCGCGAGCTCGCCGTAGGTGGTGCGGCCCTCGGGGGAGACGACCTCGCCATCGGCGTACACCGTGCGCATCCGGTCGAAGATCATCCGGATCGTGAGCGGCGTGGGCTGCATCAGCCCCTGGAGCGTCATCCCGGTGCCCTCCTCGTTCGGCGTTCCGTCGCCCGGTGTTGCGCCGGGCGGGGGGTCCGGTGGTATACATACCTGAAAGGTGAACCACCTGTCATCTTAGTGGGCGCTCCGGGTCCACGGGCGAGGTGGCCGCCTCGCGGTCGGATCGGCCGGCCGTGGTGACCCACAGGGGAGAGCGATGTCAGCAGCACGTCGACACAGCACGCGGTGGACCCGCGTCGCCGCCTTGACCGCCGTGGCCGCGCTCGCGGCCACCGCGTGCGGGAGTTCCGACGGCGGGGAGACGCCCACCGACACGGAGTCCACGCCCGCCGAGACGAGCGCGCCGACCACCTCCGAGACCGCCAGCGAGGCGAGCGGCGAGCCGATCACGGTCGGCATCATCACCTCGACCAGTGGCTTCCTGTCGAGTTACGGCGCCATGTACCTCGAGGGGCTCGAGGCCGGCCTCGACTACGCCACCGACGGCACCGGCGCGGTCAACGGCCGCCCCATCGAGTTCGAGATCGTCGACGACGGCGGTGAGCCCGAGAAGGCCATCTCCGCCGCGACCGACCTGGTCGGGCGTGGCGTCAGCGTCATCGCCGGCACCGCCTCCTCCGGCGTCGCCATCCAGATGGCGCCGTTCGCCGAGGAGAACGGGATCCTCTACATCTCGGGCGCGGCGGCAGCCGACGCCATCACCGGCGTGAACGGGCACACCTTCCGCGCGGGGCGCCAGACCTACCAGGACGTCGCCACCGCGGCGACCCTGATCGACTCGGTCGAGGGCTCGAGCATCCTCGTGTTCGCCCAGGACACCGCGTTCGGTGAGGGCAACGTCGCGGCGGTCGAGGCCGTCCTCGGCGGTGCGGGCGCCACCGTCGACTCGCTGCTGGTGCCCACCACCACCACCGAGTTCACCCCCAACGCACAGCAGATCATCGACGCCGACCCCGACCTGCTGTTCGTGGCCTGGGCCGGCGACACCACCCCCGCGATGTGGCAGGCGCTGCAGCAGCAGGGCGTGTTCGAGGCCACGACCGTGACCACCGGGCTCGGTGACGTCGCGTCCTACTCGGCCTACGGCGAGGACCCGACCGGCATCGAGTTCCTGTCGCACTACGCGCCCGGCGTCGTCGACAACCCGGTCAACGCCGCGATGGTCGACGCCGTCGACCAGGCGGACATCTTCACCCCCGACGGGTTCGTGACCGCGCAGATGATCGTCCGTGCGCTCGCCGAGGCCGGCCCCGACGACGTCGATGGCATGATCGCCGCGCTCGAGGGCTGGACCTTCGACGCCCCGAAGGGGAGCCAGACCGTCCGCGCCTCGGACCACGCGATGATCCAGCCGATGTTCACGGTGAAGCTCACGCAGGCGGGCGACGGCTACGAGCCGGAGCTGATCGAGGAGATCGACGCGCAGCAGGTCGCGCCGCCGGAGGCCTGAGCCCCCGACGACGAGACGACGGACCCGACGACAGGACGGACGCGGCCGTGAGCCACGCACCCTCCGCCCGTCCGACGGCCACGACCACCGGTGGTGCGCAGCGAACGGTGCTGCGCACCACCGGGCTCACGTGGCGCGTCGGCGGCTTCACGATCGTGCAGGACGTCTCCCTCGAGGTCTTCGAGGGGGAGTTCCTGTCGATCATCGGCCCCAACGGGGCCGGCAAGAGCACGATCATCAACCTCCTGTCGGGGGTCCACCGTCCCTCCGCCGGGACGGTCGAGCTGGCGGGGGAGGACGTGACCTCGCTGCGTCCCGCCCACCGGACCCGGCGCGGGCTCGGCCGCACCTTCCAGACCTCGAGCCTGTTCCCCGGCCTCACCGTCCGGGAGAACGCCCGGCTGGCCGCCCAGGCCGCCGCCGGCGGGTCGCTGTCGCTGTGGCGCCGGCCCTCCGCCGGCGACGACGCGCTCGCCACGGCCCACGAGGTGCTCGACGAGGTCGGGCTGCTCGCGCGCGCCGACGATCTCGTCGCCGGGCTGAACCACGGTGACAAGCGCAAGCTCGAGATCGCCGTCGTGTTGTGCAGCGACCCGCAGGTGCTCCTGCTCGACGAGCCGACCGCCGGCGTCAGCGCCGAGGACGTGCTCCCGCTCGTCGACGTGGTCCGTGCCGTGCACGGCCGTGGCCGCACGGTCGTGATGGTCGAGCACCGGATCGAGCTCGTCACCGACGTCTCCGACCGCATCGCCGTCATGCACCACGGCGAGCTCCTGATCTGCGACGTGCCGGCGGTCGTGATGGCCGACCCGACCGTGCAGGACGCCTACCTCGGAGCCGACCTGTGACCACCACCTCCGAGCCGCCACCGCTGCTCGAGGTCCGCGACCTCGACGTCCACCGCGGGGACGCCCACGTCCTCGACGGCGTGTCCTTCGACGTCCGCCCGAACCGGGTGACCGCGCTCCTCGGCCGCAACGGCGCCGGCAAGACCTCGACCCTCCTGACGCTCCTGAACCTCCTCGCCGCCGGCGCCGGCTCGGCGCGGTTCGACGGCGTCGAGCTCATCGGGATGCGGACCCACGACGTCATCCAGCACGGCATCGGCTACGTGCCCGAGGACCGTGAGGTGTTCGGGCAGCTCACCGTCACCGAGAACCTCCGCCTCGCCATGCGGACCCCCGAGGCGGCCGACCGGCTCGAGCTGGTCCACGAGCTCTTCCCGATGCTCGCCGACCGCCGCGAGCAGCGCGCCGGCTCGCTCTCCGGTGGGCAGCAGCAGATGGTCGCGATCGCGCGAGCGCTGTTGAACCCCAACCGGCTGCTGCTCGTCGACGAGCCGAGCAAGGGCCTCGCGCCGGTCGTCGTCCACGACGTCGTCGTCGCGCTGGAACGAGCCGCCGTGGACACGACCATCCTGCTCGTGGAGCAGAACCTCCGGGTCGCCGAGCGGCTCGCGACCGACGTCGTCGTCCTCGACTCGGGCCGCGTCGTGCACACCGGCACGATGGTCGAGCTGTTCGCCGACGCCGCGCTGACCCAGCGCTACCTCGGGGTCGCCTCGGCGACGCCGAACGCCTGAGGAGGACGCGTTGAGCACCTTCGTCCTGATCGCCGTCACCTCCCTGGGGCTGGCGGGCCTGTACTTCCTGCTCGCTGCGGGCCTGTCCCTCATCTTCGGGCTGATGGACGTGCTGAACCTCGCCCACGGCGCGTTCTTCGGCGTCGGGGGCTACGCCGGCTGGTACACGATGACCGAGCTCACGGTCGTCGAGTCGCTGGGCCTGCGCTTCGCCCTGGCGGTCGTCGTCGCGGCGCTCGTGGGCACGGTGGTCGGCGCCGTGGTCGAGCGGCTGCTCATCGCCCGCAACTACGGCAACCACCTGTCGCAGATCCTCATCACCATCGGGCTGTCGTTCGCGATGGTGTCGATGCTCGGCGGCGTCTTCGGCTTCGACCAGCGGCCGATGCCGCAGCCGCGCTGGTTCACCGGGACGGTCGAGCTCCTCGGGGCGCGCATCCCCAACAACCGGCTGCTCATCCTCGCGGTCGCGGTGCTGCTCCTCGTTGGGCTCCTCGCGTTCCTGCGGTTCACCCGACACGGGCTGATCATCCGTGCCGGGGTCGAGAACCGCAGCATGGTCGAGGCGCTCGGGATCGACGTCGGGCGCAGCTTCACGCTCGTGTTCGCCATCGGCGGGCTGCTCGCCGCCGTCGGCGGAGCGCTCGGCGCCGTCTACTTCAACGGCATCAGCCCCGGGCTCGGCACCGGGCAGCTCATCTTCGGCATCATCGTCGTCGTCATCGGTGGGCTCGGGTCGATCGGCGGAACCGCGGTGGCCGCCGTGCTCGTCGCGCTCACCCAGCAGTTCGTGAACTACTACGTCGTCATCGGCCTGGGCGACATCGCCGTCGTGGCGCTCCTCGCGGTGGTGCTGCTCGTGCGTCCCCAGGGCCTGCTCGGGAAGGTGGCGCGATGACCGGGTCGACCGACCTCCTCCAGGACGATCCGGCCGCCGGCGAGCACACGCCGGTCGCGGCGGGTCCGCGCCGGCGTGGGTGGCTCATCGGCGCGGTCGTCCTCGTGGTGCTCGGCGCTGCTGCCGTTCATCGGCGTCCCCGTACCGCTCGTCCTGCCGGGCTCGCTGTCGAGCCCGGGGTCGCTGCAGATCCTCGGCATCGGGCTCGTGTTCGCCGGGCTGGCCGTCTCCTACGACGTCGTGTTCGGCTACACGGGCCTGCTCTCCCTCGGCCACGCCCTGTTCTTCGCCGTCGGGGTGTACGGCACGAACCTGCTGATGGAGCGTGCCGGCCTGCGCTTCGCCGTCGCCACCCTGGTCGCGGTGGTCGCGACCGGCACGCTCGCCGCGCTCATCGGCGCGATCTCGCTGCGGGTCCGGGGCATCGCCTTCGCGATGGTCACCCTCGCCTTCGCCGAGGCGCTGTCGTTCTTCCTGCTGTCCGACCCGCTGCACCTCAGCGGCGGTGAGGAGGGGCTGCCGATCGTGAGCGACCGGCTGCCCGACCTCCTACGGGGCGTGGTGAACGTGCGCTGGGTGTTCTGGCTGGCGCTCGCCTACGCCGCGATCGTGCTCGTCGTGTCCTGGTTCGCGGTGGGCTCCTACGCTGGCCGGGTCTGGCAGGCGATCCGCGAGAACGAGGACCGTGTGGAACTGCTCGGGCTGATCCCGTTCCAGTTCAAGCTGGCCGCCTTCACCGTGGGCGGGGCACTGGCCGCGCTCGGCGGGTCGGTCTACCTCGTCCTCGTCCGCGGTGCGTCGCCGAGCGTCGCCTCGGCCGACTTCACCCTGGCGCTGCTGATCATGGTCGTGCTGGGCGGCGCAGGGCGTCTCTGGGGCGCCGCGCTGGGCGGGATGATCTACGGACTCCTCACCCTACGGCTCAACGCCATCGGGACGTCCGGGGTCCTCTCCGGCCTCCCCGACTGGCTGGAGCGGACCCTGTCGGAGCCGCTGTTCGTCCTGGGCGTGCTGTTCATGCTGCTCGTGCTGTTCGCGCCGGGCGGCGTCGCGCAGATGGCCGACCGCGTGAAGCGGTCGCTCGGGCGGGGGGCAGCGTGACCGACGAGCTCGCCATCGGGCGCTGGATCACCGACCGGGCGCGGGTGGCCCCCGACACCTCCGCCATCGAGTTCCGCGGCGCGGTCACCACCTACCGCCAGCTCGACGACCGGTCCGACCGGCTCGCGGCCGCGCTGTCCGAACGGGGCCTGCGACCGGGCGACCGGGTCGCGACGCTGACCCAGAACCGCCCCGAGCACGTGGAGCTGTTCTTCGCCTGCGCCAAGGCCGGGCTGGTCCTCGTGCCGTTGTCGTGGCGGCTGGCCGCTGCGGAGCTGGCGTGGATCCTCGACGACGCCGACCCCGCGGTGCTCTTCGCCGACGGGGCCAACGTCGAGCTGGCGGACGCGGCCGCGGAGCTGGCGGCGGTCTCGCCCTGGCGCGCGCTGCTCGACCGCGAGTACCTCGACGCGATGCCCCCCGCCGTGGCGTCCGACGGGGGCCTGGCTCCGCTGCCGGAGGTCGAGGGGTCGCAGCCGCTCCTCCTCGTCTACACCTCGGGGACCACCGGCCGTCCGAAGGGCGCCATCCTGACCCACGCCAACACCTTCTGGACCAACCTCTCCTTCGACCGCGTCGTCGACGTCCGGGCGAGCGACGTCGTGCTCCAGGTCCTGCCGCAGTTCCACGTCGGCGGGTGGAACGTGCAGTCGCTCCTCGCCTGGTGGCGTGGCGCGACGGTGGTGCTGGAGCCGACCTTCGAGCCCGACCGCGCCCTCGACCTCATCGAGCGAAGGGGCGTGACCTCGATGATGGGCGTGCCGGCGACCTACCTGTTCCTGTCCGAGCTCGACCGCTTCGACCAGGCCGACCTGTCGAGCCTGCGCCGCGCGGTCGTCGGCGGCGCCCCGATGCCGGTCGCGCTGCTCGACCGGTGGCACCGGCGCGGCGTCGGCGTCGTCCAGGGGTACGGGCTCACCGAGGCCGCCCCGAACGTGCTGTGCCTCCCGCCGGGCGAGGCGCGGAGCCGCGCCGGCTGGGCGGGCCGGCCCTACCCGCACGTGACCGTGGCGCTCCGCGCGGACGACGGCGGCTCTCGTCGAGGGGGCCGGGCGGGGGGAGTTGCTGGTCCGGGGCCCGAACGTGTTCGCCGGCTACTGGCGCCGTCCCGACGCCACCGCGGCCGCGTTCACCGCCGGACGGCTGGCTGCGCACCGGCGACGTCGCCGAGCGCGACGCGGAGGGCTACTACCGCATCTGCGACCGGCTGAACGACCTCTACATCTCCGGTGGCGAGAACGTCTACCCGGCCGAGGTCGAGGCGGTCCTCTTCGACCACCCCGACATCGCCGACGCGGCCGTCGTCGGCCTGCCCGATGCCCGCTGGGGCGAGGTCGGGCTGGCGGTCGTGGTCGCTGCGCGCCGGGCGCCGACCTCGACGAGCCCGCGGTCCTCGCGCACTGCCGCGAGCGGCTCGCCCGCTTCAAGGTCCCGGCCGCCGTGCGGTTCGTCGACGAGCTGCCGCGGTCGGCGGTGCAGAAGGTCCTGCGCGGCCGAGCTGCGCGCGACCTACGGCAGCGACGGCGTGAGCGCCCCACCGACGCCGACCGCTGGGGGCTCGACGTCCCGGCCCCCGACGTGGTCGGCACCGACGGCAAGCCGCTGACGACCCGGGGCGAGCGCACCCGCCGGCGCGCTCCTCGAGGCCGCCGAGCGGGTGTTCGCCGACCTCGGCTACCACGAGGCGTCCATCGTCAAGATCACCGAGGCCGCCGGCGTCGCGCAGGGCACCTTCTACCGCTACTTCGACTCCAAGCAGGGCGTGTTCGACGAGCTCGTCGTCGACCTCAACCGGCGCGTCCGGGCGGCGATGGCCGAGGGAGCCCGGCAGGGGCGCACCCGCACCGAAGCCGAGCGGCTCGGGTTCCGCGCCTTCTTCCGCTTCACCGCCGAGCACCCGGCCCTGTACCGCATCATCCGCCAGGCCGAGTTCGTCTCGCCCGGCGCGATGCGACTGCACTACGACCGCATCTCGCGCGGCTACGCCGCCGGGCCTGCGCGAGGCGATGGACGCCGGCGAGATCGCCCCGGCCGACCCCGAGGTCGTGGCCTGGGCGCTGATGGGCGTCGGCGAGCTCATCGGCATGCGCTGGATCCTCTGGGACGGGAACGACGACCTCCCCGAGGCGGTCTTCGACGAGCTGGTCGCCTTCATCGACGCAGCCTCGGGAGTGGCCACCCGACGCTGACCGGCGGCGCCGTGCGGCGCCGGTAAGGCTCGTCGCTCGCGCCCGCCCCGTGCGTGCCTTCCGTCACACCCGCCGGCCCACTCCACCCGATCCTCCGTGCCGCCAGCACGTGAGCCCCTGCAGGAGTCTCCCGTGACCGACCAGACCGCCACCGACGAGCCCACCGACGACCTGGGCGCCACGCCCACGGTCGAGGCCGACCTGCCGACGCTCGTCGAGCTGTGCAAGAAGCGCGGCATCATCTTCCCGTCGTCGGAGATCTACGGCGGGTTCCGTTCGACCTGGGACTACGGCCCGCTCGGTGTCGAGCTCAAGGAGAACATCAAGCGCCAGTGGTGGCGCACGATGGTGCAGCTGCGTGACGACGTGGTCGGGCTCGACGCCTCGATCCTGATGCACCCCCAGGTGTGGGAGGCCTCCGGGCACCTCGCCAACTTCTCCGACCCGCTCGTCGAGTGCGAGAAGTGCCACAAGCGCTTCCGTGAGGACCACCTGCGCGAGGACATCGCCGCCGGCGTGCCGGACACTACGCCTGCCCCGAGTGCGGCGGGCGGCTCACCGACCCGCGCAACTTCAACCTCATGTTCAAGACCTTCGCGGGGCCGCTCGAGGACGACTCGGCGGCGGTGTGGCTGCGCCCCGAGACCGCCCAGGCGATGTTCGTCGACTTCGCCACGTCCAGCGGCCGTCACGGCTGAAGGTCCCGTTCGGCATCGCGCAGATCGGCAAGTCGTTCCGCAACGAGATCACGCCGGGCAACTTCATCTTCCGCACGCGCGAGTTCGAGCAGATGGAGATGGAGTTCTTCGTCGAGCCCGGGACCGACGAGGAGTGGCACCAGTTCTGGATCGACCACCGGATGGACTGGTACGTCGAGCTCGGGATCCGCGCGAGAACCTCCGCATCCGCGAGCACGAGGAGGACGAGCTCAGCCACTACGCCAAGCGGCACCGTCGACGTCGAGTACTTCTTCCCGGACCCGTCGATGCGGTGGAGCGAGCTCGAGGGCATCGCCAACCGCACCGACTTCGACCTCAAGGCCACGAGAAGGTCAGCGGCCAGGACCTCACCTACTACGACCAGCCCAACGACAAGCGCTACCACCCGTACGTGATCGAGCCTGCGGCGGCGCGACCCGCGCCACGCTGGCGTTCCTCTACGACGCCTACCGCGTCGAGGAGGCGCCCGACGCAGACGGCAAGATGCAGTCGCGCACCGTCCTGAAGCTCGACCCCCGGCTCGCGCCGTACAAGGTCGCCGTGCTGCCGCTGTCCAAGAAGGACACGCTGACGCCGACCGCCAAGGAGGTCTTCGACCTCGTCAAGGTCGAGTGGATGGCCGAGTACGACGAGACCCAGTCGATCGGGCGGCGCTACCGCCGCCAGGACGAGATCGGCACGCCGTACTGCGTCACGGTCGACTTCGACACCCTCGACGACCGCGCCGTGACCATCCGCGACCGCGACACGATGACCCAGGACCGCGTCGCCATCGACCGGCTCGTCGACTACCTCCGCGACCGCCTTCCCCGCTGACCCCCGCCCCACTTCTCCCGGTTCTTGACACACGTGTAGGAGGTGGGGACGACTCCGTGCTGGGGTCAGTCCCAGGTGGTGGCGTCGCGGTGGTGGTCGCTGCGGCGGTCGGCCAGCAGCACGCTCACGTCGGACTCGACCCGGGTGAGGTGGGCGAGCACGGCGGCGAGCGCTCGGACGAGGTAGCTCGCGATCATGAGGGCCGCGCCGACCGCGAACGTGACGACGCACACGACCACGCCGAGGATGGGCTCGCCCCGCTGGAACACGACCGCCCCGGCGATGACCCCGGCCAGCCCGGTCGCGTAGGCGAGGCTGACGGCGACGCTCGCGGCGCCGCGCATGTCGCTTGGGCGTGGGGGTGTGGTCCATGACGGCAATGGTGGCACACGACGAGCGGGCCCAGCGCGGCCGGACCCGCTCGTCGAACGGTGTGGTGGTCGCTCGTCAGTAGCTCACGACCGCGCGGCAGCGACTTCGCCTGGTCGATCCACTTCTGGACGACCTTGACGGAGGGCGTCCGCTTGACGAGCCTGTTCCGCTTGCGTTGTTGGCGGCCGCCATGGCCTCCGCGAGGTTGTCGGCGCGGCGCCGCTTGAGCTCCTTCACGGTGTCGACGCCGGCCGCCTCGAGCAGGTCGGAGTACTGGGTGCTGACCCCCTTGATCCGCATGAGGTCGGCGCGGTTCACCCACTCGAGGATGCGCGTGTCACCGATGCCGGTGGCGCTCGGCGAGCTCCGTGCGGCCCTTCTTGCTCCCGCCCGCCCGAGCAGCGCCTCGCACGTCCGCACCCCGTTGTCGCGGAGCGTCCGGGCGTGCTTGGCGCCCGATGCCCTCGATGGCGCTGATGGTTGCCACGCGTGCGTCCTCTCGTCGGTATGCGCTGCCTGGCTCGGCACCTCGAGGCTAGGACGTCGCCGACCTCCACGGGAAGCGTCGCCGGGGTCGCCCGCCGCGGTGCCGACGTGTGCGGCGTCTCCCCGTGCGACGGCGCGAGGGGGCGGCTACCATGGCCGCAGCACGCACCCCCTCACCGGCCGTGATGCGCCGGGGACCGAGGAAGACGAGCGATGTCGGAGCTCCGGCCCGACGGCTGACGGCCGGACCGCTGGACGGTCCCGGACCAGGTCGCCCACGGGCAGCCCGACCTCGACGCCGCGCTCGGGCGGCTCGAGGACTACCTCCTCGCGGTGCCGCTGGACCGGGCCCTGCCGGACCTCCCCACGATCCTCGCGTGGCGCGGACATCACCGAGGAGCACCTCGCCCTCGACGACCGGGCGATGAAGGTGCTCCACGAGGCCGTGCTGGCGCGGCCGCTGAACGACGTCGACCACGTCGCCGCGCTGCGGACCGAGGTCGAGCTCCTGACCGTCGAGGTGCGGGTCCTCACGGAACGACTGCAGGATCCGGGGACGTCGCGCGCCGAGCTGCGGCCGGGCCGCGGGACCGCCTCCGGGCGGTCCGCGCCCAGCTCGAGGAGCTGGCTCCGCCAGCAGCTGTGACCGAGGTCAGGACACCTCGCCGAGGTCGCGGCCGGTCCAGGCCCGGAACGCCGCCTGCTGGTCGGCGGTCGGCGTCGACGACTCGTGACTAGCGGCTTGGGCCGGGGCTCGTCGAGGGTGACCGTGCAGCCGCAGCAGCCGTGGGCCGCGGAACACGGCGACCTCGACCGTGTCGCCGGCGGCTGAACGGCCGACAACGCCGCCTCGAGCTGGCCGCGGCCGACCCGCAGCCCGTCGATCGCGAGCAGGCGGTCGCCGCCGGTGACGCCCGCGCGCCACGCGGCGCCGCCACGCAGGACCGACGTCGATCGTGACGCCCTCGTCGGTCTCGCTGGTCGTGACCGCCGAGCCGCGGGGCGGGGGTCCGGTCGCTGTCGCTTGGCGGTCACGAAGCGCAGCCCGACCACGTCCGACCAGCTCCTCGATCGGCGGCAGCGCGTTCCCCGCGACGTGGCGGCGGAAGACGTCCGCCAGGTCGCGGCCCGCCGTCCTCGTTGACCGCCGCGACGACGTCCTCCTCGGTGTAGCCCGTCCCGCCCCGCCGAACCGGTCCCACAGGAGCCGGAGCGCGCCGTCGAGGCCGGCGCCGGCGGGCTCCTCACGGCGGATGAGCAGGTCGAGGCACCAGGCGAGGAGCGCCCCGTGGGCGTAGTAGTTCGACCCCGACGTTGGTCGAGTTCTCGTCGCGGACGTAGTGCTTGACCCAGGCCTCGTAGCTCGACTGCTGGACGGACTGGAGCGCGGCCCCCGGGGTGTCGAGGACGCCGTCGGCCTGGCTGGCCGCGGCTTCGAGGTAGCGCTTGGTCGTCCACACGCCCGCGCGGAGCGGCAGCAGCTCGTCGTAGTAGGCGGTCCACCCCTCGGCGACCCACAGGCTCGTCGTGTGGGTGGGCCGCTCGTAGTCGGGGCGGATGAGCCCCGCCGGCACGAGCCGCTTGACGTTCCACAGGTGGAGGTACTCGTGGGCGACAGCGACTGGAAGCGGGCGTAGCTGTCGGGGTCCTGGAACGTCCGCACGGGCATCATCAGCACCGCCCCGTCGCGGTGCTCGAGTCCGCCGCCGCCCTGGTCCCACCCGACGCACAGGAACGTGTAGTCCTCGATCGGCAGGTCGCCGGCGAACAGCTCGACCGCGACCTCGCCGATGGCGGCGGCGTCCCGGGCGATGCGGTCGAGGTCGGGGTACCCGCCGTGCCCGGCCCACACGAACCGGTGAGGGACGCCGGCCACCTCGTAGGCCACGCTCGGAAGGTCGCCGACCTCGAAGGCCGAGTCGATGAGGTGGTCGCGGTCGCGGGCCACGAACGTCCCGCCGGCCGAGCCGTCGGCGTCGCGGGGCAGCAGCGCGCACGACCTCGCCGTCGCCGTCGGCGAGACTCGAAGCTCACGCGGTGCTCGCGGTCCTCGCCGCCCTCGACGTACGGGAACGTGGCGGCCGCCACCAGCAGGGCGTGGTGGTCGTCGACGTGGTTGGTCCGGACCGTGAGCTGGTTGGCGTAGAGCTCGAGGTCGACGGCCACCGGCCCGGACACGTCGTCGGGAGACGCCAGGCGGTGTGGCCGTCGGGGGTCAGCGCGACGGCCGCGCCGTCGGCATCGGTGGCCCCGATGCGCTGGACGTGGTGGACGTAGTCGCGGACCACGTAGCTGCCGGGGGTCCACACCGGCATGACGATCCGGGCGCCGGGCGCGAGGTCGTCGGGGACCACGAGCCGGACCTCGACGAGGTGCTGCCGGCGGTGCGGGAGCGCGACCCGGTAGCGGACGGGGACGTCGGACACGGTGGCGGCCTCCGCGGTGGACTGGCCGGCGAGGCTACCGTCACCGGCGCACCCGCCCCCGAGACGAGGACCGACCCGTGGCCGACCTACCGATGCACGACCGCAAGGACGTCGTGATCCCGGAGCCGCCGGGTGCCGTGCGCGAGGCCCTGGTCCGTGCCCTGTCCGCGCCGGACCACGGTGCGCGTCGCCGGGCGGTCGGCGAGGTCGTCGCCGCCAACCCCACCTTCCTCGACGGGTGGGCCGAGCTCGCCGTGCTCGCCCGCGAGCCCATCGAGCGCTACGCCTACGCTCGGGTCGGCTACCACCGCGGGCTCGACACCATCCGCCGGCACGGGTGGGGCGGCACCGGCACCGTCCGGTGGGCCCACGCCACCAACCGCGGCTTCCTCCGCTGCCTCGTCGCGCTCCGGGGCGCCGCAGCCGAGATCGGCGAGACCGACGAGGTCGACCGCATCGACGACTTCCTCCACGACCTCGACCCGGACTGGGACGACGCCAACGCCAACGCCTGACGCGGCGGGCGTGTGGGGGTCACACCGCCGCCTACCATCGGCCCCCGTAGGGACCGAGCGACGCACCTGAGGGACCGTGGCCGGGCGCATCCGCAAGGACGACATCGACACGCTGCGCGAGCGCGCCAGCATCGTCGACGTCGTCTCCGACCACACCTCGCTCAAGAAGGCCGGGCAGCGGATGAAGGGGCTGTGCCCCTTCCACTCCGAGCGCACGCCGTCGTTCACGGTGAACCCGGCCGACAACCTCTACTACTGCTTCGGCTGTGGCGCCGGCGGGGACATCTTCACCTTCGTGATGGAGGTCGAGGGGCTCGAGTTCAACGAGGCCGTCGAGCAGCTCGCGCGCCGGACCGGCTACACGCTCCGGTACGAGGAGATGTCCGCCGGCGAGAAGCGCGCGCTCGGCCAGCGCACCAAGCTCGTGGGCGTGAACGCGGCGGCGCTCGCGTTCTTCCGCGCGACGCTCTACGGCGAGGGCGGGGCGGTCGCGCGCGACTACCTGAAGAGCCGCGGCTTCGGCCGGGAGGAGGCCGAGCACTTCAAGGTCGGCTTCGCGCCCAACGACTGGGATGCGCTGTCCATCCACCTCACCGAGGAGCAGCGCTTCCCGGCGCGTGACGTGATCGAGGTCGGCCTGGCGGTGAAGAACGACCGCGGTGGGCTCCGCGACCGCTTCCGGGGCCGGTTGATCTTCCCGGTCCACGACCTCTCCGGCGACGTCATCGGCTTCGGCGGCCGCATCCTCCCCGGCCTCGACTACGGCGACTTCGAACCGCCCAAGTACTACAACTCGCCCGAGACGCCGCTGTACAAGAAGACCCGGGTGCTCTACGGCATCCACGAGGCACGGGCGGCGATCGTGCGGGCCGAGTCGGTGCTGATCTGCGAGGGCTACACCGACGTGATGGCGCTCCACCAGGCCGGCTTCGACAACGCGGTCGCGACCTGCGGCACCGCGGTCGGTCCCGACCACCTCCGGATCGTCTCGCGCTACGCCAACGACGTCGTGCTGGCCTTCGACTCCGACGCGGCGGGCGTCACCGCGGCGAGCCGGGCCTGGGAGGCGGCTCGCACGGTCGAGGGCGAGACCGCCGACGCGGGCCGTCGCTTCGGGCTGAAGGTCCTGGTCCTGCCGCAGGGGATGGACCCGGCCGACTACGTCGCCGCCGAGGGTGTGGAGGGGCTGCGCCGGGCGGTCGAGGAGGCCACGCCGGTCGTGCCGTTCGTCATCCGCAGGACCGTCGGCACCGCCGACCTCGGCTCCGAGTCGGGCCGGACGGCGGCCCTGCGGGAGGCGCTCGAGGTCCTGCGGCACGAGTCCGACGACGAGCTGCGTCGCCAGTACGCCCGCACCGAGGTCGCCGCCGGCGTCGGCGTCTCGGTCGAGTTCGTCGAGAAGACCGCCGCGCGCATGGGGATCGCCCTCGACACCCACGCCGGCGCCGACATCGGTTCGTTCCGGGGTCGCGGGCGGGGGAGCTACGGGGTGATCGCGACCGCCACCCCGCAACGGGCGGCGTGGCAGCGCACCGTGCTCCGGATCGCGGTCCAGCACCCGGACCGCCTCCCGGACGAGTGGTACGAGCTCACCGAGGCCGACTTCTCCCACCCCAAGGCGCAGGCGGTGTTCCGCGCCATCGCCGCTGCCGGCGGCGTCGGGGTCGCCACCAAGGCGATCCTCGACGCGGCGGAGGACGACGAGGTCCGCAGCCTCGTGATGGCCCTGTCGATGGAGGAGGGGCCGGAGGGCGACGAGACCCGCACCGCCCGCGACCTCAGCCGGCGGCTCCTCGCCGACCGGCTGGAGGCGGAGCGGGCGGTCCTCGACGAGCGGCTCGCCCGCGTGAACCCGCAGACCGACCCCGACGAGTTCCGCGCGCTCAACACCGCGCTCGCCGACAACCTCCGGCGCCACCACGAGCTGACCGCGTTCGATGAGTGAGCCCGCCGAGGAGCCCGAGGTCGAGCTGCGCGCGCTCGAGCGCCGCCTCCGGCGCGACAAGCTGCGCCTCGAGCGTCTGAACCCGCTGGAGCGGGCCGAGGAGTACGAGGCCGCCCTCGCCCACGTCCTCGACCTCGAGGTCGAGCGTCGGCGCCTGCGTGCGCTCGTCCAGGCCGAGGACCCGCCGCTGGTCATCCCCGACGACGACCGACGACGGGACCGACGACGGGACCGACGAGGACGACGCGGACACCGCGGACGACCCCGGCGCTCCGGGCGCCGCCGGCGGCTGACCCGGCCCCGCTGACCCCACGCGAGCGACGCTCACGGGGCGCGACGGCGCGGTCACGACACACGCTGTGCGTGCGGTGCGCGAGCGCCCCATCGCAGCCCGAACCCGGAGCCCGCCCACCGGCACCCCGTTAGCATCGTGGCCGGGACCGGGGCACGACCGTGGCCCCAGGGGAGGTACCGGTGGCAGGCGCCGACGTCGGGTCGCCCGCGTCGCCTCGCGCGGCCGGGCCGGACGCGCAGGTCCTCGACCTCGCCTCCCACGACGCCGCCCGCCGCAGCGAGGAGCTCACCGAGCTGATCGGGCTCGGGCGCGATCGCGGGTTCGTGACCACCATCGAGATCGTCGAGGCCGTCGCCGACGCGGGCCTCGCGCCGACGCTGGCCGAGGTGTTCACGCGCCAGGTCCGCCGTGCCGGGGTCGCCATCGTCGACATGAGCGAGGGGTCCGGCGCGAGTGCGGCGGCCGCGGCCGCAGGCGTGGCCTCGGTGGACCCGGTTCGGCTGTACCTCAACGAGATCGGGCGGGTGGACCTGCTCACCTCCGAGGAGGAGGTCGACCTCGCCAAGCGCGTCGACGCCGGCGCGGCCGCGGCGGCCATCCTCGACTCGATGGTCCACCTCACCCCCGAGCGGCGCGGTCGGCTGCGGATCATCGAACGCTCCGGGCAGCGCGCCAAGCAGCAGCTCACGGAGGCCAACCTGCGGCTGGTCGTCTCCATCGCCAAGCGCTACGTCGGTCGCGGGCTGCAGTTCCCCGACCTCATCCAGGAGGGCAACCTCGGGCTGATGCGGGCGGTCGACAAGTTCGACTTCACACGCGGGTACAAGTTCTCGACCTACGCGACCTGGTGGATCCGGCAGATGATCAGCCGCTCCATCGCCGACCAGTCCCGGACCATCCGCATCCCGGTCCACCTCGTCGAGACGATGAACAAGATCAAGCGGACCGAGCGGGCGCTGGTGCAGAAGCTCGGCCGCGAGCCCACCGTCGAGGAGGTCGCGCGGGCGGTGGAGCTGCCGGTCGAGCGGATCGAGGAGTTCCGCCAGCTCGCGATCGACCCGGCCTCGCTCGACGCGCCCGTGGGCGAGGACGGCGACGGGGTCATGGGCGAGCTGATCGAGGACCAGAACGCCGTCGTGCCGGCCGAGGCCGCCTCCTACCTGCTCCTCCAGGACCACCTCGAGAACATCCTCGCCGAGCTCTCGGTCCGCGAGCGCACGGTCATCGAGCAGCGCTTCGGCCTGCGCGACGCCCACCCGCACACGCTCGAACAGGTCGGCACCGACCTCGGGCTGACCCGCGAGCGCATCCGCCAGATCGAGGCCAAGGCGCTCGCGAAGCTCCGGCACCCCGCCTACGCCGGCGCGCTCGAGGGCTACCTGCACGAGTAGCCGGCCCGCGGGTGGCCGCTCGTGCCGCGGAACCAGGCGATGTCCAGCATCCGACCCCCGGCGGACGGCCGGGGCGTGCTGCCCGTCCGCCCACGGTGCGCTCGACCCGCGACCCCGACGACCCGGGCCGGCGCCGGGGGGTGGGGCGGCCGCCGTGTCACACCCCCCGCGTAGCGTGGTGGCATGGATGAGACGCCCACCACACGCGACGACGGTCCGACCGAGGTCGGTCCGCCCGAGCAGGCGATGCTGCCCTTCGACGCATCGCTCGACGAGCCCATCCCCTTCGCGCTGACCGCGCGGGCACGCCGGGTCATCGCACCCGGGACGCTGCCCGAGCTGACGCTGCTGTCCGACGACGACCTGCCCGCGGGCACCGACGGCGCCGACGACGCGCCGGTGGCCGGGAGCGATCCCGGCGCCCAGCAGGCGTCGTTCCACGACGTCCTCCCGGCCGACCCCGACGACCCGTTCGACACCCGCCAGGCGCGGGCGCGGGCGCTGCGCCACGCCGGGGTCGACGTCGACCAGATCGCCGGCGAGCTCGACGTGGACCCGCTCCTCGTGCGTGCGTGGGTCGACGACATCACCCCCGTCCGCTCGGCGTCCCGTCGCCTGCGTGCGGTCCCGGGACAGCCGACGTCCTCGCAGGAGCAGCGTCGACGCCAGGCGGCCCGCCAGCGCCGTGCGGAGCAGGCGTTCGAGGCCACCCGCGAGGCTGCCCGACGGGCCGCCACCGACCGCATCGCCGCCGACCCCGCGTTCGTGAGCGGACTCGGGCTCGTGTCGGGGCTCGCCGAGGTGAGCCCCGGCGCGGTCGTGCTCACGACCCGCGACCTCGCGGTCGGTCGGGCCGCGCTGCGCTGGCTCACCGCCACCGTCGAGGTGGACACCTCCCGGGTGCGGGTGCTGCTGCGGCTCGCCCCGCAGGTCGCGGCCGACCTCGCCCGTCACGCGTGGCACGAGGCCACGGGGCTCCCGGTCGAGCGCATCAGCCACACCCGCTGGGGGCAGGCGCCGACGGCCGAGTCGGTCGAGGCGATGGTCCGGATCGCGGACCCGCGCGTCGCCGGCGCACTGGCCGGGTGGCGTGACGCGCTCCTCGGCTCCTTCGACCACGACCACGACGGCGGCGCCGACGTCGCCTGGTGACACCGCGCGCCCCGCCGGGCCTACCCTCCCGGCGTGGGTGACGACGGGTTCGTACGGGCGGCGTCCTCGGCCGAGGTCGGCGGGGCGCCGTTCCTGCGTGTCGAGGTCGACGGCTGCGCGGTGCTGCTGGCCCGGCTCCCCGACGGGTCGGTGCGGGCGTTCACGCCGGCGTGCCCGCACCTGCAGCAGCCCCTGACGCACGGGATCGTCACCGACCGGACGCTCGAGTGTCCGTTCCACTTCTACGCCTACGACCTCGACACGGGTCGCAACACCTTCCCGGGCGACGACGACGACCTCGCCCTCACCGTCCACGACGTCCGCGAGGTCGCCGGCGAGGTGCACGTGCGCATCCGCGCGCGCTGACCCGCGACGCCCACCCGCCGCCGCGCCGGCTCAGGCCTCGCGGGAGCGGGCGCTCGGCCACCAGTTGTGGCGGCCGAGGAGGGTCGCGATCGACGGCACGAGGAAGGTCCGGACCACGAAGGTGTCGAGCAGGATGCCGACGGTCGTGGCGAAGCCCATCTCGCGCATCGACGACAGGTCGGCGGCCATCAGCGCCGCGAACGAGCCGGCGAGGATCAGCCCGGCCGAGGTGATCACGCCCCCGGTGAGCCGCGTGCCCTCGGCGACGGCCTCGCGGGTGGTGCGCCGCTCGGCCTCCTCCCGCACCCGGCTCATCAGGTAGATGTTGTAGTCCGCCCCGAGCGCCACCAGCAGCACGTACAGGAACGGGGGGATCCACCACGCGAGGCCGGGGCGTCCCAGGAGACCCTGGAAGACCAGCGTCGTGATCCCCAGCGCGGAGGCGAACGACAGCAGGACCGTCGCCACCATGTAGAGCGGGGCCACGAGCGCCCGCAGGAGCAGCACCAGGACGAGGAACACGCCCAGGATCACCGCCCCGACGATGAGCGTGAAGTCCCGGTCGGCGGCCGCGTCCACGTCGTTGAAGAACGCGCTCACCCCGGTCGACGCCACGGTCGCGTCCTCCAGCGGCGAGCCGTTGAGGCTCAGCTCGGCGACCTCCTGCACCCGGTCGACCGTGTCGAGCGCCTCGGGCGCGAACGGCGAGACGGCCAGACCCACGAACACGCGCGTCCGCGTGTCGTCGTCGGCGAGGAAGAAGCCGAGCTGGTCACGGACCTCGGGCAGCGCCTCGAGCATCCCCGGCGTGATGACGAACGGGCCGGTGTCCTCGCCGAGCCCTGGGACGAGCTGGTCGAGGCCGGAGTCCGCGAGCTGGCTGGCGCCCTCGGCGAGGCCGCGACGCAGCCGCGCGGCGCCGTCCTGCAGCTCCGCGGCTCCGGCCGCCAGCCGGTCCACACCGTCGCGGAGCTGGGCGACCCCCGGCTCGGCGTCGTCGAGGCCGTCGCGGAGCTGGCGCAGCCCGTCCGCGAGCTGGGCGAGCCCGTCGTCGAGGCGTCCGGTGCCGTCGCGCAGCTCGCCGGCGCCGTCGACCGCCTCGCCGAGCCCGGCCTCGAGCTCACCCAGCGCCGCCGCGAGGCCGTCGTAGCCGGGCTGTACCTGTCGTCCGGTCAGGGGGTCCTCGCCGGTGATGCGGCCGTACGCCTCGCCGGTGGCGCGGGCGGCGCGTTCGTACTCGGGGTCGGCCTTGCCGACCGTGAAGGCCTCGAGCGCATCCCACGCCTCGCGGACGGCGGCGTCTGCCGGCTCGGCCACGTCGGTGCGGAGCTGACCCGCGCCGTCGCGGGCCTCGACGAGCCCATCGCGGAGCTGCCCCAGCCCGTCGCGGAGCCGGTCCACGCCGGTCCGGAGCTGCGCGACGCCGTCGAGGAGCTCGGCGGTGCCGGTGCCGGCGCGGTCGAGGCCCTGGGACAGCTCCGGCAGCCGCGCCGCGATGGTGGTGAGCCCGTCCTCGAGCCGGGCCGCCCCGTCGGCGATGCGACCCGCCCCGTCGGCCGCGGCCTGCAGCCGATCCTGGAACTCCCCGATGCGTGCGGCGGCGTCGCCGGCCGCCCTCGACCTCCGGGACCTCGCCGTCGGTCGGCATCGCCACCGAGCGGACCGTCTCGACACCGTCGAGCCGACGGAGGTTGCGGGACAGGTCGCCCAGCGCCGTGAGGCTGGCGGGGTCGGTGACGGGGGCGTCGTCGTCGATGACGAGGATGAGCGGGCTGGTCTCGCCGGGCGCGAAGTGCTCGTTCAAGGCCCGGTAGCCCTGGGTCGACGGGGCGTCGCCGGGCAGGTCGTCGAGCGTGTCGTGGCTGAGCGCCATCGACGGGAGCGCCAGGATCGGCGGCAGGACGATCGCCAGCGACAACGCCAGCACGCGGCCGGGACGGGTCGTGACGTAGCGGCCGACGCGCGCCCAGATGCTGCGGTCCTCGAGCTCTGCGCCGGTGGACGGCCGCTCGGTGTGGGGCCCGGTCATCGCTCGCCCCCCGTGGCGGCGGAGGTGCGTTCGAGCTCGCCCAGCCCGAGCCGGTCGCGGTGGGTCTCGATCACGAGCCCGTCGGCGCCGTGGCCGCCGCGCGCGCCGCTGGCGGGCCAGAACAGCTTCGAGCCGAACAGCCGCATGAGCGCCGGCGTGAGCGTCAGCGCGGCGCCGAGCGTGATCGCGACCGCCAGCGCCATGGCCGGGCCCATCGTGCGGAACATCCCGAACTCGGCGACCGCCTGGGAGCTGAAGCCGGCGATGGTCGTCGCCGCCGACGACGCCAACACCGCGCCGAGCACCAGGACGCTGCCGGCGAGGGTGGCGCTGCGCAGCGGTCGTGAGGGCACGTAGCCGCGCGCCTCGGCGAGGTCGAGCTCCTCGTGGAACCGCGAGATGAGGAAGATGCAGTAGTCGGTGCCGGCGCCGAACACGATCACGATGCTGAACGTCTCGTACAGCGACGACACGGCCATCCCGGCCCGCGCGAGGAGCGACACGGTCGCGAGCGACACGACGTAGGCCACCCCGATCGTCACGAGCGGGACCACCGGCGCGACCGGTGAGCGGTAGACCCACAGCAGGATCAGGAGGACCAGCGCGATCGTGAGGAGGTGGGTGCGGTTGACGCTGCGGTCGATGGCCTGCGCCTGGTCGGCGGCGACGGCGACGCTGCCGGTGACGTGGACCTCGAGCCCGTCCGGGGTGTCGACCCCGTCGACGTGCTCGCGCAGGGTGGCGATGGTCTCGTTCGCCGGCGGGGTGAACGCGGGGACGTCGAGCCCGGCGAGGAGGAACATCGCCTGGCCGTCGTCGGACCGGAGCACCGACGCCAGCGCCGGGTCCTCGAGGTGGGTGGTCACCGCCCCGATGGTCCCGGGCGCGGCGTCGCTGCGGAGCCACGCGACGAGGTCCTCGGCCACCGTGAGGTCGGTGTCGGTGAGCTCGCCGTCGTCGCGCACCAGCGCGATCGCCGCCGTGCGCGCGAAGTCGTCCTCGCTCCACCCCTCCGCCAGGAGGCGCCCGCCCACCATCGACGGCGCGTCGGCGGACAGGAACGCGGTGTTGTCGAACGTCGCGACCTGCGCGAACGGCGGCGCGACCGCCAGCAGCACGCCGGCGAGGACGAGCCACCCGACGATGACCGCCCACCACCAGCGCACGACGATGCGCGCGAGACGGGTCATCGGCGGCTCCTACCGTCGGGCGGAGGTCGGGGGGGCGGCGCGGGTGGTCGCGGAGGGGGCGGCGGACATCCGGGCGGAACGGACGGGGCGTGACCGTCTCGCTTGCTGATGCAAGCACGAGGGTGCCGGCGTCGCCAAGCCGGCGCCGGGCCGAGCGGGACCGCCCGACCGGTGTCCGGACACCGCTGACCTAGGCTCGCCCACCATGAACACGCTCTCGGTCGGGGTCGTGGCCGGCCCCGATCCCGGCCACGCGTTCAACGCCATCGGTCTCGGCGCGGAGCTGGTCCGGCGCGGCCACGACGTCACGGTCGCCACCGGGACCCCCCACCGGGAGGCGATCGAGCGGGAGGGCGGCCGGTTCCTCGAGCTCCCACACCTCGCCCCGACCGCCGGCGACGACGACATGGGGTACCGGCTGTGGCGGCGCGCCGGCGAGATGGCGCCGCCCCTGGCCGACCTGCTGCGTCCGCGCGACCTCGACGTCGTGGTGGTCGACGTCCTCACACGCGCCGGCGCCTTCGCCGCCGACCTCCTCGACGTGCCGTGGGTCGAGCTCTCGCCGCACCACCTGTTCGACCCCGACCCGCTGGTCCCGCCGGTGGGGCTCGGCCGAGGGCCCGCGCGGACACCGTGGCGACGCCGCTCCGACGACCACATCCGCGAGCTGCAGCGCGTCAGCCTCGAGGCCGGCGCGGCGCTCGAGGCCGAGGTCCGCCGCCAGATCGGCCTGCCGGCGACCGGCGGCGACCCGCGCGCACGGCTGCTGTGCACGCTGCCGGCGCTGGAGCTCCCGCGCGAGCGCTGGCCCACCGACGCGCACGTCGTCGGGTCGCTGGGGTGGGAGCCGCCGTGGCCGCCGCTGTCGCCGCCGCCGGGCGATGCCCCCCTGGTCGTGGTCACCGACTCGACCGCGAGCACCATCCGGCGGTCGCTCGCCGAGACCGCGCTCGCGGGGCTCGTCCACGCCGGCGTGCGGCTGGTCGTGACGACCGGGCGTGACGACCTCGACGTCTGGCCCTGCCGGCGCGGTGGTCGGGCGCGCACCGCACGGACCGCTGCTCGACGAGGCGGCGGTCGCCGTGGGACCGGGTGGGGGCGGCTTCGTCGCGAAGGCGCTGGTGCGCGGCGTCCCGCTCGTGGTCGTCCCGCTCCAGGGCGATCAGCGCGAGGCCGGCGGCCGCGTCCGCCACGCAGGCGCTGGGCGTCTCCCTCGACCCCCGGGTGTGCACCCCGACGACGCTGCGCCTGGCGGTCGAGCGGGTCCTCACCGACCCGCGCTTCGGTGAGCGCGCCGGCGAGGTGGCCGCGGACGCCCAGGCACGGGGGCTGGGCGTGGAGCGGGCAGCCGAGCTCGTCGAGGCGGCGGCCCGGGACGAGGTCCCGCCGGCGCGCGACCCCACCGGTGGGGCGACGTGACACCGCCCCGGTCCGAGACGGACCGGGGCGGCGTGACGGGCGGGGTCAGCCGGTCACTTCAGGCGCTCGAGGAGCGTCGAGGTGAAGGCGTCGAGGTCACCGGGGTTCCGGGAGGTGATGAGGTTGCCGTCCTCGACGACCTCCTTGTCGACCCAGTCGGCGCCGGCGAGCTCGAGCTCCATCCGGACCGACGGCCACGAGGTCATCGTGCGGCCCTTCACGACCTCGGCCTGGCTGAGGAGCTGGCCGGCGTGGCAGATGGCCGCGACCGGCTTCTCGGCGGTGAAGAAGCCCTTCACGAAGGCGACCACGCCATCGTCGAGACGCAGCTGGTCGGGGGAGTACCCGCCCGGGACGACGAGCGCGTCGAAGTCCTCGACCGAGACGTCGTTCGGCGTGGCGTCCACCGTGACGGTTGCGTCACCCCGCTTACCGGTGATGTCCTCGCCCTTCTCGGTCCCGACGATGACGACCTCGTGACCGGCCTCGAGCAGGCCGTCCCTCGGGTGCGTCAGCTCGGAGTCCTCGAAGTCGGAGGTGGCGACGAACGCGACCTTGGCCATGCGTGATCCTCTCATCGGTGATGCTCGTGGGTGCTGCATCTCCGACGGTAGGGAGACAGCCCGGCGGCGCGACCCCGGAGGGGTGTACGGACCGGGGCACCGTCGTGGCGAACGGACGGGGCCCACGGTCGGACGTCGGTGCTCGCCCGGGAAGACGCGGCCGGCGGGCCGGTGACGACGGCGTCAGCCGATGGCGCGCTCGAGCGCGAGCTGGAAGCGCGACGCCATCGCGCGGTCGTAGCCAACGAGGAGGATCGCGTCGAGGCGGGTCGGGTGGTCCTCGGCCCAGCGGACCGCCACGGCGGCGATGACCGCGGTGGCCTCGTCCGGCGGGTAGCCGTAGATCCCGGCCGAGATCGCCGGCAGCGCGACCGAGCGGAGACCCCGCTCGGCGACGGCGTCGAGGGCGCCGCGGACCGCCGCGCCGAGGTGGGCCTCGTTGCGGTCGGAGTCGGGAGAGAAGACCGGGCCGGCCACGTGCACCACGACCTCGGCGGGGAGGTCGCCGGCGGGGGTGACCGCCGCGTCGCCGTCGTCGGCGAGGGGGCCGTGCTCGCGGACCCAGGCGTCGGAGTCGCGTTGCAGGTCGGGGCCCGCCGCGCGTGCGATCGCGGCCGCCACCCCGCCGCCGTGCTGGAGCCGCCGGTTGGCCGCGTTCACGATCGCGTCCACCGCCAGACCCGTGATGTCACCCTCGACGACGACGATCCGGGTCGTGCCGACCGTGGCCTCCTGGGCACGTTCCACCGTTCGACCTCCCGCCCCGTCGGTCTCCAGGCCCGAGGGTAGGGTCACCGGCTCACGAGAGGTGGGGGCACGAGGTGGACGAGGAGGCACCGTCGAGGCGGGAGCAGCTGCGCACGTCGCTGCGCCGGCTCGGCCTCGCGATCGTCGTCGTGGCCGTCGCGGCGGCGATGGCCGGCTACCTGTTCGCGCGCTCGGCTCCGAAGCGGGCCGCCGCCACCCGCATCGCCGGGTTCGTCATCGACGAGCCGGTGGGGGCCGGGACCGAGACCCCGGTCGACCGCGACCCGGCGGCACCGACCGGCGGCGAGCTCGACGCCGGTGCCGTCGCGCCGGTCTGCGGGGTCAGCGGCGAGCCGCTCACGACCGACCAGCAGGTCGCGTCCCTTCGGGCGGGGCACGTGCTCGTCCAGTACCGCCGCGACGAGGTCACCGACGACGACATCGGGGCGCTGCGTACCCTCGCGGGCGAGCACCCCGACCACCTGGTCGTCGCTCCGAACAGCCGCCTCGCGGTGCCGGTGGCCGTGACGGCGTGGTCACGCCGGATGCCGCTCGAGCGCCCGGATCGCGACCTCATCACCTCGTTCCTGACCGCCTACGCCGGCGAGGGGCCCGACCCGACGCCCTGCGCCGCCGGCGACGCGCCCTGAGACCCGCCCGCCGAGGCCACCTGACCGACTGACCGACCGCGACGACCCGGAGGACCCGTGTTCGCCATCACCGCCACCAGCTTCTCGCAGGACGACCCGCTCAGCGGCCTGACCCTGGGCGAGCACCCGGACCCGACCCCGCCCGACCGGCTGGGAGGTCGTCGAGGTCAAGGCGGCCTCGCTCAACCACCACGACCTGTGGACCCTCAAGGGCGTGGGCATCCAGGAGGACCAGCTCCCGATCGTGCTGGGCTGCGACGCCGCCGGCGTGGCCTCCGACGGCCGCAAGGTCGTGCTGCACTCGGTGATCGCCACCCCCGACGGTGACGAGACCATCGCGCCCGACTTCAACATCCTGTCCGAGCGGCACGACGGCACCTTCGCCGAGAAGGTCGCCGTGCCGGCGCGCAACCTCATCCCGCTGCCGGAGGAGCTGTCGTTCGAGCAGGCCGCGTGCCTGCCGACCGCCTACCTCACCGCCTACCGGATGCTGTTCACCAAGGGCGAGCTGCAGCCCGGGATGCGGGTGCTCATCCAGGGCGCCGGCGGCGGGGTCGCCACGGCCGCCCTGCTCCTCGCGCGCGCGGCCGGCCTGCACGTGACGGTCACGAGCCGCTCGGAGGACAAGCTCTCCCAGGCGGTCGACCTCGGTGCCCACGAGGGTGTGGCGGCCGGGGACCGGCTGTCCCAGCGCGTCGACGCCGTGCTCGAGACCGTCGGCGAGGCCACCTGGGGCCACTCCATCCGGAGCCTCAAGAGCGGCGGGGTGATCGTGGTCGCCGGGGCCACCAGTGGGATGAACCCGCCGGCGGAGCTCTCACACGTCTTCTACCGCCAGCTCCGCGTGGTCGGCTCGACGATGGGCACCAAGGCCGAGCTCGAGCGGCTCGTCGCGATGGTCCACGCGACGGGCCTGCGTCCGCTCATCGACGACACCTTCGCGATGGAGGACGCCCGCGACGCGTTCACCCGGATGGCTGAGGGGGAGCAGTTCGGCAAGCTCGTCCTCACCCGCTGAACCGGCCACGACGAACGCCGGCCACGGTCGCGGCCGGCGTTCGAGGAGGAGGTCTTGAGCGTCGCTCCGAGGGCGAGACTCGAACTCGCAACCTACCGGTTAACAGCCGGTTGCTCTGCCAATTGAGCTACCTCGGAAGGATAAGCTCGCCACGAGGGCGAGCGCGGGGCGGAGTGTAGCCGTGGCCACCGAACGCGTCGAACGCCCTCCCGGCTCGTGCGGAGAACGTGACGGGCCAGCGGTGCGCCGACCTGCGAGCCTCGACCCCCGAGGAACCGTCCAAGGAGAGCCGACCGTATGCGCAAGGACCTCGTGATCATCCCCGACGACGAGCCGGGCGTCCTGGCCCGCCTCGGCGAGACCGCCGGCGCGGCCGGCGTGAACATCGAGGCCCTCTCCGCCTTCACCGGGCAGGGCAAGGGCATCGTCCACATCCTCGTCGACGACGACGAGAAGGCCCTGGCGGCGTTCCAGGAGGCCGGGTTCGACGTGAAGGCGGCTCGCCGCGTGTGCGTCGCCGCCATCCCGGACTCGCCGGGCGAGCTCGGCAAGGCGTGCCGCACGCTCGCCGACGCCGACATCAACGTCGAGCAGGCCTACATCGCGGCGGGCAGCAAGCTCGTCATCGTCTGCGACGAGGTCGACCGCGCCAAGGAGCTCCTCGGCGTCGACGACTGATCGACCCGTCTCGACGGTTCCCACGGTTGCTGTGGCGTCGCACGGACCCCCGCGGGAGGCACTCCACGGGGGTCCCGTCGTCGCGGTCGGGGAGAGAACCGTAGCGCGCGTGGGGTCGGCGCGGGAGCGTCAGGTAGTGCGCTCCTCGCGCCGAGGTCGGGGTCATCGCAGCGGCAGCTTGGAGGCGCAGTAGGCGTCGCGCACGGCCGAGCTCGACTGGCTGAACAGCTCCTCGATCGCGAGGGCGCTCGCGGCGACCTCGTTCTCGATCCAGGTCGGCGATGCGGTCGCGCTCCGCGCGGGTGGGGGCGTGAGGCAGCATCTCGGCCTTGCGCCACGCCTCCTCGCGCCACTCGATCATCGCGTGGATGGCGGCGGCGTTGTCGATGGTGAGGTAGGGGACGTCACCGTCGTCGACGGTCGCGTCGTGGTACCGGTGCGACCTCACCGCATCACGTAGTACTGGACGGCGTTCAGGAACTCGTTGACCCGGTCGTGGTCGGCCTTGCGGCTGATCCCGTCGGGGTTCGCGCGCCCGATGGCCTCGATGCACGAACGGGAGATCGCGACGGATGTGGGCGTTCATCCCGAGGAAGACGTTGCCCATCCCGCTCACGCTCCGGGTCTGCTCGCCTCGAAGGCGACACGCCACGCCGGGGGGTGGCGGCGCCACCGCGCTTGTGCCAGTCGTCGAAGGCGTCGAAGTAGAACTGGGCGAACACCGCGTCGTAGTGGTTGAGCCACGCGGGGTCGTCGAAGGCGCCGGTCTCCCAGTACCGCTTGTACTCCTCGGTGGTCCGCAGGTAGGTCAGCGCGAAGACGGCATCGTGGTCGCAGCCGAGCGCGCCGTAGTCGCGTGGTCATCGTGCGGATGACCTTGTCCACGCACTGGATCTGGCCCGCGGGTGCAGTCGGTCTCGGTGGCCGGCGTGTACTCGGTCATCGGGTACGCACGGCAGGAAGGTGGGCCAGTTCAGCAGGTACGGGTCGTCGTAGCGGCCCGCCGCGTCGGAGGAGTCGAGCGGGCCGGTGATGGTCGTGGCGACCGCGTCGCCGCAGCTCGGGCGCACCGATGACGGCGCCGAGCGCCGCCTGCTGCACCGCCGCCGCCTCGGGCGACAGGAGGTCGACGGCCAGCGCCTGTCCCGCGAGTCCGACCAGCAGCGCGGCCGTCGTCGCCATCCCCGTCAACGTCCTGCGTCGACTCGTCATGTCCGTGCCCGACCTCCTGTGTGGGTCGAGCATGCGGAAGCTCGCGGCTCGCGACATGACGCGAGCGGGTGGTTATCACGTAGCTATCACGGACTAGTCGTAGGTTGGATGTCCCGCCCACCCGGCGGGATGTCCAACTCGTCCCGGCGCCGGCGCCGACCTCGACCGTGAGCACCGCACCCCACCGGGAGCAGTTCCTCCGGTGGCCCGGGACGGGCTGCTCACGGTCGTCCTCGGATATCCCGCGGTGCTCACGGTGCTCGCGGTTGCTCACGGTGCTCGCGGTGGCTCAGACGGGAGGTCGGACTGCTTGAACTCGTGGAGCTCGGGGAAGCTCACGACCAGCTCGACCACCCGGTCGATGCGGGCACGGGCGGCGGAGCCGTCGCCCTCGGGCCGGTCGAGCAGCCGCACGAACACGCCCCGGCCGCCGCCGATGAAGGTCGGCACGCCCCAGACCTCGTAGTCGGCCACCGCCGGCCTCGTGCTCCTTGCGGAGCGTCTCGAGCGGCTCGCCGGTCCGGACCACGTCGAAGACCGCGTCGGCGTCGAGCCCGACCGAGGTGAGGGTCCGGCGCAGGACCTCGGCGTCCTTCATGTCGGCGCCCTCGTCGTGGCGGGCGGCGAAGAGGGCCACGTGGGCGTCGAGGAAGTGGTCGGGGAAGTGGTCGCGGACCGCGAGCCCGACCTGGAAGGCCAGGATCCCCGACACCGACGCCGGGTCCTCGGCCTCCCAGACGTCGGGGTCGCCGGCCTCGACGTGCCCCTGCGCCAGGCTGTAGGGCGTGAACGTCACGTCCCAGTCGGCCCCGGCCTGGAGCCCCGCGACCACGTGCTCGTTGGCGTTGCGGGCGAAGGGGCAGAGGTAGTCGAAGGTGATGCCGAAGGCGGTCGTCATCGGTGCGGATCCTGGGAGTCGTCGGGTGGGGTGGCGGCCAACCAGGGGAACGGGTCGGGGCGGACCGGCATTCCGGTCACCTGGTCCGGTCGGCCGGTGGTCGGGCTCAGACGCCGATGCCGAGTCCGGTCATGAGGGCCCGGGTCGTGAGACCGAAGGCGAAGAACGCCCCCCAGGCGACCCCGACGTAGTCGCGCTCCTCCCGACGAAGCGCCGCGATGCGGCCACCCACGACCGCGATCAGCGGGAACAGCGAGCCGTACAGGTAGTGCAGCCACACGAGCGGGCCACCGACCACGCGGCGACCCATCACGAGCATGACGACGCCGATGACGACCTGGACCACCAGCACGTTCTCGGTGTAGTGCTGCAGCCCCCAGAACAGCTTCGGCGCCTCGTCACGTCGGAACAGGCGCAGGAGCAGGCCGAACAGTCCGATGACGACGAACGCCACCACGATGGCCGTGCCGAGGTAGCGGTGGACGGTCCCCATCGCGCTACTGCTGCGCACCCGGGGCGGGGCGCGTGGCCGCGGCCTCGGCGGCCTCGTCGCGGCCGAGCATGCCGGCGATCCGGTAGCCGACGTAGCCGACCAGCACCGGGATCACGAACACCGCCACGCGCAGCACGTTGGTGATGGTCTGCAACCCCGTCGCGGTGTCGGAGGCGATCACGTCGTTGCTGCCAGCCACGAAGATCAGCACCAGGAACGTGAGGCCACCGACGCCGACACCGGTGCGCAGCGGCACGTCGCGCGGGCGCTGGAGCAGGTGGTGCTCGGCGTGGTCGCGGGTGATGAACCTCGCGTCGATCCAGGGCCACGCGCCGACGATGGTGAAGATCGCGCCGGGGAGCACGATGGCGGGGATGAACACCGACGGGATCGTGATCCCGAGGATGCTGAACTCCCACGCCGGCCACAGCCGCAGGAGCCCCTCGAGCCAGCCCATGTACCAGTCGGGTTGGGCGGGGGCGAAGACCTGGAAGGGCTCGTAGGGGCCGTAGAGCCAGACGGCGTTGATCTCGAACAGCCCGCCGAGCATCGTCAGCACGCCGATCGTGAACGCGAACAGCGCCAGCGAGGTCAGGAGCTGGTTGGGGAACAGCGGCTCGCCGACCACGTTGGTCTCGGTCGCCCGGCGCGACGGCTTCTGGGTGTGCTTCTGCCGGACGAGGATCGCCAGGTGCGCACCGACGAGCCCGAGCAGTCCGGCCGGGATCAGCATCACGTGCATGATGTGGAGACGGCCGAGCACGTCGGTGCCGGGGTACTCGCCGCCGAGCCCGATGAACCCGACGAGCGGCCCCACGAAGGGGATCGACAGCAGCGCGGAGTAGCCGATGCGCAGGCCCGTGCCCGACAGCAGGTCGTCGGGGAGCGAGTAGCCGGTGAACCCGGCGCCGAAGGCGAGGAGCAGCAGGACGACGCCGATGACCCAGTTGAGCTCGCGCGGCTTGCGGAACGCGCCGGTGAAGAAGATGCGGAGCATGTGGACCACGATGGCGGCGACGAACAGCAGCGCCGCCCAGTGGTGGACCTGCCGCATGAGCAGGCCCCCCTGGACCTCGAACGAGAGGCGCAGCGTGGAGTCGTAGGCGGCCGACACGGCCTGGCCCTGCAGCGGCACGTAGGGGCCGTCGTAGACGACCTGCCGCAGGTCCGGGGTGTAGAAGAGGGCGAGGAACGTCCCGGTGAACAGCAGCACCACCAGGCTGAACAGCGCGACCTCGCCGAGCAGGAACGACCAGTGCGCCGGGAAGGCCTTGCGCCAGTAGTGCTTCGATCCCTCGGCCAGGCGCAGCCGGTCGTCCATCCACCGGGCGAGGTCGTCGAGGGGACTCTGACGGGTCCGCTGGTCGTCGGCGCTCACTGGTCACCTCGCGTCATGTTCCAGAACGACGGCCCGACCGGCTCCGTGAAGTCGCTGAGGGCGACGAGGTAGCCGTCGGTGTCGACGTCGATCGGGAGCTGGGGGAGCGGCCGGCCGGCGGGACCCGACAGCACCGCCGCCCCGCGGTTGACGTCGAACGTGGACTGGTGGCAGGGGCACAGGAGCTCGCCGGCGCGGGCGCGGTAGAGCCCGACCGGGCAGCCGGCGTGGGTGCAGATCTTGGAGTAGACGACCAACCCCTCGACGGTCGGCTGCTCGAGCAGGCTCGCGTCGAAGCGGTTCGGTCGCAGCCCCACGAGGATCGCCTGCGAGTCGGCCGCTCCGGTCGACCCCTCGGGGAACACGGTCACGACCTGGTCGGGGATGATGTCGTCGGCGCGGACCGGATCGCCCTCGGCCGTCACGAGCCGGGACCCGGCCCGCCACGACGTGTTGAACAGCGATCGCTCCGGCCCCGGCCCGAGCGAACGGAGCGGGATCAGGAGCGCCAGCCCCAGCGATGCGCCGGCGCCGGTCAGCAGCCGCGCGAGGAACCGCCGCCTCCCGCCGCTGGCGGCCTCGCCCAGCGTGTCGCGGTAGAGCTGCTGGAACGCCTCGCGGTCGGCCTCGCCGGACCGCATCGGGTAGCGGTCCTCGACGACGACCTGCGGCCCCACGATGACCTTGACCCAGATGGCGATGCCGATGCCGACCGCGCCGAACGCGACGAACAGCAGCACGCCCTCGGCCTGGGTCTGCCCGCCGATGACGTAGACGACGAGGAGCGCCAACGCCGCGGCGATGGCGACGAGGAACGACAGGGCGGCCCAGCGGGCGGCGCGGTCCTCACGGCGGCGCTGGTCGCGCCACTGCTGCGCCTTGGTCTTGCCGCCGCTCGGCGTCGCCGGCGTGGGATCAGGCTTCGACATCGTCGTCTCCGTGCGACTTCTCACCGAGGAGGTACATGATCACCGTCAGTAGGCCCAGGCCCAGCGTCCAGGCGATGAAGCCCTCCGAGACCGGACCGCTGCGGCCGATCGCCGCACCGCCGGGTGCCTCGCGGTCGCGGAGGTGCAGCACCCAGGCGACGAGCGCCTCGACGTCGTCTTGGGGCAGGGCCTCGTCGCTGAACACCGGCATCACGCCGGGGCCGGTGCGGATGGCCTCGGCGACCTCGAGCGGGGTCGCCTGGTCGAGCGTCGACGAGACGTCGCGCTGGCCGACCGCGATGCCCTGGGCGGTGGGGCCGTGGCAGGCGGCGCAGTTGGTCGTGAACAGCTCCATCCCGCGTGCGAGGTCGGCCTCGCCGAACGCCTCGACGTCCGGGATCTCGGGACCCTGGTCCGGCGCGAGGCTCGTCACGAAGGCGATCAGGGCCTCGCGCTCCTCGTCGGTGACCTTCGGCTCCTGGTGGCGCAGGCGCTGGTTGGCGTTCTCGAGCGGCATCCGTCCGGTCCGGAGCATGAAGTCCACGGAGGCCGGACCCACGCCGATGAGGCTCGGGCCGTAGGCCGGCGTGTCGGTGTCCTCGATGCCGCGACCGTTCTCGCCGTGGCAGAGGGCGCAGCGGGCGCCGAACAGCTCCTGGCCCCGCTCGACGAGGCCACCCTGGGCCGAGGCGGGGGCCTCGGTGGCGTTCGCGGTGAAGGCCGTGTTGAGGACCGCCGCGCCGGCGATCACCGCGCACGCGACGGCCAGCGCTCGCAGCGCTCGACGGAGTCGGCCCCGACCGGGGCGGGGGGTGTCCGCAGGCACCTGATCTCACCTTTCGGGGGGTCGCCGGCGCCGGGACGGGCCGCGGGGACGAGCCGCACGAGCGGGACGACGAGGGGGGTGGGCCGGGGCCCCGCGAAGGGTAGCGAGCGGGCCGGGACCTCCGGACGGGGTCGGGTGGCCCGGAGGTCAGCGGCGGCGCACCTCGATCTCGTTGGCCTTGACCGTCGCCCACACGGCGCGGCCGGGCGCGAGGGAGAGCGCGGTGGCGGCCCGGTGGGTGAGGAGCGCCACCAGTGGCGGGCGGGCGTCGATCGTCACGAGGATCCCCTCGGTCGTCTCGCGCAGCTCGCGGACGGTGCCGGCCACGAGGTTGCGCGCGGAGGTCTGCACCGGAGGTTCGGTGGCGACCACCACGGCGGACGGCCGGATGACGGCGACGGCCGGGCCGGCCGGGGTGCCGTCGGCGACCACGAGCTCACCCCAGCTCCCCGCGAGGACGCCGTCGTCACCGACGATCCCGTCGAGCACGGTGGCCCCGACGACGTGCGCGACGTAGGGGGTGGCCGGCCGCGCCGCGAGGTCCGCCGGCGAGCCGCTCTGCACCACCGCGCCGGCCTCGAGGACCACGAGCCGGTCCGCGAGGAGGTAGGCGTCCTCCGGTCGGTGGGCGACCAGCAGGACGGCACCGCCGGCGTCGGCGTAGGCGCGCAACAACGCCCGGATCCGCCCCGCGGACGCCCCGTCCTGGGCCGACAGCGGCTCGTCGAGCAGCACGACGCGCGCGGCCGCGAGGGCGCGGGCGATGGCGACGCGCTGGGCCTGGCCGCCCGACAAGCGCTCGGGGCGGCGCCGGTCGGCGGGGTCGAGGTCGAGCGCCGCCAGCAGCTCGGCCGGCGAGGTCGTCGCCGCCAGCGGCGACCGTGAGGACGCGAACGCGGCCACCTGCGCCAGCGGGCGCCGGCGCGGCAGGAGCCCGGGCGTCTGCTGGACCCACCCGAGCCCACGACGGTGCGGCGGGTCGACGTCGACCCCGTCGTCGACCGTGCGGCCCTGCACGGTGATCCGCCCCGTCCGCAGCCGGTGGAGGCCGAGGAGGGTCCGCAGCGTGACCGACTTGCCGGCGCCGTTCGGCCCGACCAGCCCGAGCACGTGGCCGGCCGTGACCTCGAGGTCGAGCGCGACCTCGGTCCCGTCGAGCGCGACCGTCCCGGACCCGGTCAGCGCCGGCGTGGCGGTCACGGTCGTCCCCGCAGCCGGCGCGCCACGACCAGGACCGCGACGGCCAGGCCGACCTGCAGGAGCGCCACCGCGGCGGCGAGCTCCGGGTCCCGTTGCAGCTCAGCGAACACGGCCAGCGGCAGGGTCCGGGTCCGGCCCGGGAGCGACCCCGCGAAGGTCAGGGTCGCGCCGAACTCGCCAGCGGCGCGGCCCCAGGCGAGCGCGGTCCCGAGCAGGATCGCGCCGCGGAGCCCGGGGAGGGTCGCGAGCCGGAGGACGCGCCACGGGCCGGCGCCGTGGACGCTCGCCGCCAGCTCCGCGCCGGGGTCGAGCGCCGACAGGCCGGCGCGGACCGCCAGCACCACCAGTGGCAGCGCCACGCTCGCCTGGGCCAGGACGACCGCGGCGCTGGTGAAGGTGACCTGGAGCCCAGCCGCGTCGAGCGCCCCGCCCAGGAGCCCCTCGCGGCCGAAGGTCAGGAGCAACCCGAGCCCGGTCACGACCGGCGGCACGACGAGCGGGACCTCACCGATCACCCCGGCCGCGGCGGCCAGCCGGGGGCTGCCGCGCTCGGCCACGAGCGCGAGCGGGACCCCGACCACGACCGCGATCACCGTGGACCACAGCGAGGTGACCGCGGTCAGCCGCAGCGCCGTGCGGACGGCCGGCGAGGTCAGCGCGTCCCCGAGCCGTGCCGCCCCACCCGCGAGTGCCAGCACGACCAGCGGGCCGACCAGCAGCGCCGCCGCGAGCGCGGCCGCGAGGACGACCCCCCGCGGCGGTGCCAGCGGGCGTGGACCCGGAGGACGCGTCACGCGTCGTCAGTGACCACGGCCACGGCCGTCCATCGCGTCGGCGGCCGCGTCGAAGAACCGCAGGAGCTCCATCGGGAGCGGGAAGATCAACGTGGAGTTCTTCTCGGCGCTCACCTCGAGGAGCGTGGACAGGAGCCGCAGCTGCATCGCCCCCGGCGCGGTCGCCATCTCGGTGGCCGCCTCGGCGAGCCGCTTGGCCGCCTCGAACTCGCCCTCGGCGTGGATGACCTTGGCCCGCCGGTCGCGCTCGGCCTCCGCCTGCCGGGCCATCGCCCGGCGCATCGACTCCGGCAGCTCGACGTCCTTGACCTCCACGAGCGTGACCTTGATCCCCCACGGGTTCGTGAGGTCGTCGATGATCGTCTGCAGCCGGTCGTTGATGTCATCGCGGTTGACGAGCAGCTCGTCGAGCTCGACCTGACCGAGGATCGACCGCAGCGTGGTCTGCGCGACCTGGCTGGTCGCGAACAGGTAGTTCTGGATGTTGACGACCGCCTTCACCGGGTCGGTGACGTTGAAGTAGGTCACCGCGTTGACCCGGACCGTCACGTTGTCCTTCGTGATCACGTCCTGGGGCGGGATGTCCATCGTGACCGTCTGGAGGTTCGTCTTCACCATCTTGTCGATGATGGGGACGATGAAGAACAGCCCCGGACCCTTCGCCCCGACGACCCGACCGAGGCGGAAGATGACGCCGCGCTCGTACTCGTTGACGATGCGGATGGAGGCGACGGCGACGGCGACGAGGATGCCGAGCGCCACGAGCGATCCCAAGAGGCCTGCACTCACGATGTCTCCTGTGGCTGTCCGGGTGGGCTTGCGGGGGCGTGGTCGACGGCGGTCGCCGGCGCCACGATGAGGTCGAGGTTGTCGCGGTCGACGACGCGGATCGTGTCGCCGTCGCTGATGACCACGCCGGGGGCGGGACGGACCCGCCAGCTGGTGCCATCCAAGCGCACGCGCGGGTCGCCGGCGGCGACGCCGCGCACGTCGGCGCTGCGACCGATGAGCTCGTCGGAGTTGGCGCGGCTCGGGCGCCCACGGGTGCGCCGCACGATCACGCCGGCCGCGACCGTGAGCGCCAGCACCACCAGCGCGGTGGGGAGCAGGACCAGCAGGTCCACGCCGAGGCCGGTGGGCTCCTGGAACAGGAACAGCCCGCCGAGGATGAGCGCGACCGTGCCGCCAGCCGCGCCGACACCGACGCCGGGCGCGAACAGCTCGGCCACGAGGAACCCGGCGGCGAGGAGGAGCAGCGCAGCGCCGGCGAAGTTCACCGGCAGCACCGACAGCGAGAACATCGCCAGGATGAGCAGTGTCGCACCGACGATGCCGCCGGCGCCGAGGCCGGGGTTCGCGAGCTCGTAGATGATGGCGAGCGTTCCGATCGAGATGAAGATGAACGCGAGGTTCGGGTCCGCGATCCGCTGCAGCAGCTTCCGGGTCCCCGACATCTCCATCGGGACCGTGGTCGCATCCGCGGTCGTCAGCGTCACCTCACGCCCGTCGGAGAGGGTGACCGTGCGCCCGTCGACGTCGTCGAGCAGGCTGGCCGTGGTGGGGGTGATGAGGTCGATGGCGCCGACCTCGAGCGCCTCGGAGGCGGTCACCGAGCGGCCGTCCCGGACGCTGTCGACCGCGAAGGCGACGTCGCGGCCGCGCGCCTCGGCGATGGCTTCGGCGTACGCCGCGGCGTTGTTGACGATCTTGTCGCCGACCTCGCCACCCTCGAGGTCGACCGGCGTCGCCGCCCCGATCGTGGTCGCCGGCGCCATCGCGGCGATGTGCGCCGACAGCGTGATGAAGGTGCCGGCCGACCCGGCGTCGGCGCCATCGGGCGCGACGTGGACGATCACCGGCAGGGGGGCGTTCAGGAACGTCTGGACGATCACCCGCATCGAGGAGACGAGCCCGCCCGGGGTGTCGAGGGTCACCACGAGCGCCTGGTGTCCGTCAGCGGCGGCGTCGGCGACCACGTCGGTGAGGTGGTCCGCGACGACCGGGGTGATCGCACCGGTGACGTGGGTCGTCGCCACCGTCGTGCCCCCGGCCGGAGCGGTCGCCGCGGCTGCGGCGAGCGCCACGAGCCCGGTCAGGATGGCCGCCAGCGCGAGGGCGGCGGTGAGCGGGTGTCGGCGTCGGGTGGGCACGACCCCATCTTGGCGCATCGGCGTGGCAGATGTGCGGAGACCCCCCAGGGTCGACCCCGAGAACGGCTCCGGGGTCCGGGGGACGCACGGGGGAGCTCCCCGATGGAGGGGAGCGACACCCCGGTCGTAGGCTGCGAGCCACCTCTCCGAACTCCAGGACCCGCCGTGACCACCACCACCGTCGCGACCGACGCCGCCGTACGGACCCGCGCCGCCACCCGCGTCTACGGCAGCGGCGAGACCGCCGTCCGGGCGCTCGACGCCGTCGACCTCGAGGTCCCCCGCGGTCAGTTCCTCGCGATCATGGGCCCGTCGGGATCGGGCAAGTCGACGCTCCTGCACTGCCTCGCCGGCCTCGACCGGCTGACCGACGGCTCCGTCGAGCTGGCCGGCACGCCCTTGGAGGAGCTCGGTGACAAGGAGCTGACCCGCCTGCGGCGGACCGAGGTCGGCTTCATCTTCCAGAGCTACAACCTCGTCCCCACCCTCGACGCGCGCGAGAACATCACCCTGCCGCTCGACCTCGCCGGTCGCGACGTGGACCCCGCCTGGCTCGCCCAGGTGGTCGACACGCTCCGGCTCGGCGACCGGCTCGACCACCGTCCGGCGCAGCTCTCCGGCGGTCAGCAGCAGCGGGTCGCGGCGGCACGGGCGCTCGTGGCGCGTCCGACCGTGGTCTTCGCCGACGAGCCCACGGGGGCGCTCGACTCGAACAGCGGCGCCGAGCTCCTGGGCTTCCTGCGCCGTGCGGCGAGCGAGTTCGGCCAGACGATCGTCATGGTCACCCACGACCCGGCGGCCGCCAGCTACGCGGACCGCATCCTGTTCCTCGCCGACGGCCGCGTCGTCAGCGAGATGACCGAGCCCGACGCCACCTCCGTGCTCGACCGGATGAAGTCCATCGAGACCGACGTCGCCCCGTCGACGGAGGTCTGACGTGCTCCGCGTCGCGCTCAAGGGCCTCCTCGGCCACAAGCTCCGGTTCGCCCTCACGACCTTCGCGGTCGTGATCGGCGTGACCTTCCTCGTCGGCACGTTCGTGCTGACCGACTCGATCCAGAACGCCTTCGACGGCCTGTTCGACGACGTCTACGCCGAGGTCGACGTCTACGTCCGCGCCCCGAGTCCCATCGACGACGTCACGAGCACGCCGGCCGGGGCCCAGCCGACCGTGCCGGTCGCGCTGCTCGACGACGTCCGGGCCGTCGACGGCGTCGCCGAGGCGACCGGCTACGTCGAGGGCATCGCCCAGTTCCTCGACGAGGACGGCGAGCCCGTCGGCACCGAGGGGCCGCCCCGGCTCGCGGAGTCCTACGACCCGCTGGGTCCCGTCGACATCTCCCGCGGTCGGGCGCCCGAGGGCCCCGGCGAGGTCGCGGTCGACGGCGGTACCGCCACGACGTTGGAGCTCGAGCCCGGCGACGACGTGGACCTCCTCGTCGGCGGCGAGGTCCGCACGTTCGTCGTGTCCGGCATCACGTCCTTCGGCTCCAGCGACAACCTGCTCGGCGCATCGATCGCGTCCTTCGAGCTCGCCACCGCGCAGGAGCTCCTCGGGCTCGAGGGGCGCTACTCCGCCGTGGCGGCGACCGCGCAGGAGGGGATCGGTGAGGACGAGCTCCGCGATCGCGTCGCGGCGGTCGTGGGCGACGGCTACGAGGTCGAGACCGCCGCAGAGCAGGCCGCGTCGGGCAAGGAGCAGGTCGCCGGCGCGCTCGGTTTCCTCACGACCGGGCTCCTGGCCTTCGCCGGGCTGTCCGTGTTCGTGGGCGCGTTCATCATCGCCAACACGTTCTCGATCGTCGTGGCCCAGCGCTCGCGCGAGTTCGCCCTGCTGCGCGCCCTCGGGGCGAGCGCCCGCCAGGTCCGCACCGCGGTCGTCGTCGAGGCGGCCGTCGTGGGACTCGTCGCCTCGGTGCTGGGACTCCTCGCCGGCATCGGGCTGGCCATCGGTCTCCAGGCCGTGATGTCCGGCCTCGGCTTCAGCCTCCCGTCGTCGGGAGCCGTCGTGCTGCCGCGCACGGTCGTCGTGGCCGTGGTGGTCGGGGTCGGGATCACCGTCCTGTCCTCGATGGCGGCGTCGCGCCGCGCGGCGCGGGTCGCGCCGGTCGAGGCGATGCGGGGTGCCGGACAGGTCGAGGAGCAGGGGCTCGGCCGGCGCGTCGCGGTCGGCGGTGCCGCCACCGCGCTCGGTCTGGTCGTGCTGCTCGTCGGGCTCCTCGTCGACGCGGGCGGGAACCCGCTCGTCCTCGTCGGTGGTGGTGCCCTCGTCACCCTGCTCGGGGTGGCACTGATGGCCCCGTTGTTCGCAGGCCCGGTGGCGGCGGTCCTCGGTGGGGTCGCCGCCCGGCTCGGCTTCAGCGGTCGGTTGGCCCAGCGCAACGCCGGCCGCGACCGTCGACGCACGGCCGCGACCGCCTCCGCGCTGATGATCGGCCTCGCGCTCGTCACGTTCGTGACCATCCTGACCGCCTCGATCCAGGGCGCCGTCACGAGCACCCTCAACGAGCAGTTCCGCGCCGACTTCCTGGTGCAGTCGACGAGCTTCACGAGCCTGAACCTCACCGACGGTCTGGTCGATGACCTGCGGGCGCGTCCCGAGCTCGGCGCCGTGTCGCCCGTGCGTGTGACCCCCTGGGTGGACGGTGAGGGTGAGGTCTCGCCGGTCGGCGTCGTCGACGCGGGGACCATCACCGACGTCCTCTCCCTCGGTTGGGGCACCGAGCAGACCGACGCGCTCTCCCGCGGCGAGCTGCTCGTGACCCAGGACCTCCTCGACAGCGGCGACCTGGCCATCGGCGACGAGGTCGCGATGACCTTCACGGGCGGACAGCAGCTGACCGCCGTCGTGGGTGCCACCAGCGGCGAGGGCAGCCAGCTCCTCGGCGCCCCCTACGTCATCGACCACGCGCCGCTCGTCGGCGCCGGCGTCGAGGTGCCGCCCTTCGTGGTCTACGTCAAGAGCGCCGGCGACGTCGAGGCCGCCCGCGGCGCGGTCGAGGACGTCATCGCCGCCGCGCCGGGCGTCCGGGTGCAGGACCAGGCCGAGTTCCGTGCCGAGCAGGAGCGGTCGATCGACACGCTCCTCAACCTGTTCCTCGTCCTCCTCGCCCTGACGTTGTTCATCGCGCTGCTCGGGATCGCCAACACCCTGGCGCTCGCCGTGTTCGAGCGGACCCGCGAGATCGGGCTCCTCCGAGCGGTCGGGCTCGACCGTTCCCAGACCGGCCGGATGATCGTGGGCGAGGCCGTCATCGTGTCGGTGTTCGGCGCGCTCCTCGGCCTCGTCGTGGGCACGGTGTTCGGCGCGGCCGTCGTGCGGTCGCTGGCCGACGACGGACTCACCGCGATCGTCGTCCCGGGTGCACGCCTGGCCGTCTACGTGGTCGCGGCCGGCGTCGCCGGCGCGGTCGCGTCGATGTTCCCCGCGTGGCGCGCCGCACGGATCGACGTGCTCGAGGCCATCACGGCCGAGTGACGAGGACCGCCGGCCGTCAGCCGCCGCCGGGTGGCGGCTCCGTCGGCGCACGACCCCGCGGCCCGTGACGCTCACCGGCCCGACCCCGAGCGATGGATCAGATCGGCGGACCCAGTCCGCTCCTGCGGAAGCGCGCGCCGTGACGTTTCCCCGCATGGGCGCGAGTTTCCGTCACCGTCGAACGCGGCATCGGGGCGTTCGGCCGCTGCGACCGACGTTTCCCCGCGCCGGCGCGGGTTTCCGTCCGCCGCCGGCGAACGCCCGCTCGCATCGCGCACCTCTCGCCGTGAACGATGGGCGGATACAAGCGGTCGCGAGGGTTCGAGGTTCGCGTACGCGGGCTGCAACGACATCTCGGGTCCGGCACGACTCGGGGGAGAACGGCTGGAGTTCGTTGCGACGGCGATCACGGAGCTCGGGTGCGGGCCCGAGGGACATGCCCGGGACGAGTGGCTGGAGCGGACGGCGCTGGAACGGCGGTTGTCAGCCGTTCCCTGCTTGCGCGGAACCGCGGGGCTACAGGTCCAGCAGGTCGGCGATCGTTTCGCGGATCTGGAGCAGCGCGGCCGGACCCACGTTGCCCAGTGGCTCGGTGAGACGGTCGGTCGAGGCGGCGCGTAGGTGCTGGCACTGTGCTGCCGACGGTTCGACCAAGCCGTTGTCGGGATCGGGATCCAGGTCGATCTCAGACCGGAACCCGCGACGGGTCGAGGTCACCGGCACGACGTGGACGACGGTGGGTCCTTGGGCGAGCACGACCTGGGCGGTCACGACCACGACGGGTCGCGGGAAGCCTGCCTCGCGGCCGACGGGGTCGCCGAGGTCGGCGACGATGACCTCACCCGAGGTCAGCATCGAGCCATGCCTGCTCGTCGTCGCGTAGCGGTTCGGTCAACTGGCGACCCATCTCCTTCTGTCGGAGGGCTCGCAGTGCCGCCGCAGCGACGGTGTCGAGGGTTTCACCGCGGCGTTCTGCCTCGCGCTTGAACCCTTCGTGGGTGCGCTGGGACACACGGATCATCTTCGTCGTCGCCATGCGGGCAGTGTACCTCTGAGTAGACAGTTCTGTAGACACCTGTGATCTCGTCGATGTCCCGCCGCCCGTTCGGTAACGCCCGATCGCGGGACCGCCGGCGGGCGTGCTGTAGCGGCGGATCTGGTCCCCCGTCACGGAGACCGTGACGGAAACTGTCGTACCCGGCGGTTTCCGTCGCATCGCGGTGTTCAGCCGGTCTCTGGAGGGGCCTGGCGCGTCAGGAACTGTCGCATGCGACGGTTTCTGTCACGGCCGGGGACCGGACGAACGCCCGGTGCAGACCGGGTCGAACGGTGTCCCGCCCGAGCGGGTGACCGTCACACCCGCGGTGGACGGCGTTCAACCGGCGGTCGCGGCGTCCGGCAGGGTGAACCCGAAGCGTTGCCAGGTGACCGCGGCCTCACGGGAACCGACGAAGGACGCGAACTCCTCGGCGCCGGCCCGTGCGTCGGTGACGACCTGGACGGTGTAGGTGGCCGTCACGTCGGCGTCCGGTGGCCACGGCAGCGTCGTGACCGCCTCGCCGGCAGCGGCCGCGTCGGTGGCGTAGACGACGGCGGCCTCCGCCTCGCCGGCGGTCACCTTGGCGAGGACGACCCGGGCGGCGTCCTCCAGGGACACCGCGTTCGCGAGCACCGCGGCCGCACCGCCCGCCGGCAGCAGGCCCTGCTCCTCCGCCAGGGCGAGGGCCCGGCGCGTGTAGTCCCCGAGCGGCACGCCCTCGTCGGCGAGGACCAGCCGGAGTCCCGGGCGAGCGAGGTCCGCCAGGTCCCCGACGCGCGCCGAGGCCTCCGGCGACACGACGATCGTGAGCCCGTTGGTCGCCACCGCCACCGGCTCGGACGCGAGCCCCTCGTCGTGGAGCGCGCCGGCGACCGCCGGGTCGGCGAGGAGCAACACGTCCGCGTCCGCGCCGGCGCGGACCTGCGCGGCCAGCACCTGGCTCCCGGCGTCGGAGACGAGCACGTGGCCGTCGGGCCAGGCCGCGCCGAGCGCGGCGGTGACGTCGACGAGGGAGGACGCGCTCAGCACGACCAGCTCGTCGCCGCCGCCGGACGCGCAGCCGGCGGCCACGCCGGCGAGCACGAGCAGGCTCGCGAGGGTGCGGGGGAGTCGCCTCATAGAGTCGCCACCCTAGGCAGCGCTGTCCCTGACTCCGATGTGGAAGGCCCCACCGTGATCGCCGCGTTCTCGATCTCCCCCTCCGGCGTCGGCGAGTCCGTCGGCGACGTCGTCGCCGATTGCGTCGGCATCGTCCGGCGGAGCGGCCTCGCCAACGAGACCAACGCGATGTTCACCAACGTCGAGGGGGAGTGGGACGAGGTGATGGCGGTCATCAAGCGTTGCGTCGACCACGTCGCCGACGTGGCGCCGCGGGTCGGTGTGGTCATCAAGATCGACCACCGCCCGAGCGTCCCGGACGCCCTCGAGCACAAGAACGCCCGCATCGCCTCCTGGGACGCCTGAGCAGCGCCGTGGGCGGCGGGTCAGGACTCGCGGCGGCTCGCGGTCCAGGCGCCGGCGAGGACGAGGCCGGTGCCGAGGATGGCGAGCGGCGCGATGGGTTCGCCGCGCACGAGCACGCCGAGCGCGATCGCGACGATGGGCACGAAGTAGATCGCGACCGACCCCCGCGGACCGCCGACCCGGCCGACCAGGGTCGCCATCAGCACGAACGCGAGCGCGGTCCCGAGCACGCCGAGCGGCAGCATCGCCAGCGCCGGCCCGAGCGACCACTCCGACCCCGGGAGGCTCCACAGCCCGAACGGGACGACCACGACCAGCGCCGCGAGCTGGGCCCGGAGCAGCACCGGTAGGGACCCGTAGCGCTGCTGCAGCGGGACGGCCACGTTGGCGGCGAGGCCGTAGAGCACGATCGCGAGGAACACCAACGCCACGCCGAGGGTCGTGGCCGAGGAGTCGCGCACCTCGGGGTACGAGATCGCGACGATCCCCGCGAAGCCCATCGCCAGCCCGACGAGCTGCTTGCGCCCCGGTAGTCGGCGCAGGAGCAGGGCCGACCACGCCGCGGTCGTGAGCGGCATCGCGCCGTTGACCATCCCGGCGACCGACGAGTCGATCCACTGCTGCGCGACGGGGAACAGGATGAGCGGGATGCCCATCCAGATGACCCCGAGGAACGCGATCGTGCCGAGGTCCTCGCGCGCCACGGGGCGCCGGGCCCGCGGGACCAGCGCGAGCGTCGCCGCGCCGAGACCGACGCGGGCGAGCGAGACGACCCCCGGGACGGAACGCCTCCAGTCCGATGGCCATGAACACGAACGACGAGCCCCAGATCACCGCGATCGTGGCGAGCAGACCCCACTCGGGGCCTCCGAACGCCTCGGTCAGGGTCCCGGAGGAGGTGGTGCAACAGGCGTCGGGGCGGCGTCACCACCCCGAGCGCGTCGTCCTGGGTCGTCACGCTCGTGCTCTCCTCGGAACCCGTGCCTCCGCGGGGCCGGTCGTCCTCGTCGGGGCCAACACCCCCGCCGACGCGATGATGCCCGTCTCACCCGACTCGACCGCAACCGGTGGTCGTCCGTGCGCGCTGCGACCGGCGGACGCTTCAGCGACGGGCGTGGCCGCCGACAACGACCCTGACACGTCCATCAGACCCGGGAGCACAGGTGTCCACCTCCGGCGGAGAGCTGACGGTCCGTCTGCGGGAGCGGGCGGCCCGGTCCCCGTGGCGTACCCACGCGCTGCTCGTGGTCATCACGGTGGCGCTCATCGCGGCCATCTCGGTCTGGATGGGCGAGGTCCCCTACCCGGCGGGGATCCTCGGTGCGCTCGCCGTGGGCACGCTCCTCGGCCCGCGGCACGGGGTCGGGGCCGGCGCCGTCCTCGTCGCCGCCGACGTCGCGCTCGTGGTCGCCTTCGGCACCGCCCACCTCGGCGACGTCTGGACGCCGGTCGGGCTCGCGACGATCGCCACCTTCCTCGCGGCGGGCTACGTCGCCGGCGAGCTCAGCGCCCTCGACCTGCGCTGGCGACGCGAGCTCGCGGCACGGGTCCAGGCCGAGCGGGCGCTGTCGCAGCGCGAGCTGACGCTGTCCCGGCTGGTGTCCGAGCTCCCGGCGGCGGTGTGGGCGACCGACGCTGACCAGCGGCTGACGCTCGTGCAGGGTCGCTCGCTCGAGGAGCTCGGCTTCGAGCTCGACCGGCTCGTCGGCCGCACCGTCGTCGAGCTCGCAGCCGGCGACGAAGCCCTCCTCCGGGTCCACCGTGCTGCGCTCGCCGGCACCACGAGCGGGGCGGAGGTCGTCGTGCGTGGGCGGACCTTCGAGACGCACGTGGTGCCGCTCCGCGACGCCGACGGTCGGGTCGACGGGGCGCTCGGGGTCGGCATCGACGTCACCGACCGGGCCAAGGTCGAGGAGGCGCTCGCGACCACGCTCGAACGCGAGCGCCAGCTCATCGACGAGCTCCGCGAGGTCGACGAGATGAAGAACTCGTTCATCCAGGCGGTCTCCCACGAGCTGCGGACACCGCTCACGGCCCTGCGCGGCTTCGCGACGACGCTGCAGCGCAACGGCGACAAGCTCAACGCCGAGCAGCACACGCTGCTGCTCGACCGCATCGCCGTCAACGCCGACAAGCTCCACCGGCTCCTGGGCGACCTCCTCGACGTCGACCGGCTGTCCCGCGGGATCATCGCGCCACGCCGGCAGCGCACCGACGTGGGCGAGCTCGTCCTGCGCATCCTCGACGAGACCGACTTCGGCGACCGACCGCTGCACACCCAGGTGGCGGCGGTCGTGGCCCACGTCGACGCTCCCAAGGTCGAGCGGATCGTCGAGAACCTGATCGGCAACGCCCTCAAGCACACCCCGCGCGGGACCGCCCTCACCGTCTCGGTCGAGGAGGTCGAGGGCGGCGTCGGGCTGTGCGTCCAGCAAGCGGGGATCCCCGTGCCGGACCACCTGAAGGCCGAGATCTTCGAGCCGTTCCGCCAAGGTCCGCTCCGCAACGCCCACACGCCCGGGACCGGTATCGGGCTCGCGCTCGTCACCCGGTTCGCCGAGCTCCACGGCGGCGCCGCCTGGGTCGAGGACACCCCCGACGGTGGCGCGGCCTTCTGCGTGTTCCTGCCCCACCACCCGGCGGAGCTCGACGGTGTCGAGGTCCACCACGCCGGCGAGCGGTCCTCCTAGGCGCTCGCCCGGAGCCCGTGCACGCGACCGTCCGGCGGGGGGTCGGCCTCGCATCTCGCGCCGGCGTCCGTTCTACTCGCCCCAGGCCGCGACCCCAGGAGCCCTGCCGTGCCGAGCGCCCGCGAGTGGATGCTGCGACACCTCGCGCGTCGCTTCCACATCGGCGAGGACATCCTCGAGCACCTGTCGACGTTCCAGCGGCTGGGGGAGCACTTCGAGGTCGAGGCACCGCAGGAGATGCTCCCGGTCGGGGCGCGCACCATCGCCCGGGCGCTGCGCAGCCGGGCGGCACCGCAGATCCGTCCCGACTGGCTGTGGCCGTACTGGCTGCGCCGGCAGCTCGACCCCGAGGACGAGGCGTTCGTGCCGCGCGGCCACCTCGCCGTGATGACCAACCTCACCAACCGCAACTGGACCAGCATCGGCAACCTGTGGTCGCCGTGGGAGGCGATCGTCGACCCGACCGGGCTCGTGACGCCCTGGTTCGACGGGTGGTCGCTCGACTGGTGGGTCGAGGTCGAGGGGCGGTGGCGTCACCCGAGTCACGACGAGGTGAGCCAGACGCTCTACGACCGGGACAAGCCGATCGTGCAGACGAGGCTGTCGACCGCCGGCGCCGGCGACGTCATCCAGCGGGCGTACGCCCAGGTCGCGACCGGCCCGCCGGAGGGGTGGCGCGAGCTCGTCACCGTCGAGGTCGAGAACCGGACCGGCGCCCCGATCCGGGTCGCGTTCGCGCTGCGTCCCTACAACCCCGAGGGCCTGGCGGTCCTGTCCGAGATCGCCGTCCGCGGCGCACAGGTGACCGTGAACGGCAACGCCCTGGCGCTGCTCCTGCCGGACGACCCCGAGGCCGTGGTCCTGTCGACCTTCGCCGACGGTGACGCCGCCAACCTCGTCGCGGACGGTCACGGCCGCGGCGCCGGCGACGGTGAGGTCCACGACCCGGCGGGGCTCGCCACGGGGGCGTTCGTCTACGAGGTTCCGGTGGGCGGGGTGGTGCGGGCAGCCGCGCCGAGCCTGCCGCGGGCGGAGCAGCGACGCCGGCGCGGCGTCGTCGAGCGCTTCCAGCGCTGGCCCGAGGTGACCGCGCACCTGCGCTCGGCGGCCGACGTGGCCCGGGCGTGGGAGGCCCCGCTGGACCGCGGGATGCGGGTGGAGCTGCCGGACGACCGGCTGCAGCGGGCGGTCGACGCCAACCGCGCCTACATGCTGCTCTTCCACGACCCCGGCAGCATCACGCCCGGTCCCTACACCTACCACCGGTTCTGGTTCCGCGACGCCGCCTACCAGACGGTCGCGCTGGACCGTTGGGGCCTGCACGAGGAGGCCGCCGACGTGCTGCGGACGTTCCCGTCGCGGCAGCGCGCCGACGGGTTCTACTACTCGCAGTGGCGCGAGTGGGACGCCAACGGCGCGGCCATCTGGGGGCTGGCCGAGCACCACCGGCTGACCGGCGACGACGAGCTCCTCGCCGAGACGGCCGACTCGGTGGCCCGCGGAGCGCGATGGATCGCGCGCAAGCGCCGCGAGCGGGGCCGCGACGCCCCCGAGCTCCGCGGGCTGCTCCCGCCCGGGGTGTCGGCCGAGCACCTCGGCCCCTTCGACTACTACTACTGGGACGACTTCTGGTCGCTGCGTGGGCTCCAGGACGCCGCCTACGTCGGCTACCTCACCGGCGACCTCGACGGAGCCGCCGAGTCCGAGCGGACCTACCGCTCGCTGCTGGCCGACGTGCGGTCCTCGATCGAACGCGCGTCGCGGCGACTCGGGGTCCGGGCCATCGCGGCGGGGCCCACCCGCGGCGCGGACCCGGGGATGATCGGGTCGCTCGCCGCCTGCGAGCCGCTGCGGATCCTCGCGGCGGACGACCCCTGGATCGTCGGGACCGCCGACGTGATCCGGGACCGGTTCTGCCTCGGCGAGGCGTTCTTCCAGGGCATCTCTCACACCGGGTTCGGGACCTACCTCACGCTGCAGCTGGCGTTCGTCGAGCTCGAGGCGGGAGACGCGCGGGCGTGGACGCGCCTGCGGTGGCTGCTCGACGCGGCCACCCCGACGTTCACCTGGCCCGAGGCCATCCACCCACAGCTCGGCGGCGGGTGCATGGGCGACGGGCACCACGGGTGGGCGGCCGCGGACTTCCTGTCCTTCGTCCGCAACCTGCTGGTCCGGGAGGGCCGCGACGGGTCGATCCTGCTGCTCGGGCTCCTGCCCGACGAGTGGTTCGGCGAGCGCGTGGCCGTCCGGGATGCCCCGACCCACCGCGGGCTCGTGTCCTACACCCTGACGTGGGACGAGGACCGTCCGGTGCTCGCCTGGGAGGCGGCCGAGCCCGGCGTGACGCTCCGGGCACCGGGCCTCGACCCCGCCTGGTCGACGACCGAGCAGCGCGGTCAGGTCACCTTCAGCTCACTCGGGAGCTGACGGCGGTCCCGTCCCCACGGGCCGGCACGAGCGCCTCCTGCTGCTCGAGCACGACGACGACCTCACGGAGCGCGTCCTCGACCCCGTCCCGGTAGGCGTCCTGGTCCTCGGCCAGCCAGGCGCGTCCATCCAGTCGGCGGTGGAGGTCCTCCACGAGCGTGCGTTGCGTGACGTCCATCCCGTTCCCCTCTCCTCGATGGCCTGCTCTCCGGGGTCCAGCCTGGTACGTGGCGATGCGGTGCCGGAGGCGGCGATGGGGGCGTCCGACCGGGCTCGGGGCGGGAACCCACCGCAACGCACGAGCCGTGGTCGAGAGGTCCCCGAGCGTGACCGGTCGGCTCTAGGGTGACCGTCCCCGGGCGTGGGTCGCCCCCGTGGAGGAGGAGCCGCCGTGGAGTTCGAGACCATCCGGTACGAGGTCGACGGCCGTGTCGCCCGCATCGAGCTCCACCGACCCGAGCGCATGAACGCGATCGTCGACCCGATGCCGCGCGAGCTGCGTACCGCGGTCGAGGCCGCCGACGCCGACGAGCGGGTCCACGTCATCGTCCTTTCGGGGGCGGGGCGCGGGTTCTGCAGCGGCTACGACCTCGAGGTCTACGCGGCCACGCCGGGCCCCAACCCGGGCGTGCAGGAGATGCCCTGGGATCCCACCGTCGACTACCGCATGATGAGCGCCAACACCGAGGACTTCATGAGCCTCTGGCGCTCGATGACGCCGGTGATCGCGAAGGTCCACGGCGCCGCCGTCGCCGGCGGCTCCGACATCGCCCTGTGCGCCGACCTGGTCGTGATGGCCGACGACGCGGTCATCGGCTACCCGCCGGCGCGGGTGTGGGGCTGCCCCACGACGATGATGTGGGTCTACCGGCTCGGGCTCGAAGGGGCCAAGCGGATGCTCCTCACCGGTGACCTCGTGGACGGCCGGGAGGCGGCGGCGATGGGCCTGGTGCTGGAGTCCGTGCCCGCCGACGAGCTCGACGACCGGGTCGAGGCGCTCGCCCAACGGATCGCCGGCGTGCCGCGCAACCAGCTCGCGATGCAGAAGCTCGTCGTGAACCAGGCCGCAGCCAACATGGGGCTGCAGACGACGCAGATGGTCGCGACGCTGTTCGACGGGATCACCCGCCACTCGCCGGAGGGGGTGGCCTTCAAGCGCCGCGCCGAGGAGGCCGGCTGGAAGCAGGCGATCGCCGAGCGTGACGCCTGAGGGGTGGGAGGGTCAGGCGGCCCGTTCCGAGTGGTCGACCTCGCCCACGGTCCGGCCCGTCCGCTGCCGGAACGGCCGCACGACCTGGTAGCTGGCGTAGGACCACACGGCGGTGGCGAGCATCGCGATCTTCCGCGCCGTGCCCGCGACCCGGCCGTCGGCGTCCTTCTCCTCCTTGGTGCGGTGCCACAGCCCCTCGCAGACGAACGCGTCGACCGTGAGTCCCAGCTCGTCGGCCCGCGAGTTCAACGCGGCCTCGACCATGTAGCCCCGGATGTCCTCGAGGTCGAGGCCCTCGAAGAGCTCGCGACGCATCGCGCGCTGCCCGGTGAGGCGGGGGAGCGCCTTCAGGAAGATGGGGTTGAGCTCGGGTCCGCGGTCGAACAGGCCGAGCGTCATGCCGGACCGACCGTCGAGGATCGGCTCGATCAGCCGGTCGACGTGCGCGGGCCCGAGGTCGAGGAGGTCGGCGTCGAGGAAGCAGATGACCTCGGCGTCGGTGGCCGCGACCCCGGTCCGCATCGCCTGGCCCTTGCCCTGCTCCTCGCACCGGAGCACGCGGGCGCCGGCGCGGGCGGCAGCGTCGGAGGTGCCGTCCGTCGAGCGGTTGTCGACGACGATGACCTCGTCGACGAGCTGGGCCCGGCGGGCCACCTCGACGACGGAGCCGACGGTGACCGCCTCGTTGAAGGCGGGGATGATGACTGCGACTCGCACGGGGCTGTCCTCGGTGAGCTCGGCGCGTGGGCTCCGTCACGGCGCGGCCGGTCCGCCGACCGTACGTCGGGCACGCCGGCCCCCGCGTCGCGGTCGCCCGTCCGGATGGCCCTCGCGTCGCGTCGCGTCGCATCGGGTCGGGACCCGGCCCCGGACTCGACCTCGGGGGCCGAGGCGTGGTAGGTACCGCCCCGCGCGACCGCACCGGTCGCCGGACCGAGGAGGCCCAGGTGAGGATCCGCACGCTCGTGGCCGTGGGGGTGGGCGCCGCGCTGGGCGCCGGCGGGATGTACCTCCTCGACCCGGAGCACGGCGACGCCCGCCGGCGCGAGGCCGCGTCGCGGGCGGCCGAGCGCGGCCGCGAGGAGCTCACGGGGGCGACCCGCGACCTCCGCCGGCGCGCGACGGGACAGGCCCGCCACCTCGCCACCCAGGTCCGGGTCGGCTTCGTGGCCGGCGTCTCCGACGCCGACCGCGCTGGCTGAAGCACGCACTCCGACCCGCAAGGGGCGATAGCCGCGCGCCGTAGGCGGTGAACGCCCGGATCGGGGCCCCGTGCGGTCGTCGCGCTCTGACGCCCGTTCTGCCCGTTCTCCTGTCGTCTCGTGTGGGCGGTGTGGGTGCCGTCGTCGTGGCCTGTGCGGCCTCTGCGCGCCCATCCTGGTCGTACGGCCGGGTCCCGGGGGGCCTCCGATCCGCACACCGGCCGAACGGTCCCGAGGCGGTTTGACGCTCGCTGACGAGTGGGTCACCTTGCTTGCAACTGTTAGCAGGCCACCTCGTTGGTTCACCCGCCAGCCCTCTCCGTGGCCGCACCCCCCACCCAGGAGCACCCCCGTGAGCTCGTCCACGCCCGTCTCGCCGCACGCCCGAAGTACCCGGTCGCGGATCCTCGGGATCCGCACCCGCGACGTCGCCATCGCCCTCGCGGCCGTGGTCGTCGGGAGCGCCGCGCTCGCCATCGACGCCGCCGCCGACGCCGACGCTGCCGGCGACGTCCGCACCGCGGCCGTGGGCTCCGTCCAGCCCGCCGCCGTGCCCGTCGCCATGGGGGCGGACGCGCTCCGCGTCGACGCCTACGACGGCATCGGCGCCGGCGCCGACCGGCTCACCGCCCTCGCCGCCCCGGTCGACAACGCCGCCGACATCGCGGCCGCCGAGGAGGCTCGCGCCGCCGCCGAGGCCGCCGCTCAGCGAGGGGCCATGTGGGACCGGCTCGCCGACTGTGAGTCCGGCGACTGGGACGCCAACTCCCAGCCCATCCCCGGCTCCGCCCGCTGGGACTACGGCCTCACGTTCTCCCACGGCGACATCTTCGAGGGTGGCGTGAACTTCCACCCGCAGACGTGGGACGAGTACCGCCACGCCGGCATGCCCGGCCACGCCGGTGAGGCGAGCCGCGCCCAGCAGATCGCCGTCGCCGAGGAGGTCCTCGCCGACCAGGGCTGGGGCGCCTGGCCCGTCTGCTCCCGCAAGCTCGGTCTGCGCTGACCCACGAGCTCGGTCTGCGCTGACCGGGGCGGTCGGCACGCCGGGAGCGGGTCCTCCGCCGCGCAGGCGGCTGGTCGCGACGGCTAGGGTCGGAGCACTTCGGTGATGTGACCCGCGAGAGGCCGACGACGATGGACTTCGCCTACAGCTCGAAGGTGGAGGAGCTCCGCGAGAACCTCCTCGACTTCATGGACACGTGGGTCTACCCCAACGAGGCGACCTACCAGGAGCAGATCGCGGCCTCCGGCGACCGCCACCTCCTGCCGCCGATCATGGAGGAGCTGAAGGCCGAGGCCCGCACGCGCGGGCTGTGGAACCTCTTCCTCCCCGACGCCGAGCACGGGGCCGGTCTCACCAACCTCGAGTACGCCCCGCTCGCCGAGATCACCGGCCGCTCGCCGGTCATCGCCCCGGAGGCGCTCAACTGCGCCGCGCCGGACACCGGCAACATGGAGGTCCTGCACCAGTTCGGGACCCCCGAGCAGCAGGAGGAGTGGCTCCACCCGCTGCTCGAGGGCGAGATCCGGTCGGCGTTCTTCATGACCGAGCCCGACGTGGCGTCCTCCGACGCGCAGAACATCGGCAGCCGCATCGAGCGCGATGGCGACGAGTACGTCATCAACGGTCGCAAGTGGTGGTCCAGCGGCGCCGCCAGCGACCGCTGCAAGATCGGCATCTTCATGGGGGTCACCGACCCCGAAGAGTCGCCGTACCGCCGCCAGTCGATGGTGCTCGTGCCGATGGACACCCCCGGCGTGAAGGTCGAGCGGGAGCTGCCGGTCTTCGGCCACTACGACGGCAGCGGCGGGCACCCGGAGGTCTCGTTCACCGACGTGCGCGTCCCCGTGGCGAACATCCTGAAGGGCGAGGGCGAGGGCTTCGCGATCGCCCAGGCCCGGCTGGGGCCGGGACGGATCCACCACTGCATGCGCCTGATCGGCATGGCGGAGCGGGGCTTCGACCTCATGTGCGAGCGGGCGCTCGTGCGCGAGCCGTTCGGCAAGCCCATCGCGCGCCAGGGCGTCTTCCAGGAGTGGGTCGCCGAGGCGCGGATCCGCATCGAGCAGGTGCGGCTGCTGACCCTGAAGACCGCCTGGCTGATGGACACCGTCGGCAACAAGGGCGCGAGGATCGAGATCAGCGCCATCAAGATCGCTGCGCCGGCGATGGCGACGTGGGTGCTCGACCGCGCCATCCAGACCCACGGCGCCGGCGGGTTCAGCAACGACTTCCCGCTGGCGCTCATGTACGCGCACGCCCGGACGCTGCAGATGGCGGACGGTCCCGACGAGGTGCACCGCATGTCGCTGGCCCGCCGCGAGCTGAAGCGCTACCTCCCGGAGTCCTGACGTCGCCGGCGTCGTCGCGATCCGCGGCGCCGAACCCGCGCCGGCGACGGCCGGCTGGCCTACCCTCCCCGGACCACAACCGGGGGTGAGGTTGCACGTGGTCGTCCGGTCCCTCCTGCTCGTCGCGGCGCTCGTGGCTGCCCTGGTGGCTCCCGCCGGGGTCGCGAACGCCGCGACCACGCACGTCGTCGACTTCGACGGGGCGGCCTCGGTCGGCAGCTGCGACGCGACCACGCCGGCGGCCCGCAGCATCACGGAGGCGCTGGCGCGGGTGGTCCCGGGCGACACGATCCTCGTCTGCCCCGGGGTCGTGGTCGAGCCCGGCCAGGTGATCGTCGAGCACTCGGTCACGATCGCGTCGTTCGACCCGGGCACCCGTGCGACCGTCCGACCCCAGGTCGACACCGGCACCTCCGGCGACGACCGCGGGTGGTGGCTCGTCCGCCCGGGCGTGGAGCTGACGCTGCGCAGCCTCAACATCGACGGCAACGGCCGCCGTATCCACCAGGCGCTGCGGTTCCGGGGTCGGGGGAGCGTCACCGACGTCGACATCCACGACGTGGGTTACAACGAGACCGGACCCGACTACTCCGGCTTCGGGGTGGTCGCGTTCGGTGACGGACCGGTGTCGGTCACCCGGACCACGTTCAGCGAGATCGGCCGCGTCGGGGCGTTGTTCTTCGGCTCCGACACGACCGGGTCGCTGTTCGCCGAGAACACCTACGTCGGCAAGGGCTCCGGCTCGCACCTCGACTACGGGGTCGAGGTGAGCCAGGGCGCCCAGGTGACGATCCGCGACAACCTCATCACCCGGGCGCGAGGGCAGGCGCAGTCGGCCGTGAGCGCCGGCGTGCTGCTCTCGACCGCGTTCGGTGCCGGCACCGGGGCGACCATCGCCACCAACGTCCTGTCCAACAACGCCAACGGCGTCTTCGTCGACCAGACCGAGGGGCGGCCGCTCGGCCCGGTCTCGATCAACCGCAACGCGATCACCGGCAACTCCGTCCTCGGTGTGGCCGCCGCCGGCGGGGTGACGGTCGACGCGACCTGCAACTGGTGGGGGTCCACCGACGGGTCCCGCACCCGCGGGGGCAGCGGCGACGGCGTGGCCGACGGGGTCACCGCCATCCCGTTCCTGATCTCGAGCGCACTGGACGGTCGCTGCGCGACGGACCCGCTGGTGACCGCGCCGGCGACCGAGGTGACCGTCGATGAGGGGTCGACGGCGCAGCTGAGCGGCACCTACGAGGCGGGTACCCCCGAGCCGGTCGTGTTCTCGGCGTCGTCGGGCACGGTCACCTCGTCGGGTACGAACCGGGGCGCGTGGACCTGGACCGCCACCCCCGAGGACGGGCCGAGCGGGTCCCGGACGGTGACGATCTCGGCCGACAACGGCCAGGTGGGGACGTTCGCGTTCACGTTGGTCGTGGCCAACGTCCCGCCGTCGGCGGTCTTCGACGTGCCGGCGACCGCGTTCACCGACCGGCCCTTCACGGTGAGCCTGCGCAACGCCACCGACGTGTCGGTGCCGGACCGTGAGGCGCGGTTGAGCTTCGCGTTCGACTGCGGCACCGGCAGCGGCTTCGGGGCGTACGGACCGAGCACCTCGACCGACTGCGTCGTGGACCGGGGCGGTCGCCGGACGGTGCGAGGTGCGGTGCGCGACCGGGACGGCGGGGTGCGCGAGTACTCGTCGGTCGTGGAGGTGTTCTCGCCCGACGGCGACGGGGCACCCGACCGGTCCGCGGCCGGGACCGTGAGCCCCGGCGGCACCGTCTCGACGGGCGAGGGCGCCGCCACCCCGACCGACCCGATCGTGACCCGGGTCGACACGCCGGTCGGAGGCGACGTGACGATCGAGGAGGGTCCGGCCGGCGGACCGACCCCGGTCGACCACAAGCTGCTGGTCTGGGGGGCGCGCATCACGGCGCCCGCCGCCTCGCCGGCCGAGCCGTTGGAGCTGACGTTCCGGCTCGACGCCGACCTGCTCCCGCCCCCGATCCCGGGGACCGGCGTCGCCAACGTCGTGCCGGTCCGGGACGGGCGGCCGCTCCTCCCGTGCCGAGGGGCCGAGGGGGCGGACCCGGACCCGTGCGTGGTCCATCGCCTCACCTCCGGTGACGACCTCGTCCTCGTGGTTCGCGCGTCGACCGCGGGGAGCTTCGACTTCGGCGAGCCGACCGTGGCGTGCCCCGACGTCGGCGTGCCGGCGACCGCCTTCACCGACGACGACGGCAACGTCCACCGCGACGCCATCGCCTGCGCGGCGCTGTGGGGGCTCGTCAACGGCACCTCGACGACCACCTACGAGCCCGCGCGGACCGTGACCCGCGCCCAGCTCGCGTCCACCATCGCGCGGCTGCTCGGCCTCGCCGGCGTGTCGCTGCCGGCGTCGCCGCCCGACCGCTTCACCGACGACGACACCTCCGTCCACGAGCTCGCGATCGAGCAGCTGGCCGCCATCGACGTCCTGGACGGCCGCACCGCGACGACCTTCGCCCCGAACGACCCCCTCACGCGGGCGCAGCTGGCGAGCGTCCTCGCACGCGCCTACGCGGCGCTGCTGGGGGAGGAGCTGCCGCCGGGCCCGGACGCGTTCACGGACGACGACGACTCGGTCCACGAGGCCAACATCGACGCGGTTGCGGCGGCCGGGCTCGCCAACGGGGTCGGCGGTGGCCGCTTCGATCCGCAGGCGGCGGTCCGACGCGACCAGGCCGCGTCGTTCCTCACCCGCCTCCTGGGGGTCTGGTACGCGGACTTCCGCGCCTGACGACGTCGCGGTCGGCGGTCACGGCTGGAGGCGCGTGACCTCCCAGGCCGCGGCCGGGTCGGATCGTCGGTACCGGAGGCGGTCGTGGAGCCGACCGCGACGGCCCTGCCACAGCTCCACCTCGGTCGGGCTCACGAGGTAGCCGCCCCAGTGGGGCGGACGCGGCACGGGGCCGCCGGCGAAGCGCTCCTCGACGGCCGCGAACGCCGACTCCAGCTCGGCGCGGGAGCCGATCGGCCGTGACTGCGCCGACGCCCAGGCACCGAGCTGGGAGGTCCGGTCGCGGCTGGCGAAGTACGCGTCGGACTCGGTGTCGGGGAGCTCGGTCACGGTGCCGCGGGCGCGCACCTGTCGGTGCAGGCTCGGCCACTGGAGGACGACGGCCGCGGCTGGTCGCTGCGCGAGCTGCATCCCCTTCGTCGAGAGCCGGTTGGTGAAGAACCGCAGCCCGCGCTCGTCGACGCCCTTCAGCAGCACCATGCGTGCGTCAGGGGTCCCGTCGTCGTCGACGGTGGCCAGGCACATCGCGGTGGGCTCGTGCTCGTCAGCCGTCTCGGCCTCGTCCAGCCAGTCGGCGAGGGTCGCGAGCGGGTCGGTGTTGAGCTCGTCGGCGTCCACGTGCGTCCTCTCGCGGGAGCGTGCATCATCGGGTTCGTCCCGCCGGGGTAGGCGGACGGGACGCGGTGCGTCGTCAGCATGGCGGACGACGCGGACCGACGGCGCGACGCGAGGGGAGCCGATGGCCAGGACGTGGGACCGACGGACGCTGCTGGCCGACCTGGGGAGGGTCACGCTGGGGGTGGTCATGCTGGGCACGGCGGCGTGCGCCGCGGGCGAGGAGGACGGCGTCGCGGTCGGTGCTGGCGACGCCGAGCCGACCGGGGTCGCCGGGACCGCCTGGCGGCGGGTGTCGCTCGGGTTCGTCTCGGCCTACCTGCTCGTCCGCGACAGCGGGACGGTGGTGGTCGACACGGGGGTCGAGGGGAGCGAGGGGGCGATCGCCGAGGGGCTGACCGCCGCCGGCTCGGCGTGGGCGGACGTGAGCCACGTCGTGCTCACCCACCGCCACCCCGACCACGTGGGGAGCCTGGCGCCGGTCCTCGACGCGGCGGCCGGTGCGACCGCGTACGCCGGCGCGCCCGACATCCCGGCGATCACCTCGTCGCGCCCGCTCCAGGCCCTCGCCGACGGCGACGAGGTCGCCGGCCTCGAGGTGGTTGCGACCCCCGGGCACACCGCCGGCCACATCTCGCTCCTCGACCGGGACGCGCGCCTGCTCGTCGCCGGCGACGCCCTCAACGGCGGTGGCGCGACGGGCGTGGTCGGTCCGGACCCCCAGTACTCCGAGGACCACGAGCAGGCGCTCGCGTCGGCGGTGATGCTCGGCGGACTCCGCTTCGACACGGTCGTGTTCGGTCACGGTGACCCGCTCGTCGGCGATGCCTCTGCGGCCGTCGCGGCCCTGGCCGAGGACCTGCGGTAGACGCTCGCGGGTGGCGGGGGACCCACCGGTAGGCTCGCCGCCGTGCTGCCCTCGACGAGCGTCCTCCGGTACGTGACCCCCCTCCGCGAGGGTGGGTCCCTCCCGGGGCTCTGTGAGGCCGACGATCTCGGCACCTACGTCGTCAAGTTCCGCCGCGCGGGCCAGGGGCCCAAGGTCCTCGTCGCCGAGGTCATCGTCGGTGAGCTGGCCCGGCGCCTCGGCCTCCGGGTGCCGGAGCTGAAGACGATCGAGCTCGACGCCGCCATCGGACGCCGCGAGCCCGACCCCGAGATCCAGGAGCTCCTCGTCGCCTCCGAGGGGACCAACCTCGCCATCGACTTCCTGCCCGGCTCGCTCGGCTACGACGGGGTGTCGTTCGTGGCCGACCCCGAGGAGGCCGCGCGCGTCCTGTGGCTCGACGCCTACGTCGCCAACGTCGACCGCAGCTGGCGCAACCCCAACCTGCTCGTGTGGCACGGCGAGCTGTGGGCCATCGACCACGGCGCGGCGCTGTACTTCCACCACGCCTACGACGATCCCGAGCGGTTCGCGAAGCAGCCGTACGACGCGGGCGACCACGTCCTGCGCGCCGTCGCGGGAGACCTGCAACGGGCCGACGCCCAGCTCGCCGCACAGGTGGACGAGTCCCTGTTGCGTGAGGTGCTGGCGCTCGTCCCCGATGCCTGGCTGACCGACGACCCGCGGTTCACCTCCGCCGAGGCGGCGCGCGAGAGCTACGTCGCCCACCTCCTCGCACGGCTCGAGGACCGGTCGGTGTGGCTGCCCGGCGGTCGCCTCGTGACCCGCCAGCCGTTCGAGTACGTCGTGATCCGGGCGGTGCCGCGGGTGGATCGTGGCGAGTTCGTCAACGTCGGCGTGATGCTCTACTGCCAGACCGCCGGCTTCCTCGGAGCGCGGATCGAGGTCGACGAGGAGCGGGTGCGCGCCGTGGCGCCGGACGCGGACGTCGCGGCGATCCGTCGCGCGGTCGAGGCCATGGTCGCGGCCTGCGAGGGCGGCGAGCACGCAGGGCCGGTCGCCGGCGAGCCGCCGGGCGTGCGGTTCCGCTGGCTCGCCGCGCCGCGCTCGACCGTCGTGCAACCCGGGCCGACCCACGCCGGCGTCACCGACGACCCCGGAGCCGAGCTCGCGCGGCTCTTCGAGCGCCTCGTCACCTGACCCGGTCGGTCGAGTGGCCGCCGGTAGGCTCGCGCCTCCGCGGGCCCGTAGCTCAACCGGTTAGAGCACCGGACTCATAATCCGTTGGTTGCGGGTTCGAGCCCCGCCGGGCCCACCGAGCGAACGCGCAGGTCAGAGGCGGTTTTCCAGGCCGTTCGCTCGCGGCCGCCGAACGCCGCGCCGGAGCCGCTCGCACACATTTCGCACACATCTGCACCCATCAAGGTCCGCCGAGCGCGTCGGCGGCCTCATCGGCGGCGGCGCGGAGCCGGTCCTGTCGGTCGCCGCGTAGAGCTGGAGCAGCACCTGCGGCGACGACCAGCGCCCCAGTCGTTGCACGTCCTCCAGCGGGACGCCGCGGTCCCGGAGGCGAGTCGCGAACGTGCGTCGTAGCTCGTGGAGCCCCCGGCCCCGACCGTCTCGGGTGCGATAGTCGACGCCGGCGTCCTCCAGGATCTTCTTCCACGAGTGGTGGAGGTTCGACGGCTCGAGGGGCGTCCCGGTCGTGGTCGTGAACACGTAGCCCTCCTCCGTCCACGGGATACCGAGTGCGGCGAGCTCGGCTCGCTGCGTTTCCCGGTGCTCGTGGAGCAGGGCGAGGGCGTGCTTCGACAGCGGCAGCTCGTTGCCCGAGTCATCCGTCTTGGGCTTGCTCTCGATCAGGCCTGTCTCTGGGACGACGCGTTCCGCGACCTTCGTGATGCGGTGCAACCCGCGCCGGACCTGGAAGCTCCCCCCGTCGAGGTCGACATCGTTCCACCGGAGTCCGCGGAGCTCGGAGGCGCGGAGCCCCGTCCAGGTCCCGAAGATGAACGCCGGCCCCAGCCGGTGGCTCCTCAGGACCTCGAGGATGCGCTCGAACTCCTCCCGGCTGAAGGCCGACGGGTCTCGCCTGACCGCCTTCGGTGGCTTGGCGATCTGGGCGACGTTGCGGTGGACGATCTCATGGCGCATGGCATCCGACAGCGCTCGCGACAGCGTCGCTCGGACCCTTGCGGCGGTCGCCGGGGACCGCCCTGCGCCCTGGAGCTCACGCATCAGGTCGGCCACGTCCCCGGGTGTGAGCCTCCGGATGTCGAGGGGTCCGAGCCTCGGACGCAGATGGTTGCGCACGTGGGACTCGTACCCGGCCGCGGTCTTCGGTGAGAGGTCTCCGACCCGGACGCTGGCGGCGATGATGTCGAGCCACCGTTCGAGCCACTCGGACACCGTGAGGTGGGGACGGAGGGGGTCGCGACCGGCCCGATGCTCGGCGATGATGCGGGTCAGCTCCTCCTGCGCATCGACCTTCCGCGAGAAGCCACCGACGCGCTCCTGCCGCCGTCCTTCGTCCTCCTCGAGGGGCGTGCCGCAGTCGGGACACTGCCGAGGGACGGTGACGTCGGTGACCCACCAGCGGGGTGCGCCCTTGCGCCGGCCGTCGGCCCTCCGGTCGTCCCGGCACTCCGGGCACTGGCGAAAGCGCTGGTCGCCCAGCTCGACCACGACCTGCCAGCGGCCGCGCCGCTTCTCGACGTGGCCGCTGACCTCGCCCCACCGACCAGCCATCAGCGCCTCCTTGCGCAGCGTCGGCAGGGTCGCCCTCCACGGACCGCTCCGCCGTCCTCAGCGCCTCGCGCCTGTGGATACCTGACGCGGACTACGAGCCGTTGTGCTCGCGGCTCTCGACGGCGCTGTTGTCGACTCCCAGCATGTTCAGCAGCCGGAGTGTCGGGACGAGCAGGCGCCGACCGAACCGAAGGGTGGGAAGTTCGCCGCGTGCGGCGGCGCGGTAGGCGGAGCTGCGGGAGAGGCCAATGAGCTGGCCGGCTTGTTCGATGGTCATCGTGGCGGGGTAGTCGTCGGCGGTCTGCATGGTGGTTCCTCTCTGGTGGGCTACCAATAGAAGGCAATTTCGAGGGGCGGAACGTGACAACGGGCTGGCAAAGCAGTCCCGAGGGCTGTCTGGCCGCACGGTCTGGTGGTCCCGTGTAGGGAGTCCGCTCGTCGCGTGGCCCGTTGTGACATCGGTTGCGGCCGGGTCGCCACCGTCCCCACCGGGGGCGCTCACGGCCCGGCGGGTCCCTCGATGGGGTAGGCCCCCTGCACCCCGCCCGGTGTGACGTCGCCGGGCGCTACCGGCTGAGCCCCCGGTGGAGGCTGCGGTCGCGGACGGCCGGCCGGTCGAGGTCGACGGCGTGCGGAGCGATCTCGAGCAGCGCCTCGGCGGCCTGGCGGCGGTGTTCGGCCTGCTCGACGTTGCTGGCAGGGTCACCGAGGGGGCGGTCGGGGTCGGTGATGCCGTAGCGGGTCCGGTAGCGCTCGAGCTGTCGGACGGCGTCGCGCCACCGGTCGCGCTCGGTCCCTGGCTCCGGGGCGTGGCCGACGGTGCGGAGCACGTAGTCGGGCGGGTGGTGCAGCGCCGACCGGACGCGCGCGTCCGCGATCGCGGTGAGCTGGCGGTCGTAGTCGTGAAGCTGGTGCCGCCACGCGGTGAGCTCCCCCGCCGGCGGCTGTGAGCCGAGCTCCCGGCGGGTGTCGTCGAGACGCCGCCGGTCCTCGTCGAGGCCACGACGGCGACCTGCGAGGGCGGTGTCGATGGAGGCGATCTCGTCCCGGACCGACCGGCGCACCCGGCCGATCCCTGTGAGCTCGTCGCGGCGGCCTTCGAGGCGGCGGATGTCGGTCTCGGCGGCGGTGATCCGGTCGGTGAGCTGCTGTGAGCGGGCGGTGAGCTCGGCGCGGCGGTCGAGGGTGCGGGTGAGTCTGCGGGCGAGCAGGGTTCGGGCGCCCGCGACCCGGATGGCCTCGTCGGGATCGACGTAGGCGACCGCCGGCGTGTGCGCGGCCGAGCGTCGCAGTCCGGCGATGGTCTGGTGGTGCGGGTCGGGCTCGGGCTGCCGGCCGTGAGCGGTGCCGTGCGGGTCCGGAGCGGCGGCGTGGACGTAGAGGGTGTTCGAGTCGCGACCGCGGGAGAGCGCGACGTAGCCCCATTCGCGGTAGAGCTCGTCGGAGCCGTACACGAACGCGCGGTCGACGGTGAGGCCTTGGGCCTTGTGGCCGGTGATGGCGTAGCCATGGGTCACGTGTCCGGCGTCGACGTAGCCGGCCGGGAGCCGCAGCTCGTTGCCGTGGTCGTCGGTGACTTCGAGATCGTGACCGTCGATGCCGGTGATGGTCGCGAACGTGCCGTTGACCACGCCGAGGCCACGCCGGTTCTTCAGACACAGGATCCGGTCACCCACCTGGAAGGTCTTGTCGTCGACGTGGAGGGGGTCGCCGGTTAGCAGCCCGTCGGCGTGGAGGCGTGTGCGGGCGCGGTGGTTGAGGTCGTCGACGTCGCCCTGCCGGAGCGCGATCATCACGGCCTCGGTAGCGCCGACCTCGTGGTGTGCGTGCCACCAGTCGGAGACGAGCTGCTCGCGGAGGGCGTCGGCGGTGTCGGCGGTCACGACCCGGCCGTGCTGGTCGTAGGCCGCGAGCGCGGTGGCGGCGCCGCCGTGGCGGAGCTGGTCGAGCGCGCCGATCTCCCACGGCTCGGTCTGACGCCGGTTGTCGGTCAGCTCGATCGGGTCGAGCCGGCGGGTGAGGTCGGCGAACAGCCCGCCGGCGTCGATCTCCGGCAGCTGCCGCGGATCCCCGACCAGGACGACCTTGACCTGTTGGGTGGCGGCGTGATGCAGCAGGCGTGCGAGCTGGCGGGTACCGACCATCCCGGCCTCGTCCACCACCAACACGGACCCGGGACGTAGTGGCGACCCGGGCCCGCGGTCGACCTGGTGCAGGAGCTGGTGGATGGTGGTGGACGCGATCCCGGCGGTGTCCTGCAGCTCCCGAGCGGCCCGCGCAGCCAGGGCGACACCGTGGACGTCGACACCTGCGGTCTGCCAGGCGTCGCGGGCGGCGTCGAGCGAGAACGTCTTCCCCGTTCCGGCCCTGCCGACGACGACCGTGACGCCGTCGCCGCCGAGGGTGAGCCGGCGGACCATGCCGGCCTGTTCGGCGGTCATGGTCGGGCGTGCCGCGAGGACGCGATCGACGGTCGGGGTGTCGACGACCGCGACGCGGTCGTCGCGTCGGGCCAGCGCGGTGTCGATGGCGTGCTGCTCGGCCGCCAGCAGCCGCCGGGTGGTCATGCGGGGCTCGTCCTCGTCGGCCGCGACGATCCGGCCGTCGGCACGGCGGATGGTGTCGACCGCGGCGAGCTGCCCGCGGCGGGGACCCAGGGTGACGAGCTCACGCCGTCCGGCCGCCACGACCGCATCAGCCACCCGTTCAAGCTCGGCGACCTCCGCACCATCGGGGAGCCGTCCGGCGACCGCCTGGAGGAGGTCGCGGCGGGTGAACGTCGCCGCCTTCTCGGTCAGCGCCTCGTCGTCGACGAGATCGGCGACGAGCCGGTCGAGGTCGACGCGGGCCGGCTGGTGCCGGCCGAGCACGCGGCCGATGTGTGCGGGGTCGTGGCCGAGTGCGGTGGCGCGGCTGGCCCATGCGGTGCGGAGCTCCGCCTCGGTGGCGCGGCCCTCCTTGGCGGCACGGGTCTCCAGCGTGGCGACCTGGGCCGCCTTGGCGGAGGACTCGCCGCGCTCCTCGAGCCGCTCGAGGATGGCCTGACGCCGTTGGGAGAAGTCGTCGATCAGCTCCCGGTCGATCCCGGCGATGTCCGCGAGACCGTTCACGACCGGTTCCCAGGCGACACCGAGCCGGACGGTGAGCTCGTGCCGGAGCTGTGCCTGGTAGAGCACCCCGGCGGTCTTGGCGTGCAGGAACAGCCGCCGCGACTCCAGCGTCCGCCACCCCCCGTCGTCACAGGTCCGCACGAGGTTCGCGACCAACACGTGGGTGTGCAGCAGCGGATCCCCCGCACGCGAGGTGCGATGCCGGAACCCGGCCGCGATCACCCCGTCCACATCCACCCGCTCCCGACCCTGAGCGCCACGGCGGGTCCGTGCCGCCTCGCGCTCGACGTACCCGATCGCCGCCGCGACGGCCGCGTCGTGGGCGGCCACCACCTGGGCGGCCACCTCCGGGTCGCCAAAGGCCCACACCAGCGACACCGACTTTGGCGCGCGGAAGGTCAGGTCGAAGCCGGGGTTCTTCCGGGCCGGATGCTTCGCGAGCCGCTCACCGGTCGCGGGGTGGTCGCCGGCGAGCACCCGCCGCAGCTGCTCCGCCTCGACCCTTCCATCGAGTCCGACCGCTTCGAGGCCGCGGCCGAGCCACCGGCCCGGAGCTTCCCCGCGGGCGAGGTAGTAGTCCTCCGCACCCGCGGCGACCACCGACAGGTAGTAGTCGTGGCTTCCCGGAGCCATCCGGCCGATGTTCAGCATCGTGATGCTGAAGGCCGGCACTGCCCCAGTGACAGTCTGTGTTCGTTCGGCATGAGGGGCAGGATGCGGGTGGAGGTCGTTCTTGTCGAGGAGCTAGATCGTCGTAGATGGGCTTGTAATGGTCGATTATTGCATGTTTCTGTGTTGGTGGGTGATGGTCGGTGACGTCGTCTCTCAGTAGATGTCGATGGGTAACTGCATGGACTCGTCTTCGATGATGTTGAGGGGCGAGCGGCGGTCGCACGATCGCGGTCTCGGATGCGGGCCGTCGGTCACCCACCGATGTCGGCGCGTCTCCGTCATGCGGCAGCGCCAGGCAGACGGGCCGGTGGGATGTTGCTCGCGCGATGGGACCCCTGGGCGCTCCGGCCGTCTATTGGTCCGGAGTCGCGAGCAGCCGGCCAGTCCCGGGGAGCTCAAGCGAGCACGCCTGCGGCAATACTCGATCGTTCGGCCAGGGGCACCACGCGCCACCAGGCGAGCCCTGCCCAGGAGGATTTGCCGACCCAGGGATGATTCTGTCGGGGGCTCTCATGGGGAGCACGGCCGATGGCGAACCTCCACCTCGGCGTCGGTCGCCCCGACCGACACGGACGGTGACGCATCAACCCGGCCGGACGCGCAGGACTGCGGGGGCGGGCGGAGGTCCTCGTAACCCCCAGAGACGCCCGTCGAGACGGTCTCGTCAGCCATAGTCACCGTGCCGCGCGCAGCAAGCGACTCGGGCTGGTCCGGTCGGCGGCGTGACACCGTGACCGTGTCGAGTACCTCCAGCGGGGCACCGCTGGGATTCGCCTGTTCCCTGGCTGCCGCAGGGGCGCCGTAAGTCCCGCGGCGATCCACTCCTGCCGCGGTCCCGAGTTGCTCGTGCAAGGCGGTAAGCGACCGCTGGGCCAGTGGTCTCACTGGGACGGCCCCCGGTACGGGGGGCATCATCTGTGGGTCGGGCCGGGGATGAGGACTATCAAGCGTCAAGGCGACGGCGAGGAGCACCGCGGGAAGAGCCGCCGCGACCAACGGCACCCACGTGTCAGCCTCTGGGCCTCTGCGGGCGACGAGACGCCGCCAAGCCGCCCCGACTACGGCGATGGCAGCTAGCTGGGCTCGTTCGCAGGCCAGCCGAAGCCGCCGGCGAGCCCGCGCCATAGCGACCTCAGCGGCCCCGTACGTCAGCCCTCGGACTGCCGCCACCTCCGCCAGCGGCCAGTCCTCCAGGTCGCGCAGCACCAACAGTTCTCGGTCGCTGGGCGAGAGTTCGGCTAGCGCCGAACGGACCCCCGCCACTGTTTCACGGCGTTCCATCGTTCGATCCGGCGCGTCGTTCACGTCAGTTAGGTCGATCACCAACTCAAGGGCAGCGGGGGCTCGGTTCACGTCTACACACAAGTTTGCGGCGATCGTCCGCACCCACCCACCGAAGCGCTCCTCGTGACGCAACTGTCCGAGCCGGGCCAGCGCGGTCGCGAACGCTTCCTGTGCGACATCCGACGCCAGGGTTCGGTCACGAAGCCGCGACCGCGCCAAGGCGATGACGCCGCCGACGTGGCGGCGGTACAGCTCGGCGAAGGCGGTGAGGTCCCCCTCCTTCGACGCACCTACGAGTTCGCGGTCATCGACGACCGTCTTCTCCCCGTTGGCCGCTGCCAAATGTCCCTCGTTCCCCGGGCCGACAAGTTCGCCGGGTTACCGCACAGCCCCTTCCGGCAGCCCACGCGTTGCACGCTGTGCGCACATCGCCCGGCCTGCTAGGCGAACGGCGCCGCGGACATCCGACAGCCAACCGCAACAGGAGGAGGCTTCATGAGGTCCGGCAGATACCGCATCATCCTCGTCTCGACGGTCAGCACTCTCGGATTGCTCGCAGCACCGGTCGCGGCCGATTCCCAGCCCTGGCTGTGCGTGGAGGTTCCGAACGATGACCCTGTCTGCATTGAGGTCGATCCTTGAGCGGGACGGTGTGACTCGCGCCGACCGGATGGGGCGGGCCGACAACGCCGTCCTCGACGGCGACGCCGGTGATCGCCACGCCGACGACTCGAGTATGTCCCGCGAGCCGCTGGCGACCCCACCGCGGCCACCACTGGCGTCTGACCAGAGCACGCCGGTCCCAGTGGAGCTCCAGCCGATTCGGGCTGCGGTGGCTTGGGTGCGCCCCGAGACCGTTCCCGTGGCCGGTGTCGGGGATTCGTGGGGCTTTGGAGTCCGAGGGCACGCCCGAGTGAGCGCCGAGGTCCGTAGACGAGCGGGGGCAGGAACGCTCGTGGGGTGTTGCTCGCTTCAACGACTTCTCGACCATCCGAGACGGTCACGTCTCGGCCCAGCTGCGCGCGACCCGCGCACGACTCTGACGCTTCCTGCTAGGAAGCTCGTGCTTCGAGACTCCGTAGAGGGACGGTCGAAGGTCGGCCGCGTTTCAGAATTGGGTCGAGTATGCGAAGCCGGCTGTCGCTTGTCCGGGTCCGAATGGGAGTGGCGGTCGCGCCGCTGCTAGCTGCCGCCAAGGGTGCGTCCGAAGCCAAATCGCCCGATTCGGTCGTGCATCGATTCCGCATCGGTCTCATCTTGGTCCTCTCCCTCGCACTAACCCTTCCCCTGGCGCCGGCGGCCGCTGACGATAGTCCTCGGACGACGGTGATCGAGGTTGGTGATTTCGGAGGGGACATGTGGGTGGACGCGATGCAAGCGTTCTCCCGGGCACGGACCCTTACTCCCGGGGAGATGGCTGAACTCGTCGCAGTAATGCCCACCGCAGAGGTCCCTTGGAACGAGCTTGTCGGGATCGCCTCGGAAGAAGACCTCTCCGCGATGGAGTCTCTCTTGGTCCCACTTCATGACGAACGCATCGTGCTTCCACTGGCTGACTCAAGTGCGATCGTCGTGGACGTAGAGTTCGATGCGACATGGGCTAGGACGCGTGTCGCATACCTCTCGCCCAATGAGGAGGTCAAGATTCTTTCGGACGCGATCGCCACGGGGACGCCCGACGGAACCATCGAAGTCACGCTCACCGACTATAAGGGTGCAGTGTCGCGCCGCGAGATCGACGCCGGTCCAGAATGCGAGTTCGCTTGCGCGGTGGTCACTTCGGCCGCCGGCACTGGCGTAAATTCAGCTTGTGGCACATTGGCCGCAGCAGCCGTCATTGAACCGACGCCCGTCGGCGAGGTCATCGCCGGGGTGGCATGCGCCGTAGGTGGCATCATCATCTCGATTGCATCGAACCGAGCGTGCACGGAGACCCTCTGCGAAACGCCGTCTCTAATCCCGGCAATCGTGAAGATCGAAAGCTTTTCGTGCACTCCCTTCGATTGTCGATTGACGGCTACAGGGTATGATCCTCAGGGAAGTACCTCCGCTTTTGTCCGAATGCAGTGGTACGCTTTCAACGGCGATTCGTCACATTACGGGGCCAGGACAACGTCGACGACAGGAATCCGAGCAGACAATCTCGTTAAGTTCACAGTGACGCTTAGTCGTCCCAGCCAGAGTGCGTGCGCTGACCTCGCAAGCTCCGACATCATCTTCGCAGGTACTGGCGATTCTGCTATCACCTTCCACCCTGGGGCGGGCAACTCCTTCGTCTGCCCTTGAGTGCTAGGCGAACCGATCACGAGGCCGCATGAAATTGCTCGCTGCACTCGACCGGCTCGATCGGCGCGTCCTCGGCTACCCAGCCCTGAGAAGCTCCGCGGTGCCGTCCAGCGACGCCGCACTGGCAATCTGGCACGATCTATCTGGGGCGGAACAATTACGTCTGTACCGCGTCGCTGCCCATGGGGACATGGTTCACGACGATCCTTCAGTCGCCGCGGTGGTGAGCGAACTGCAAGGTCGGATCATCGATCGACGGCGTCAAACGACTCGCTGGATGGTCGGGCTGTGGTTGCTTCTCGCAGGAGTCATGCTGGGACTCGCGGCGTTCGGACCGGACGGCGACGGGCTTCTCTTCCTGTCCGGACTGGGTCCCCTGCTCGCGTCGGTATGGATCTGGCGCCGCCAAAGTGCGAGACTAGTTCGTGCTGAAAGCGCGAACAGGCGTGTCGCCGCTGTCCGGTGACATGACGACTGCGACGCCATCGCCGTGAAGCGACCCAGGTCAGATGCCGCATCCGTGTGAGCTGAAGGGGCGCGAACACGCCGAAGGGCCCAGGCCAAGATTCTCGTCGCTGAGTTCGGTATCAGGCGGACCAGGCCGATTCGCTGCCCCGTAGCACGATCGTCGGAGGGCAAGGGGGTGGCATCGCGAAGGACGGTGCCCGCCATCTCGGTGGTGACCGAGATGCTGCCTGGCGCAGTGGCATCGGCGGCCCCGTTGGCAGCGCCTCGCAGTCGCGTACTGGGCGGAGGGTTGATGCTGCCGGGCTATCCCCCCTTCGTGCCGGGGGCCGGCGGGGCTCGCACACATTTCGCACACGGATGTCCGACAACGGGGCGGAACAGCTCGTACCTAGGGAGACGCGGGATCTACGAGTAGGTGCTTCTGCGCGGCGACTCAACGGGATTTCACGGGATGCACGGGGCCGGTCCGGGATGGCCCTGGTCTGACTCATAATCCGTCGGTTGCGGGTTCGAGCCCCGCCGGGCCCACCAAGCGAATGCGCAGGTGGTGAGTGAGCGTCCCAGGGAGTGGTGGAAGTAGGGCCGGTCTTCGCGACGGGAGGTACGACGAGTGTCTCGGTCCTTGAGAGCGTTCGTCGTAGCCCTGCTGTGTAGCGCGCTCGTCGGTGGCTGCTTCCCGAGCGAGCCACTCGATCCCTACGGCGTGACGCTTCGCGATGGGGATCCCACCTGGGTCTTCGCTCCTGGATGCTCGAACAGAGTCGCCTTCTCGGTGCTCCTGCTGGACGGGACATCTAGCGATGCCTCGCAGCTCTGGGTGGCCCGGGCGGAGGCCGATCCGCCGCCACTGGTCGATTTCACGATCGGTGAGTCGCCGCCTGGCTACGAAGACGTCCAACCACTCGAGACTGAGCTGGACCCAGAGAGGCAATACGGAGTGGTGGTCCTCTGGGGCGATCGTGACGAACCAGGGAGGAGTTCGGTCGCTTTCACGCCGGCGGAACTCTCGCCAGATCACGTCAAGCATCGACGTGGTTCGTTACCGTTGACGGACTTCCGGCACGACTTCGCGTGTGAGGACGGGTGACCGGTGGCATGCAGCGTCGGAGCCTCTTCGGGTCTCGCTACGCCAAGCACCCGTGGCCGGAGGACCCGCTCGCGCACCGACCTACCGAGCTCACCAGGAAGCGCGGCGGCTGACCACCGGCCGCTCCGCTCAGGTCCGTAGCGGGAAGTTCTCCCCGAGGAGATGTTCCCACTACGAACCTTCCAGTGGTCGTGGTCGTGGTCGATATCGTCGTGCATGTGCGCTACGTTGTAGTGCATCTTGAGATCGATCGGGAGACGCATGGCGACCAGCACCTCGTTCCGCCTCAGCGACCAGGCCAGGCAGCGTCTCATGGAACGCGCCGAGCGTGAAGGACTCAGTGCGACCGCACTGCTCGAACGTCTCATCATCGAGGGCGTGGACACGCTCGACCATCCGGGCGTCGTCTACCGGGGCGCGACCACGGACCGACGCGCCGCGTTGGCCGCCGGCCCCGACGTGTGGGAGATCGTGGCGCGGTTGCGTGAACTCGACGGCACCGAGGAGGACCGCATCGCCACGTTCTCGGCCGAGTCGGACCTGCATCCCCGCCAGATCCGTACGGCCCTGGAGTTCGCGTCGCGGCACCCCGATGACGTGGAGGCACGCATCGCCCGCAACGAACAGGCCATCGTGGAAGGACGGCGGGCGGCCGAGCAGCGTCAGGCGCTGCTGGCTTGAGACTGCTCCTCGACGAGATGTTCCCCAGCGCGGCTGCCCGGCACCTGCGCGAGGAGTTCGGGCACGACGCCGTCCACGTGGACGACCTGGGGTTGCGTGGCGCGACCGATCCGCAGGTCGCATCGGTCGCTCGTTCGGAGGGTCGTGCGGTGGTCACCGAGAACGTGGTCGACTACGCGCGCGAACCAGATGTCGTGCTCGTGTGCGTCCTCAAGCGCAACCTGCCGACAGGCGGCGCGCAGCCTCATGCGCTGGCCGAGCTCCTCGACGCATGGTGTCGGGCGAACCCCACGCCCTACGTCGGCCAGCACTGGCCGACGTGAGCAGAGCCACCCAGCGCGGTCGCCGAGGCCGCGCGTCGAGGGTGCACGCCCCGCAGGACAGAACTTCCGCGGCACGATCACCTGCGAGCGCCGTAGGCTCACCTGGCCGCCGGAGCCGCCGGAGCCGCCGGCGGTATGCGAACGAGTTGCTATCGGATCGCTTGCGAGAGGCCGCGAACGGAGCGGGCTGTCCCGGGCCGTGACGGGACCTGCTCGTGTGGAGAGGTCGCGCTGACCAGCGGAAAGGTGGATCCACGGGGGCCCGTCGGGACCCGCTGGGACGTCCAGGGGTTCGCTCATGATCCGTCGGTTGCGGGTTCGAGCCCCGCCGGGCCCGCCAAAGCGAACGTGCAGGTCAGCGGCGGTTTCCGAGCCGCTCCCGCCGGATCGTCGAAGTTGCGACGAAGCCGTCTCGGGGCGGCTCGCGGAGGAGGTCGACGCCGAGCGTGGGCATCGGCTGTGACTCCGTTCTCGGAGTGACCCAGGAGCCAGCGGGGCGCTCACCGGGACGGGAACCCTCGCATGCGACGGTTCTCGTCGAGCCGCGGCCTCCGGGGCGCGTCCGTCGGGCCTGCGGCGACGAAAGCCGACGTACCCCACGGTTCTCGCGCCGGTGGGCCCGCCACGCGCCGCTGCCGCGCCAGCACTTCGTGACGGGAAGCCGGTGGATCGCGGCCTCGCTGCTCGGGAACCCGCGCCGGCACGGGTTCCCAACCTGGAGATCTGCCTGGCCCGTCAACTCGCGCCTGTCTGAACGACGTGCCGGGAGTCGCCGGCGGCTGCGGCGGTCGCTCGATG
>CAVUJQ010000006.1:0-329373 GCA_963741855.1 uncultured Actinomycetes bacterium | reverse complement strand
GCTGCCGCGGCAGCGCCTCGTGACGGAAACCCGCGCATCGGCAGGTTCCCGTCAGGCCGTGCCCGGCGCGGGCGCGTGCGCCGGGTCTGCGGTGACAGAACCCGTCGTATCCGACGGGTTCTGTCAAGCGGCGACGCTCCTGCGGAAGCGCCGGGGGTCTGGCGGGGTCGGGTCGCTCGCCCGGCTGGAAGTTGCCGTAGGTGACGTCCCCACCGCCGCCGCGGTCGGTGCCGACGGCTCCGAGCTCGATGTAACCCCTACCGGATCATCCGCCGCGGCTGACCGACCGGACGCCGTCGGCCGCCGGCGAGGAGACCGGCCGCGGCGAGCAGGCCCACGCCGGCTCCTGCCCCGCCGCCGGTCGCCGGCAGCGGGCCACGCGCGGTGGCGGGCTCCTCCCCGGGTCCGAAGGGGGTCGAGGCCGGCGGGGGCGGGAGCGCCACGGGCCCGTCGCCGGCGGTGTAGGTGGCCCAGGCGACGGTGGGTCGACGGTCCCGGCCCGGGTCGCTCCAGTCGCACACGCCCTGCGGGAACGCGGCCTCGAGGCGTGCCCACTGGCCGTCGGTGAACGGCACGGGCAGGTCCGCGTAGGCGGCGGGGTCGAGCGGGACGAGCGCGCAGGCGAGGACGTCCTCGGCGAGGGGCGCACCGGCGGCGATCCGCGGGTCGGTGCCGAGGTAGCTGCCGGTGTCGACCGCGTCGGGCGGCCGGTTGCGGGCGACCCGGTCGGTGGGGTCCCCGGCGGCGGTGTCCGCCTCGATGCGGGTGAGCCAGTCGTCGAGCACGTCGTAGGCGGGACGGTCGCCACCGCCCTGTCGGATGTTGTGGGTGTCGGCGCGTCCGGTCGCGGCGACGATCCGCTCCCGTAGCGACCAGGAGTGGAAGGGCGTGTGGATGTCGCCTGCGGGGACCGCGTAGGAGCTGTCCACGATCGGGACCCGTCCCAGCCAGGTCCCGTCGGTGACCTGGCCACTCGCGTACGCGCGGGCGACCGCGCCCGGGTCGGCGGCGGTCCGACCGGGCTGGAAGGTGTAGTCGATGGAGATCCCGCCGATGCGTTCGTTGAGGTCGACGAACTGTTCCGGCAGGAGCGCCCCGTCCTGCAGCGCCCGCAGGCCGTACTGGACCCCGACGTTGTCGTAGGGCCGCGCGGCGAACCCGTCGCCCGCACGCCTCCCCAGCGCGTTGACGAGGTAGTCGTAGATCGTGCAGCGGACCCCGTCCGGGTTGGTGTCCGGGTCGTAGACCCAGTCCGGTTCCTGCTGCAGCCCTTGCACGCCCCACACGTCGTTCTCGGTGTAGGTGAGGAGCGGCACGCGGCACCCGAGGGTCGGGTCGGCGAGCATCGACGGGAACCCGTACACGCTGATCCAGGCGTGGCAGCTGGCAGCGCTGCCGTGTCCCTGGACGAGTTGCTCCTGCGCCGGCGTCCACAGCTGCGGGGAGGTCCGGGCGAAGTAGTGGACGAGCAGCCGGCAGTCGAGGTTCTCGGTGGCGGTCGTCATCAGGTCGGGGAAGGTGGCGTCGACCGCGAGCCCGTCGAGGAGTCCCGGGTAGGCGCCGGCGATCTGGAGCTGCTGGATCGACCCGCCCGAGCCGCCGCTGCCGGACGTGAAGCGGATCGCCCCGTAGGTCTCGGCGATGTGCTCCTTCACCATCATCAGCGCCTCGGCGCTCACGATGGTGTTGCAGTTGCTGCCGAGCACGCTCATCCCGGACGACGCGACCATCGTGCCGCGGGCGAGCACGTCCTCGTCGAGGACGGCGGGCGCCCCACCCACGTCGGGGCGGGCGCCGGGGGGCACCTGGCCGTGGTAGGGCTGGCACGAGCCGCCGAACGGCCAGTGGAGCTTGCCGTTCCACCCGGGCTGCGGCTGCCACGGGTCCCAGGGCTCGTCGGGGTCGACCAGCACGGCGACCTCGTAGATGCCGCGGTCGGCCACGCCCCGCTCGCGTCGGACGATGAACCGCATCGTCACGCCCTGGTCCGTGGTCGTGCGCGCGACGTCGTCGTCCGGTGGCGGGGCGTCGGGGTCGTAGGGCTCGAACCCTCCCGAGCGTTGGGAGCGGTAGAACAGCTCGACGATCGCCGGCGCGTTGCACTGCTCGTCGAACGGCTCGCCGAGACCGTTCTCGGCGGTGGCGCAGGGCCAGGGCTGGACCTGGGGGCCGGCCAGGATCGGGCCGCCGACCGGGTGGTTCGTGACCGTGAGGCGGGCGCCACGCCCGTCGGGGAGTCGCGCCCGCACGACGCTGTCACCGAGCGGCAGTCCGGTGATGAGGCCGCGGACGTGCCCGTCGGGCCGGATCGCGAAGACGTCGGAGACGTCGCGTCCGTCCACGTCGACGACGAGTCCCCCCGGCCCCGCCTCCGGGGGGAGGAGGACCTCGACCGCGACGTCAGCGCCGCTCACGAGGTCGGCACGGTTCGAGGTGGTGCGAAGGACCACCGACGCGTCGCGGTCGGCGGCGACAGCAGCGGGCTCGGAAGCCCCGAGGGGTGACAGCGTCAGGACGGCGGCGAGCAGCAGCAGCAGCGGGCCGCGCGCCCAGGGGTCCGTCACGAGGACGTCCCGCACATCGGTCGGCTCCCGGTCCTCCGTGCGGGCACGTCCCGCCTCGCGGAGGCGTTCGGCGTCAGGCGGCCCGGTTCCTGCCGACCATCCGGTGCACGAACCCGAGCTTGGTCATCACCGGGGGTGCGAGCACGAACGGGTAGAGGTCTGCGCCGCCCATGCTGCGGTTCACCGCGTTCAGCGCGTAGCTGAGCGGCAGCCACGTGGCGATGACGTCCTCGATGGTGTCGAGCGACGTGGCGGCCGGGTCGGAGGCGTAGGCGTCGGCGTCCGCGACCTCGGCGGGGCCCGCGACCGACAGCCGGTAGGACGCGGCGGTCTGGAGGGTGGCGCGGATGTGGAGGTAGTGGGCGAAGGTCTCGGCCCAGTCCTCGGACGGGTGCATCGTGGCGTAGGCGCTGACGTGCGTCTCGCGCCAGTCCGGGGGAGGGCCCTCGGCGTAGTGGCGCTCGAGCGCCGCGGTGTAGTCGACGCTCTCGTCGCCGAAGAGCCTCCGCGCCTCGTCGCGGTCGGTCGGGCCGACGAGCACGTCGAAGTAGCGGTGCCCGACCTCGTGCCGGAGGTGGCCGAGCACGGTCCGGTACGACTCACCGAGCTCGGCGCGGACCCGCTCCCGGTGGACGTCGTCGGACTCAGCGAGGTCGAGCGTGATGACGCCCTGGGCGTGGCCGGTGGTGACGGGCCCGTGGGCGCTCGACAGCAGGTCGAACGCCAGACCCTCGCCGGCGGCGTTGCGGGGCGACGCCGGCAGGCCGAGGTCCAGCAGCTGGAACACGAGCCGGCGCTTGTCGGACTCGACCGCCGCCCAGGCGGCGAGCCCGGCCGGGTCCCCGTCGGCCGGCCGCGTCCGGGTGAGGACACAGCTCGCGCAGAGCTCGCCGGGGGACCGAGCGAGCCAGCTGCAGCCGATCAGCTCGGCGTTGACGCAGCGACGGGCCGGGTCGGTGACCAACGTGATGCGCCCCAGCCCGGGCTCGAAGCCCAACGATGCCTGGCACCGCAGGCACACGGTGTCGTCGAGGAAGACGAGCTGACCGCAGCGGTCGCAGGTGAAGGTTCGCATCGGGCGAGGCTACGGGGCGAGGGGGAGGCGCCGGCCGCGAGCCTCGTCCCCCCGCCGGGGGACGAGCACGATCGGGTGCCGTTGACCGACCCGGTGGTCGCGCGTAGGTTGGAACTCAACGACCGTTGAGTTCCAGACGGGTCGTCGACGACGAGGAGCTCGGGATGCCGTTCCGCGCCATGCGCGCGATGACCGTGAAGGAGTTCCGCCAGCTCAAGCGGGACCACCGCACGCTCGCGCTGTTGCTCTTCCAGCCGCTGCTGCTCCTCCTGATCTTCGGCTACGCCGCGAGCTTCGACGTCACGAGCGTCCCGGTCGGGCTCTACGGCCCGGGGGCCGACGCGGTGGAGAGCCAGCTGCCGGAGGCCTTCGACGTGACCGTGACCGCCCCGGGCGAGGGCCGGGACAGCGCCGAGGCGGCGCTCCGCGCCGGCGACGTGACCGTGGCCGTGCTCGCCGGGAGCGACCCACCCGCGGTGCTGGTCGACGGGTCGCAGCTGTTCGCCGGGCGGAGCGTCGTCACCGCGCTGGCGCGCTCGCCGCTCGGCATCGAGCCGGAGATCCTCTTCAACCCGGGGCTCGAGACGCCGCCGGTGCTGGTGCCGGCGCTGGCCGGGCTCGTGCTGGCGTTCGTCGGGACCATCGCGACGAGCCTCGGCGTCGTGCGCGAGCGCCAGGCCGGCACCATCGAGCAGCTCGCGGTGATGCCGTTCCGGCCGGCGGACGTCATCGCCGGCAAGGTCCTGCCCTACCTCGTGGTCGCGCTCGTCGACCTCGCCGTGGTGATGGTGGTGTCCGTCACGGTGTTCGACGTCCCCTTCGTCGGCTCGGTGCCGCTGTTCGTCGCCGGCTCGTTGCTCTTCCTCCTCGTCACGCTCGGGCTCGGCCTGCTCGTCTCGACGGTCTCGGAGAACCAGGGTCAGGCGATGCAGCTGTCGCTCATGGTGACGCTGCCGCAGGTGCTGCTGTCGGGCGCGATCTTCCCGGTCGCCTCGATGGCGATCGGCATCCGCTGGATCGCCTACATCCTGCCCCTGACGTGGTTCGTCGAGCTCGCGCGCGGGATCATGCTCCGCGGCGCCGGCGCCGGCGACCTGCTCCTGCCGTTCGTCGCGCTGGCGGGCCTGGCGGTCGTGACGTTCGGGCTGAGCGTCATCCGGGTCCGCCGGGACCTCGTCCCCGCCGGGGCGTCGAGGTCGCACGCGCACGTCGACGAGGTGGCCGCGTGAGCAGACCGTGGGGGGTCGAGGACGTGACGGTGCACCACGGCGACGTCGTGGCACTCCGGGACGTGTCGCTGACCCTGACCCCGGGGGCGATCGCGGCCGTGGTCGGTGGGGACGGCGCCGGCAAGACCACCCTGCTGCGGGTGTGCAGCGGTGTCCTGCGCCCCGACGACGGCACCGTCCGTCACCCCGCACGGGCCCGCATCGGGGCGATGGTCGCCCACGGCGGCACCTACGCCGACCTCACCGTCGCCGAGCACCTCGGCTTCGTGGCGGACGCGTACGGGCTCGCGCCCGCCGTGCGCGACGAGCGCGGCGACGAGCTGCTCGACCGCGCCGGGCTCGCGTCGAGCCGCGACCGCCTCGGCGCGCAGCTGTCCGGCGGGATGCGCCAGAAGCTCGCGGTCGTCCTCGCGCTCCTGCACGCCCCGGACCTGCTGGTCCTCGACGAGCCGACCACCGGGGTCGACCCGGTGAGCCGGGCCGAGGTGTGGCGGCTCGTCGGGCACGCCGCATCCGCCGGCGCGGCGGTCCTCCTCGCCACCACCTACCTCGACGAGGCCGAGCGTGCGGCGGAGGTGTTGGTCCTGAACGAGGGCCGCGTGCTCCTCCACGGCAGCCCGCGGGAGCTGACCCGGGCAGGGAGCCTCGAGGACCTCGTGGTCGAGCGGCAGCTCGCCGCCGAGGAGGTGCCGGCGTGAACGCGCTCGCCGCCACGGGGGTGACGCGACGGTTCGGGTCGCTCGTCGCCGTCGACGGCGTGTCGCTCGCGGTGGCCCCGGGGGAGGTCATCGGGCTGGTCGGGGCGAACGGCGCCGGGAAGACCACCCTCATCCGCGTGCTGCTGGGGCTGCTTCCAGCGGATGCCGGCACGGTCGAGCTCGTGGGTGGGCCGCCCTCGCGGGAGACCCGCCGACGGGTCGGCTACGTCCCCCAGGCGCTGGGTCTGTGGCCGGACCTCACCGTGTCCGAGCACCTCGACCTCGTCCGGGCGGTCTACGACGTCGACCTCGGCGCCGTGGACGACGAGGCCATCCGCGCCATCGCGGACCGTCCCGTCGGCACGCTCCCGCTCGGCCTCCGCCGGCGTGCCGCCTTCGCCGTCGCGTTGTCGCACCGTCCGGACGTGCTCGTCCTCGACGAGCCGACCTCGGGCGTCGACCCCCTCGCGCGTCAGCGGTTGTGGGAGGTGATCCGGCGGGCGTGCGACGCCGGCGCCGGTGCGCTCGTGTCCACCCACTACCTGGAGGAGGCCGCCCGCTGCGACCGCGTCGTGCTCCTCGCCGCCGGCCGGGTCGCGGCGGCCGGGACCGTCGGGGAGCTGATCCGCGGACGCTCGGTGGTCGAGGTGCTCGCGTCGCGGTGGGAGGAGGCGTGGCGCACGCTCGAGGCGGCTGGCCTCTCGCTGCTGCCGGCGGGGCGGGCGTTGCGGGTCTCGGGAGTGGACGAGGACACGGTCCGCCGGACCCTCGCCGACGTGGAGGTCGAGGTCACGACCGTGCCGGCGACCCTCGAGGAGGTCTTCCTCGACGCGACGGTCGTCTGATGGCGCGGACCGGCCGCCGTCCCGGCGACAGCGGGACCCGCGACGCCATCCTCGAGGCGGCACGCTCGCGGTTCGCCGAGATGGGCTACCGGGGGGCATCGATCCGCACGATCGCCGGCGAGGCGCAGGTGGACCCGGCGCTGGTCCACCACTACTTCGGGACCAAGCGCGAGCTGTTCGCCGAGGTGCTCCAGTTCCCCGTGCGCCCGGACCTCGTGGTGGCGCAGCTCGCGGGGGCGCCACCGGACGAGCTCGGGGAGGTGCTGGTCCGGACGTTCCTGCGCGTGTGGGACGAACCGGCGGCCCGCGACCGTCTCCGGCTGCTGCTGACGACGGCGGTCTCGGATCCGACCGCGGCGCGGATGCTGCGGGAGTTCCTCGTCGAGACGGTGCTCGCGCCGGTCCTGACCCGGCTCGGCGTCGACGCGGTGGGCTGGCGAGCGTCGCTCGTCGCCTCGCAGCTCGTCGGGCTCGGTCTCACCCGGTTCGTGCTCGGGATGGAGCCGCTGTCGACGGCGGCACCCGACGCCGTCGTGGTCGTCGTCGGCCCGACCATCCAGCGCTACCTCACCGGCCCGCTCGACGTCACCGAGGTCGGTGACGAGCGGGGCGGCGGGACACGACCACGCCGGCGGTGATCACGTGCGGGCCCCGGTCACGGCCGTTCGGCGACTTGGCCGTGCCCGGCGGGCAGGTGTTGGATGGCGAGGACATCGAGCGTGGAGAGGTTGGTGGTGTTCGGCGGACGTCGTGAGCAGGGTGAGCTCGAGGTCAGCGAGGAGCGCTTCCGGCTGCTCGTGGAGAACGTGGTCGACTACGCCATCTACATGCTCGACCCCGACGGCACGGTGATGACCTGGAACACGGGGGTGGGGCGGCTCAAGGGGTACTCCAAGGAGGACATCGTCGGCCGCCACTACAGCACCTTCTACACCGAGGAGGACCGTGCGGCACGGCTGCCCGAGCGGCTGCTCGCGGAGGCCCGTGAGCACGGTCGCGTCGAGCACTCCGGTTGGCGCGTTCGCAAGGACGGGACCCGGTTCTGGGCAGACGTGGTGATCACGGCGCTGCGGACCTCGTCCGGCGAGCTCACGGGCTACGCCAAGATCACCCGCGACATGACCGAGCCGCACCGGACCGCCGAGGCGCGGGAGCAGGTGCTCCAGGATCAGCGCCGGAACCTCGTCGAGCTGGAGCAGATCGACCGGTGGAGACGCGACTTCGTCGGATCCATCCTGCACGACCTCCAGGCGCCCGTGCTCGCCATCGGGGGGTTCGCGGAGCTCCTGGCCGAGGCGCAGGTGGACCCGGACGCGCTCGAGGACGTCGACGTCTCGGAGTTCCCCGAGCGCATCCTCTCCAACGTCCGCGCGCTACGCGGGCTGATCGACCACCTGCGCAGCTTCACCCTCCTCGAGTCCGGGGGTATCACCCTCGCGCTCGAGCCGATCGAGCTGCGGCCGTTCCTCGACCGGCTCGTCGCCGACCTCGCGCCGGTGCTCGACGGCCACCCCGTCGGTGTCGAGGTCCGCGCCGAGCGGGCCACCGCGGACCGTGGCGGCCTCGAGCGCATCCTCAGCAACCTGCTGACCAACGCCGCGCGGCACACCCCCGACGGCGCTCCGATCCAGCTGGGCGTGGAGCAGCGCGACGGGCACACGGTCTTCGAGGTCACCGACGAGGGCCAGGGCATCGACGCCGAGCTGCTGCCGACGCTGTTCCAGCAGTTCAGCCACGGCGGCAAGGGCGGGACCGGCCTGGGGCTGACGATCGTGAAGCAGTACGTGGAGCTGCACGGCGGGGAGGTGACCGTCGACTCGGCACCCGGTCAGGGCGCCACGTTCCGGGTCACGCTCCCCGCGTCGTGATGGCGGGGGTGACGGTTCAGGTCGTGACGATCCGTTCCCGGACGTCCCGGATGCCGAGCCCGATGAGCAGGAACAGCAGCCCGACGGCGAACGCCATGGCGGAGACCCCGAACGCCAGGATCGACGTGAACAGCGACGCCTGGAGGAACGACGAGTTCATCGCCGTCGCCCGCACCGGGTCATCACGGTCGAGCTCGGCGTAGGTCTTGCCGCCGGTGGACTCGAGCGTGTGCTTCTGGATGACCTTGGCCTGGCAGTACGCCGTGAACGGGCCGGTCACGTCCCGCTCGGGGAGGCAGGCGTCCTCGGGGGTCGTGATGTTCTGGTCCGCCAGCGTGGTGCTGACGAGCACCCAGGTGCCGATGCCGCCGATCATCATCAGCACGCCGAGCACGATGGCGCCGATCGAAGCGAGCTTGCGTGGGTCCATGGTCGTTGCCTTCTGGGAGGTGGTGCGCCCGACGCTAGCGACGTGCGCCACGCCCCGGGGCTAGGTTCAGCCGTTCCCGGGCCATCCGCCTCCCGGGGACCGGTCCGGTCGGCCCGGCCAGCCCGGGCAACCCCGGCCGTACGGTCGCCTTCCGCAGCGGAACACCTTGAGGAGCCGGCATGGCCACGGCCTGCATCGATGGCAACGAGGCGGCGGCCAACGTCGCGTACGCGTTGAGCGAGGTGGTGGCGATCTACCCGATCACCCCGGCCTCGCCGATGGGTGAGCTGGCCGACACGTGGGCGAGCGCCGGCCGGACCAACATCTGGGGGACCGTCCCGAGCGTCGCGGAGCTGCAGAGCGAGGGGGGCGCCGCCGGTGCGCTGCACGGCGCCCTGCAGAAGGGCTCGCTCGCGACGACGTTCACGGCGTCGCAGGGCCTGCTCCTGATGCTCCCGAACATGTTCAAGATCGCTGGCGAGCTGACGCCGGCCGTGATCCACGTCGCGGCCCGGTCCATCGCCACCCACGCGTTGTCGATCTTCGGTGACCACTCCGACGTCATGGCCGCACGCACCACCGGCTTCGCGATGCTCGCGTCGAGCTCGGTGCAGGAGGCGCAGGACCTCGCGGCGGTGGCGCACGCCGCCAGCCTCCGCACCCGGGTGCCGTTCCTGCACTTCTTCGACGGGTTCCGCACCTCCCACGAGCTCAACCGCATCGAGCGCCTGAGCGACGACGACCTGCGGTCGCTCGTGCGCGAGGATGACGTCCTCGACCACCAGCGACGCGGGCTGACCCCGGACCGCCCGGTCCTGCGTGGCACCGCCCAGAACCCCGACGTGTTCTTCCAGGCCCGAGAGGCCGCGAACGCCTACCACGACGCCGTCCCCGCAGCCGTGCAGGAGACGATGGACGAGCTCGCGGCCCGCACCGGCCGCGCGTACCACCTCGTCGACTACACCGGCCACCCCGAGGCCGAGCGCGTGCTGGTGCTGATGGGCTCCGGCGTCGGCGCGGTCCGCGAGACCGTCGCCGAGCTCAACGCCCGTGGCGAGCGGGTCGGGGTCATCGCCGTCCGGCTCTACCGGCCGTTCCCGGTCGAGGCGTTCCTCGCGGCGCTGCCGTCGACGGTCCGCAGCATCGCCGTCCTCGATCGGACCAAGGAGCCGGGTGCGGTCGGCGAGCCGCTGTTCACCGACGTCGCCACCGTCGTCGCGGAGGCCCTGATGACGGGACGGATGACGGCCGACGCGCTGCCCCGCGTCGTCGGTGGACGCTACGGGCTGTCGTCGAAGGAGTTCACCCCCGATGGTCAAGGGGGTCTTCGACCTCCTCGCCGAGGACGACCCGCGGCCGCGGTTCACCGTCGGCATCGTGGACGACGTCACCCACCTGTCGATCCCACCGGACCGGGAGTTCGCGCTGCCCGTCGGCGACGGCGACGTCCGGGCCGTCTTCTACGGACTCGGTGCCGACGGCACCGTCGGGGCCAACAAGAACTCGGTCAAGATCATCGATGAGCACACCGACCTGTTCGCCCAGGGCTACTTCGTCTACGACTCCAAGAAGTCCGGGGCCCAGACGGTCTCGCACCTGCGGATCTCGCCGCGCCCGATCGAGTCGACCTACCTCATCGACGAGGCCGACTTCGTGGCGTGCCACCAGTTCGGGATGCTCGCCACCCGCGATGTCCTCGGCGTCGCGCGGCAGGGCGCCACGGTGCTCCTGAACGCCCCGCTGCCGGCCGACACCGTCTGGGACGCGCTGCCTGCGCCGGTCCAACAGCAGATCCTCGACCGCGACCTCAAGGTCCACGTCATCGACGCCTACCGGGTGGCGCGCGAGGTGGGGCTCGGCGGACGCATCAACACGGTGATGCAGCCGTGCTTCTTCGCGCTGTCCGGCATCCTCCCCGAGCAGGAGGCGATCGCGGCCATCAAGAAGGCGGTCGAGAAGACCTACGGCCGGCGCGGTCCCGAGGTCGTCGCCCGCAACATGGAGGCGATCGACCGGGCCCTCGACGAGATGACCCAGATCCAGGTCGGCGCGAGCGTCACCTCCACCGTCGGGCTTCGTCCTCCCGTCCCCGCCCACGTCCCGGAGTTCGTCGAGCGTGTGACGGCCCGGATGCTCGCCGGCGAGGGCGACCTGCTGCCGGTGTCGGCGCTGCCGGTGGACGGGACCTTCCCGACCGGCACGACCCGCTACGAGAAGCGTGCGATCGCCCAGGAGATCCCGATCTGGGACCCGAGCATCTGCATCGACTGCGGCAAGTGCGCGATCGTCTGCCCGCACGACGCCATCCAGATGAAGGTGTTCGAGCCGGGTGCCCTGGACGGCGCGCCCGACACGTTCGAGTCCAAGGAGTTCCGGTCGCGCGAGCTCCCGACCCCGCACCTCCTCACGATCCAGGTGGCCCCGGACGACTGCACGGGCTGCGGCGTCTGCGTCGAGCAGTGCCCCGCCCACAGCAAGGAGGTCGTGAGCCACAAGGCGATCGACATGTCCCCCGTGGAGGAGCACCGCGACCGGGAGCGCACGAACTTCGACTTCTTCCAGGACATCCCGCCGCTCGACCGCGCGCTCCTGCCGAGCGACACGATCAAGGGGTCGCAGGTCCGCGAGTCGCTGTTCTCCTACTCCAGCGCCTGCGCCGGCTGCGGCGAGACGCCGTACCTGAAGCTCCTGACCCAGCTCTTCGGCGACCGCATGATCGTCGCCAACGCGACCGGCTGCTCGTCGATCTACGGCGGCAACCTGCCGACGACCCCGTGGGGCACCGACGCCGCGGGTCGCGGGCCGGCGTGGTCGAACAGCCTGTTCGAGGACAACGCCGAGTTCGGGCTCGGCATGCGGCTCGGGGTCGAGCAGCAGACCGCGGCGGCACGCACCCTGCTCGCGGGTCTGCGCGACCAGCTCGGTGAGGAGCTCGTCACCGCCATCCTCGACGCGCCGCAGGACGCCGAGACCGACATCGACGCCCAGCGCGTGCGCGTCGCCGAGCTGACCGGCCGGCTCGCCAGCCTCGGCGACGACCCGCGTGCCCGCCGGCTCGAGGTCCTCGCCGACTCCCTCGTCCGCAAGGACGTGTGGATCGTCGGCGGCGACGGCTGGGCCTACGACATCGGCTACGGCGGCCTCGACCACGTGCTCGCCAGCGGCCGGAACGTCAACATCCTCGTGCTCGACACCGAGGTCTACTCCAACACCGGTGGCCAGGCGTCGAAGGCCACGACCCGCGGAGCGGTCGCGAAGTTCGCGTCGACCGGCAAGAGCACGCCGAAGAAGGACCTCGGGGCGCTCGCGATGCAGTACGGCGACGTCTTCGTGGCCCAGATCGCGCTCGGCGCCAACGAGGTGCAGACCGTGCGGGCCCTCCACGAGGCCGCGGCCTGGGACGGGCCGTCGCTCGTGCTCGCCTACTCCACGTGCATCGCGCACGGGTTCGACATGCGGTACTCGATGACGCACCAGCGGGACGCGGTCAAGAGCGGCTACTGGCCACTGTTCCGCTTCCAGCCGAGCGAGGACGAGCACACCAAGCCGTTCCGTCTCGACTCGCGTAAGCCCAGCCTCCCGCTGGTCGAGTTCGCGAGCCAGGAGGGACGCTTCGCGATGCTCCAGCGCAGCGCGCCGGAGCGCGCCCGTCAGCTCCTGACGCTCGCGCAGTCCGACATCGACGAGCGGTGGCACTACTACGAGCAGCTCGCCGAGGTCGAGCGCAGCGTCGCTCACGAACCCGGCGCGGTCGTCGACCCGTCCGGCGTCGGCGCCGAGGAGGTGCAGTGATGGAGGAGCCCACCGCCACCACCCGCGTCGACCTGTCCACGACCTACCTCGGCCTGCCGCTGCGGACCCCGCTGGTCGCGTCGTCTGGGCCGCTCACGGGACGCCTCGACAGCCTCCACCGGCTCGAGGAGAGCGGCATCTCCGCCGTGGTCCTGCCGTCGCTGTTCGAGGAGCAGGTCGTCCACGAGGAGCTCGAGGAGGTCGCCCTGTTCGAACGCGGCACCGACTCCAACCCCGAGGCGACCGGCTACTTCCCGGACCTGCTGGGCTACGAGACCATCGGCGAGCGCTACCTCGCGCTCGTGCGCGACGCCAGCGAGGCGCTGTCGATCCCGGTGATCGGGAGCCTCAACGGCGCGACCCCCGGCGGCTGGGTCCGCTACGCCCGGCTGATCGAGGAGGCCGGCGCGGCCGCGCTCGAGCTCAACCTCTACGACGTGGTGGCCGACCTCGACGCGACCGCTGACCAGGTCGAGACCGCCCAGCTCGAGCTCGTGTCGCAGGTGCGCGAGGCGATCGACGTGCCGCTCGCGGTCAAGGTCGGGCCGTACTACACCGCGTTCGGCGCGATGGCCTGTCGGCTCGCCGACGCCGGCGCGGACGGGCTGGTGCTCTTCAACCGCTTCTACCAGCCGGACATCGACCCCGAGACCCGGCACGTGGAACGGTCGCTGGAGCTGTCGCGGCCGTCCGAGCTGCGCCTGCCGCTGCGCTGGACGGCGATCCTGTCCGGCCGGCTCGACGCATCGATCGCGGTCACGGGCGGGGTCCACAGCTCCGCGGACGTGGCCAAGGCGCTGCTCGCCGGCGCCGACGTGGCCATGATGACCGCGGCGCTGCTCCACGACGGGCCGAGCCACGTGCGCACCGTCGAGGCCGGGCTCAGCGCCTGGCTCGAACGGCGCGACTACGACTCCGTCGAGCAGGTGAAGGGGAGCGTCAGCCTCCGCAACGTCGCCGACCCCACCGCGTACGAGCGCGCGAACTACATCGACACGCTCGTGAGCTACACCAACAGCTTCCACTCCGACCACGGCTTCGGTCCGCGCTGACGGGCCGGCGCCGGCGGGGCCCTAGGCTGTCGCCGGCGACGGCGGGAGCGGGACGTGGGGCGGCTGCACGAGGCGCGACGGTGGGTGCGTGACCACGTCGGGGTGGACATCGCCCGGTGGCCGGACGCGGCGCCGCTGCTGCCCATCGCGCGGTTGCTCGTCGCCACCGGCACCGACCTGGTGCTCGACGTCGGGGCGAGCGACGGCCGCTACGTCCGCGAGCTCCGCGCCCTCGGCTACGCCGGCCCGGCGGTGTCGTTCGAGCCGTTGCCCGGCGACCTCGGCTTCGGCGCCCTCGAGCGCGCCGCCGCCGGCGACCGCGACTGGCGCGTCCACCCGTACGCGCTGGGCGACGACGACCGCGAGGTCGAGATCCACGTCGCCGGCAACGCCGGCGCGAGCTCCTCGCTGCTGCCGATGCTCCCGGGCCACGAGGACGCGGCACCCGAGTCCCGCTACGTCGACACGGTGACGGTGCCACAACGTCGCCTCGACGGGCTGTGGGCCGAGGTCGCCGGGACCGCCGATCGTGCGTGGCTGAAGGTCGACGTGCAGGGCTACGAGCAGGCCGTCCTCGCCGGCGCCGAGGGCATCCTCGACCGGGTCGTGGCGCTGCAGCTCGAGGCCTCGCTCGTGCCGTTGTACGCCGGCGCGTGGTCCTGGCTCCAGCTCGTCGACTGGGTCGAGGACCACGGGTTCGCGATCGCGCAGCTGCTGCCAGGCTTCACCGACGACACGACCGGCCGGCTGCTCCAGCTCGACGTCGTGGCGGTCCGCCCCGGGAGTCTGCCGAGCGCCAGCCGCTGAGCGACGGCGCACCCGCCGTGCGCGGAATCGTGCCCGGCCTCGCCCGTCGCCCCGATCCGGTCCGCCTTCCTCCTAGGGTGGCCGCAACCTCCTCGATGGGACGACGTGACCGGTCCGAGAGCGCGTCGTCGTGTCCCCACGGGCCACGCGCCCGTCCTCGCTGGAGCGCTCGTCCTCGTGACGACCGGGGTGCTGGCCGGGCCCGCGCTGGCGGCGGCACCGCCGGAGGTGGGGACCGCAGCGCCGGGAGGGGTGGCGTTCACCTACGTCGGCGCGATCGAGCAGAACGCCACGATCATCGTGAACGTCGGCTACCTCACCTCGATGGCCGGCCTCGACGAGTCGTCGCTGTTCACCGGCGAGGACCCGCTGGAGCGGTCGGCGGCCACCGCGCGCTTCACCTACTTCACGTCGGGATCCCTGGAGACGCGTTCCATCCTCGACAAGCTGTTCGACACGACCGGCACCGCCGAGACGACCTACTACTACCAACCGGACGGCGGCGCCTCGTTCGACGACCCCACGTCCTTCCGGCAGGGAACGCCCATCGCCGTCGCGACCAGCGCGTGGCACAACCTGGTCAACGTGCAGGCTCCGGACCAGGGCCTGATCACCGCCCAGTCCGACGATCTGCAGGTGAGCGCCGAGCCGTTCACCCTCGATGGTCAGGAGCACACGTTCGGCGCGGCCGACCGGCGCATCCGGCTCTCGTTCACCGGTGAGGGTCTCCGCTCCGATGCTGCAGCGCCACGCGCAAGTGTGGTCTACGCCGGCGAAGCGACCAGCCTCGGGAGCGAGGCCGCGCCCGGTGCGGTCGCGACGTCCGACACCGGGTCCGGATCGGACACCGCCGCTCTCGTGATCGCCATCATCGCTCTCGTCGTCGCCCTCGGCGCGGGCGTCGTGAGCCTGCGGCGTCGAGGCGGTCCCACGGCGCCGTGACCGCGCTCGACATCGACGGTGTCACGAAGCAGCTGGGCGACGTCCGCGCGGTCGACGACGTCTCGATGGTCGTCGAGGCGGGGACGGTCGTCGGCCTGTTGGGCGCCAACGGGGCGGGCAAGACGACGCTGTTGACGGTCGCTGCCGGGCTCGAGACGCCGGACCGGGGCGAGGTCCGCGTCTGTGGCGTCGACGTGCACCGCGACCCGGTCGGTGCCCACCGCCACCTCGGGCTCGCCGCCCAGGATGTCGCGCTGTACCCCACGGCGAGCGTGCGGGACAACCTCGCGCTGTTCGCCCGCTTGCAGGGCGGGACCGCGGTGTCCGAACGGGTCGGGGAGGTCGCCGACGCGCTGGGGTTCGCCCACCTCCTGGATAGACGGGTGGGCCGGCTCTCCGGCGGTGAGCGGCGCCGGGTCCACGTGGGCGCGGCGATCGTGCACCGGCCCGCCGTCCTGATCCTCGACGAACCCACGACGTCGCTGGACCCCGCGGGTCGTGATGCGATGCTCGAGCTCGTCGGCCAGATGGCGGGCGAGGGTGCAGCCGTCTGCTACTCCACGAACCAGATCGCCGAGGTGGAGAGGGTCGCGGACGTCGTGGCGATCCTCGACCACGGGCGGATCATCGCGCAGGGACCCCCGGCCGCGCTGACCTCGGTCCACGCCACGCCGGTCGTCGACGTCACCTTCGACGGTCCCGCACCCCTCGTCGACGGCGACGATGTCGAGCGGGTCGCCACCGGTCTGCGGTTCCGTGCACGCGGGGCCGAGTCGGCTGCCGCCGTCGCGATCGGCAGGCTCGGCCAGCACGCGGGCCGGGTCCGGCGGGTCGACGTGGTGGGCGACGACCTCGAGGCCGTGTTCCTGGCCCTGACCGGTCGCCGCTACCAGCCGGACGAGCAGGTGGCCCGCCTGTGACCCGCTCGGAGGAACCCACCCGTGCACGGCGTGGTTCGGCGACCCTCGTGCTCGCTCGCCACGAGCTCCGGCTGCAGCGTGACGACGTGCTCCCGCTGCTCCTGCTGGTGCTCCTCCCGCTGGCGGTCGTGGTCTTCTTCCAGCCGGCTCTCGAGCTGGCGCTGTTCGCCGAGGGCTACGTCCACGCGGACGGGTCGTCCCAGGCGGTGCCGGGCGTCGCGGTGACCTTCTCGCTGTTCCTGGTCGGGTACGTGGGGCTCAGCTTCTTCCGCGACCACGGCTGGGGGACCTGGCAGCGGCTGCGGTCCGTGCCCGTGCCGAGGTCCCGGATCCTGGCGGCGAAGATGCTGCCCCTGATCCTGCTGTCGTGGGCGCAGCTGGCCGTCATCTTCGGGTTCGGGTTCCTCCTCTTCGACCTCCACGCGAACGGGTCGATCCTCGCGCTGGTCGTGGTCGCGACCGTGTTCGCTGCGGTGCCGGTGACCGCGGGCGTCGTCGCCGTGGCCTTCGCCCGCACGCTCCAGCAGGTGAACGTCGTCGCGAACCTCGGGTCGATCGTGGTCGCCGGGCTCGGGGGCGCACTGGTCCCGCTGTCGCTCCTGCCGGGCTGGGTCCGATCCATCGCACCAGCCAGCCCCGCGTACTGGGGGATGCGTGCCTTCCGGTCGGTGCTCCTCGAGCGGGGCGGCATCCCGGACGTGGCCCTGCCGGTCGTCGTCCTGGGCGCCTGGAGCCTCGTGTTCCTGTCGCTGGCACTGGCCCGGCTGCGTCACGCGAGCGAGCAGCTGGCGTGGGCGTGATCCCCGGCCCGACGCCACACCAACGTGCCCAGCTGGCCCGCTTCACCGAGCTGGCCATCATGTTGGAGGCCGCGGTCGAACCGATCGTCTTCCGTGTGACCGAGACCGAGGAGGAACGCCGCGCGACCTTCCGGCTGCGCTACGAGGTGGCGGTCGAGGGCGGCTGGGTGGACCCGGCCCGGTTCCCGACCGGCGAGGAGCGGGACGAGTTCGATGACGATGCCATCCACGTCGCGGGGTGGGACGGCGACGAGGTGGTGGCCACGGGGCGCATCGTGCTGCCCGAGCCCGGTCGTCTGCTGCCGACCGAGGCCGAGTTCGACGTCCGCGCCGAGCCTGTCGGGGCGGTCGTCGACGTGGGCCGCAGCATCGTCGTGGCCGGTCACCGTGACCCGTCGCACCGCATGCTGTTCGCGCTGATGGGTCGGCTGTGGCGCGAGATCGACCGGCTCGGCTACCACCTCGCCTGCGGCTGCACGGTCCGGCGGATCCACGAGATCTACCGGACGGCGGGCTTCGATGCGACGATCATCGGGGAGGCGCGGTGGCACTGGGGTGCGCAACGCCACCCCTTCCAGATCGACCTCGCCCGCTCCGCCGACGAGGTCATCAGCCGCATCGGTGGGTGACCCGGGCCCGGATCCGGCGTCAGCCGGGTCAGCTCGCGCCTACGATCGCCGGCCGAGGGCTGCGCCGGTCCGGACGTCGGCGCCGACGGCCGCCGGCAGCCCCTCGACGGGTGCAGGCTCCCCTCACCCGTGACCACGTCGACCCGCGGAGCAGGATCGTGCAGGACTTCCCCGACGTCGACGCCTACATCGCGGCCTCGGACCAGTGGCCGGACGAGATCGCGGCGCTCCGGTCCCCGCTGCTCGCGAGCGGGCTGGACGAGCACATCAAGTGGGGCAAGCCCTGCTACGCCCTGGGCGAGTCCAACGTGGTCATCGTGCAGGAGTTCAAGGACAACCTCGCCCTGATGTTCTTCAAGGGGGTCCTGCTGGACGATCCGGAGGGCGTTCTCGAGGACCAGGGTCCCAACACGCACGCGGCCAAGCGGATGACCTTCACCTCCGTCGAGGACGTCGAGCGGTTGGCCGACGTGGTGACGGCGTACGTGGCCGAGGCCATCGAGGTCGAACGGGCCGGGACGCCGCTCCCGCCACGACCGGAGGAGGACCTGGTCGACGAACTCAACGAGCGGCTCGCCGGCGATCCAGACCTCGCCGCCGCCTTCGACGAGCTCACGCCCGGTCGTCAGCGCGAGTACGACCTGTACGTCTCGGGTGCGAAGCAGGCCGACACCCGTGAACGCCGCGTCGACAGGATCGTCCCCCGGATCCTCGACGGCAAGGGCCTCCGCGACCGCTGACCGCTCCGTTGCGTTGACGGTTCAGCCCGGTATCCCGGGCCAGACCGTCAACGCAACCGCTGTCAGGACGGTGGCGTGGCGGGCGTGTGCCCTGGTCGAGCCCGTTCCGGTCGGGCTTGCCACGGCGCTATTCAGTGTTACTATCTAGCAGTACCCTGTGTCACTGAGTAGCGATCGGTCGAAGCGGTCCATGGGCAAGCTGGCGACGGAGATGCTGAAGGGGACGCTCGAGGGCGTCGTCCTCGCCATCCTGTCCGCTCGTCCCGCCTACGGCTACGAGATCACGGCCTCGCTGCGCGATCGGGGCTTCGCCGACATCGCCGAGGGCACCGTCTACGCCCTGCTCGTCAGGATCGAGCAGCGCGGCCTGGTGGACGTCGAGAAGGTCCCGTCCGAGAAGGGGCCGCCGCGCAAGGTGTACTCCGTGAACGATCAGGGACGCGCGCACCTCGAGGAGTTCTGGAGCACCTGGAGCTTCCTCGTGGAACGGCTGGACCAGCTCCGCAGAGAAGGGACGTGAGCATGGCGGCGAAGTGGATCGAGACCCTGACCGGCTCGCTCGAGCAGAAGAAGCAGTACAAGCAGCACCGGGCTCGCCTCGAGGCGTTGCCGGAGCCGTACGCCGCCGTCACCAAGGCGTTCGAGCGCTACCTCATGTACTACGGGGGCGTCACCGACGGCGACACCATCATCACGATGCTGGGCGACTTCGCGGACCTGTGGGAGCGCGCGGCCGTCGACGGGACCCCGGTGCGCGAGATCGTCGGCGACGACCCGGTCGAGTTCGTCGAGACCTTCGCGCAGTCCTACACCGGCACGCGCTGGATCGACAAGGAGCGTGCCCGCCTCGTCAGGACGATCGAGGCCGCAGAGCAGCAGGCGCGGTCGTGACCGCGCCGTCGCTCGCCCCGCCTGCCATCCGTGTCCAGGGCCTCCAGAAGTCGTACGGGGACCTGCAGGTGCTCCGGAGCGTGGACTTCGACGTGGCGCGGGGCAGCATCTTCGCCCTGCTCGGCGCCAACGGCGCCGGCAAGACCACGGTCGTGCACATCCTGTCCACCCTGCTCAGGGCCGACGAGGGGTCGGCGACGGTGAACGGATGGAACGTCGCCGTGGAGCCTGCGCAGGCGCGGGCGTCCTTCAGCCTCACCGGACAGTTCGCGGCCGTCGACGAGATCCTCACCGGGCGTGAGAACCTGGTGCTGGTCGCCCGCCTCCGGCACGTCGAGGCGCCGGGGGCGGTCGCGGAGCGTCTGCTCGAGCGGTTCGCGCTGACCGATGCGGCCGACCGGCGGGTCGCGACGTACTCGGGAGGGATGCGCCGCCGCCTCGACATAGCGATGAGCCTCATCGGCGACCCGCCGGTCATCTTCCTCGACGAGCCCACCACCGGGCTCGACCCGCAGGCGCGGCTCGAGGTGTGGCGGGCTGTCGAGGAGCTCGCCGGCCAGGGCACGACCGTGCTGCTGACGACGCAGCATCTCGAGGAGGCGGAGCACCTCGCCGACCGGATCGCGATCCTGCACGAGGGCCGGATCGTCGTCGACGGCACCCTCGCCGAGCTCAAGCGGCTGCTCCCGCCCGCCCAGGTCGAGTACGTCGAGAAGCAACCCACCCTCGAGGACGTCTTCCTCGCCCTCGTCGGTGACGGGCGGACACCCGGCGATGCCGGGATGTCGCGTCCGTCGACGAGCGAGGACCATCGATGACCACGCACGCCGTCAGCGACACCGCTGTCCTCTTGGGACGGTCCCTGCGCCACATCGCCCGCAGCGTGGACACGATCATCACGACCACCGTGATGCCGATCGCGTTCCTGCTGCTGTTCGTCTACGTGTTCGGCGGGGCCATCGATGCCGGGTCGGAGTCGTACGTGACCTACCTGCTGCCCGGCATCCTCCTCATCACGATCGCATCCGGCATCTCCTACACCGCCTTCCGGCTCTTCCTCGACGTGCAGAGCGGCATCTTCTCCCGCCTCCAGTCGATGCCGATCGCCCGCCCGGCGGTGCTGTGGGCACACGTGCTGACCTCGCTGGTCGCCAACACCGTCTCGCTGGTGGTCGTCGTGCTCGTCGCCGTGTTCATGGGGTTCCGATCGGGGGCGGGAGCGCTGGCGTGGCTGGCGGTCGCCGGCATCCTGCTGCTCGTGACCCTGGCACTCACCTGGGTCGCCGTGATCCCCGGCCTGTCCGCGACGTCCGCCGACGGCGCGAGCGCGTTCTCCTACCCGCTCGTCTTCCTGCCCTTCGTGAGCTCCGCGTTCGTGCCCACCGACACGATGCCTGGACCGGTGCGCGCCTTCGCCGATCACCAGCCGGTGACCGCCATCGTGGACGCCATCCGTGACCTGCTCGCCCAGCAGCCGGTCGGCACCGCCATCTGGACCGCGCTCGCGTGGTGCGTCGGCATCCTCGTGGTCGCGTACGTCCTGGCGATGGCCACCTACCACCGCAGGATCGCCTGAAGACGTCCTCCGGTTCCGCTCGAACGGCCGGCGGCGCGTGGAGCCCGGCAACGCCTCAGCGGGGGGTGGCCGCCTCGCGCTGGAGGAGGGCGACGACGTCGGCTCGCTGCTCGAGCACCATGAGCAGCAGGACGTCGCCGGGCCGCGACCACGCCAGCGCCTTCTCCACGCCGGCGACGGGGGAGGGGGCCGTGTCGATGGCCGCGGGTGGCGCGCCGAGGGCGGTGAGCTCGTCGCGGATCAGCGCCGGGATGTCGCCCAGCTCGCGACCCGCGCAGGTAGCTCGGCACGTCGACGGCGACCACGCGGTCGGGCGCCGTCTCCCAGACCGTCCGCGTGAGCGCGCGGATCGAGGCGTCGGAGCGGTCGCCGGCCTGTCCGAACATCACGAGCCGTCGGTCGGCCGGCATCCGGGCGACGGTCTGGGCGATGGCCGTCATCCCGGCGACGTTGTGGGCGAAGTCGAGCACGATCGTGCGGCCGTCGAGGTCGAAGACGTTGGCGCGGCCGGGGTTGTCGTCCGGACCGCCGCGGAAGGCCGCCAGCGCGCCGGCGATGGTGTCGGCGTCGACCTCGAGCCGGCGGGCCGCGGCGACCACCCCCAACGCGTTGGCGACGTTGTGCCGGGCCGCCCCGCCGAGGGTGGCGGGGATGCGCCTCGACCGCGACGATGGGGATCCGCCGGGCGCTCGTCAGCTCGACGATCGTGTCGCCGTCGACCACCCAGGCGGTGCCGCCGCGGCGGACGTGCTCGCGGACCACCCAGTGGTCCGGGTCCTGGCTGCACCATCCGAGCCGGACGTCCTCGGGGGCGTGCTGCGACGAGCAGGTCGTCGTCGGCGTTGAGGACGAGGAACCCGTTGCGCCGCACGCGCCTTCGCGACCACCAGCTTGGCCTCCGCGAGGTCGTCGAGGTCCTCGATGCCGTACTCGCCGAGGTGGTCCTCGGAGACGTTGGTGACGACGGCCACGTCGGCGCGCTCGAGCGGCAACCCGCGCCGGAGCAGGCCGCCGCGTGCCACCTCGAGGACCGCCGCCTCGACGCCGCGGGTGGCGCAGCAGCGTCCGGGCGCCGCCGGGGCCGGAGAAGTCGCCGGCCTCGACGACCTCGGCGCCGACGTGGATCCCGTCGGTGGAGGTGAGCCCGGCGGTGAGGCCCGCGGCACGGAGCACCGTGGCGAGCATCCGCACGGTCGTCGACTTGCCGTTGGTGCCGGTGACGAGCACGACCGGGACGCGGCCGTGGGCGGTCCAGTCGACCTCGTCGGGCGCGGGGAGCGCCGTGATCGGCCAGGTCCGTCGCGTGGGCGCCGAGTCCGACCGAGACCTCGTCGTCGTCCCACAGGAACGCCACGTCGCGGTACGCCGCCTCGTCCTCGAGGTCGAGCAGACGCGGGTTCGCCTCCTCGGCGATGGCCGCGACCAGCTGTACCACGACCGCTGAACGGTCCGGTGGTGCGGTGCCGGCCAGGGTCGCCACCGCCGCGTTCCACGCCTGCTCGTTGAGCTCGCAGGCGCGTAGAGCACGTCGATCGGGGCGGCGAACGCGAGGCTCGCACCGCCGGCGAACGCGACGCACCACCGGGGTCGGCACCGACCAGCCGACGCCGGCGCAGAGCTCGGCGACGGCGTCGCGCCAGGCCGGCACCAGCCGGTCGAGCTCGGCGTCGTCGGCGGCCACGTCGAGCACGGCGCCCGCCGTGTCGAGCAGCAGGTTGGGGCCGGTGAGGCGGCGGCTGTCGGTCAGCTCCGGCACCGCGCTCAGTCCTCGGCCTCGACCGCGAGCCGCACCCCGCGCTCGTCGCGGACCAGCTGCCGGCTGTCGATCGAGAGGCTCTCGTAGGCGCGGTCGTCGCCCGGTGCCGTCGTGGTGGGCGGTCCGCTGGACGGCACGCCGGCGCCACCGGAGGCGTCGAAGTGGATGATCTGCTTCCACGTCCGCGTGATGTCGTCGCCGAACACGACGACGAAGTCACCGGGGCTCGCCGTCCGCAGCGCGTGGTCGACCGCGGCCGCCTCGTCGACGATCACCTCGATCGCCTCGGGCGCGATGCCGGCGGCGAGGAGCGTCTCGCGCTGGAGCGTCGGGACCTCCTCGTGGCCGCGCCCGCGCCGGTGGTCGTCGGCCTTGAGGATGAAGCGGTCGAAGAAGGGTGCGGCGATGCGGGCGATCTCGGTGATGTCCTCGTCGCGCCGGTCGCCCGGCGCGGTCAGCACCACCGTCCGCCGGCCGTCCACGTCGAAGCGCGCCACGGTCTGGCACACCGTCTCGATCGCGGCGGGGTTGTGGCCGTAGTCGAGCAGCACCCGGAACGGGTGCTCGGTGTAGAGGTTCATCCGGCCCGGTGCCTGGAAGAAGGTCGTGTCGAAGGTGCGTAGGCCGTGGCGGATGTCCTCGAGGCCGGTCCCGAGGCTGTAGGTGACGGCTGCGGCGAACATCGCGTTCTGGACGTTGTGGCGCGCGCGACCCTCGAGGGTGGCCGGGACGAGGTGGGTCCACAGCAACGGCACGTGTGCGCCCTTGTCGTAGATCGTGATCATGTCGCCGTTCATCCCGCGCTCGAGCACGACCGCCCGGCCGCCGGAGCGGATGTGCTCGCGGACGAGGTCGTGCTCCGGCGACATCGTGACGTAGCAGAGGTGCTCGGCGTCGGTGTGGGCCGCCATCTGCAGGCACAGGAGGTCGTCGGCGTTCAGCACCGCGGTGTCCTTGGCGACCTCGACCACGATGCGCTTGATCTCGGCGAGCTGCTCGACGGTGTCGATGCCCTTGAGCCCGAGGTGGTCGGCCTGGACGTTCAGCACCGCGCCGACGTCACACCGGGTGTAGCCCATGCCTGCCCGCAGCAGCCCCCCGCGGGCGGTCTCCATCACCGCCATCGTCACGGCCGGGTCGCGCAGCACCATCCGCGCGGCGGTCGGACCGGTCATGTCGCCCTTCACCGTCAGCTGCCCGTCGATGTAGACGCCGTCGGTGCTGGTCATCCCGACCGTGTGGCCCGTCCCGCGTTGGATGTGGGCCACCATCCGCGAGGTGGTGGTCTTGCCGTTGGTGCCGGTGATGGCCGCGATCGGGATGCGTGTCGGGCTGCCGGGTGGGAACAGCATGTCCATCACGGGGCCGGCGACGTCGCGCGGCTGGCCCTCGCTTGGGGCGACGTGCATCCGGAACCCGGGCGCGGCGTTCACCTCGACGATCGCGCCCCCGACGTCCTTGAACGAGCGGGTGACGTCCTCGGTGAGGAAGTCGACCCCGCCGACGTCGAGGCCGACCGCCTGGACCGCGCGCTCGGCCATGAGCCGGTTGTCCGGGTGGACGACGTCGGTCATGTCGATCGCGGTGCCGCCGGTCGAGAGGTTGGCGGTGGAGCGCAGGAACACGGTCTCGCCGGCGGGCACGACGCTGTCGCGGGTGTAGCCGGCGGTCTCCATCAGCCGCTCGGCCTGGTGGTCGAGCTCGATCCGGGTCAGCACCTTCTCGTGGCCGATGCCACGACGCGGGTCGGCGTTGACCTCCTCGACGAGCTCCTCGATCGTGTGGGTGCCGTCGCCGACCACGTGACCGGGCACCCGCTTGGCGACGGCGACGAGGCTGCCGTCGACGACCAGCATCCGGTGGTCGAGCCCGCGGATGAAGGTCTCGACGATGACGGCCCCGCCGCGACCCTGCTCGACCGCCACGTCGAACGCGGCGGCGACCTGCTCGGGCGTCGGACAGGTCGATCGAGACGCCACGTCCGTGGTTGGCGTTGAGCGGCTTGACCACCACCGGGTAGCCGATCCGGTCGGCGGCCCGGACCGCCTCGCGCGGGTCGTGGGCGAGCCGTTGCTCCGGGACCGGGAGCCCGAGGTCGCGCAGCAGGTCGTGGGTCTCCTCCTTGTCGGAGGCGATCTCGACCGCGATGTGACGGGTCTCGCTCGTCACCGTCGCCTGGATGCGGCGCTGGTAGCGGCCGTGGCCGAACTGGACGAGGCTGTAGCGGTTGAGCCGGATCCACGGGATGTCGCGCTCGCGCGCCGCCTGCACCAGCGAGGCGGTGCTGGGACCGAGCTCACGGCGCTGCACGAAGCGGATGAAGCCGTCGCGCTCGGTCTCCCAGTCGAAGTCGTCCTCGCGGGGCTCGTCGAGCTCGGCCGCCGCCTCGTCGGGCAGCAGGTCGAGGAGGAGCCGCCGGGCGAGCTGGCTCGCCTCGAGCCCGACGTCGCGCTGCTGGTAGGCGAACACCATGTCGTAGTGGCCCGGCTCACCGGTGCTGCGGGTCTTGCCGAAGGTGACGTCGGTGCCCGCCATCGCCTGGAGCTCGAGGGCCACGTGCTCCCAGATGTGCCCGAGCCAGGTGCCCTCGTCGTCGGTCAGCCGTCGGAGGAACCCGCCCGGCTCGCCGTAGGAGCAGCTGTGCTCGGCGAGGCCGGGCAGCCGCTCGACCAGCGTCTCCCGGAACCCCTCCCCGAGGCGGCCGGCTCGGCCACGCCTCGAGCGGACCGAGGTCGACGACGTGACGGATCACCGGGAAGTGGGCGTACGGGTTGGGCCCCACGTAGACGTTGGTGGACACGATCCTCACGCGCTGCACTCCCGGCGACCGGTGGCTGGTGACGCGGCACGCTACGCGCTGCCGCGGGGGTCCGCTGTCAGCGCAGGAACGCGGTGCGCGCCTCGAGGTCGTAGCGGCCGCCGGCGGCCAGGATGTGGAGCCGGAGGTCGATCAGCGACACGACGTCGCCGCCGCGCGCGCTCGCCATCGACGAGTGGTCGAGGTCGCTCGGGTCGATGATGGTCGCGGCCCCGCTGCCCACGATCTCGATGGTGTTGTCGGGCGCGATGAAGGCCGCCGTGTCCTCGTCGACGCCGAGGCCGATGAGGAACGGGTTGTAGGACACCGCCGTCAGCAGCCGCCCCAGCCGGTCGCGCTGGGTGAAGTGCTGGTCGATCACGACCCGGTTGGTCAGGCCCGAGCCCGGGCGCCAGCGTCACCTTCTCGGCCTCGGGTGTGGGGCCGCTCTCGCCGCCGGCGATCATGTGCTCCGGCATGATCGCCGCGCCGGCCGAGGTCCCGGCGACGTGGACCCCGCGCGCGTGCGACCGACGGATCGGCCGCGCGACCTGGGTCCCACCCAGGATCGTCGACAGCCGCAGCTGGTCGCCGCCGGTCAGGAAGATGCCGGTGGCATCCTCGAACGCCTTCAGGTGCGTCTCGTCGTTGGCCTCGGCGCGGCTGCGGATCGGCAGCGACACCGCGTCGCCCACGCCCAGCTCGTCGAAGACCTCGAGGTAGCGCGAGCCGGTGTCCTTCATCCGGGACGCGGTGGGGATGACCACGATGCGGGCGTCCTCGCCGCCGCACACCTCCACGAAGCGTCGGAGCACGACCGGGTGGTCGTGGTCCTCGGCACCGCCGATCGGGATCAGGTACCCGCGGGTGGTGTCGTCGGGCACCTTGGAGGGGCTCATCTGCCGGTTCCGTTCTCGAACGTGCCGTGCACGAGCGCGACACCGTCACGGACGTGCCAGCGCCCCCGCGCCATCACGTCCCGGGGGGAGTGGTCGTCGTCGAGGACGACCAGGTCGGCGTCGGCGCCGACCTCGACCGTGCCCTTGCGTGGCAGCCGGAACTGCCGCGCCGGGTTGGTCGTGAACGCGGGGAGGACCTCGGCCAGCGGCCGGCCCGCCGCGACCAGCTCGGCCAGGGTCTCGGCGAGCGCCGCGGGGCGCCCGGTGTCGAGGCCGCTCACGCGACCGGCGTCGTCGAAGCTCGGCAGCGATCCGCCGGCGTCGGAGCTCACGGTCACGCCGCGTCGGGTCGACGCCGGCGTCGAGGGCGCGGCCGAGCGCCTCGGCCGCGGACCACTCGTCCTCGCCGTCGTGGGGAACGCGGTGACGTCGATCGTCACCCCCCGGGCCACGAGCGTGAGCGCCTCGTCGAACAGGTCCCGGCGGCGGTTGACGTGGGTCGGGTGGAACACCGCCGGCGGGAGCTCGGAGCGGTCCAGCGCCTCGGTGACGAGGCTCAGCCCGCGGGGCCCGTCCCCGACGTGGAGGTGGACGACGCCGGCCTTGTCGGCGAGCAGCCCCGCGACGTGCGCGTCGGCGGCGAGCCGCAGCGAGGTCGTCGAGGGTCGGCTGGCTCGAGCGGTGGTCGCTGATCGCGACCTCGCCGACGCCGATCACGGGGTCGAGGTGGACGATGTCGTCGCGGACGCTGCCGGTGAGCGTGCGGGGCGGGAGGTGGTAGCCGCCGGTGAGGCACCACGCCGACAGCCCCTCCTGGCGGAGCGCGTAGGTCCGCGCCACCAGGTCCGCCGTCGTGCGCACGGTGTCGTCGGTGCCGAGCAACCCGACCACGCTCGTCACGCCGGCCGTGGTGTACGCCCCCAGCGGGAGCGCCGGCACGGAGGTGGCCGGCCCGGCCTCCCCGCCGCCGCCGGTGACGTGGACGTGCCCGTCCACCAACCCCGGCACGACGCGGCGACCGTCGAGGTCGACCCGCTCGACCGCCAGCGACGGGTCCAGGCTCGGGACCTCGGTGCCGACGTGGACGACACGCCCGCCGGCCACCAACAGGTGACACACGCCCTGGGACGCGGGCGCGTGGAGGTCGGCGTTCAGGAGCAGGTGCAGCATCGCGCGGAGGGTACGCGAGGGGGAGGAACCCGAGCGCGCACCGGCGAAGTGACCTCGACACCCGTCCCTGGAGGTCCGCGCGCATGCGTGTCCCGACGCTCGTCACCGTCGCCGCCCTGGTCGCCGTCGCGGCCGCACCCGCCCCGTCCGGCCCGTCGACCGACGGCGTGGGCAGCCCCAACATGAGCCACGTCGCCAACCTCCAGTGGGACGGGTCGCTGCGCGCCACCGACGGCCGCACCATCGACACCCAGGGCGGCACCGACGTCGAGTTCGCCACGATCGACGGACGCGACTACGCCTTCGCCGGCACCTACCGCAACGGCCTCGAGGTCATCGACGTCACCGACCCGACCGCTCCGGTCCTGGTCACGACCTACGAGTGCAAGATCCTCCAGGGCGACGTCCAGACCTTCCAGCGCGACGACCACACCTACGTCACCTACACCGGCGACGGCGGGTACGGGCAGCAGCAGTCCGCCTGCTTCGACGACGCCGGTGTCACGGCCGCCGACGGCACGCTCATCATCGACGTGACCGACCCCACCGCGCCGCACACGCGCTCGTTCATCCGCATCCCGGGCGGGTCGCACAACCAGACCGTCCACCCCTCCGGGATGTGGATGTACAACTCCAACTCGGGCGGCGGTGGGGGCCGCATCGAGGTGGTCAGCCTCGCCGACCTCGACGACCCGCACATCGTCACGCGCATGGCCACCGCCACCGCCGACGACTCCCACGACCTGACCTTCAACAGCGCCGGCACGCGGGCCTACTCGGCGGCGCTCGACCACACGCTGATCATCGACACCGAGGACCCGGGCGACCCCCACATCATCGCGTCGATCGAGGACCCGGCGGTCACGCTCCACCACCAGGCCGACCCCGTCACCGTCGGTGAGCGGGACTACGTCATCATCAACGACGAGCTGAACGGCGCCGGCGGCAACGAGGTCTGCCCCGGCGGCGGCCTCCACGTCTACGACGTCACCGACGAGGCGAACCCGACCAAGGTCGGCGCGTTCTTCATCCCCGAGGCGACCGTCAACGAGGGCGCCCGGACCGGGCTCGGCGGGACCATCACCTGCACCTCGCACGTGTTCCGCATCTACGAGGACCAGGCGCTCATGACGATCGCCTGGTTCGGCGCCGGCGTCCGGGTGATCGACCTGAGCGGCCTCGCCGACATGCTCCCCGTCAGCGCCGGGGCGCTCGGCACGACCCTGACCCCGGGCATGCGCGAGGTCGGCTACTACCGCTTCGCGGCCGACTCCGACGCGTGGTCGGCGAAGGCCTACCGCTTCGACGCCGACGGCTCGGCGTACATCTTCGCCGACGACCAGACCCGGGGCTTCGACGTCTACCGCTACGAGGCCGCAGCAGCCGAGGCCGAGCAGCAGGGGCTGTGGCTGAGCCCCGCCGATGCGCTGCAGCGCACCCTCGATCTGCGAGCGTCGGGCTTCGTCGCGCTCCAGCGGCCCTACTGCGACCTGCGGGGGCTGTCGGCCTGACAGGCTCGGCCTGACGTGCGGCCCCGTCCGACCGGCGCCGCCACGCTCAGGGGCGGAACACGACCTTGACGAGTCCCGGCTCGCGGTCGGCGAAGCGGCGGTAGGCCGCCGGCCCGTCCGCGAGCGTCACGTCCGGGTGGGTCACGACGACGTCGGTGGGGATGGCGACCTCGCCGGCGGCCAGCCGGGGGAGGAGCCGGTCGAGCACCGCCCGGACGGGCGCCCGGCCGGCCCGGACGGTCAGGTTGGCGTCGTAGGCGTCGACCGGGGTGAAGCCGAACCGGTCGGCGGTCTGGACCGCCACGATCGACAGCGTCCCGCCCGGCCGCACCAGCCCCGCCGCGAGCCGTTGCGCCGCCGGCGGGCCGGCGGCCTCGATCACGGCGTCGACCCGGGCGCCGGCGAGGTCGTCCGCGGTGGCCGGCTCGGCGCCGAGCGTGCCGGCGCGGGCCCGCCGGTCGGCCACCGGGTCGGTCGCGACCACCCGGGCGGCGCCGAGCGCGAGGGCCGCGGTGACGGCGCACAACCCGACCGCACCGAGGCCGACCACGGCGACCTCGGTACCCGGTCCGATGTCGGCGCGCTCGGCCGCGTACCACCCGGTGGGGAGGTTGTCGCACAGGAGCACGGCGGCATCCTCGTCGACCCCGTCCGGGACCGCGACGAGCGAGCCATCCGCCAGCGGCACCCGCACGAGCTCGGCCTGCCCGCCGTGGAGGGTCGCCTCGTCCGGCCCGTCCGGTGGCCCCCAGCCCAGCAGGCGGCTGTGGTCACACCGCGCGGTGAGCCCGCGCCGGCACGCGTCGCAGACGCCGCACGACAGCGAGAACGGGACGATCACGCGGTCGCCGGCCGCGACGGTGGCCACGGCGTCGCCGACCTCGACGACCTCGCCGACGACCTCGTGGCCCGGCACGACCCCCCACCTGGTCGCCTCGCGGCCGAGGTAGGGGTGGAGGTCGGAGCCGCACAGGCCGGCGCGGCGCACCCGCACGACGACGTCGGTGGGGTCGACGACCTCCGGGTCGGGGAGGTCGTCGCGGTAGGTCACCTCGCCGACCCCGTCGAGCGTCAGTCCCCGCACGTCGCCTCCTCGTCCTCGGCGCACACCGGCGCACCACCCTGCACGCTAGGCCGGGAGGAACGGAGGGACACGCCGGCGAAACGTTCCGAGACCGGGCCACCCACTCCCTCCCCGAGGTCTCCCCATGCGTCGTCGTCCCCTCGTGACCGCGGCTGCCGCGCTCGCGGCCGTGTCCCTGCCCCTCGCAGCTCCCGCGACCGCGGCGCCCTCCGCGGCCACGCCGGCGATGGAGGCTGCGGGCGCCTGCACCTCGCAGAGCTGGGCGATGCCGGAGCGTCCGGCCGAGTTCGCGCCCGTCACCGAGCGGGACCTCCGCATCGAGATGTCCGACGGCGTGGTGCTGCTGGCCGACCTCATCCGGCCGGACGCCGAGGGCCCGTTCCCGACCATCGTCACGACCACGCCGTACTCCAAGGACGCGCTCGGCCCCGAGACGTTCCTGGCCGAGCGCGGGTACGCGCAGCTGGTCGTCGACATCCGCGGCACGGGGGCGTCACAGGGCCAGTGGGCGAGCTTCGACGAGCGCGAGCAGCAGGACCTCTTCGAGATCGTCGAGTGGGCGGGCCAGCAGGAGTGGTCGACCGGCGACATCGGGATGTACGGCGCCTCCTACCTGGCGATCACCCAGCTGTTCGCGGCGGCGCAGAAGCCGGCCGGGCTGAAGGCGCTGTTCCCGATCGTGCCGATGGGTGACAGCTACCGCGACATCGTGTTCGCCGGCGGGCAGACCAACCTCGCGTTCATCCCGCTGTGGCTCGGGCTCGTCACCGGCACCGGGCTGATCCCGAAGGGCAGCTGGGCGACCGATCCGGCGTTCGCGGCCGGCGTGGTGGCGGACCACCTCGTGGGCGCCAGCGAGTTCCAGGGCCCCACGGTCGCCGACGCCACGACCGGCGGCGACCAGGCCTACGACGGGCCCTACTGGCGCACCCGCTCGCCGCTCGAGGTGGTCGACGCCATCGACGTCCCGGTGTTCATGACGGGCGGGCTGAACGACCTGTTCCAGCGCGGCGAGCCGATGCTCTACGAGCGGATGAAGGACAACACGCTCACGAAGTTCGTCCAGGGCCCGTGGGGTCACGTCGACGGCTCGAGCGGTGCGGGGCTCCCCGCGGACGGTGTGCCGACCTACGAGGAGCTCGCGATCGCGTGGTTCGACCGGTGGATCCTCGGCGTGGAGAACGGCGCCGAGTGCTTCCCGGACGTCACCCAGTACCACTGGGTCGAGGAGGCCTACGAGGAGGTGCCGGACTGGCCGCACCCCGGCCTCACCCCCGAGCGCTGGTACCTGCGCGCCGACGGCGGGCTCGACACCGCGGCCCCGGTGGCGGACGAGGGCAGCGACCAGATGCCGCAGGTCTACGGCAACGGGACCTGTTCGCGATCGACCTCGCAGTGGCTCATGGGCGCGGCTGACCGCACCCCCTGCCAGACCGACAACCGCGTGACCGAGCTCGCCGAGCTCACCTACACCACGCCGCCGTTCGAGGAGGAGGTGCTCTTGAACGGTCCCATCGCCGCGTCGCTGTCGGTCTCGACCACGGCGTCGGAGGCGGTCGTGGTGCCGCGCCTCACGGCGGTGGCACCGGACGGGCGGTCGCGTGAGCTCTCGACCGGGCTCCTCGCCGCGAGCTTCCGCGCGGTGGACGAGGACGCGAGTCGCATCGTCGACGGTATGAACATCCAGCCGTGGCACCCGTACACGCGCGAGTCGGTCCTGCCCGTCACCCCCGGCGAGCCGATGGTCCTGGACGTCGAGATCTTCCCGACCGTGGCGCGCATCCCCGCGGGGTGGTCCCTGCGTCTGTCGATCGGCACCTCCGACTTCCCCCACGCCGTCTCGCCTCTCCCGATGGCGATCGCGCAGCAGGGCGGGGTGCTGACGGTCCACCACGACGCCGAGCACCCGTCGTCGGTCGTCATCCCGTTCGTCGGTGCCAGCGGCGTGGGCGGCGTGGCCGCCGGCGCGGGCAGCGACGGCGCCGGTGACGTGGCCGGCACACCGGCCGGCGCGGCGGACGGGACGCTCCCGACGACCGGCGGGGGGCTCGCGCTCCTCGGTCTGGCGGCGCTCGCCGGCGCCGCCGGGCTCCGCCGGCGCGTGCGCTGACACCACCGACGACCGCGCAGCGGCCGCGACTCGCTACGGTGGGTCCCGCATCGGCCTCACGGCTGACGCGGAACACGAGCGCCGGCCGCTGACCCTCTTCGCGGGGATCACCGCTCGCCGGGCGCGGACCAGGCCCCGGCACCGTCGGGACCCTGCTCCCTCAGACGTGCGTGTTCACCACGCACGCGATCCACCTCGCGCACGGCAGGCACCCACACGGGTCGTCGCCGCTCCGCGCGAGGTGACCGTGTGCCCCACGCCACGGGACCTCCGCGGCGTGCACCACGACACGCCCGCGACCGCGGGCTGCCTTCGGAGCGATCTTGACCTCCCGTACCACCACCTCCTTCGCCGACCTCGGCGTCCCCACCGACATCGCCGCGACGCTCGACGCCGCCGGCATCACCTCCCCCTTCCCGATCCAGGCGCTGACCCTCCGCGACTCGCTCGCCGGCCGCGACATCTGCGGCAAGGCCCCGACCGGGTCCGGCAAGACCCTCGCCTTCGCCCTCCCCGTCGCGGTGCGCGCCTCGCGTGCCACCCCGGGCCGTCCGACCGCGCTGATCCTCACCCCGACCCGTGAGCTCGCCGCGCAGATCCGCAAGGTGCTCCTGCCCCTGGCCGAGGCCCGCCGCCTGCGCGTCGCCACCTTCTACGGCGGCACCAACATCAAGCGCGACCTCCAGGACCTCCGCCGCGGGGTCGACGTGGCCGTCGCGACGCCCGGCCGGCTCGCCGACCTCGTCCGCCGGGGCGACATCCGCCTCGACCGGGTCGAGATCGCCGTCCTCGACGAGGCCGACCGGATGGCCGACATGGGCTTCCTGCCCGAGGTGACCCGCCTCCTCGACCTCGTCCCCGACGACCGCCAGACCCTGCTGTTCTCCGCGACCCTCGACGGCGACGTGGACGTGCTCATCCGGCGCTTCCAGGTCGACCCGGCGCGGTTCGAGCTCGACACCCCCGCCGAGGAGGTGGGCGACGTCCACCACCTGTTCTGGCCCACCACGCGTGAGGACCGGCGCGACGTCACCGCCGACATCCTCCGCGCGTCGGGCCAGGCCATCGTGTTCACCCGGACCAAGCGCGGCGCCGACCGGCTCGCCCGTCAGCTCAAGCAGGCCGGCATCCGCACCGAGGCGATCCACGGCGACCGGTCGCAGCGTCAGCGCGAGCGCGCCCTCGACCAGTTCTCCCGTGGCCAGGTGACGACCCTCGTCGCCACCGACGTCGCCGCCCGTGGCATCCACGTCGACGACGTCGCCGTGGTCGTCCACTACGACGTCCCCGGGAGCGACAAGGACTACGTCCACCGCTCCGGCCGGACCGGTCGCGCCGGCGCCACCGGCGTCGTCGTGTCGCTGGTGCTTCCGGACGATCACGGCACGATCGCCGACTTCCAGCGCGCGCTCGACATCGCGCCGGGTCTCCACGAGGTCGACCTCGCCCACCTCGACGCGCGCTCGCAGCCGGCGCCGACCGTCCGCATCGCCGCGGGCGCGACGCCGTCGAAGTCGAAGTCGAAGTCGAAGGCGCGCACCGGCGGTGGCGCCCCGCGTGGCAACGGCGGCGGCAGCAACGGTGGTGGCGGCAACGGCGGCGCCCGTCGCCGGCGCCGCGGCAACGGCGGCGGTGGCGGTGGGGGCGGCGCGTCGTCGACCTCGTCGCACACCCGCGGCAAGGGCGGCGCCCGGACCCGCGCCCGCAGCGCCTGACCCACCGAAGGATCCGTCGGCGTTCCGTCGCACCCCCTGCGACGGAACCCCGACACATCCGGGGGGCGGGGGCCGAGTGGCACGACTCCCGGGTGGTCTGCGACCCTCCGACCCCCGAGCGTCAGGCCGCGTCCGTGTCCCGCATCGTCAGCGTCAACGACCACACCCCGAGCATCAGCGACACGGCGTTCGTGGCCGACGGTGCCACCATCGCCGGCGACGTGACGCTGCGCGACGGGGTGAACGTCTGGTTCGGCTGCGTGATCCGATCCGAACACGAGCGGGTCACGATCGGCGCCGACACCAACATCCAGGACCTGTCGGTGGTGCACGCCGACCCGGGGTTCCCGACCGTCATCGGGGAACGCGTCACGGTCGGTCACCGGGTCGTCCTGCACGGCTGCACGATCGGCGACGACGTGCTCGTCGGCATGGGCGCGGTCGTGATGAACGGCGCGCGGATCGGCGCCGGCGCGGTCGTCGGCGCCGGCGCGGTGGTGACCGAAGGCACCGAGGTGCCGCCGGGCACGCTGGCGTTGGGGGTGCCCGGCGAAGGTCGTGGAGCGGCCGGTCCCGGACGTCCCCCGGCCCAACGTGTTCGTCTACCTCCACAACGCCGAGCTCTACACCGCCGGCCGTGAGGACGGTGCCTGAGTCGACCGGGCGACCCTGATCCGGATGGACCCGCCGCCTCGGGCAGTGGCCGGGAGGGGGCGGACGGTCACCGTCGCGGGACTACCGTGTCCACACCCGGGGGCGGCCGTTCCCGGTGGCCCGTGCCCGGGGGAGGTCGCGGTGGACGCTGTCGACGTGGAGCTCGGGCTCGAACGCGACGCGTTCCTACGCCGACTCGTGCGCGAGCTGGCCGGCACCCTCGAGGACGTGGTCGGCCTCGAGGAGGCCTCCGGGTTCGTGAGCGTGGTCGGTGAGCGGATCGGCGACTGGATCGACCGCTCCTACCGCGACGGGATGGGGGTCGACGAGCTCGACCGCACGACGGTCGCCGACGTCCTCGTCGACCTCAAGCGGCGCATCCGCGGCGACTTCTCCGTGCTCGAGCAGGACGACGATCGCATCGTGCTCGGCAACCGACGCTGCCCGTTCGAGGAGAAGGTCGTCGGGCGCCCCTCGATGTGCATGATGACCTCCAACGTGTTCGGCCGGATCGCCGCCAGCAACCTCGGCTACGCCAAGGTGGAGCTGCAGGAGACGATCGCCGAGGGCGACGCCGGCTGCCGCGTCGTGGTCCACCTGAGCCGTGACGACGAGACCGACGCCGCCCCGGGTCGGGAGTACTTCCGCGAGACGTCGGGCTCCTGATGGAGGTCCGTGTCCCCGATGACCTCGTCGCCGATCCGCTCCTCATCTGTGGGGAGGACGGGAACATCGACCACCTGAACCCGGCGGCCGGCCGGGTGTTCGGCACCGCGACCCACCTCACCGACCTCGACGTCGACCTGGACGACGCGCGGGGCCTCCTCGGCCGCGCCGCCCGCTCGACCGGGCTCACGCCGGCGCGGCTGCAGACGGGCGTGAGCACCGACGAGCCGCGGACCTGGGTGGCGTGGGGGCGCCGGCTGTCCGCCGACGACCCCCGGGTGGCGGTCCGACTCGAGGACGTGGCGCGGACGTCGTTCCGCAAGCTCAGCCGGCAGCTCGACAGCCTCCACGCCGAGGTCGCGCGCCGGATGTCCGCCGAGCAGGAGCTCCACGAGCTCATCGACGACACCCTCGCCCGGCTGCAGCGCGCCAACGACGCGTTGACGCGCTACGCCAGCTCCGTCGCCCACGACCTCCGGTCGCCGCTGTCGGCCATCCGTGGCTTCGCCGGCCTGATCGCCGACACCGCCGAGGGTGAGGAGCTCGACCTGACCCGCGCCATCGCCCGCAACGCCACCCAGGCGCTCGACATGGTCGAGGGGCTGCTCGCCGACTCGGCCGGGACCGGCGCGACCGAGGAGGTCGACCTGGAGGAGGTCGTCGCCTGGGCCACCGACTCGCTCGCGACGCTGATCCGTGACAGCGGGAGCCGCGTGGTCGTGGGGAGGCTGCCGCGGGTGAGCGCGACCTGCAGCACGACCCGGCACGTGTTCTACAACCTGCTCCGGAACGCCGTGCAGCACCGCGGTACGGACCACCAGGTACGCATCGAGGTGACCGGCGAACGGGTGGCCGACACCTGGCGCATCAGCGTCAGCGACGACGGGCCGGGGGTCGCCGAGGACGCCCGCGAGGACGTCTTCCGACGCGGCGTGCGGCTGCGACCGCACGAGACCGAGGGCCACGGGCTCGGGCTCGGATCCTGTCGGTCCGCCGTCCGCGACCTCGGTGGTGACCTCCACGTCGAGGACTCCGAGCGCGGCGGGGCACGCTTCGTGGTGACGCTGCCCGCGTGAGGGTCAGGCGACCCCGCGCTTCTTCATCTGCCGCCAGACGAGCAGGGCGATGATCGCGCCGATCACCGAGCCGATGATCCCGCCGGCCTGGAACGCGCCCTCGTCCGCGTCGGCACCGAAGATCAGGTAGCCGAGGAACCCGCCGACGAACGAGCCCACGATGCCCAGGATCATCGTCTGGCCGATGCTCATCGGGTCCTTGCCGGGGACGATGGCGCGGGCCAGGAAGCCCGCCACGATGCCGATCACGATCAGGTAGATGATGAACCCGAACACGTGCGTTCCTTCCGGTCGGACCCAGGCATCGGTGGCCGGGCCGGTCGGACCACTATGCACCCTGGACGCGGCCGCTGTGCCGGTTCGCACCTGGTCCTAGGATGGCGTGCCCCAGGGGACCGGCCCGGAGCCGGCCCGCCACATCCGGAACGCTCTCGAGGTCCCGTGTCCGCACTGCTCGTCGTGCTGGTCCTCGCGGTGATGGCGCTCGGCCTCGTCGGCACGGTGCTGCCGGTGTTCCCGGGACTCCCGCTGATCTGGCTCGCCGGGCTGGCCGGGTTCCTCCCCGCGGGCTTCGACGGGCTCGCGTGGTCGACGATGGCGGTGATGACCCTGCTGATGGTCGGCGGGGTGGTGGCCAAGTACGTCCTGCCGTCGCGTGCCGGGGGCCAGTCCGCCTCCCGCGGGTCGCTCGTGTGGGCGGCGGTCGGGGCGGCGGTGGGGTTCGTCGTCGTGCCGGTCATCGGCTTCGCCATCGGGGGCGTGGCCGGTCTCTACCTCGCCGAGACGCGTCGGACCGGTAGCGGCGAGGTCGCCCGCGAGCACACCCTGCTGGCCCTGCGCCGCTTCGGGCTCGGGGTCCTCGTGGAGGTGGCCGCCGGCATCTCGATGATCCTCGTGTGGCTCATGGCCGTCGTGCTCGGCTGACGGTGAGGATGGGTCTGCGCAGGGCTTCCCCTGACGACGCCGTCGTGCCACGCTGAGAGGTGAGCGATGCACGGAGGTGGCGTGATGTACCGACCGAACGTGGTGTACGGGCTGCTGCGCGACGAGCAGCAGGTCGACGAGACCCTCGAGGACCTCGAGTCCCACGGCATCCGCCGGGGCGAGATCGAGCTGACGAGTCCGTCCCCGGGGCGGTACGCCCTCGCTGACGAGCACCTCCACGACGACGCGGTGGCGACCGGCTCGGGGGCTCTGCGCGGGATGGGCGTCGGCGCCCTGGTGGCGGCGGCGGTGGGCGCGCTGATCGTGGGCGGCAGCGCGACCGGTGGGTTCGGCCTCTTCCTCGCGATCACCGCGGCGGGCGTCGGCTTCGGCGGGATGGTCGGGGCGATGTTCGGGCTGCAGCGCGACGACCACGAGGACGACGACGACGCCTCCTACGAGGAGGTCGGTGGCACCTCGCGCGGGACGCTCGTCACCGTCCACAGCCTCCACTGGCGCAACCGTGCCCACGCGATCCTGCTGAAGCACGGCGCGCGGATCCTGGAGTCGCCGACCCCGATGGCCACGTCGCGGCCGGGGGTGTGAGTGTGACCCTGCGGCACGGGTGAGCACGCGACGACCGCGCCCCGGGATCGGTGGGGCGCGGCCGCGTCGCGCGTCGCGGTCAGGTCAGGCGAGGCGCAGGATCAGGAGCACCAGGAGGACGATCAGCAGCACGGTCACGATCGTGTTGAGTGGCAGACGGCCCATGGTCGTGTGACTCCTCGTCGAGGGAACGTTCCGGGGAACGCGGGAGCACAGCGTCGGCGACCGGACGCCTCCCCGGGCGCATCGGCCACGGCCTGGGGACGGGGCCGGCCGTCCCGGCCGGCCGCTCGACCGTGGCGCCCCCTGCCGTGTGGGCACCGGAGTCCGGCCGGGGTCAGAGCATCGTGCGGAGGCGCTTCCGGTCGATCTTCATCACCGGCGTGAGCGGCAGCGCGTCGAGGACGTGCACCTCGCGCGGGTAGGCCTTGGCGCCGATGCGCTCGCGTGCCCAGATGCGGAGCGCCTCGGCGTCGATCTCGCGCCCCGACACGGGCGTCACGAAGGCGACGACCTCCTCGCCGTAGGTGTCGTCGGGGCGCCCGATCACGCCGGCCGTCGCGACGTCCGGGTGCTCGTGCAGGGCGTCCTCGACGTCGCGCGGGTAGATGTTGAACCCCCCGCGGATGATGAGGTCCTTCTTGCGGTCGAGGATGGTGAGGTAGCCGTCGCGGTCGAGCGAGCCGATGTCGCCGGTCCTGCACCAGCCGTCGACGAACGTCTCGGCGGTGGCGTCCGGAGCGCGCCAGTAGCCGGGGGAGACGGTCGCCGACCGGACCAGGACCTCGCCGGGCTCCCCGGTCGGCACGTCCGCGCCGGCGTCGTCGACGATCCGGAGGTCGATCCCCGGCAGCGCGGTGCCGACGGTGCCGATCCGGCGGGCGGCGAGCCGGTTCGTGGTCGTCGCGGCGGAGGTCTCGGTGAGGCCGTAGCCCTCGCACACGGTCACCGACGGCACCCGCGCCTCGAACGCCTCGAGCGTCTCGCGCGGGAGCGGAGCCGACCCCGAGACGACCCGGCGCAACGAGGTGAGGTCGTGCTCCTCGATCGGGGCGGTCATCAGGAGCTTGATCATCGTGGGGACGAGCGTCGCCTGGTCGAGGTGGTGCTGGGCGATGAGGGCGAGCGCGCCCGCCGGGTCGAACCAGCGCATCAGGACGCTCGCATCCTCGGCCGTGTTGTGCATGCCGATGGCCGTGATGAGCAGTCCGAAGGCGTGGGCCAGGGGGAGCGGGACGAGCGTGCGGTGGAGGTCGTCATCCTGCCCGGCCTCGAACCCGGCGCGGCCCGCGTGCCACAGGTTCCGGTGCGTCAGCATCACGCCCTTGGCACGACCCGTGGTGCCACCGGTGTAGAGCAGGGCGGCGAGGTCGTCGTCGGCGCGGTCGACGACGGGGCGGGGGTCCGTGGTCGCCAGCTCGTCGAGGGTCGTGAGCCCCTCCGCGCCGTCGCCCGCGACGACGATGCGGACGTCGAGCCCATCGGCCGCCTGTCGCACGTTGGCGAGGAACTCGGGCCCGACCACGACGGTGGTGGCCTCGGCGTCGGTGAGGATGTGGCGCAGCTCCGACGGGGGGAGCAGGAAGATGGCGGGCGTGGCGACCGCGCCGGCGCGCCAGCACGCGTGGAACAGCACGCCCACGTCCGGGGTGTTCGCCATCACGATCACGACCCGGTCGCCGGGCCCGATGCCGAGCTCGGCCAGCCCCGCCGCGATCCGCGCGGTCCGGTCGTGGAGTTCGCCGGAGGTGAACCACCGCCCCTCGAACCACAGGCTCTCGTGGTCGGCTCCGACCTCCTCGAGGTGCGCGTCGGCCTGTCGTGCGAGGTGGTGGCTCTGACTCACGTCCGCGGCTCCCGACGGAAGGAGGCGTGAGCGTGCCACACTGCCGTCGGGCGAGGGGACGGATGGATCCGTACGTGAGGTGCGCCACCTGCGGTCACGAGCAGGACACCGGTCGGTTCTGCGGTCACTGCGGGGCGCGGCTGGCGTCGGTCGGCCCCGCCGCACCGCGGCACGGTGGCGACTCGCGACCGTCGCGGACCCGCGCGGTGCTCACCGTCCTCACGGTGCTCGTCGGTCCTGGTCGCCGGCGCGGTCGGCGTGGCCGCGATCCGCAGCGGCGCCCCGGCCGGGCGCGGTGACGTCGCGCTCCCGGTCCCGCCGTCACGCTCCGCGCCGTCACCGGGCCCGCGCACCTCGCCACCGTCGCCGACGCCAGCGCCGGACGTGCCCACGGGGCAGCCCGCGCCGGGCCCGGTCGGCTTCGACGGGGTCACCGACACCGTGCTGGTCTTCGACGACGGCTACGACGGCGCGCTCGTGCTCGACGTGGACACCGGCGACCAGCAGCGCGTCGGGCTGCCGGGACAGCGAGCCGGCGACCAGCCCTTCCGGCTGCACCGGATGGGCAGTTGGCTCGTCGTGGGCTGGGGCCGAGATCTCCGCCGTGGGGCTCGGGAGCGGAGGTGACGGGACGCCGCCTGGGTGAGGCGACGGTGTTCCTCCCGGCCGCCGAGCCCGACCAGCTGTGGTTCATCGACGCGGCCGACGGGCGGCTCGGCGACGACTTCGCGGCACGGCTCGTCGACCCGTCCGGGCACCGAGCTCGCGCCGCCGGTGGCGCTGGGTGCCGAGCTGCAGCCGCTCCGCGGCGTCCCGGGCGGCCTGGCGCTGCGCCGGGCGGGCGGCTCCCTCGCGCTCTACGACGTCGCCGAGGGGCAGGTCCGGGACTACCTCGGGGGCGGCGTCGGGGCGTCGCTCGGTGACGTCACCCGGGACCGGGTGGTGTGGTGCGAGGACCCGTGTGAGCGGCTGGTCGTCTCGGACGCGGCCGGCGGGGTGGTCGCGACGATCGGCTCGGCGGAGACGACCTTCGACCCGTACGCGACCTGGCTCTCCCCGGACGGGTCACGCCTCGCCGCCGTGGTGATGGTCCCGGCCGGACGCGGCGGGGTCGACCGGCGCCTCCGCATCCACCGGACGTCCGACGGCGGGCTCATCGCCGACACGCAGCTCCCGCTCGGGACCGTCCACGGCACGTGGACCGCCGACGGGGCGCAGTTCCTGTCGTGGCTGAACCTGCCCGGCACCGAGGGTGCGCCGGCGCTCCTCGGCCGCTGGGCGGGCGGACCCACGATCGAGCAGGTCGACGTCTCGTCCCTCGGCCTCGCCGGGCTGTACGGCGTCGTCGCCCTGCCGCGCGGTCCCACCGCCGGCGTCTTCGGCAGCCTCGACGACGGCTGTCCGGTGAGCCCCGAGAGCGACGCGATGGGTCCGCTCCCGGCGTGGCAGGGCGATCGCGTCCACGTCGCCCTCCCGCGGTCGGCGCCCACCGACGTCCCGGACCAGCTGTGGGTCGGCATCCCCGGTGCCGGCTCGTCGACCGCGTTCACCCTGTCCGCCGACCGGCTCGACGGACCGGGCCTCGCGAGGTTCCGGCTCGGCTCGACCGACGAGTGGGCGAGCCGGCTGGAGGTGGAGGGTGGCGTCCGCGTCGCGAGCGGCTACCCGCCCCACTGGGGACTCGAGGCCGCGTTCTCGGGCCCCGGATGCTGGGCCGTGTCGGTGACCACGGACGACGGCCTCTCGGACACCGTCGTCATCGACCTCACCGTCGACGAGGGCTGAACCGCGGCCGCTGCGGCGGAGGAGACCGTCCACGTCCCGTCGAACCCCTCATCCGACGGATGACCCGGGAGGGGCAGATGGGGCGTGTGGGGCGGATGCGGCGCAGCGTGCTGGTGGCCGTGAGCGGGGCGGTGCTCGTGCCGGCGCTGCCGGTCGCGGCTGCGCCGGCGTACGGCAGCTACGCCCGTCCGGTCATCTCCACGCTCGTGTCGGTGCGCGACGACGGGGCGCAGGTCGACCGCGGGAGCTACTTCGCCTCGGTCAGCGACGACGGCGGGGTCGTGGCGTTCTCGAGCAGCGCCTGGGACCTCGTCGACGCGGCCGTCGGCGAGCAGGACGACATCTACGTTCGTGACGTCGCCCGTGGCCGCATCGAGGTGGTCTCGCAGGGTGTCGGCGGGGCGCCCGCCGACGGGGGCTCGCTGCAGGCGAACGTGTCGGGGGACGGCCGGACCGTCGTGTTCGTGAGCTACGCCACGAACCTCGTCGACGACGTCGTCGCGGACGGGCGGAGCGCGCAGGTCTACGCGCGTGACCTCACGACCGGTCGGACGACCCTCGTCAGCCGCGCCCTGGACGGCGGCGCCGCCGACGCCGGCGCGCTCCAGCCCAAGGTGAGCGACGACGGCCGCTACGTCGTCTGGCACAGCGGTGCGTCGAACCTCGTGGAGGACGACACCAACGGGGCGCTCGACATCTTCGTCGCCGACCGTCAGTCCGGCGCCATCCGCCGGGTCTCGGTGGCGGCGGACGGCACGCAGAGCGACGGGACCTCGGCCTTCCCGCAGATCAGCGGGGACGGCTCGACCGTGGCGTTCTCCTCGGCGGCGACGACCCTCGTCCCCGACGACACCAACGGCGTGCGGGACCTGTTCGTGGTGACGCTCGCGACCGGCGAGGTCGAGCGGGTCTCGGTCGCCTCCGACGGCACCGAGGCCAACTTCGACTCGACGTTCTCGGCGCTGTCCCAGGACGGCTCGGTGGTCGCCTTCCAGAGCGGCGCCTCCAACCTCGTCCCCAGCGACACCAACGGCATGGTCCGGGCGCTCGACGGCTTCGACGTGTTCGTCCGCGACCGCGCCGCCGGCCGGACCGAGCGGGTCTCGGTGTCCTCGACGGGTGCGGAGCTCGGCGAGTCGATGTCGCCGTCGATCAGCGCCGACGGCCGCTACGTCGCGTTCCAGTCGATCCGGCCCGACGAGGACCCCGCCTCGTTCACCGCTATCGACGACGCGTTCGTGCACGACCGGGTGACCCGCGCGACCGAACGGATCACCTCCACGCCCAAGGGGAACCTCCCGAGTGGCGGCTCCGCGAACCCGATGCTCGTCGCCGACGGCTCCGCGGTCGTGCTGCAGAGCGACGCGCCCGACCTCGTGCCCGGCGACGGGAACGAGGTGATGGACGTGTTCCTCGTGCGCCGCGGCGGCGAGGCCGAGGTGCTGAGCCTCGGCACGGACGGGTTCATGGGCCGGCGGATCTCCGGCACCGCCGCGCTGTCCGGCGTCGTGCTCGCCGCGGGGACCGACGGTGAGGACCCGTCCGCTCCGCTCGGGGCCGACCTCCGCGCGGCGGACGTGATCTACCGCCCTGAGGACGCCGACTACCTCGTGTCGATCCGGCTCGACCACCTGCCGCACCTGTCGCCCTCGGTGAGCGTCCCGGGCGTCTACTCCTCCGCCGGCCTGCCCGAGCAGACGCTCCCCGGCCTCACCTACGTGCTGGGGTTCGCGCTCGACGGTGTGCCCTACGAGCTGCGGTCGTCGCGCCTCGGGGATGTCACCACGCCGGTCACCGACGCCGGCGGGGCCACCAACCCGAGCCCGACCTTCGGGCTCTACCGCTGCGCGAGCACCTGCGCGCGTGTCGCCTCGCCCGAGGGCGGCGTCGGCACCGCGGGGGACGAGATCCGGATGGACCTCCCGCTGTCGTCCCTCGGGCTGGAGCCCGGGGAGGTGCTGACCGACCTGCGGGTCCTGGTCGGTCTGGGCGAGGGGGCGGTGGGCACGGCCCAGCCGCTCGACGAGATCGCGCTCGGCGACGTCACGATGCCGGCGGTGACGTTCCAGATCGGCGTCGGCTCCACGGTGCTCGACGCAGGAGGGAGCGCCGGTCGGTTCGCGGTCGAGCTGCCGTCGGCGCCCGCCAGCGGCCAGCGTCTCGTGGGGCGTGCCTGCCTGGCCGACCGTTGCGCCGAACGGGTGATGGTCGCGCCGTAGGCGGCGGGGCCGTCTAGCGTCGCCGCTCGTGGAGACCTCCTGGCTGCTCGTGCACAGCCCGCTGCTCGGCCCCTCGTCGTGGGCCGCGACCGCTGCCGTCCTCAGGGGCCGTGGGCACGCCGTCGCGACGCCTGACCTCCGGGCCGCGGTCACGGGAGCCCCGCCCCGTGTCCCGGCGGTGCTCGCCGCAGCCGTTGCCGGCACCGCCGACCTGCCCGGGACGGTGGCGGTGGTCGGACACTCCGGCGCCGGCGCCTTCCTCCCCGCGATCGGCGCCGCGCTGGGGGACCGGTGCGGCGCGCTGGTGTTCGTGGACGCCGTGGTCCCGCCTCGCGACGGTGCCCACGAGACGCCGGCCCGGCTGCGCGTCCTCCTCGACGAGCAGACCGTCGACGGGATGCTGCGCCCCTGGCTCGACTGGTGGCCCGAGCCGACGGTCCGGGAGCTCCTGCCGGACCCCGGGGACCGCGACCTCCTCAGCGCGGAGCTCCCGCGCGTCCCGCGAGCGCTCTACGACGAGCCCGTCCCCGTCCCGGCCGGGTGGGCGGACCAGCCGTCCGCGTACCTCCGGTTGAGCGCCGCCTACGACCGGGAGGCCGAGGAGGCCGTGGCCCGCGGCTGGCTGCGGGGCGAGCTCGACCTCGACCACCTCGCCATCCACACCCGTCCCGGCGCGGTCGCCGACGCGCTCACGTCGATGGTCGCGATCGTGCTGGGGTAGCCACGTCCGGAGGTCCGGCGGCCGGCCCGGCGACCGCTACGCCGAGGCCTCCTCGGGCTGCCCGCCGCTGTCCTGGGACTCCGCGCTGCCCTCCTCGTAGAACCACTTCGTGAGGAGGACGAGGAGCAGGGCGCCGTAGGTGTCGGCCAAGACGGACACGAACCACTCCGCCGTGAAGTGGAGCCAGTAGGCCGGCCACAGCGCGGTCGAGTCCCCGTGGGCCTGCTGCTGCGCCGTCCAGTCCGGGAGCTCGGTGAAGTGGAACACGACGGTCTGGATCACCAGCAGCGCCACGAGGATGAGACTCAGGGAGTGTCGGAACCACCACTTCTCGCTGTCGTTCCAGCGGTGCAGGCGACTCGGGAACGCGGCCATGGGCGCCTCCTGGGGCGGGTCGGGTGGGCAGGGCCGCCATCAGCGAACCGTGGGCCCACCGCCGCCGGCTGGAGCGGCCACGTCCGTCCGGGCGGGCCCGGGGCGCTCTGGCCCCGGGGCCCCGTCCGGGAGGCGGGGTGGGTCAGCGCCCGGTGGCGGCCAGGATCGCCGCGACGGAGCGGTCGACGTCGGTGTCGGTGGTGGACCAGTTCGACACCGAGATCCGGATCAGCCGGCGGCCGCGCCACGTCGTGCCGCCGAGCCAGCACGTCCCGCCGCGCTGCACCGCCGCGATCACCCGCTCGGTCTCGACCTCGTCCCCGACCGCCACGAGCACCTGGTTCAGCACGACCTCGTTCACGACCTCGAGGCCTCCGGCCGTGAGGCCGTCGGCGAAGCGGCGGGCGTGGGCGCAGCAGCGCTCGACGAGGTCCGCGACCCCGGTGCGTCCCAGCTGCCGCAGCGCCGCCCACGTCGCGAAGCCGCGGGCGCGTCGTGACGAGCTGAGGGTGAGGTCGGCGCCGGCCGCCGTCCCCGCCCCCGACCCGGTCAGGTACGCCGCGGCGTAGGAGACCGCCGCCGTGTGGGCGTCGGGGTGGGCGCAGAACACGAACCCGGCGTCGTACGGCACGTTCAGCCACTTGTGCCCGTCGCACGCCCACGAGTCCGCGAGCTCGATCCCGTCGGTGAGGCGGCGCGTCGACGGGCTCGCCGCCGCCCACAGCCCGAAGGCGCCGTCGACGTGGACCCACGCGCCGTGTCGGCGGGCCGCCTGGCACCCGCCGCGGAGGTCGTCGACGGCGCCGGTGTTGACGTTGCCGGCCTGGAGGAACGACCACGGTCGGTCCGGCGGGGCGGCTCGCGAGGACCCGGTCGAGGTCGGTGACGTCGATCGCCCCGTTCGCGTCGACCGCGACCTCCTCGATGGCGCGGGTGCCGAACCCGAGCAGTCTCGCGGCGCGGTCCACGGTGCCGTGGCGCTCGGCGCCGGCGATGATGCGGATGGGCGGAGCGCCGGCGATCCCGTCCGCCTCGACGTCCCAGCCGGCCCGTCGCAGCACGTGGTGGCGGGCGGTGGCGAGCCCGACCGTGTTGGCCTCCTGCCCCCCGGTCACGAACCCGACCGAGGCCGAGGGCGGGATCCGAGCAGCTCCTTGAGCCACGTCCCGGCAGCCTCCTCGGCGGCCATGGCCGCGGGGGAGAGTGCCGGGTTGAAGGCGCACTGGTCCCACCCGGTGGCCACGATGTCGGCGGCGGTCGCCGCGGGCAGGGACCCACCGATCACGAAGCCGAAGTAGCGCGGTCCGGCGGTCGCGACCAGCCCCGGCTCGGCGGCGGCGACGAGCGCCTCGAGCACCGCCCCCGGATCCGAGGGACCGTCGGGCATCGGGCCGGCGAACCCCGCCCGGATGGTCGCGTCCTCCCCGGCGGGCGCCACAGGTCGGTCCGGCAGGCCCGCCCGGAACGCCGCGACGTGCGCCGCGGCACGCCGGTAGAGCTCGTCGTCACCGATCACGTCGCTCACGCCGCTCACGTCGCAGGCCTCTCCTGGTGTCTCGGCCACCTCCGGTCCGCCGGTGGGCTCAGAGGTGGTGGAGGTGGCTCACCTCGTCGTCCACGGCGACCTCGCAGGTGGGGCACCACCAGCGTGCCTGCGCCGGCGTGCCGCAGGCCTCGTGGCGGATCGGCGCCGTCCGCGCCGGCGTCGTCCTCCCCACCCCAGTACGCCAGCAGCCGGAGCACGCCGGCGAGCTCCTCGCCCCGCCGCGACAGGGCGTACTCGTAGCGCGGTGGCCGGTCCTGGTAGGGCGCCGCCGACCACGAGCGCGTCGGTCTCGAGCTGCTTCAGGCGGGCGGACAGGACGTTGGGGCTGATGCCGGCGACGAGGTCCTGGAGGTCGGCGAACCGGAGCGGACCGTCGAGGAGCGCGTGGACGATCAGGAGCGTCCACCGGTCGCCCACCCGGTCGACGGCGGCGGTCAGGGCGGCGCGTTCGTCCATTGTGGATCGAGCCTAGTCGTCGGGCGGGGACGGCCCCGGACCTGACACGCCGACGCGCAAGCTCGCTTGCCACCGCCGGCGTGAGGTACGTTCGGCGTAGTCACTACGAGAACGATAGTCACTACGGGTGCCGGTCGTCGGCTGGCCCGGGAGCGAACGAGGAGCACGAGATGTCGCTGGTGCAGGAGCTGACCACGGCCGTCGCCGGCGTGGCGGGACAGGTGGGTCCGTCGGTCGTCCGCGTGGGACGCGGGGCGGGCGTCGTCGTCGCCGAGGGGCGGGTGCTGACCAACGCCCACAACCTCCGCAGCGCCGAGGTGCGCGTGCGCTTCGCCGACGGACGGCGCGCCGAGGGCGGCCTCGCCGGCGTCGACCTCGACGGGGACCTCGCGGTCGTCGACGTCGACACCGGCGACGCCCCGCCGATCGCGTGGCCCGGGGCCGACGCGACCGTCGCCGTCGGGAGCGTGGTGTTCGCCGCTCGGCCCGACCCGGAGCGGTCCCCGGATCACGGTCGGCACCGTCTCGGCCGCGGGCCAGGGCTTCCGCGGACCACGCGGCCGTCTGATCACCGACGCCATCGAGCACACCGCGCCGATGGCGCGGGGGTCATCGGGCGGGCCGGTCGTGGACGCCGGCGGGTCGCTGATCGGCATCAACACCCACCGGGTGAGCGACGGCTTCTACCTCGCCGTCCCCGCCACCGCCGAGCTCCGGCAGCGGGTCGACGCGCTCGCGGCGGGGGAGGCCCGGTCGCGGCCGCGGCTCGGCATCGCGGTCACGCCGGCGCACGTCGCCGCCCGCATGCGTGCAGCGGTCGGGCTCGACGATCGGCCGGGGCTGCTGGTGCGGGGTGTCGACGAGGACTCGCCGGCGGGGCGCGCCGGGCTCCGGCGGGGCGACCTCGTCGTCGCTGCTGACGGTGCCGCGATCGAGCACAGCGACGAGCTGTTCACGATCCTCGACGCGCTCGACCCCGACGCGACCCTCACGCTCGGCGTCGTCCGCGGCACCGAGGAGCTGTCGCTCACGGTCGACTTCGCAGCCCCCTGACCGCGGTCAGGTCTGCGACGCCAGCGCCCCGCGCACGTGGTCGGGGATCGGGGTGGAGCGCTTCTCGCCCGGCACCACCGACACGTAGGTCGTGACCGCGGTCGCCACCGGCGCCCCGTCGACCCGGGCGGTGAAGGTGAGGTCGAACGACGAGGTCCCGAACCGGGTCGGGACCACCTCGATGGCGAGGTCGTCCTCGAACCCGGCCGAGCCCTGCCACTCGAGCTCCGAGCGGACGAGCATCACGTCGAAGTCGCCGCCCTCGCTGAAGGTCTCCTTGGGGTCGTAGCCGAGGTGCTCGAGGAAGCGCGTCATCGCGTCGTCGAAGTAGGTCAGGTAGTGGGCGTTGAACACCACCCCCTGCGCGTCCACCTCGGCGTAGCGGACCTTGATCGTGTGCGTGAACGCCACCCAGCACCTCCGAGCCGTCGGGCTGCGGAGCCTGCCACACGCGCACGCCGCGCCGGCGGTTGCACGGAACCGGCGGTGTGGCCGGTTCCGTGGGGGCCGTCAGCGGATGCGGAGCCAGGGGACGCCGGTGGCGGTCGCGGCGTCGCTGGCGTCGGGTGCCCACGAGCCCGTCTCGCCGGCGCGGTAGTCGAGCCACACCCGGTCGATGTCGGCGGCGGCCTTGGCGGCGATCAGCGCCTCGTTGTCGGGCGAGGTCCGGGGGACCGCGAAGGTGCCGCCGACCGCGGCGCACGCCGCGCCGGCGGTGGCGAGCCCGCCGGGCGCCACCGCCCACCCGTCGGTCGTCCGGCAGGCGACCCCGCCGGCGGGGGAGGCGTCGAGGCAGTCGGCGGCGCGGAAGCGACCATCGGCGCCGTGCACCGCGCAGCCGCCGCACCGGCCGCGGGCTCGTCGGGCGCCCAGCTCCACACGGCCGACCTCCAGACGCGGGTCGTCCGGCGTCAGGTCGTCGAAGCTGGGCTGGTTCACCCCGCAGCGCAGCATCTCGCGCGCCATCCCGGCGTCGATGCGCGGGCCGGGGGAGTCGGCCATCGTCGACAGCCAGGTGGCGTCCTCGAAGCGCCGGATGAACTTCGTGTCGTGGTCCTCGCGGGTGAACCGGGTGCCGCAGGCGGGGTAGGGCGGTGAAGTCGTCGGTGCCCGCCTCCACCCGCTGGCCGTAGGCGTGGAACAGCGACGTCCACGCGGCGCCCTGACCGCAGTCGCTCACGAGCAGGATGCGCGCCCCGGCGGCGCGGATGTCGTCGCGCGAGACCTCGAGCGGGAAGTCGGTGCAGCCCTCGCCGGCGGGACGGAAGACGTACGGCCCGAGGTACTCCTCGACGAGGGCGGCCGTGACCTCGTGGCCTTCGAGGTCGTCGAGGTGGTTCTCGATGCGGACGATCAGCACCTCGTCGGCGTTGTCCGGGAGCTCGAGCCAGTCGCGGATCTCGGCCAGGCCGGCGCTCAGGTGGCGGTCGGTCGAGCAGCCGAGGTGCGGGCCGGTGGCGTGGCACAGCACCGGCGCCGGGCCGCCGGTGTCACGTGACGGGAACCAGTGGACGTCGAGCTCGATGACGCGGATGTCCATCCGGAGCTGGTCGGTGATCGTGTACTGCTGGTTCGGGTCCGAGCCCGACAGGGTCGGTGGGTACGCCGCCGAGTTGTAGGAGTTGTGGGTCGCGAGGAAGGTGGTCAGGCGCAGCGGCAGCGCATCGCCCAGCTGAGCGCTGCAGCGCGTGGGCGCGGTGGGCCCACGCTCGCCTCGTAGGCGTCGACGAGGGTCGCGTCGACGACCCGACCCGAGGTCGTGGCGCACTCCGCGGGCGGGAGCCCCGCGATCTCGCGGCAGTACGCGGTCGAGGCGTTGGACACCACGTCGGCGGTCGCGCAGCACGCGACCCGCGCGTCGTCCGGGACGACCCCGGCGGTCGGCGTCACGGCAGACGTCGCCGGCGGGGGTGGCGGGCGGCACCGCCGCGGACGCGCGTGGCCGCGCCGGCGAGGAGGCCGCCGAGCGCCATCAGCGTGGCGGCCACGGACGCGAGGCGGCGGAGGGGTGAGGTCGGCATGGGCGGACGGACCTTCTCGGTCGGGTGCCGCCCGAGGGGTTCGACGCCGGCGCGTCGCGGTCCTGTGCCGCGCCGCCGGCGTCCCCTGGTCGAGTCGGGCTCAGCGGTAGCCGAGCTTCGAGCTGCACGCCGGCCAGGCGTTCCAGCCCTGGTCGTCGAGCACGTGCTCGGCGATCGCCATCTGCTGCACGCGGCTCGCCTCGTACGCGTGGTCCGGCATGCCCGGGTCCTTGTAGGCGTCCCAGGTCTGCGGGTGGAACTGCAGGCCACCCTCGTAGGTGCCGGCGGAGGACTGCCAGTCCCCGTTGGACTCGCACCCGGCGAGGTCGTCCCAGCGAGTAGCTGCGCCCGCGGTAGGTGCCGACGCCGTCGGCGCCGGCGTACTCGCGGCTGGCACCGCCGTCGTGGTGGTCTCGGAGGGGTCGGCTCCGGCTCGGGTTCCGGCTCGGGGGCGGGAGCGGGCTCGGTGGCCGGCTCCGGCTCGGCGGTCGGCTCGGGAGCCGTGGTGGGTGACGCGGCGGGCTCGGGTGCCACGCCTCGGGTGCGAGGTCGAGGTCCTCGACGGTGGCGAGCCGCTGCTCGCGCGCTGCGGCGAGCGCGTCCGGGGCGTAGGCGTCCGACGGCAGCGTGGCGGCCGGATCTCGCCGACGCCGGCAGCGGTCACCGCGCCGTCAGGGGCGTCGGTGTCCGTGCCGGACGCGACCGCGAGGGTCGCTGAGTCCGAGGACGGCGGTGACCGCGCCGGCGCCTGCGAGCGCGCGTGTTCGACGGGAGAGGTGTCGCATGGAGTGACTTCCTGTGGAGCGGGCGGGGGGTACGCCACCCGGAGGTGGCGGCGCTCGCCGGACTCCGCGACGAGCGCGTGGGTGGAGGTGAACGGGCCCGCCGCCCGGTCTGTTCCGCGGCGAAGCGCACGATCCGCCCGATCCGTGGGCGGGTGCCGGAGCGGTCAGGGACCGGATGACCGGGCTCGACGCCACACGACCCACACGACCCACAGGCACCACACGACCCCGGCGACGGAGGCGGGTTAGCCTCGTCGTCCGCCGGCGACCGCTGCAGCCCGTGGCCCGCGACGGTCCGCGACCGTCTGCCGAGCAGGAGACCCCGTGACCCGCCCGACACCCCCGCCACCCGGGCGCTCACCGCCGCCGGCGTCGAGTTCACGACCGCCGACGTCACCGGCGTGCGGAGCGCCGAGGAGGCCGCCGCGCGTCAGGGTCTCGCCACGCGACCAGCTCCTCAAGACCATCGTCGTCCGACGCGGCGACGACGACTTCCTCTTCGTCCTCGTCCCCGGCGGCCGGGCCATCGACTGGCCCAAGCTGCGCACCCACCTCGGCATCAACCGGATGTCGCTGCCGGACGCCGACGAGGCCCGCGCGGTGACCGGGTACGAGCGCGGCACCGATCACCCCGTTCGGCGTCGACGACGGCGTGGCCCGTGGTGGCCGACGCGACCATCCCCGGCACGGGCCGGGTCGCCCTCGGAAGCGGCCTGCGCGGCACGGCGGTCCAGGTCGACGCCGACACCGCCCTCCGAGCGCTCGACGCCGACGTCGCGGACGTGACGCGAGCCCGGCGTGACGCCGGTCACGGGTGACCGGTCACACCTCGGGGTGGACCTCGCCGGCGTGGATGGCGCGCACCGTCTCGATCGTGTCGGCCTCGGCGGCGTCCTTGTCGGGGCGGTAGCCCTTGACCCGCGCGAACCGCAGCGCCAGCCCTCCCGGGTAGCGGGTGCTCGCCTGGACACCGTCGAAGGCGATCTCGACCACGAGGTCGGGGTGGACGTGGACGACGTGGCCGGACCGGCGGACCTCCCGCTCGAGGAGCGCCTCGGTCTGCCAGGTCAGCACCTCGTCGGTCAGCCCCTTGAACGTCTTGCCGAGCATCACGAACCCGTCCTCGCCACGCGCCCCCAGGTGGAGGTTGGACAGCCAGCCGCGGCGGCGCCCGGAGCCCCACTCCGCGGCGAGCACGACCAGGTCGAGCGTGTGCGCCGGCTTGACCTTGCGCCAGCCCGACCCGCGCCGTCCCGGCCTCGTACGGGGCGTCGAGCGCCTTCACCATGACCCCCTCGTGGCCCCGTGCCAACGCGTCGCGGAGCAGCTCGCACCGCCTCGTCGCCGGAGCCCACGACCGCGGAGCGGACCCGGTGCTCCGGGGGGACCACCTCGTGCAGGAGGTCGCGCCGCTCGCGGGTCGTGCGGGTGATGAGGTCCTCGCCGGCGAGGTGCAGCACGTCGAACAGGAACACCGCCAGCGGTTGCTCGCTCCGGGTGTCGGCGGCGTCCTGCTCGCTCCCGAACCGCCGCATCGTCACCTGGAACGGCTGCGGCCGGCCGTCGGGGCGCAGCGCGACGGCCTCGCCGTCCAGCACCACCCGGTCGGCCGCGAGCGACCGCGCCACGGCCACGATCTCGGGGACGCGGTGGGTGATGTCGTTGAGGTTGCGGGTGTAGACCCGGACCTCGTCGCCGTGTCGGTGGACCTGCACGCGCGCTCCGTCGATCTTGTCCTCGACGAGCGCCTCGCCGAGGTCGGCGACGGCGGCCTCCGCGTCGGTCGCGGTCGCGGCGAGCATGGGCAGGACGGGGTGGAAGAGCTGCATCTGGAACCGGTCGAGGGCGTCGGTCCCGCCGGCGAGTGCGGCGGTGGCGACGTCGCCGAGGTCGGGGTGGACCATCACCGCGCGGCGGACCGACTGCTCGCTGACGTCCGCGGCGCTCGCGACGGCCTGGACCATGACGCCCTCGAGCGCACCCTGCCGCAGCTCGCGGAGGACGAGGCCGCGGAGGAACGCCTGCTCCTCGTCGGTCGCGCGGGAGAGCAGGCCCCGGAGGGTGTCGATGCGGCTGGTGCGTGACCCGGTGCCGGACGCGTCGGCGATCGTCTGCAGCGCGTCGTGGACGTCGGCCAGCGTGAGGGTCGGTGTGGCTCCCGGCGCGGTGGTGGTGTCGCGCACGGCGGCGTAGCCGAGGTCGAGCCGGTCCTGCCGTGGCTGGCCGGTGAGGTAGGACACCGCGGTGGCGACCTCGTCACCCTCGAGCCGGGTGAGCAGGTCGGCGATGGCGCGCACCTTGGCGTTGCGGCTGCGCGTGTCGCCCACCTCGCGGGAGGTGGCGACGAGGTCGGTCAGGAGCACGGTCGTTCCTCGGGGTCGCCGACGTGTGCCATCCTCCTACACCCCGCCACGCGAGGCCGCCACGTGTCCACCTGCACCTTCTGCCGCATCGTCGCGGGGGAGCCCGACGAGCACGTCCACGCGGACGAGCACACGGTGGCCTTCCTCGACACGCGGCCGTTGTTCCCGGGCCACCTCCTCGTCGTCACCCGCGAGCACGTGGAACGGCTCGACGACGTCGACGCGGCGCTGCTGCGACCGCTGTTCACGACGGTCCAGCGGGCGATGCGCGCCATCGCGACCGAGCTGGACGCACCGGGGGTGTTCGTCGCCAACAACAACACCGTCTCCCAGTCGGTCCCGCACCTGCACGTCCACGTCGTGCCGCGCCGCCCCAAGGACGGCCTGCGCGGGTTCTTCTGGCCACGGTCGCGCTACGGCGACGGCGAGCGCGAGGCCATGCGCGACCGGCTGCGGTCCGCGATGGCCGGTCCGGCGTCGTCCGGCCCGACGTAGACCGTCGGGGGTGGGCGGCCCGAGCTGGCCCGGTCGCTACGGTCGCCGCGACGCCCTCCGCCAGCGGCTCGGACCTCACCGTGGACCTGCGCCCTCTCCGGCTCGTCGCCGCGACGACGACGCTCCTCCTCGCGCTCGGCGCCTGCGCCGGCGACGACGCGCCGGCGCCGGCGCCGACCCTGACCGCCACGGCGGCGGCGAGCCCGTCGCCGTCGCCCTCGCCCTCGCCGACACCCAGTCCGTCACCGACGGAGGACGCCGGTGTCCCCCGTCCGCTGAACGGGACCCGGACCGAGGACCTCGCGTCGCTCGACCGGCGGGTCGTCGCCGTGAAGATCGACAACCACGCCAACGCCCGACCACAGACCGGGCTCGATCGCGCCGACGCCGTCATCGAGCTCGTCGTCGAGTCGGGGCTGACCCGGTTCATCGCGCTGTTCCACTCCCAGGACGCCGACCGGGTCGGGCCGATGCGGTCCGGACGCCCCACCGACCCGACGCTCATCGCCCCGCTCGACGCGGTGTTCGCGATCAGCGGGGCGCAGCCCTGGGTCCTCGACCGGATCCGTGCCGCCGGCGTCCCCGTGATCGGCGAGGTGGGCGCGCCGGCGACGTTCCGGTCCTCGGCCCGGCGCGCCCCGCACAACCTCTACGTCGACGTCGCCGGCTTGCGCGCCGTCGCCGCCGAGCGTGGCTACCACGACGACCCGCCGCCGGCGTGGTTCACGTTCGAGGACTGGGAGGACGACGCCGGCGAGGTCGCCGGCGACCTCCTCCTGCGGTGGACCGACACGACCACGGTCCGGTGGCAGCTCGAGGACGGGGTCTACGAGCGCGAGCAGGACGGGGACCCGCACGTGCTCGTCGCCGAGGACGGCTCGTTCTCCCGCGTCACCGCCGAGACCCTCGTCGTGCTCCTCGCCGACCGCTACACGGCCTCCCCGCCCGGCCGGGGGAGCGCGGTCCCCGCGATGGACACGGTCGGCAGCGGCCGGGCGCTCGTCTTCCACGACGGCCGCGTCGAGCAGGGGGTGTGGACGCGCGACGCCCCCGACGAGCTGTTCGCGCTCACCCGCCCCGACGGCAGCACGCTCACCGTCCCGCCGGGCCGGCTGTGGCTGTCGATCTTCCCCGACGACCGGACCATCAGCTGGTGACGAGGGCGCTCAGCCGAGGAGGGAGCCCTTCGCCTCCTCGTCGCTCGCCATCGCGGCGGCGAGGACGTCGCGCTCGGAGATGACGCCGGCGGGCCGGTCGCCGTCGGTCACCACGAGGTGGCGGACCTCGGCCTGGAGGAGGGCGTACGCCGCGTCCCGGACGCTCGTCGTCGCCGCCACCGTCAGCAGGTCGTCGGTCATCCAGTCGCGGACCCGCTCCTCGGTCACGTCGGCGTCGCTGGCCACGGCCCGGACGATGTCGCGCTCCGAGATGACGCCCTGGACGTCGTCGGCGAAGTCCCCGACGAGCAGCAGCCCGATGAGCGACTCGGTCATCACCTTCGCCGCGCCCGCGAGCGTCGTCAGGGGACGGACCAGCACGCCGCCGCCGACCGTGAGCGTCCCGACGGGGACATCGAGGTCACCGATGAGCACGGCCCGTCCTCTCGTGTGCCGGCGGGCTCGGTCGCCCGCCGTGGGGTCGTCGCCACCGAGGCTACGAACGCCCCCTCGCAGGCGTGAGGGGAGACCGGCCCCACGCGCCGGGCCGGAGGACCCTCTCCCCGGCGGCCCCCCCGTCGTACGGTGACGACGTCACAGGAGGTCACCGTGGAACGCATCGTCGTGGGTATCGACGGGTCGTCGCACGCGGAGCACGCGCTCCACTGGGCGATCCGCCAGGCCCAGCTCACCGGGGCGACGGTCGACGCCGTCGCGGTGCACACGAGCCCGGCGCAGATGTACGCGCTGCCGATGGAGGCCGTCGTCTACACCGGCGTCACACCCGATGACCTCGAGAAGGCCACGCGCGAGCTGCTCGATCAGACCATCGCGCGGGTCGCCTCCGGGACGCCCGTCGAGGTCGTCCCGATCGTGGTCCAGGGGTCGCCGGCCGCGGCGCTCCGCGAGTGCGCGAAGGGGGCCGACCTGGTGGTCGTGGGTACGCACGGCTACGGCGCCATCCGGGGCGCCATCGTCGGCTCGGTGACCCAGCGCCTGCTGCACAACCCGCCGTGCCCGGTCGTCGCCGTCCCGCTGCACGAGGACGCCGGCTGACACCGACGGCCCGTCGCTGCGCCGGGTGGCACCGGGGTCGGCGGGACGGTCCGGGACGGTCGCAGGGGGCGGGCGCTCTCACTAGGTTCGCCCCGACAGGAACCCCGGGAGAGAGGCGTGCAGCGATGAAGGTCCCGATGTCCGTGCTGGACCACATCGAGCGGGCGGTGGCGGTCTACGGCCGCACGGTCGGCGTCGTCGACGAGCCCGACCAGCCGGCCGACCCGCTCGGCGAGCTGACCTACGCCCGGTTCGGCGAGCTGGCGCGGGCGCAGGCGGCGGGGCTGGACGCGCTCGGCGTCGGCGTCGGGGACCGCGTCGCCATCGTGTCGCAGAACGCCGCCCGGCTGCTGGTGTCGTTCTTCGGCGTGAGCGGCTGGGGGCGGGTGCTCGTCCCGATCAACTTCCGCTTGAACGCCAAGGAGATCGAGTACATCGTCGGCCACTCGGGCGCCACCGTCCTGCTCGTCGACCCGGAGCTCGAGGACGCGCTCGAGGACGTCACCTGCGAGCACAAGCTCGTGCTCGGCCGCGACGATGCGCGGATCTTCCTCGAGGGGACCGACCCCACGCCGTGGGAGCCCGACGAGGACGCCACCGCCACGATCAACTACACGTCGGGGACGACCGCGCGTCCCAAGGGCGTGCAGATCACCCACCGCAACATCTGGATCAACGCGGCCACGTTCGGTTGGCACGCCGGCGTCAACGACCGCGACGTCTACCTCCACACGCTGCCGATGTTCCACGCCAACGGCTGGGGCATGCCGTTCGCCGTCACGGGGATGGGGGCGAAGCACATCGTCCTGCGCAAGATCGACGGGGCCGAGATCCTGCGCCGGGTCGAGCAGCACGGGGTGACGCTGATGTGCGCGGCACCGGCCGTGCTCGCGGCGGTCCTCGACGCCGCCCAGGACTGGGAGGGCGAGATCCCCGGTCGCGACCGGGTGCGGGTCGTGACCGCCGGCGCACCGCCTCCGAGCCGCACGATCGAGCGCATCGAGTCCGAGCTCGGGTGGGAGCTCATCCAGATCTACGGGCTCACCGAGACCTCCCCGCTCCTCACGATGAACCGCCGGCGGCCCGAGTGGGACGACCTCACGCCGGCGGAGCGGGCCCAGAAGCTCGTCCGAGCCGGCGCGCCGGCGCTCGGAGTGCGGATGCGGACCGATGAGGAGGGGGAGGTGCTGGCCCGGAGCAACGTCGTCATGGAGGGGTACTGGGAGCAGCCCGAGGAGACCGCCGCGGCGATCCGGGACGGGTGGTTCCACACCGGGGACGGCGGCTTCATCGACGGCGACCACTACGTCCACATCTCCGATCGGAAGAAGGACGTCATCATCACCGGCGGCGAGAACGTGTCGTCGATCGAGGTCGAGGATGCGCTCTTCAGCCACCCGGCCGTCGCCGAGGTCGCGGTCATCGGTGTGCCCGACGACAAGTGGGGCGAGACCGTGAAGGCGCTCGTGGTCGTCAACGGCGGCGAGTCGGTCAGCGAGGAGGAGCTGATCGCCCACTGCCGCGACCGGCTGGCCCACTACAAGTGCCCGACCTCGGTGGACTTCCGCGACGAGCTCGCCCGCACCGCAACCGGCAAGCTGCAGAAGTTCAAGCTGCGCGAGCCGTTCTGGGAGGGCGAGGAGCGCCAGGTCCGCGGCTGACCCCCGTGATCCGGTTGCGTTGACGGTCTGGCCCGGGATACCGGGCTGAACCGTCAACGCAACGGGGTGGGTAGCGTGCGCGGGGTCGATGGGCAGGGAGGGACGGACGTGCCGGAGGCCGACGTCGGAGCGGTGACGCTCCACTACGAGACCTGGGGCGACCCGTCGCACGAGACGGTCCACCTCATCCACGGCCTCGGGGCGCCGCGGCTGCGGTGGCCACAGGCGCTCGTCGACGCGCTCGTCGAGCGCGGCTTCCACGTGCTCGCCCACGACAACCGCGACTCGGGCCGCTCCACCGTGCTGCACGACGCGCCGGTGAGCCCCGGCGACGTGCGCCGCTTCGTCGCCGGCGAGGCGGTGCGGGTGCCCTACGCGCTCGCCGACCTCGCCGACGACGCCGTGGGGCTGCTCGACCGGCTCGGCATCGACCGGGCCCACCTCGTCGGGGCGTCGATGGGAGGGATGGTCGTCCAGCACGCGGCCCACCGTCACCCCGACCGGGTGGCGACCATGACGTGCATCATGTCGACGACCGGCGCGCGTGAGGTCGGTCAGACGACCACCGAGGCGGCCAAGCGGTCGCTCCTCACGTCGCTGCCCACCGACGACGTCGACGACTACCTCTCCGTCGCGCTGGCGAGCCGGCGTGCGACCTCGTCGCCGGTCCACTGGGACGAGCGCGAGATGCGCGAGCACCTCCTCGACGTGTGGGAGCACGGCATCCACCCGGCGGGCACGGTGCGGCAGTTCCTCGCGATCCTGGCCGACGGCGACCGGACCCCGTGGCTCCGGACCCTCCGGGTGCCGACCCTCGTGATCCACGGCGCGCTCGACCCGCTGATCGACGTGAGCGGCGGCGAGGCGATCGCCGCGGCGGTGCCGGGGGCGGAGCTGCTGGTGCTCGACGACATGGCTCACGACGTCCCGGTGCCGCTCGCGGGTCGGGTCGCCGACGCGATCGCGACCCACGCCCGCCGGGCCGCCACCCGCGCCGACGCGGAGGCGGCCCGGTGAGCGACGACCGACGCGACGACACCAGCGACGACCCGAGCGACGACCCGAACGACGACGCGAGCGAGGACGTCCACGGCGAGGCGGGGGACGCCACCACCGGCGGCGGGGACGGGATGCCGGCGAGCGACCTCGCACCGTTCGACGCGGTCCGCGCGTCGCTGACCGGTTCCCCCGAGCTCTCGCTCGGGCAGGTGGCCGAGGCGGCCGGCCTCCCGCTCCGGATCCTCCAGGAGCTCTTCCGTGCCATGCAGTGGGACGATCGCGACGGCTACGACGAGCGGGATGTGGCCTACGCCCGCGACGTCGCCAAGCTCCTCGACTACTACCCGCTCGACACCGTCGTCCGGAGTCTCGGGACGCGCTACCGGGCGCTGTCGAGCATCGTGGTGAGCGACCTCGGGACCGTCCGCGACGAGGTCGTGGAGCCGGCGCTCGCCGGTGGTGCCGACCCGGAGCAGCTGGCCGCTGCGCTGGGTCGGGCCGCCGACGACCTGCTCCCCCTGGTCACCGGGCACCTCGACGAGGACTACCGCCACATCGTCCTGAACCTCCTCGACTCGGACGCGCTCGCGCGTGGCGTCGAGGGCGGGCAGGAGATCGACCTCGCGGTCGGCTTCGTCGACGTCGCCGGGTACACGGCGCTGTCGGGCCGGATCGACCCGACCGGGCTCGACCACGTCCTGTCGAGGTTCGAGGACCTCGTGCACGCGGCGGTGACGCGCCACGACGACGTGCTGCTCGCGAAGTTCATCGGGGACGCGGCGATGCTGGTCGCGAGCGACCCGCTGACGCTGACCCGCGTGCTCCTGGGGCTGGTGCACGACCGCGACCACCTCGCCGAAGCCCCGCGCAAGGCGGGCGTGGCGTTCGGTCCGGTGCTGGTCCGCCAGGGCGACTACTACGGGGCGACGCCGAACCTCGCCGCGCGACTCACCGACCACGCACGACCGTGGACGCTGCTCGCGGCCAACGACCTCCGCGAACGCCTCGAGGGCGAGTTCGACGTGACGACGGTTCCCGAGACCTCGCTGCGCGGCGTCGGTGACCACCGGCCGTTGCGGATCCGTCCGTCCGAGGACCCCGACGACCGCTGAGAGCCGGTCCGCGGTCACGTCACCGCGAGGTCGGTCACGAGCACGCTGTGGTCGCGCGGGACGAGGGCGGCCGGGGTGTGGGCCGCGCCTCGACGTCGAGGAGCTCGGTGAGTGCGGGTCGCTTGGCGTCGCCGGCGACGAGCCACAGCCGCAACCACGCGCGGTCGAGCATCGGCAGCGTCAGGGTCATCCGGCGGAACCCGTCGTGCTCGCCGGTGACGGCCACGTCCCGGTCGTGGGTGTCGGCGACGGGGTCGCCCGGGAACAGGCTCGCCGTGTGACCGTCCACACCCAGGCCGAGGTGGACGAGGTCGAGGCTGCCGGCGCTGTGCTCGGTCAGCTCCGCGGCGTAGGCGGCGGCACCCAGCGCCAGGTCGGCCGCGTCGACCGGCATGGGGTGGACGGTCGCCGCCACGTGGTCGAGGAGGGTCCGTCGGAGCATCGTCAGGTTCCGCGCGTCGGAGCCCTCGGGCGCGACCCGCTCGTCGACCTGGAAGACGTGCACCCGCGCCCAGTCGACGTCGGCGCCGGCGAGTGCCGCGAGCATCGGCTCGGGCGTGCTCCCGCCCGACAGGGCGATCGCGGCGCGCCCCCGGCGCTCGATGGCGTCACGGACCGCCGCCACGACGACCGACGCCGCGGTCGGGCCGAGCTCGTCGGGTGCGGTGGTCCGGACGTCCACGCGAGCGCCTCCAGGCAGGGAGCGGCGAGCGTAGGGGCCAACGGCCCTCCCGCGTCGGGTCGAGCCGGCTGGTCAAGTGCGCGCCGATGCGACAGGCTGGAGGGGTGGACACCGTGCTGATCGTGATCGCGGCCGCCGCGGCGGCCGGCGCCGCCGTGGCGACGTGGCGGTGGGTGCGTCTCGCGCCACGAGCCGCCGGTGGGTCCTCGTGGTCGCCGCCGCCCCGCCCGGGGGCCGCGAGCGGGACCGACGGCACCATCGTGCTCGACGTGGCGGTCACCGACCCGGAGGCGCCGGCGGTCCGACGTCTCGCGGAGGCGATCGGGCACGACACCCTCGCTGCCGACCCGGACCTCGCGGCCGTGGTCGTGACCGACGCGGCGGGCCGTGAGCTGGCGCGGGTGCGGCGGCCCGATCCGCTGCCCACCATCACCATCCCCGACGGCGCGCCCGAGCTCACCCCGAGCCGCGCGCGGCAGCCGAGCGTGGTCGAGCGACCCACCAGCCGGAGGACGACGACCATGCGACCGGACGACACCCCCGTGGCGACGGTCCACAAGGACCTCACCGCCCGCTTCGACCTGCCGGTGCGGGTCCTCGACGGACTCGCCGCCACCGACGACGGGACCGAGCTCGTACGCGCGATCCTCGCGGCCGCGGGCCGCGACGTCACCGTCACCCACGGGGTCGTCCGCACCGGCGATGAGGGGGTCGTGGTGCTCGGAGACGCGCACGGCCACGGGCTGTCGCACGACGACCTGAGCGCCGCCTTCCTACGCTTCCAGCACAGCGGGGCCCGACGCGGCATCGCCATCGTGCTCGGCTACGTCGCGCCGGCGGAGCTGCGGCGACGTCAGGCGATGGCGCCGGAGCTCGTCTACGTCGGCCCGGAGGCGCTCCAGCGCATGGCCGACGCGGTGAGCCTCGGCGCCGACCCGCTCCGCTTCGCCGCGCCCGTGACGCCGCCCCGCTGACCGCCGTCGCCACCGACACCGACGCCGCGACCGTGCCGACCTGGGCGGTCGTCGTCGCGGTGCTGAGCGCGCTCGGGGTGGTCGCCTACGTCACCTCGTGGGCGGTCGCCGGCGTCTGGACACCGGGTTACGACGCGACCCGGCAGGCCATCAGCGAGCTGTTCGCACAGGACGCCCCGACCGGGCCGCGGACGCTCGTGGCCACCGCGCTGGTGGCCACGGGGGTCGGGCTCGTCGCCTACGCGCCGGCGCTCCACCGGGGCCTGCCGGGGGTGGGGCTCGCCGGGCCTCTAGCGGTGGCGGTGTCGGGGGTCGCGACGGTCGGGGTGGCGCTGGCGCCGTGCAGCGCCGGTTGCCCCGGCTTCGGCACCACCGCGTCGGACTCGGCCCACACCCTGACGGCCGGCGTCGGCTACCTCACGCTGATCGTGGCGCCGCTGCTGTTCGCCCGGCGGGTCCGGCCGGAGCTGCCGAGGTTCGCGACGGTGTCGAGCGTCATCGGGGCGGTGGCGCTGGTCGGCTTCGCCGTGCGCTACGGGGGGCTCGTCACCGCGGCGGGCGGGCTCCAGCAGCGGGTGATGAACACGGTCGCGGACCTCTGGTACGTCCTGGCCGCGGTCGTCATCGTGGCTCGTTGGCGCCGCGCACGGCGGTCCGGTCAGCCGCCGTCGGGGACCGCGTAGACGACGACGTTGCTGCGGTAGTGGCCGGCGCTCCGGTCGAAGTCCCCGCCGCAGGTGATGAGCGCGAGCTGGGGCGCGCCGTCGCGGGCGAAGACGTCCGCCAGCGGGATCTCGGTCTTGTCGTAGGTCCGGCGGGCGACCGTGCGGAAGGTCCGGACGGTGCCGTCGTCGAGCACGACCTCGACCGTCGCACCGACCGCGAGCTCGCGGAGCCGGTGGAACGCCCCGAGCCCCTGGGTGCGCGAGTCGACGTGGCCGGCCACGACGGCGGACCCGGCGGCGCCGGGGACCGGGCCGAAGCGGTACCAGCCGGCGGTGCGGACGTCGGCGGGCACCTCCATCTCGCCGTCGGCCGTGACGCCGACCGGGACGATGGGCACCTCGACGTCGATCGACGGGATCCGGAGCACACCGGGCGGTGCCTCGTCGGCTGCGGCGGAGGTGGCGCCGAGCGTCGCGTCGCGCGTGACGATCGCCGGCGATGCAGGTGCGTCCGGGGCGAGCGTCGTCTCCCGGGACGGCGTGGGGGAGGCGAGCGGTGCCGGCGTGGGCTCGCCGCGCTGGCTCGCGCCCGGCACATCGCCGACCGCGACCGGCGGCTGCGACAGCCGCCAGACGAGCGGGGTCCCGACGAGCAGCACCACGCCGACGGCCGTGGCGAGACGGCGTCGGCGTGGGGTGAGGAGTCGCATGGTCGGCAGGTCCCGGCGGGTGGACGGACGGGGCGGGGACGGTCCGTGGACCGTCCCCGCCCCACCCGGTCGGTCAGCGGCGGCGGCGCGCCGTGGCCAGGGCCGGGGTGGCGATCGACAGGGCGCCGAGCGCCATCAGGGCGAGCGCCCAGGCGGGCAGCGAGCCGTCGACGAGCCCGGCGTCGCCGGCGGGGACGCCCGCCGGGGCCGAGTGCAGCCCGCTGACGGTGTCGGTCAGGAGCTCGTAGCCGGCGTCGGCGCTACCGACCGCGTAGACCATCGTGAGCGTGCCCTCGTTCAGCGCCAGCGGCACGTCGGAGAACACGGCCGCGCCGCCATCGGTGACGGTCACGTCCACCGAGTAGCTGTCCGCCGGGACGGTCGCGACCGCCTCCATGCCGTTGGTCGCGCCGTCGGCGATCGTCACCGCGTCGTTGGCGACGACGGTCACGGCCGGGGCGGCGGCGGTGTGCCGGACCGCGACGCGGGCCTCACCCGCGCCGAGGGTGGAGACGTCGTTCACGAACGGGGTGAGCGTCGGGGTCCCGTCGGCGGCGAGGTGGGCCACCGCCGAGGCGTTGGCGCCGGCGGGCAACGTCACCGTGGCGGCGATGGCCGGCTCGGCCGTCGCGGGGTCGGCGTCACCGGCGTAGACCTCGATCTCGTGGTCGCCGGCGGGCAGCGACACGGGGTCGGTGATGGTCTTGTAGGTGAAGTCGTCGAGCACCCGAGCCCCGTCGACGTAGACGTCCACGGTCAGGCCCGGCACGCCGTGGACGACGGTCACGAGCGCATCGCCGGTCTGCGCGGAGGCACTCCCGGCGGCGGTGAGGACGAGGGCCACCGTGGTGGCGGCGGTCAGCTTCAGGTTCACGCGGTTCTCTCCCTGGGTCGGTGAGGCTGGTGGGTCCGCGCCCGGGGGGTGGGCGCTGACGACCTCAGGAGGACTTCGCCTGAGCGCACGCCGGGGGATCGACGGCGCGCCGAGGGCGTGTCGCGCCGCGCAGGCGACGCGCGGGACCCATCCGGCCCGCGTCTGGCCCGGACGGGTGGTTGGCGGTCACCCGACCGGGTGGTGCCAGCCGCCGTCGCCGTCGATCAGGGCGTCGGCCTCGACCGGTCCCCAGGAGCCCGGCGCGTACCGGATCACCGACGGGGCGTCGTGCAGCAGCGGCTCGATCACGCGCCAGGCCTCCTCGACCGAGTCCGCGCGCGCGAACAGCCGCTGGTCGCCCTCGAGCGCGTCGGCGATGAGACGCTCGTACGCCTCCTCGCGCGGACCTTCGACCCGCTCGTCGAAGCGGTAGGTGAGGTCGACCTCGCGGCTCACGAGCGCCTCGCCCGGACGCTTGATCTGCACGCCGATGGTCACCTGCTCGCCCGGCTTCAGCCGGAACAGCAGGTGGTTCGGGTGCGGCGGCTCGTCGGCGTCGGCGAACAGCCGGCTGGGCGGTGGCTGGAACTCGACCAGGATCTCGGTGGCGGTCGTCGCCAGCGACTTCCCGGTGCGGATGTAGAACGGCACGCCCTGCCAGCGCCACGAGTCGATCCAGGCCCGCAGCGCCAGGAACGTCTCGACGTCGGAGTCCGCCGCCACGCCGGCCTCGTCGGTGTAGCCCGCGAACTGGCCGCGCACGACCTCGCCGGGGTCGAGCGGCCGCATCGCCCGGAGCACCTTGGTCTTCTCGTCGCGCAGCGCCTTGGCGTCGTTGGCGACCGGCGGCTCCATCGCGACGAGCGCCACGAGCTGGAGCAGGTGGTTCTGGACCACGTCCCGCAGCGCCCCGACCTCCTCGTAGAACCGGCCCCGGCCCTCGACGCCGAAGTCCTCGGCCATCGTGATCTGCACGCTCGCGACGTGATCGCGGTTCCACACCGGCTCGAACAGGGCGTTGGCGAAGCGGAACACCAGGAGGTCGAGCACCTCCTCCTTGCCGAGGAAGTGGTCGATCCGGAAGACGCTGCGCTCGGGGAAGTGGCGCAGGACCAGCTCGTTCAGCTCGCGCGCCGAGGCCAGGTCGCGGCCGAACGGCTTCTCGATCAGCACGCGGCCGTGCTGGTCGAGGTCGACGGCGGCGAGCTGGCGGACCACGTCGTCGAACAGGCTCGGCGGGATCGCGAGGTACAGCAGCGGGTTGCGGCGCGCGTCGAGCGCGTCGTGGAGGCGCGCGAACGTGTCCGGCTCGGTGTAGTCGCCCTGGATGTAGGCGAACCGACCCGCGAACTCCGCGAACGCGTCGGCGTCGAGCCCGGTGCGGCCGTGCTCGTCGATGCCGCTCCGGGCGTGGGCGACGAGGTCGTCGACCGACCACTCCGAGCGCGCGACCCCGATGATCGGGGCATCGTCGAGCCGCCCGGCGCGGTGCAGCTCGTACAGCGCCGGGAACAGCTTCTTGTGGGCGAGGTCGCCGGTCGCCCCGAACAGCACGATCGCCTCGGCCCGTCCGCCCTCGGCGTCGCCGTGGTCGCGGGCGGCGTTCACTCGGCGTCGCCGGGGACGATCTCGTGCCCGCCGAACTGGTTGCGGAGCATCGCCACGACCTTCATCGCCGGCGCGTCGTCCTGGCGGCTGACGAACCGGGCGAACACCGACGCAGCGATCGCCGGTGCCGGGACGGCCAGGTCGATCGCCTCCTGGACGGTCCAGCGTCCCTCGCCGGAGTCCTCGGCGTAGCCACGCACCGTCGACAGGTCCGGGTCCTGCTCGAGCGCGTCGACCAGCAGGTCGAGGAGCCACGAGCGCACGACCGAGCCGCGCTGCCACGACGCCATCGCGCTCGGCACGTCGATGTCGAGGTCGGACGCGGACAGGAGCTCGTAGCCCTCGCCGTACGCCTCCATCAGCGCGTACTCGACGCCGTTGTGGACCATCTTGGTGAAGTGGCCGGCGCCGACCTCGCCGACGTGGAACCACTCGCCGTCGGGTCCCAGCGCCTCGAGCACCGGCGCGAGGTCCTCGACGTCGGCGTCCTCGCCGCCGACCATCAGCGCGTAGCCGTTGTCGAGCCCCCAGATCCCGCCCGAGACACCGGCGTCGACGAACGCCACGTCGCGCTCGTCGAGCAGGTCGGCGTGCTCCAGCGAGTCCTGGTAGTTGGAGTTGCCGCCGTCCACGACGAGGTCACCGGCGTCGAGGAGCTCGGCGAGCTCGTCGACGGTGGAGTTCGTCGGGTCGCCGGCCGGCACCATCAGCCAGACGATCCGCCGCTCCTCGTCGTCGAGCGCCCGGACCAGCTCCTCCAGCGAGTCGACGTCGCGGACGTCCTCCTCGTAGAGGTCGAAGCCCACCACCTCGTGGCCGTGCTGTCGCAGGCGCGAGGTCATGTTGCTGCCCATCTTCCCGAGCCCGACCATGCCGATCTTCACGCGTGTGCCTCTCGTGTCCCCCGAGTCCCGAACGCCGACCGTAGGCGGTGCGGCAACCGTGCGTGGCCCGGTGCCGTGCCCGTCCGTTCGCCGCTCGGCTCCGTGCCGGGGTGGCCGTGGTGTGGGACCGACCGGTCCCGCGCTGGGTCGCTATCAGGCGAAGCCCGAGAACCCCTCGACCGGGGGCGGCGGTGCGTCCTCGGCCGTCCGGCGCACGGCGGCCGAGCCGACCGCGTCGACGACGAGCTGGGGGTCGTCGCCCGGGGACAGCAGCCACAGGTCGGCCGGCTCGGTCCCCACGCACCCGCCGCGGACGGTCGCGACGAGGAGCGTGTCGTCGGACAGCCACCCGATCGGGACCGCGTCACCCTCGGGGGCAGCGCTGGCGAGGTCGTCGCCGCTCGCGGTCTCGGCGACGAGGCGTCGGGGGCGGGTGCGGCAGTCGCCGAGGGTCGCGGCGACGGCGAGCCCGGACGCGTCGATCGTCAGCGCCCCGATCGGGTCGCCCGACGTGGCGAGCGTCTCCGCCTGAGCCTCGTCGGTCCCTCCTGCGAGGGACTCGCCGAGGAGCTGGGCGCGGTGCACGTGCTGCTCGGAGCCGTGGTCGGCGACGAAGAGGATGTGGCGCCCGTCGTCGCTCACCCGCAGATCGTGGAGGGTCGCACCCTCCGGGCCCTCGGCGAGGAGCTGGGTCTCGGCACCCTGGTTCGTGGCCAGCCAGATCCCGTAGGTCTCCGCGCCGTCGGCCCCGATGGCGAGGAGGTGGGTCCCGGACGGGTAGTAGGTGACCTCGTCGTGGTCGCCGAGGAACGACACCTCGGTGCGCTCGCCCGTCGCGAGCTCGGTCTTGACGAGCGAGCGCCCATCGTCCTCGATCGCGATGACCGACGAGCCGGTCGGACGGGTGTAGGACCCGCCGCTCCCGACCAGCGTGAGCGACGGAGCGTCGGCCGGGGCGACCACCGCCCCCGGCCCGTCGAGGAGGCGGTCGGCCGCCGGCGCCCACGCCACCGCACCCGACCTGGCCTCCAGGAGACAACGGGCCTCACCGCCGGTCGCCGACACGGCGTACAGGCGCCCGTCACGGACGAAGGTGAGCTCCGGCGCGCTCCGCGGCGGTGCCCCGTCGATGCCCGAGCAGGTCTCGCCCAGCGCGGTGACCAGCCCGTCCCGGGCGAGCGCCTCAGCGCTGGGGGTGGGGGACGGCGAGGTGGTCGGCGCGGGCGCGGTCGTCGGGCTCGACCCAGGCGCTCCCGGGACGCTGGGTGACGCCGCGGGACTCGTCGTGTCGTCGGGCGCCGCGGCAGGCTCGCCACTCCCACACGCGACGAGCGAGGCGGCGACGAGCACGAGGGCGGTGGTGCGCCGTACGGTCATGGTCCCCATCCCGGGAACCGTACTCCCCGCCGAGCCATCGGCAGCGCGCGCCGGTCCGAACACCGGAACGAGCGTGCCGCCGTGCGCGTTGTCCCGACCCCCCGACGAGAGACCCCCGTGAGCGCCGACCCCGTCCCCGCCACCACCGTCTGCTACCGCCATCCCGACCGGGCGGCCCCGCTGCGGTGCACCCGGTGTGGGCGGGCGCTGTGCCTCGAGGACGCCACCGACGCACCGGTCGGCTGGCTGTGTCCGGAGGACGCCCGCCCGCCGGCGGCGCAGGTGCAGGCCGCCCGCACCGCGGCGTTCCCGGTGACCATCGCGCTGGTGGTCGCCAACGTCGCGCTCTACCTCGCCCAGCAGGTGCTCCCGGTCACCGAGTTCGGCATCCTGTTCGGCCCCTCGGTCGCTGACGGCGAGTGGTGGCGGATCATCACCGGCGGCTTCCTCCACGCGAGCCCGATCCACATCGGCTTCAACGCCTACCTCCTGTGGATGCTCGGCCGGATGCTGGAGCCGGCGCTCGGTCCGGCGCGGTTCACGGCGGTCTACGCGGCGGGGCTCTTCGGTGGCTCCGCCGGCGCGCTGCTGCTGTCGTGGAGCGCCCCGACCCTCGGCGCCTCCGGCGCGGTGTTCGGGCTCATGGGTGCCGCGATGGTCGGCATGCGCCGGCGCGGCGTGAACCCGTGGAGGAGCTCGATCGGCACGCTCGTGATCCTGAACCTGGTGTTCACCTTCGCCTCGCCCGGCGTCTCGGTGGGCGGCCACCTCGGCGGCATCGCCGGCGGCGCGCTCGCGGCGCTGCCGCTGTTCCGCGCCGGCGTGTCGTCGCGGCGCGCGAGCCTCGCCGGCGTGGGCGCGATCGCCGGCGCGATCGGCGCGCTCGCGCTCGTCCTCGGCGTCGCGGGTCCGCTCCTCGGCTGACCTGCAGCGCCGCGAGGATCCGCGGGGAACACGACGGAGCCCCGGTCACCCTCGCGGGTGGACCGGGGCTCCGCACGGTTCGGGCGCTTCCGAGCCCGTCCGCTGTGCCGTGTCGCTGCGGCGATCAGCACGACTCCCGTCGCCGGGTTGCAGCGGCGGCGGTGAGCCCGCGGTGAGCGGCGTAGCGACCTCGTCCTCCGGGAGCGGACCCGAGGGCCCACCTCCAGCTGGCGCGGTCACCCGGCCTTCCCGGGTCCCGATCGAGACGCCTCGCGGCCCCTCGTCCGGTCCGTTCCGACCGACCTCCGTCCACCTCGTCGCGGGGCCTTGCAACCGGTCCCGCTCCGTCCGATCAGGTTCTCACGCAGTTGCCCTGACCGGCAGAACGAACGCTACGGCCGGTCGAGCTCCGCGTCTACACCTGCGGCGCAAGTCACAGGAAACCCACAGGTAACGCACAGGCCACCGGCCGGTTGTCCCCAGCTCGGTGCTACGGAGCGCGCACCCGACGCGGCTCCGCGCGCGCCCCCGTCGGCGCCCGCCGGCGTCCCACGCCACCCCGCGCCGGCCTAGGCTCGACCCCACCACCCTCGCGGGCCCGACGACAGAGGATCGAACGGTGATCGACCAGCTGAAGAGCGTGCTGAAGGACCGCGTCGACGGTCTGAGCGACGACCAGGCGCGGCAGGCCGCGGTGGCTGCGGTGGACTTCCTCAAGACCAAGCTGCCGGCGCCGATCGCGGGACGGCTCGAGGAGCTGGTCGACGGCGACGGCGAGGGTGACGTCGACTTCGACCAGCTCGGCAAGACGATCAAGGGCTTCCTCGGCGGCTGACGACCACGCCGGCGACCGACCGCGCGCCGGCGACCGACCACGCCGGCGACCGACCACGCCGGCGACGACCACGCACCGGGGGACCACGTGACCACCGCGCTCCTGCAACGCTCCGGCATCGGCGTCCACCAGCGCCGCAAGCTGATGGAGCTCCGCAACGAGTACACGCTCGTCGACGAGACCGGGCAGACGATCGGTACCGCCAGCCAGGAGCGGCAGGGCGCGCTCGCGCTCGTCGCCCGGATCCTCTCCGACCTCGACGTGGCGCTGCCGATGAGCATCGACGTGCGCGACGCCACCGGCGCGACCGTGATCGAGCTCGACAAGCCGTGGTTCACGTGGCGCGTCGACGTCTCGACACCCGAGGGCCGGGTCGGCTCCGTCACGAAGCAGTTCCGCCTGGGCAAGGCCCGCTTCGGCCTGACCGGGGCGGACGGGACCACGCTCGGGGAGGTGCACGCCCAGAACTGGCGGGCGCGGAACTTCCACGTGTTCGACACCGTCGGCCAGCAGGTCGCCTCGGTCACCAAGACCTGGCGTGGGCTCCTCACCGAGACGTTCACCGACGCCGACAGCTACGCGATCGAGTTCGCGCCGGGCCTCACCGATCCGCTCCGCACGCTCGCGTTCGCCTCGGTGCTGGCGGTCGACATCGTGATGAAGCAGAAGGACGCCGGCTGAGCCTGACGCGGTCCCGCCGGCGGAGCGTCTACTGGTAGCTGACGAGGTCGGGGACCGGTCGCACGGTGGCGAGGAGCTCGTGCGGGGCGAACATCTGGCGGTCCTCGTCGTAGAACAGCTTGAAGCCGTTCCACCAGCTCCCGTCGTCGCTGGACACGTGGGCGTAGGTGTCGAGCTTCTGGCTCCGCGACCCGTGTCCGTCCATCTGGATCAACAGCGCCAGCTCCGGCCGCCGGGTCAAGAGCTCCTCGCCCCGGATCATCCGGTCCTGGAACTGGTGGACGACGAACAGCTTCTGCGGGAGGTGGTGCTCACGCACGATCGCGGCGACGTGGTCGGCGACCGCCTCGACCTCGCGGGCGTCGACCGACCCGACCGTGCGGCCCGGGACCTCGTCGGGCCCCATCCGCCACTCCGGGTCGAGGGCGAGCCCCACGTCCGGCTCGGTGAGGAAGCGGTCGTAGCGCCGGGTCTCGGTGAGGAAGTCGCTGCGCCCCGGCTGGATGTCGAGCAGCAGGTAGACGCCGTGCCGGCGGGCGGCGTCGAGGTAGCGCTGGACGTCGTCGGGGGAGGACGGCGCGGAGTAGTCGCCGTCGGCGCCGGGGCCGGCGGTCGCCACCGTGACGATCAGCTCGAAGGTCGGCAGCACCGGCCGGTCGCCGTGCTCGGCGTAGGGGGCGGCCTGGCGGGCGAGCCGCTCGTAGGCGGTGTCCGGGTCGGTCTCGCCGAGGACCCCCATCGCCGCGGCCGAGTGGTGGCCGTAGAAGGCGACCAGCCGCCAGGCGGGGAACAGCAGCTGGCCGCCGCGGGGGAGGAGCGGCCCGCTCACGACGCTCGGCACCTGCCACGACGCGTCGTCGGTGACGGCCGCGGCCCCGCCGGCGAGCAGCACCCGCTCGCGGAGCGCCGCGTGACGCCGGAGCCGGTCCGCCGGCGCGCCGGCACGCCGCAGGTCGCCCCCGTCGACGAGGAGGAGCGTCTCGCCGCGAGCAGCGACCGCGGGTCCGGCCGCCAGCGCGTCGGCGAACCCGCGCCCGTCGGCGAGCCAGGTCGTCGACGGAGAGGCCCCGTCCCGCACGGCCGCGTCGTAGGCGAGGGCCGCGGTCTCGTAGCGGTCGGCGCCGGCGACGCGTGTCACGTCCGCGGCCGGGAGCAGGCGTCGGAGTTCGGTGACCACGGCCTCGGGGATCGCGCCGGCACCTCCGGCGACCACGACCCGCGCCGGCGACCGGTCGCCGAGGACGTCGCGGACCGCCGGCGACAGGGTCCGGTCGACGAGCAGGATCGGGTGGGGCCCGCGCGCGGCCAACGGTCCGAACGCGAGCGCGTCCGCCGGCGTCCGCCCGGTCACCACGACGGCGGTGTCCGACGGCGGAACGAGCGCGGCCGCGGCGGCCGCGGTGGCGTAGCGGTCGGCGCCGGCGACCCGGTCGACGGTGTACCGGCGGGAGAGCTCGTCCTCGACCGCCTCCGACAGCGCCGCGGCCCCGCCGAGGAGCACGACCCGGTGGACGCCGAGCCGGTCGAGCTCGCCGGCGACACGCGGGTCGAGCCGGTCGTGTCCGGTGAGGAGCAGCGGCCCGTCGAGCGCGGCGGCGACCGGCCCGCCGGCGAGGGCGTCGGCGAACGCATCCGCGCGGGCGAGGACGGCGGTGTCGGCGTCGGTCGGGTGGGCGGTCCGGGCGATGGCGATGGCGGTCGCGATGCGGTCGGCGCCGGCGACCCGCTCGACCGCCAGCGGGGTCGTGGCCGACGTGCGGGACGCCCCGCCGCCGAGCAGGGCCGCCGTGAGCGCGGCGGTCGCCGCGACCGTCCCCACCCCGCGCCTGCGCGTCCGTGGACCACCGTCTGCAGTCGCCACCGCGGCCCCTCTCGCGACCTGACGCGGCACCGTCGGGTGTCGCGCGACGGACCCTAGGACGCCGGCGGGCCGCGGCGCGGGCACCGGCACGCACCCACACGTGCACCACGGCACCAGGACGCGACGGGCCCCTCCGCCGCGTCTCAGCTGTCGTCGAGGGGCACGCTGCCGTCGGTGAGGTGCGCCTGGGCGTGGACGGTGAGGAGCTGCTCCTCGAACGGTGCGGCGTCGGAGTCGAGGCTCAGGCCGGCGAGGTGCCGGGTGAGCGGCCCGTCGCCGGACCGGTCGAACGCGCGCGCCCGCGACAGGACCTCGGCGGACTCGGCGTCCATGCGCTGGTGCTGGGCGAGGTGCTCATCCCAGTCGTGCACCTCGAAGAACTCGGTGATGCGGTAGGGCCGGTTGGCGTCGCGGAACAGCTGCCACCGGTGGGCCCCGGTGCGGAAGCGCTGACGCCGCAGCTCGTCCATCACGCTGAGGAACTCGCGGACCTCGTCGGGCGCGACCTCCCAGGTGGTCGTGACGACGATCGGGGTGCCCGCGACCTCGGCGGCGTGGGTCGGCACGACCCAGCCCTCGGGCGGGAGTGGCTCGTGGAGGTCGCCGAGGATGGGGAGGTCGCGACGGAACGCCGCGACGCCGAGCAGGATCGTGAGCGAGCTCAGGACCGCGACGGCCACACCGGACCCGACCGACTCGGCCAGGAGCCCGGCGGCGAACGAGCCGATCGGCTGGAGCCCGATGCCGAGCAGGTACAGCGAGATGATGCGCCCGCGGACCCAGCGCGGCGCCAGGGTCTGCACCGACGCGTTCAGGGTGGTGAGCGTCCACACCCACGCCGTCCCGGCGACGGCGAGGGCCAGGCCCGACAGCATCGGCGTCCGCGCCAGGCCGAACACGACGCCGCCGATCCCGAACGCGAGCACCGACCCCGGGAGCATGTGCGCACCGAGGCGGGCGCGGGCGCGCTCGCGGGTGAGCGCGCCGGCGAGCGCACCACCGCCGAACATCCCGTAGAGCAGGCCGAACCCGGTGGCGCCGAGGCCGAGGTCGTCGGAGACGACGTTGGGCAGGAGCGCCTGGACGCTGGCGGTGGTCAGCGCGAACAGGGCGGTCACGACCAGCAGCACGCGGATCGGCTGCGTGAAGCGGACGTAGCGCACCCCGAGCGCGGCCGAGCGCCACATCCGCTGCCGCGTCGGGTCCTCGACCGCCTGGCGCGGGAAGGTGAGGAGGACCGCGACGACCCCGAGGAAGCTGACCGCGTTCGCGCCGAACGCCGCGCCGGTGAGGCCGGCCGCGACGAGCGCACCGCCGATCGACGGGCCGAGCGCGCGGGCGACGTTGAAGGCCGCCGAGTTGAGCGTGATGGCCTGGGCACGCAGCGGTGTCGGGACCATGTCGGGGATGAGCGTCTGCGCCGACGGCAGGCTGATCGCCGACCCGATGCCGAGCGCGAACGACAGCGCCAGCAGGCTCGTCGGGGTGATGAGGTCCGCCACGGTGAGGACGCACATGACCCCGACCGACGCGGAGCTGACGAGCTGCCCCGCGATGAGCAGGGTGCGTCGGTCGACGGCGTCGGCGAGGACCCCGGCGGGCACGGTCAGGAGCAGCCGCGGCAGGGTGATCGCGGTGAGGACGAGCGAGACGAGTAGCGGCGAGCCGGTGAGCTCGTTCATGAGCCACGGCCCGGCCGTCAGCTGCAGGAACGTGCCGACGTTGCTGACGACCATCGCTGACCACATCCGCCGGTAGGCGGGCACGGTCAGGGGCGCGAACGTCGGCACCGGGCCGTCGTCGCGGACGTCGGGCTCGGTCGTCGCGCGCATGGCTGCCGAGCGTACTCGCGGCCCAGGGCCGTCCGACCGTGCACCCGGAGGGTCCGTACACGTCCGCGAGGTCGTAGGCTGAGCCCTCCCTCCGAACGGAGCCACCGTGGTCCGCTACAACCGCCGTGGTCGGCTCGACACCTCGCGGGTCCGCGACCGGCGCGGCGCCGGCGGAGGGGGCGGCAAGCTCGCGGTCGGCGGCGTGGGCGGGCTGATCGTCGTGATCATCGCGCTCGTGGCGGGCGTCGACCCCTCGGTGCTGCTGCAGGGGTCCGACACCGGCTCGCAGGGTGCGCCACCGGCGGACGGCGGCCTCGCGGCGTGCGAGACCGGTGCCGACGTGGAGACCCAGGCCGAGTGCCGGTTCGTGGCGTTCGAGAACTCCGTGCAGGACTTCTGGGACGCGGAGTTCACGCGGCGTGGCGCCACCTACCGGGCGGCGTCGTTCACGGTGTTCACCGGCGGCATCTCGACCGGCTGCGGGTCGGCGTCCTCGGCCATGGGGCCGTTCTACTGTCCACCCGACGAGGGCGTCTACATGGACCTCGGGTTCTTCGACGTCCTCGAGACGCAGCTCGGCGCGGAGGGGGGCGACTTCGCCGAGGCCTACGTCGTGGCGCACGAGATGGGCCACCACGTCCAGAACCTGACCGGCCAGAACGACCGCGTCCGCAGCCGTCAGGGCGAGGACTCCGACGGGGTCCGCCTCGAGCTCCAGGCCGACTGCCTCGCCGGTGTCTGGGCCAGCCACGCCACACGAACGGCGGCCGATGGCGGCGAGCCGATCATCACCCAGATCAGCGAAGCGGACATCGCCGAGGCGATCGACGCGGCCGAGACCGTCGGCGACGACTACATCCAGTCGCGCTCGCAGGGCAACGTGACCCCCGAGACCTGGACGCACGGGTCGAGCGAGCAGCGGGTCCGGTGGTTCACCCGCGGCCTCGACAGCGGCGACCTCGACGACTGCGACACGTTCGCGACCAGCGAGCTGTAGGCCGCGCCCCGTCGGGAGGACGTCGCTCCGGTGGCGTCGAAGACCCCCGATCGGTGTCACCGACCGGGGGTCCCTCCGTGCCCACGTCCTCCTCCGCCCGCGCCACCGCCGTCCTGGTGGTCGCCGGCCTCGCCCTCTCCCTGCCGATCGCCACGGCGCGCCCATCGCGAGCCGATGAGCCCGCCCCGTTCGTCTCCGCCCACCGCGGCGGCGCGGCCTACGCGCCCGAGAACACCCTCGTCGCGTTCGCCAACGGCGTCCGGCTCGGCGTCGACGAGCTCGAGGCGGACACCCAACTCACCGCCGACGGCCACCTCGTCGTCATCCACGACGACACCGTGGACCGCACGACGGACTGCTCGGGGACGGTGCCGTCGATGACGCTGGCGGAGGTCCGCGCCTGCGACGCGGCGTACTGGTTCTCGCCCGGGCAGCCGACCACCGCCCCGAACGCCGACCTGCCGCACCCGTTGCGGGGGCGTGGCGTCGTGGTGCCGACGGCCGAGGAGCTCCTCGACCTCGTGGCCCGGACGCCGGAGGTGCGCCTGTCGATCGAGATCAAGGACATCCCGGGCGAGGCCAACTTCGACGCGGCGGGGGTCGCCGTGGCCGAGGCGCTCGTGCCGGCGATCCAGGCGGCCGGCATCGCGGACCGGACCGTGGTGCAGTCCTTCTGGCCGGCCGCGCTCGAGGCCGTCAAGCGCCTCGCGCCCGAGCTCGCCACCCAGCTGCTGACCACCACCGAGACCGGCGTCACCGCGGCGGCGAACGCCGCCTACGTGGCCGCCCGGGGGCACGACGTCTCGGCCCCGAACCACGACGCGCCCGACCTCGCCGCTGGCGTCGCGGCCGCCCACGCCGCCGGCGCGGAGGTCGTCACCTGGACGCCGGACGACCCCGCGGACGTCGAGGCCGCGGCGGCGGCCGGGGTCGACGGGGTCATCACGAACTTCCCCGCCTGCGCGCTGCAGGTCGTCGGCCGTCCGGTGCGCGGCTCCGTCGTCCCCGCCGGCGTGCCGGGCGACACCCCGGCCTGCCCCGGCGGCAGCCGCACCGACCGGGCGGAGCGGCTCGCCGCCGCGGACCGTCCGACCGCCGAGGAGTGCGAGGCGCTGCGCCCCGACCGCTGGGCGCCGGCGATCGGCTCGCCCCGCCCCGACGCGGCGATGCGGGTCGTGGCCCTGCAGTTCAAGCAGGACGTGCGACACGTGGCGACGTACGACGACTTCCGCACCAAGATGCGCTGCCTGATGGAGGAGCACGTCGTCCCCGTGCTCGACGACGACCTGCCGACGCTGGTGGTCTTCAACGAGGACATCGGTCTGATGACGCTCGCGGTCGGGTCCCGCGGGGCGACCGTCCGCGAGCAGGCCGCCACGCCGCTGCGTGCCCCCGCCGGCGACGGGGCCCCGGCCGGGATCGCCGCGGCACTGGGTCAGCTGAACGGCGCGTACGCCCCGCAGATCGCGGAGTACCAGCGCCGGTTCGGGCCCATCGACCCGCGCAAGCAGGTGTTCGTCGGGGCGACCGACACGATGGTGCGGGCCTACAGCCAGACGTTCGCCGACATCGCCCGCGACTACGGCGTCTACGCCGTGGCCTCGAACAACATGGCGCGCTACGAGGCCTCGACCGACCCGCTGGACCTGGCCCTGTTCGCCGACCCGGACCTCGAGGAGGTGACCGAGGTCTACGTCGCGACGTCGCCGACGGTCACGAACCAGACGGCCATCTGGGGGCCGGAGGACGTCGACCCCGACGCGCCGGCGGGGGAGCGGAACCTGCTGTTCCGCAACGACAAGGTGCCGCTGACGCCCATCGAGAAGGACCTGATCGCCCTCGACGAGGGTCCCGCGAGCGGGCCCGAGGGCCGCGCCAACGCGGCCGGGGTCGTGGTCGAGGGCTTCCACCTCGGCTTCGCGACCTCGCTCCCGGCCTTCACCTGGGGCTACCCCTTCGGGGCACGCCCCGCCGACCTCGACCCGTGCGCCGACACCCGCAGCTCGTTCATGCCGTGCATGGACGCCCTCGGCGTCGACACCGTGGTCCAGGCCGAGGCCAACCCCGCCCGCTGGGTCATGACCCAGCCCGGCGGCTGGCAGCCGCTGGAGTGGATGGCCTCGACGTGGCGCACCGTCGCCGATCCCAGCGTCGGGTTCGAGACCAACATCACGGCCCACATGGTCGGCAACCTCCTCGACCTCGTCTTCGACGGGCAGTCGGCCATCACGCGACGGGACCGGACCGGCGAGGCGAGCCACTACGTCGGCAACCTCGAGTTCGAGGAGGGGATCGACCCCGAGGCGTACCGCCTCTACGGCGGCGGCAAGCCCGAGTTCGAGGTGCTCGCCCCGTGGGTGGTCCCCGATGCGCCCCGCGACGAGCTCCGCGCCGTCGGGGACGCACTCGCGCCCGGCTCCGGCGACCCGATGGAGAACGACTACCTCGAGACCGCCGTGTGGGCCGACCTCCCCGCGCCGGCCGACGCCGAGGGCGCCGGTGCGCCCGCGGGCGCGGTCCTCGACCCACCGACCGACGTCGCCGCCGGCGCCCCGCTCCCGACCACGGGTGGCGGGGCTGGGGTCGCCGCCGGCGGGGCGCTGGTGCTCGGACTCGCTGTGCTGGTCCACCGGCGGAGCTGACCCGCTCGCGGCGCCCCACACCACCGAAGCGTCCACCTCGCCGGTTCCGCCCAGGTGGGGTCGAACGGTCCCGCGGGGTTCCCCGTTGGTCCCTTGGCCCGCGTCCGCGGTCGGCACAGGGTGGAGGTCCGGGGCGTCCCGGAGGCCTGCGCCCCGGAGCACCCGCGGACGTCAGGACAGACCAGATGGGTACCCCCCGATCCCCGACCGCCTCGCTTCGGCGGGCCGTCTACGACCTGCTGGTCGGTGGAGGGCGAGTGGCAGGGACCGTGCTCGCCGCGCCGGTCCTGCGAAGGTCGTACAACCGCCACGGCGCCGCCGAGGAGGAGCTGACCCGGCCGCTGCCCGGCGACGAGCTCGTCGCCGCCCCGAAGCTGGGGTACACCCGCGCGATCACCATCGACGCCCCGCCGGAGCAGGTGTGGCCGTGGCTGGTCCAGTTCGGGCAGGGTCGCGGCGGGTTCTACAGCTACGACGCGCTGGAGAACCTCGTCGGGTGCGACATCCACTCCGTCGACGAGATCCTCCCCGAGCACCAGGACCTCGCCGTGGGGGACCTGATCAGGTCGAGCAAGGGCGACAGCGGTCCGTGCTGGGCGGTCGTCGACGTCGACCCGCCCCACCACCTGGTCCTGATCGGTGCCGGGACCCCGGCCGCCCCGACCGTGCCCGAGGTCGTCGAGGAGGTCCCCGACCGGGGCTACGTCGCCTCCACCTGGCAGTGGGTCCTCGAGCCGCTCGACGTCGGTCGGAGGACGCGGCTGATCGTGCGGCAACGCGAGACCTACAGCCCCGGCCAGTCGTGGGTGTGGCACCTGGTGGAGCCGTTCAACTTCGTCATGGAGCACCGGATGCTGCGCGGCATCCGCGACCGGGCCGAGCGGGGCGCGCCGGCGCCGGTCGCCGCGGCCCGGGTGGGTGCGCCATGAGGGGGGCTGTTCCTCGCGGGTGGCTCGTCGGGTTCGCGATCAGCGGCGGCTCGCTCGTCTACGCGCTGCAGGCCCGGACCTGACCTGACCCTCCCGGCCCTCGCGGTCGGGGTGGCCACTCGGCCACCGGCGGACCACCGGGGTAGAACGGACAGGGTGAGGCCGTAACGAAGCGCAGTCTTCCGGGCACGCTCTGCGCATGGACCCGACCACCATCCTCCTCCTCCTCGTCGTCGCCGTGACGGCGGTCGTCGCCGCCACGCTCCTGCGCCGGCGCGAGTTCGCCGCCGCCGAGGTGGTCCTCCACCGGATCGACGACGCCGACCACCTCCGGCTGTAGCCGCCGCGATCCCGCCCGAACGGTGGCCGGGATCTCCCTCGCACGACCGCGCCCCCGCCGATCTCCGGCGGGGGCGTGGTCGTCGCGTGGTGGCGCGTCGCCGGATCAGGCGGTGGTGGTGCCGCCCGGCGCGTCCTCCTGGGGCCGGATGGCGAGCTGCGCGCCGTCCGGGGTGTCCTCGACGTCGACGACCATGGCCGCCAGCGGCTCGACGAGCTCGGGGGCGAGGTAGACCGTGGTGCCGGACTGCTCGATCGCCTGGTCGCCCTCCATCGGGGCGGGGACGAACCCGAGCGCGATGGCCGGCTGACCGGACGGATCGGCCTGCGTGCCGATGCGGACCCCGTGGTCGGCGGGGACGCCCTGGCCGGTACGGGCTTCCTCGAGGGCGGTGACGGCGGACTCGGTGACCTGCAGCACGGGTGCTCTTCTCGTCGGTGGTGTGTGGGTCGACCCACGACCGTAGGGAAGCCGCTGACGCGCTGCAGGGGGTGTGCGGTCGCGGCCGGTCCGACCGCTACGCGCAGATGGTCCGTTCCTGACCCGGGGGGCGGTACCGTCCCGCTCCCGGCCGATCTGATCCCTCGTCACCCGGCCGGGAGGGGACCGCTGTGGGACGCTTCGATCGATGGCTGCGACGTGCGGCGGCCGCCGTGGAGGACGAGACCCTGCTGGCCGCGCTGGACGGGATGACCACCGTGACCGCCGGCGAGCGGACCGGCCGACGACCCTGCGTGCTGGTGGCGACCTCGGCCCACGTCGTGCTCCACGTGCCCCGGCTGCGCCGATCGCAGACGGTCGTGGTCGCGGGCGGCGACGTGCTCGACGTGACCGTGACCGGGGACGGGCGCGGCGTCACGATCACCCGCGCCGACGGGCCCGCCCTGGTGATCGAGTCGATCGAGGACCGGGTGGCGCTCGAGGCGTTCGTGGGGGTGCTCGACCGGGTCGGCCAGCGGCACCTGCCGGGCCATCCCGCCCACGCACGGCCCGGCCACGGCCACGTGCGCGCGGTCCCGCGGGCCGGTACCTGACCGACCGCCTACCGTGCCCCCTCCCAGGTGGCCGGCATCGGCCGGACGACAGGCGAGGTGGTGGCGGTGGCAGCGAGCGCGGGTGAGCCCTTCGAGACCGGTCGGGCGTACAGCGCGGCCGAGATCACGGCCGTCGTCGGCGGGCAGGAGACGCAGGCGTTCCCGATCGTGGACCGCACCGCGGTCGCGATCCGCACGAACCGCCAGGCGAGCCCCGACGCGCCGACGACCGTCGGCGTCGGTGACCGCCCCCGTGAGGTCCGTGCCGCCCGGAGCCTCGTGACGAGCGGCGCGATCGTGCCGGTGTTCGTCCGCGAGGAGCCCACCGCCGACTTCGTCTTCCAGGGTCGCTACCGCGTCGTCGGCGAGCTCGACACGAGCCACGACACCCTCGACGCCCACCGCGTCCGGACCGGCCGGAGCGTCGCCGGTGTCCTGCACCTGGAGCGGATGAGCTGAGCGGGGTCGGCCGGGCCGGTCACGGTCCGGTGCGGTCAGAGCGACGCCTCGAGCGCGTGCACCAGCTGGTCGACCTCCGCCGGCGAGGTCGTGTGCACGAAGCTCATCCGCAGCACCCCGTGCGCCGGGTCGACCCCGAGCGACTCGACCAGTCGGGGCGCGTAGAAGTGCGACCCCGCGGCCATGACGCGGTGCTCGGCGAGCCGCGCCGCCACCTCCGCGGCGGGACGCCTGGTGACGACCGACACGGTCGGAACCCGGTCGGCCGGGACGGTCGGCCCGATGACGCGGACGTCGTCGCGGGAGCCGAGGAGGTCGAGCAGCGGCCCCAGCAGCACGGTCTCGTGCGAGCGGAACAGGCGCGCGACCCGCGCGATGCGCGCCGCCGGGTCGGCGGGGGCGTCCGGGAAGTGGTGGCCGTCGACGAGGTCGAGGTAGTCCGCCACCCCCGCGAGCGCGGCCACCTGCGCGTGGTCGGGGCCCGCCGGGACGAGGCGCTTGCCGGGCTGGTCGGCGTTGAAGACGTGGCCCTGGTTGGGGAGCCGGGTGGCGAGGTCGCCGCGCAGCACCATCACCCCCTGGTGCGGGCCGTAGGTCTTGTACGTCGAGAACAGGTAGACGTCGGCCCCGAGCGCGGCCACGTCGGGCAGCCCGTGGGGGGCGGCGGCCACCCCGTCCACCACCGCGAGCGCGCCGGCGGCGTGAGCGCGATCGCACAGGTCGCGCACCGGGTTGGGGTGGCCGACGAGGTTGCTCACGTGCGGGAAGGCGACCACCGCCACCCGTTCGTCGAGGACGGCGTCGAGCCCGTGCGGGTCGAGCATCCCGGTCGCCGGGTCGACGGCCCACTCCCGGACCTCGACGCCGGCGTCGGCGAGCCGGGCCCACGCGCCGCGGTTGGCCTCGTGGTCCTGCTGCGTGATGACGACCGCCGCGTCGTCAGCCAACGTCGGGCGGATCGCCTGGGCGAGCACGTAGGTGTTCTGGGTCGTCGACGGCCCGACGTGCACCTCGTCGGGGTCGACCCCCAGCCACGCGGAGAGCCGCGCGGGTCCCGCCGCCATCGCCTCCGCCGCCTGCCGCGACAGCGGGTAGGGGTGGCCCGGTTGGACCTTCGTGTGCGTGTAGTAGCCGCACAGCCGGTCCACCACCTGCCGGCACGGGAAGGAGCCGCCGGCGTTCTCGAAGAACGCCCAGCCGTCGAGGTCCGGGTCCGAGAACGCCGGGAACTGGGCGCGGACGAGGTCGAGGTCGAGCGTCGGGGTGTCGGCGGGGGACATCGTGTCGTCCTCGGTCGGTGGACCCGCGAGCGTAGGCGCGACCGGAGCCGCCCGGCCGCCGACGCCGGGCTCCTCAGCGCAGCGGGTACCGCTTGCGGTCGGGGTGGCGGTACAGGAGCCGGTGGAAGAGCTTCGGCCAGCCGCGGTCGACCGGCACCGGTCGCGTCGCGACGACCGCGTCCTCGACCAGGTCGAGCTCGCCGGCGAGCGTGCCGACCGCCCCACGTCCGCGCGCCTCCGCGTACCACGTCGCGGTCCAGCACGGATCGGGGGGAACTGCGGGACGTCGAGCTCGAGGAGCTCGCCCGTGCGCGGATCCGGGGCCTCCCAGACCGGTTCGGGCCGCGGCAGGACCACGCTGAACAGCCACGGCTCGGGGAGGTCCTGCGCCTCGGCCCGGACCCGCTCGACGAACCAGCTCGGGTCCTCGCAGTCGCCGAGGTCCCAACGCCAGCGGACGCCGTCGAGCGACTCGACGACGGCGAGACCGAGGGGAGCCAGACCGTCGGCGTAGCGCGTCTCGACCGCCGCGAGGGTGCGCTCCTCGAGCCACCGCGCGAACCCGCTCGCGCCCACCAGTCGCTCCTCGGCGACGTCGACACGGTGGGCGGTGTGGCGGCGGGTGAACGCCTCGGGGACGAGGTGGGCGGCGAAGGCGGCGATGGCGCGGTCATCCAGCACGTGGGGTCCTCTCGGTATCGGCGGGGACGAGCATCCCGCCGGCCTGTGACAGGACGGGTCGCGGCGGCGCGGCGGCCTGTGGACGACCACTAGCATCCGCCGCTCCGGCGACACGGAAGGCGGACGCGGTGGAGGACACGGTGCCGGCGCGGCCCTGGGTGTCGGAGACCGCACGCCGCCGCGAGGCCGAGATCCTCGACGCGCTCACCGGTCTCGACGCCGACGCCGTCGCGACACGGCTCGACGACGCGGTCACCCGCAACCGGGACATCCACACGCGCGAGGCGGTGAACCTCAACCCGGCGACCAACGTGATGAACCCGCGGGCCGAGGCGATGCTGGCGGCCGGGCTCGGGTCCCGTCCCTCCCTCGGGCACCCGGGCGAGAAGTACGAGATGGGCCTCGAGGCGATCGAGGAGATCGAGGTCGTCGCCGCCCACCTCGTCCGGCAGGTGTTCGGGGCTCGCCACGTCGAGGTCCGGGTCGGGTCCGGCGCGCTGGCGAACCTCTACGCGTTCATGGCCACCTGCCGGCCGGGTGACGCCATCATCGTCCCGCCGGCGTCGATCGCCGGCCACGTGACCCACCAGGGACCCGGCGCGGCCGGCCTCTACGGGCTCGAGGTCCACGAGGCCCCGGTCGACGCCGAGCACTACACCGTCGACGTGCCCGCGCTCGCCGACCTCGCCGGCCGCGTCCGGCCGCGCCTCATCACCATCGGCGGCAGCCTCAACCTCCACCACCACCCCGTCGCCGCCATCCGCGAGGTCGCCGACGCCGTCGGGGCGCGGGTCCTCTTCGACGCGGCGCACCTGGGTGGGGTCATCGCCGGCGGCGCCTGGCCCGACCCGCTGGCCGAGGGTGCGGACCTCGTCACGATGAGCACCTACAAGAGCCTCGGAGGCCCGCCGGCCGGGCTGGTGCTGACCGACGACGACGCCCTCGCCGAGCGCATCGACGCCATCGCCTACCCCGGGCTCACCGCGAACTTCGACGTGGCGAACACCGCGGCGCTCGCGGTCACGATGCTCGACTGGCTCACCCACGGGCGCGCCTACGCCGCGGCGATGGTCGCGACCGCCCGCGCCCTCGCGGCGGCGCTGGTCGAGGGCGGCGCCCCGGTCCACCGCGCCGGCGGGGTCACCACCCGGTCGCACGCGTTCGCCCTGGACGCCCGCGCCTACGGGGGCGGCCAGACGCTCGCTCGCCGTCTGCGCGAGGCGAACCTCCTGACCTCCGGGATCGGGCTCCCCGTGCCGGGCGTCGCCGGCGACGTCGCGGGGCTCCGGCTCGGGACCCCGGAGCTGGTCCGCGTGGGGGTCGGCCCGGCGCACGTGGACGAGCTCGCCGACCTCCTCGTCGACGCGCTCGCCGCCGACGACCCCCGCACGGTCGCACCCCGGGCGACGGCCTTCCGCTCACGGTTCACGGGGCTGCACCACGTCCGTGCCTGAGCGACGCCGGTGGACCGGTGCAGGCTCCGATGCCGCGAGCTCCGCTCAGCTGGCGGCCGCGCGTCGCAGCCGGTCCATGACGGCCCGACCGACGCCGGTCGCCGGTACCGCCTCGACGACGACCACGTCGACGCCGGCGTCCTCCGCGGACCGCAGCGCCCCGTAGAGCAGACGCGCGAGCGCCGCCGCATCCGTGAACCGCGCCACCTCGACGACCCCGGCGGGCGCGGCGGCCGTCGCGACGAGCCCCACCCGGACGCCGTCGCCGGCGAGCTCGCCCGCGAGGTCGGCGGCCGTGCCGGGATCGGCGACGAGCACCCGGCACCTCGGGGCGTAGTGGCGGTACCGGGTCCCCGGCGACGCGGCGAGCTCGTCGGGCGTCGCGGTCGCCTCGCCCAGCCCGAGCGCCTCGCGGGTGATGCTCCCCTCGCGCAGGACGACCGGGACCGCCCCGCGCGCGTCGACCACGGTCGACTCGACCCCGTGCTGGCAGGCGCCGCCATCCACCACCGCGTCGACCACGTCCCCGAGGTCGTGCAGCACGTGCGCCGCGGTGGTGGGGGACGGCCGACCCGAGCGGTTCGCCGACGGAGCCGCGACCGGGACGCCGGCCCGGCGGATCAGCCCCAGCGCGACGGGGTGGTCTGGCACCCGGATGGCCACCGTGCCGAGCCCTCCGGTCGTCTCGGCCGGCACGTCGTCCCGCGCGTCGAGGACGAGCGTCAGGGGCCCGGGCCAGAACCGGGCGGCGAGCTCGCGCGCCAGCGGCGTGACCTCGGCGACGACCCGCTCGAGCTCGTCGGCGTCGGCGAGGTGGACGATGAGCGGGTTGTCGGCGGGACGTCCCTTGGCGACGAAGATGCGGCTCACCGCCTCGGCGTCGAGCGCGTCGGCGCCGAGCCCGTAGACCGTCTCCGTCGGGAACGCCACGAGCCCGCCGTCCGCGAGGATCGCGGCGGCGCGGTCGAGGTCCTCGGGGCCGAGGCGGAGCGCGGTCATCGTGGACGCCAGCCTAGGAGTGCGCTGAACAACCCGCGGCACCGCCTGGCCACCCGATGCCGCCGCTGGCCGCGTTGCGCTCGTCGCCGATACGACCCCGGTATCGGCTCCTCACGCGCCTCGCCACCGACGACCTCGGCTCGCCCAGGTCGGCACCACAGTTGCTCAGCACACTCCTACGAGCTGCGCGCGGCGGCACCGCCGACTCGCCGGAGGTGGCCGGCGCCGCGCCCCACGCGGGATCGGCGGGCCACGGCCGTATGCTCGACGTGCGGGTCGACGGGGGGTGTCGTGCTCAGGCTGGTGCTGGTCCTCACCGTGGTGCTGGGCGTCGCGGTGCCGTCGGCGGCGGACGCGACGCCGGCGGCGTGGTGCGGCGCTGCCGGCCGTCGGGTGCAGCTCGTCTACGCGTGGCCGGCCGGCGGACGCGATCGCACGGGCGAGATCTCCCGGCAGGTCGACGACGTGGTCGACGGGGTCGATCGGATCTTCTCCGCGTCGGCGGCGGTGCACAGCGAGGGGAGGGAGGGCCGGTGGGTCCGGTGGGCGACCTTCAACGGGTGCCGGCCGACCCTGCTCTCCGTCGAGCTGCGTCAGACCGAGGACCACCTCGAGGTGTTCGACCAGCTCGACGACCTCCTGACGGACCCGGACGTCCTCTACCTGGTGCTCCTCGACTGGTACAGCAGCCGGTGGGGCGGCTACGCGGCCCCGCTGTACCGCGACGACAGCCGCCCCGACGTGCGTGCACAGGAGTCGGCGCACGGACCGGTCTGGGCGATCGTCGCGGCCAGCGGCGGCGCGTGGGCACCACACGTCGCCGCGCACGAGCTCGCCCACGCGATGGGGGCGATGAAGGACGGTGCCCCACATGACACCGGGTCGGGGCGTGGCCACTGCACCGACGGTGCCGACCTCATGTGCTACGCCGACGAAGGCGCGACCACCCCGCAGGAGCGGGTGTGCACCGGCACCCCGGGCGGGTCGCCACTGCCCTGGTCGCGGCTGCTCGACTGCGGCGGGGACGACTACTTCGACCCGACGCCGACGCCGGGTTCATGGCTCGCGACCCACTGGAACGTCGCCGACTCGCCCTGGCTCACCCCCGTTCAGGCACGCCCCATCCCTCGCCGCTGGGGCGCTCGATGAGTGGCGGGCGGAACGAGGCGGACGCATCCGAGGCCGGGGGGCTCCGTGCTCGGAGACCACGTCGACCTGCAGGAGATGTGGAACGAACCCGTCCGGGTCGGGGTACGCGGCGGGGGCCCGCCCCGCGGTGACCGTGCGTGCACGTCGTCCCACTGACCGGTGTCCCCCGGGCGATACGGGCGGCGGGGCGTCCGTCCGACCATCCACGTCCGGCCCGCCGGTGCTGCGACGGTGCCAGGGTGGTGGAGCCACGCCGGCCCGGCCGGCGTGCGACGACACCGACTCGAAGAGAGGTACCACCGTGATCATCGGAGGCGTGCTCCTGCTGCTGCTCGGCGCCCTGACCGGGCTGTCCATCCTCTACACCCTCGGCGTGATCCTGATCGTGGTGGGGGTCGTGCTCTGGATCCTCGGCGCGATGGGTCGCATGGTGGGCCCCCGCCGCCACTACTGGTGAGGCACCCGCCGGCGCCGGCGACCGACGGTCCCGACCGTCGGCACGCCGCGCCGGCCGTTCCCCGGCGGTGACCGCACCTCGGCTAGAGCCGGAAGGTGCGGTCGTCGCCGTCGTCCGGGCCGTTCGCCGGCGGGGTCAGGATCTGGCCGTGCCGGTCGATGACGCCCTGGCCGACGAGGTAGACGAGGAGCGCCACCAGGATCCCGGCCGGCAGTCGGACCGCCCGACGCATCCCCGTGGGCAGGCCCGGGAGCCGGAAGGCCGGTCCGACGAGCCCCTCCGGCAGCGCGAGTGGCGCGGCCGCCGGTGGTTCCAGGGCGCGGTGGTCCGCCGACGGCGCCAGGACGGTCGGAGGAGCCGCGGCCGGTGAGGGGGCCGGCAGACCGGTGCGGGCCGACGGGCCGGGGGCCTGCACGTCCGTCGACTGCACGGGCCGCGGTGCCACCACGACGGGGCTCGTGCCGGCGACGACGGCGGGGTCGGGGGCGACCGTCGGCTGCGGAGGCGTGGTGCCGGTCGCCTCGGCTCCGCGGTCCGACGTCTTGGCCGCCGTGAGGTTCGCGCCGCCGTCGTCATCGGCGGACGTCCGCGGTCCCCGACGCTCCTCGGCGGGACCCCTCGCCTGACCCGCGGCCCGCCCCTCGGAGCGACCGCCCGATCCGGCGTCCCCGCGCCCGTGGTCGTCACCGCCGTGCCCGCGCCCGTCGGCCCCGGCGTCCTCGCGCGCCGTGGTCGTCACCGCCGCGCCCGCGCCCCTCGCCGCCGGCGTGCCCGGACCCGTCGTCCCCGTGGCCGCGGCGGGGACCGTCCTCGCCCCCGTCCGGCTGACCGTGCGCCGCCGCGGTGTCACGACCGTGCCCCGGGCCGCCGTGGTCCGCGGCGGTTGCGGCCGTCGGGAGGACGAGCAGGAGTCCCGCTGCTCCGGCGGCCACGGCGAGGTGGCGCCTGACACGTGCACCCCGCGGCATCGCGGTCCCCTCTGGTGGTGACTAGTCCGTTGGGACCATACCCACCGCGGAGAGTCATGTCACGTATACGCCCTGTTGCAGCACGGGCGTGTCCGCCTACCGCAACCCGAGCTTGCGGGAGCAGGCCGGCCACGCGCCCCAGCCCTGCCGGTCGTGCAGCAGCTCGGCGCGGTGGATCTGCTCCCACTTCGAGTTCCGGTGGGGGTAGCCGGCCCCGCCGACGGCCCGCCACGACGACAGCGAGAACTGCACGCCGCCGTAGTAGCCGTTGCCGGTGTTGATGGCCCAGTTCCCGCCGGACTCGCAGCGCGCCAGTCGGTCCCAGGTGGCCACCGGGTGCTCGTAGGTGTAGGCGCAGTCGGGCGACGACCGCTCGGGGTCGCACGGGACGGGGCGGGGGGTGCCCGCGATGGCGGCCTGGATCTCGTCGGCGACGAACTCGGACACCGCCCGCGTACCGCCGATGATGACGGCCCCGTCGAGGGAGGTCGTGTCGCCACGGACGAACGCGTCCACGGCATCGTCGAGCCGGGCCGGCGGGGTCAGCAGCAGCGGGGCGGACTGCCGGGCTGCCAGCGCGCCGGCGGCGAGCGCATCGGGGAAGTCGCTGCCCGAGACGAACACGGCCGTGTCGGCGTCGATCGTGCCGCTCTGGTCGGATGGCCCGTCGAGCGCCCACTCGGCGACGTCGACGGCGGTGGCGTACCGGCTGGTCCCGTGGGCGCGCGACACCGCGACGCCGAGCGCCTTGATCTCGTCGACGACCTGGTTCGAGATGGCCGCGTCCCCACCGAGGACGATGACCCGGTCGGCCCCCAGGTCGGTGATGGCCTGACGGGTCTCCTCGGCGAGGTGGTCGCCGGTGGTCAACAGGGTCGGGACGGGCATGTCGAGGCCGGCGAGCGAGGCGGCGGACAGGGCGTCCGGCCACGCGTCGCGTCCGTCGGCCCGGGCGCCCAGCGCCACGGCCAGCACGGGGGTCTCACGGCCGTCGGTCGCCGCCTCGGCGATGCGGCGCGCGGTCTCGTAGCGGTTCGCGCCGGCGATGCGCTCCGGGACGATGCCGGCGGCGACGAGGTCGCGGTCGACCTGGGACGACACCGCCTTGGGGCCACCGAGGATGGTGACCTTGGTGGTGCCGAGGTCGCGGAGGGCGGTGCGGACCGTGTCGGGCAGCCGGTCCGGCGAGGTCAGCATGACCGGGGCGTCGAGGCGCGCGGCGAGAGCCGCAGCGGCGACCGCGTCGGGGTAGTCGACGGCGGTCGCGAGCAGCACCTCGGGGGCCTCGCTCCAGGACCGCGTCGCGACCTCGACCGAGGTGGCGATCCGGTCGCTGCCGGAGATGCGGGTCACCGGCGCGGCGGTGGCCGGGGCGGCGGCGCTCGTCAGCGTGACGGCGGCGACGGGGGCGACGACGAGCCCGCGCAGGAGCGCGCGGAGGACGACGGCGGACAGCAGGCGTCGAGTACGGGGCACGGTGGCGGTCCTGTCCGGGGACGGGGGGAGTGCCGCCCCGCCGAGGGCATCGGTACAGGCACAGGACAGCGTGTGCGAGTGGCGGGGGGCCGAGTGGTAGGGCAGGAGCGAACCCCCGCTTGCAGGAGTTCGCAACACCGCCAGGCGCTCCGCGCACGGCGCGGGGAGCGTCGCGCGTCGCCTCCGGCGCGTCCGGTGGGACACCTCGAGGCTCACCCGACGGGTCCCCGGGGGGCCGGTCCGGGAGCGCACGCCGGCGCGTCGGCGAGCACCCACGCCGGCTGCGGCTCACCCCGGGACTCGCTGTCGATCGCCGCCAGGAGCGCGGACGCGAGGCGGTCGTCCCCGTGGGCTGGGGGCAGCAGCAGCCCGTGTCCGAGCCGGAGCATCCGCAGCGCCTGCCGGCCCACCTCGAGCGGTCCGGTCGACGCGAGCTCGTGGCGCGATCCCACGGACACGGTCAGGCAGCGGCCGATCCACCCGTCGCCGGCGGCGTCGATCCGTTCGCGACGGCCCCAGACGAGCGCGCCGGCCTCGTCGCGTCGGTACCGGTGGATCGAGGTGCGACCGCGGACGCGCCCCGCCCGGGGCTCGACGGTGACGACGACCACGGCCGTCGGACGCGGGTCCCCGTCGTCGGTGACGGGCGGGGTCGGGTCGTCGAGCGACGACACGCGACCCCCACACACGAACGCGAGCCGGTCGGCGCCGAGCGGCACGGCGAGGGCCAGCGCCTCGATCATCGGGTCGTGGTACGCGCCCGGCGGGTGGGGGCGGAGCTGGATGCCGACGAGGTAGCGCGACCGATCGTAGGCGACGACGGTCGGGTGGACCGACCCTCCTCCGTCGAGATCGACCGTGGCGAGCGCACGGAGGTGGTCGGCGATGTCGTGCCAGCCGGGCGGCGTGGGGTCGGGCACGCGGGTGCTCCCAGGTCGGGGACCGCACGCTCACACGCCGGCGGGGCCGTCGCCGGACCGGGCCGTCTGAAGCCTGTGGACGAGCGGGGTCCGCCGCCCCCGAGGCGGTCAGTCCCGGCTGCCGCCGGCGCGGGCCATGCGCGCCGCGCCGGCCCAGTAGACCGGCGCGGCGAGGTGGCGGAGCACGACCGCGGCGCGGTACCAGCGCGGCACGGTGCGCTCGGTGAGCCCACGCACCAGGGCGTCGAGGATCGCGTCGGCCACGTCGTCGGGCTCGCCGATGAACCGCCGCAGGGGCCCGCGCTTGACCTGCTCCTGGGTGAACCCCTCGGTCTCGATGAACCCGGGGTTCAGCTGGCAGACCGTCACGCCACGGCCCGCCCACGAGAACGCGAGCGACTCGCTGAACCCGACCAGCCCGAACTTGCTCGTGGCGTACCCGGCCGGACCGACCCCGAGCTTGCCGGCGACCGAGGCGACGTTGACGACCCGGCTCGGTGCGCTGGCGGCCAGGAGGTCGGCGAACGCGGCGGTGCAGCGGATCGGCCCGACGAGGTTCACGTCGAGCGTGTGCATCACGTCGTCGAGGTCGTCGCGCGAGCGGAACGCCCCACCGGCGATGCCGGCGTTGTTGACCAGCGCGTCGCAGCGACCGAGCTCGTCGCCCACCCAGGCGGCGAGCCGGTCGACCGCCGCCGTGTCGGCGACGTCCGCGGCGTAGGCCCGGATGCCGTCGTGCTCCGCCGCGAGCCGGTCGAGGCGGTCCTGACGTCGGGCGACGGCCACGACCGTCATCCCCTCGCGTGCGAGCAGGCGGGCGGTGGCCTCGCCGATGCCGCTCGACGCACCGGTGACGACGGCGACCTTGCCGGTGGGGGACCAGGACATCGCGGGGGCTCCCTCGGATCGACGACGGCGGGGCGCGGGTGGCGACGCTAGCGTCACGCGGTGGCACCGTCGGCGGATCGCAGGGAGGCGATCGGGACGTGGACTGGCTCACGGCGACCGACTACGGGCTCGCCCGCTGGGTGCTCTCGCGCGGCATCGCGGGCATCTACCTGATCGCGTTCGTGAACGTCCTCGACCAGTGGCGTGCGCTCCTCGGTGAGCGGGGGCTGCTGCCGGTCCCCGAGTTCACCGCGCGCGTCCCGGCCCGGGCGACCCCGAGCCTGTTCCACCGGCGCTACTCCGACCGGCTCGCCACCGGGCTGGCCCTCGCCGGCGCGGTGGTGTCGCTCGCGCTCGTGCTGGGGCTCCCGCAGCGCGGCCCGGACGTGCTCCCGCTGGTCGCGTTCGCCCTCCTCTGGGTGCTCTACCTCTCCTTCGTCAACGTGGGGCAGACGTGGTACGCGTTCGGCTGGGAGTCGATCCTCCTGGACGGCGGCGCCATCGCGGTGCTCCTCGGCGGCGACGCCGGCGCCCCCACCTGGCCGGCCCTCCTGATGGTGCGGTGGCTCGTCTTCCGCATCGAGTTCGGCGCGGGCCTCATCAAGATCCGGGGGGACCGCTGCTGGCGCGAGCTGACCTGCCTCGACTTCCACCACGAGACCCAGCCCATGCCGAGCGTCCTGTCGTGGTGGTTCCACCACCTGCCCCGGCCGCTCCACCGGATCGAGACCGGCGCCAACCACGTCGTGCAGCTGGTCGTGCCGTTCGGCTTGTTCCTGCCGCAGCCGGTCGCCGGCGTGGCCGCCGCGGCGATCATCGTCACCCAGTCGTGGCTCGTCTGGAGCGGCAACTTCTCGTGGCTGAACGCGGTCACCATCGTGCTCGCGACGAGCGGGCTGAGCGACGGGTGGCTCGACCGGCTGCCGATCGCGGCTCCGACCGGCTCCGAGCTGGCCGACCCGGCGATGTGGCTGGTGGTGCTCGCCGTCGCCGCGGCGCTGGCGACCGCGTGGGCGAGCCGCCCGGTCGTCGCGAACCTCCTGTCCCGTGGCCAGCGGATGAACACGAGCTTCAACCCGTTCCACCTGGTCGGGACCTACGGGGCGTTCGGCCACGTCACGCGCGTCCGCTACGAGGTCGTGCTCGAGGCGACCGAGGACGCCGACCCGGGCCCCGACAGCGAGTGGCACGAGTACGGCTTCAAGGCCAAGCCCACCGACCCGCAGCGTCGGCCGCGCCAGTGGGCGCCCTACCACCTCCGCCTCGACTGGCTGATGTGGTTCCTCGCGTTCGCGCCCACGCCCGGCAGGCACGCGCGCTGGTTCTCCCGCCTCGTGACGCGGCTGCTCGAGGCGGACCGCGCGACCCTGCGGCTCCTCCGCCACGACCCGCTCGACGGCCGGCGTCCCACGGCGGTCCGGGCCCGTCGCTACCGCTACCGCTACACGACCTGGCGCGAGCGGCGCGACACCGGCGCCTGGTGGCACCGCGAGCTCGTCGGGGAGTTCCTCCCGCCGGTCCGTGCCGAGCGCTGACCCACGCCCGCCCGGGGGTGGATCCGCCCGCAGACGCACGAAGAGCCCCGCCGGGTGGCGGGGCTCTCGTCGGTCTTCTAGGCGCTACAGGTTGTTGCCCGTCTGGCTAGGGACCGTGCGATCGGTGACGATCAGAGGGGGGAGACGTTCTGGGCCTGGGGGCCCTTCTGACCCTGCCCGACCTCGAACGTGACCTTCTGACCCTCATCCAGGGACTTGTACCCCTGGACGTTGATCGCGGAGAAGTGAACGAACAGGTCCTCGCCGCCCTCGTCGGGCTGGATGAATCCGAAACCCTTGTCGGCGTTGAACCACTTGACGGTGCCCTGCGGCATGTGTTGTTTCCCTGTTTCCTCGCGCTGATCGGACGGGTCGCTCCCTCGTGTTCAGGAGACGTGACACCCCGTCGCGGGCGCGCGGCGCCACCGTACACGGCCCCGGCCGGGTCTGCCCCACCGGGTCACCGCACACCGCACACCGGGTGCGGCCGGCCGCGGGGCGCTACCCACCCTCCAACCGGGCCGCCCGGACCGCGAGGTGCAGGGCGAGCCGGCCGTCGGCGTCGTCGAGCCGGTCGCCGAGCCGCTCCCGCAGCTGCTGCAGCCGGTAGCGGAACGACTCGCGGTGCAGGCTCAGCCGTCGTGCCGCCGCCGTGACGCTGGCGCTCGCGTCGAGGTAGGCCTCGAGGGTGTCGAACAGCCACGCCGTCCGCTCCGGGTCCGGGTCGTCGAGGTCGGCGAGCAGGCGGCCCGCGAGCTCGCCGGCCGGCCGGACGCCGAGGAGGACCAGCTCCAGCAGCACCTCGTCGAACACCGCGGGCCGGCTCCGTCGGCGCGCGACCTCGAGCGCCGCGACCGCCTCGTCGAAGGCGTCCCGGAAGCGGCCCGGGTCGGTGGCGTGGCTGATGCCGACCGCGCCGTCGCACCCGGTGAGCTGGATCCCCGGGCGGCTCGCGACCACGACCAGGCGACCGCGCCGTGCCGCGAGGACGTGCTCGTGGGTCACCGGGCAGGGCGTGTGGAAGCCCGGCGGAAGCTCGGCGTCGTCGGGACCGTCGACGACCGCCACGGTCCAGGCACCGGTGAGGTCGAGGCCGTGCTCCCGCGCCCGCGCGACCGCGGCGGCCGGCGCGGCCTGCCGGTCGAGCAGGAGCGCCAGGAGCTCCGCGTCCACGCGGGCGCGGGCGCGGCCGCTCCCCACGTCGGCGCGGTGGAGGGTGACGTCCAGCTCGTCGATGAGCGCGGTCGACAGCCGCCTCGCCTCCTCCGCCTGGCGCAGCACGGCGAGGGCCCCGACGGGGTCACCCACCTCGGCGAAGCGACGGGCCTCGTGCCGCCGACACACCTCGACGATCACCCGGAGGGCGTGGAGCGCATCCTCGCGGTCGATGGTGCCGTGGAGGGTGAGGGTCGGCGCGATCAGGGCGCGCAGCTCGGCGGGCTCGAAGCTGCGACCCTCGCGCCAGACCGTGGCGAAGCGCCTGATGCCCCGGCCGATCCCCGCGCGCAGCGCGTCCTCCGGAGTGGCAGCGAGCAGTGTCGGCACCTCCCGGCGGAGGGCGTCGACGGCGTCGGCCGCGATGACGTCGGCGTCGTCGGTCAGGACGTCGACGATGGATGTCGTGGACATCTCCAGTCCCCCAGCACCTCGCGCACGTCGTCCGCCCGACGTGGCCCGCGCTGACCTGCAGGTTCGCCGCCGGTGGCGCTGTGACCTCCCCAGGTGGCGGGGAGCGAACCTGGGGGTGGTCACAACGCGCCCCGCGTCTCGCCGGGTCCGGGCGGCGCTCGTTCCTGGCACTTCGGTTGGAGACAGGACCCGTCCGTTCGGGCCATGGTCCGCTGGTCCGACGACGAGGAGGTGCGGATGCCGACGGCACTCGAGTCCGTTGCCCAGCCAGCCGCGAGGACGCGTGCCCCGTCCGGCGACGCACGCGACCTCGGCGTCGTCGTGGCCGAGGAGCGGTGGCGTCGCGTCGTCGACCGGGCCGCCGACGACCCGTTCCTGCGGCTCCTCGTGCGGGCCCGTGAGCGAGCGGACGAGCTGACCGATCGGGCGGTGGAGCGCATCTCCTCCTCGATCGCCGTCTACCAGGACGGTGCGGTCGACCGGGACGACCTGCGGCTGTCGGTGAGCCGCAACCTCGACCTCAACCTGCTGGTCCTCGCCGAACACCGTGACCCGCTCGAGGGAGAGCTCCGCGACCGCGCCCAGCTCGGTGTCCGGCGTGCCTCCGACGGGCTCCCGATCAGCGACGTGCTGCGCGCCTTCCGGGTGGGCTACCTCGTGCTGTGGGAGGCCATGACCGAGATCGCGCAGGAGCTCGGTCGCGACAGCGTCGACCGCCTGCTCGCCGACGCCGGCCGCATCTGGGAGCTCCTCGACCGGGTCTCCGACGCCGTCGCCGACAGCTACCGCGAGACGGTCGCGATGCAGGACGCCGACCTGCGACGCTGCGCCCTCCGGCTCGTCGACGCGGTGACGCGGCTGCCGGCAGGACGCGACGAGGCCGAGACGGCGGCGCGCGCCCTCGGGCTCGACCCCGCCGGCGCGTTCGTCGTCGCGGCCTGCGCGGGGCGGCTGGCGGCCATCGACGGTGCCCAGGTCGTCGTCGCCGACCAGCCGGACCGCACGATCGCGGTGTTCCAGCCGCGGCCCGGCAGCACCCGTGCCGACGACCTCCTGGCGGCCCGACTCGCTGCCGGCAGCGTCGGGACCGTCGGGGTCGGCCAGGTCGCACACGGCCTCGACGGGGCGGCCCGGAGCCTCGCGGAGGCCTGCCGGCTGCTGAGCTGCGCGCGCGATCTCGGCGCCCAGGTGCTGCGCTGGCGGCACGACTGGTTCCGCTGCCTCGTGATCGAGGCTGCCGACTCGCTCGAGCCCCTCGTCGCCGACGCCGTCACGACCCTGCGCGCCTCCGAGGAGGCGCGTGACACCCTCCACGCCCTCCTCGGCGCCAACGGCAACCTCACCGCGACCGCCCGGTCGCTGCACGTGCACGCGAACACGGTCGCCTACCGGCTGCAGCGCCTCCAGGACCTGTGCGGGCTCGACGTCCGTGCCCGCGACGGTCTGCTGACGGCCCGTCTGGCGTTGACGCTCGCCGGCGGGTCGACCGTGGTTCTCCACGATGACCGGGCGGCACAACCGTGACATCCCCAGGGGCGCCCTCCGCGCACACGTGGAAGTCCACCGGGGACGTCGGCGCCCACCCGCGACGACCGGCGTCGTGCCCGTCGCACCGACACCCGACCGCGCGTCCGCGATGACGCCGGACGAGAGGATGAGGACCAGATGATCCGCACCGGACGCACGCTCCTGGCCATGGCGACGCTCGCGGCCGGACTGCTCGGCTTCGCGCCCGCCACCGAGTCGCCGGCCGACGCACCGGCGGGCCCGGTCCTGCCGGTCCCGCATCCCGACCCCGCCTTCCTCGAACCGGTGCCCGGCGCTCCGTGCACCCACGACGAGGGCAACCCCTACGACCCGATCGCGTGGACCGAGGGCCGCTACGGCGACGCCTGCAAGCGCATCCAGTTCCACTTCGGGCCGATCACGGTGAAGCCGGGCCAGAACGACGCGATCCTCGAGCCGGTCGACATCGAGAAGCCGGCCTACGACGGCTACGTGGTCCGCTTCAAGCCCGACCTGGTCCGCTCGCTCGACGGCAGCAAGCCCAACACCGAGGACCTCCACCTCCACCACGCGACGTGGATCAACCTCGGGGACTCCTACGGCTCGGGTCCGTTCTTCGCCGCCGGCGAGGAGAAGACCATCGGCAACTTCCCGGACGGCTTCGGCATGGAGGTCGGTGCGACCGACCCGTGGGGCCTGCTCTACATGGTCCACAACGCCTCGGCCCAGGCCGAGGAGGTGTGGCTGACCTACACCATCGACTACGTGGCCAAGGCCGATGGCGAGGAGCTCGGCATCAAGCCGATCAAGCCGATCTGGCTGGACGTGCAGAAGCACCAGATCCACGACGACGCGCCGTCGACCTCGTCCAACCCCGTCTTCAACGTCCAGCGCGGGTTCGGGCACATCGACCCCGAGACCGGCCACCAGGTCTGCCGCTGGCCGGACGAGAACTGCGCCCGCTTCGACGTCTACAACAACGTGACCCCGCAGCAGGGCCTCGACCTGTCCGACGAGATCGCCGGCACCGACTGGACCGTCCCCGACGGGCTCGACGGCACCCTCGTGGGCCTCGGCGGCCACCTGCACCCGGGGGGCATCCGTGACGAGGTCAGCCTCGTCCGCGACGGGGTCGCGAAGGAGATCTTCATCTCCGATGCCCTCTACTGGGACGAGGACGACCCGAGTCGCGTCGGCGGCGACCCGCTGTCGTGGAACCTGTCGATGACCGCCACGTCGGTCCAGACCGGGTGGGCGGTGAAGATCCGTGAGGGCGACACGATCCGGATCAACACCGTCCAGGACTCCGAGCTCGCCTCGTGGTACGAGAACATGGGCATCGTCGTGGCCTTCGTCACGCCTGACGAGTTCGACGACGACGTCCCCAGCGTCGACGTCTTCGACGACGATGTGACCATCGACCGTGGCTACACCGACAAGGTGCTGATCCCGCCGGGGACGTGGCTCGACGACTGGACCCCGTCGCCGTGCACCGCCGACCTCGTCGACGCCGAGGGTGACGGGAAGGTCCTGTGCCTGCGCGGCGGTCCGACCCACCCGGCGGTCCCCGAATCCGGCAACACCGGGACCTGCGAGCCCAACTGCCCGGCGCTGCCGGAGGGCGAGGGCCCGATCGTCACCGACATCTACTCGGTCGGGTTCACCTACGGCCAGGCCGACTTCGGCGTCATCGGGCTCAACGGCATCCCGCGGGTGGTCAAGGACGAGCCCGTCCGCCTGTGGAACCTCGATGCGCCCGAGCGGATCTGGCACACGTTCACGCGCTGCAAGGAGCCGTGCACCGGGCCGACGACCGTCAACTACCCGACCGCCAACGGGGGCACCGGTCCCGACGACCTCATGGACTTCGAGACCATGAACATCGGCTACGGCCTGATGTGGGAGCCCGTCACGTCGCAGATCGGCGGCAACGACCCGTACGACCAGAAGTGGGTGGAGGACGCGGTGTTCTACGACTTCGTCCCCACCGAGACCGGCACGTACACGTTCTACTGCCGGATCCACCCGGGCATGCGCGGCGCCTTCGAGGTGATCGAGCAGTCCTGACCGAGACGACCGACGGGGGCGTGGCGGCCAGGGCCGCCACGCCCCACGGGAGGAGCGAGACCGATGCGGTCCTGGCAGCGCAAGTTCGACGACATGAAGGTCGCCCTGAGCATGCCGGTGGACATCATGCCGGCGTCCAACGGCGAGTTCTTCCCGCCCCCACCCACGGCGGAGCAGCGACGGATCATGGCGATCCAGGACGCCAAGGGCGAGGAGGTGCGCCGGGCGCTGGGCCTGAGCCGGCGTGACTTCGTGCGGTCGGCGGCAGCCTACAGCGTCGGGTTCTGGGCCATCGGCCAGGTGATGCCGAGCCGGTTCGGCAGCTACCTCTCCCGCGACCAGCGGGCGGCTGATCCCTACCCGCGTCCCGACGCGTGCCAGCTCGAGTACCCGGAGGCCCAGCTCAACAACCTCCCGGGCGAGTTCATCTTCGACGTCCAGAGCCACCACGTGGACCCGACCGGCGAGTGGCGCATCATCAACCCCGGCTTCCACGCGGTGTTCGCCGCCCTGTGGGAGCAGTCCGGTCCGCTCGGCGGCTACCCCGGGATCACCGGCGACGGCGACATCCGCGGGTTGGGGAAGGGCAAGGAGCTCGACCCGATCGAGAACCTCTCCCGCTACCACTACCTGAAGCAGCTCTACCTCGACTCCTCGACCAACATGACGGTGCTGTCGTCGGTGCCGTCGGCGCCCGACATCCAGAACCCGCTCCGGATCGCCGACGCGGCCGAGACGGTCGGGATCATCAAGGCCATGGCGGGCGGCACCGAGCGGGCCGTCATGCACTCGTTCGTGATGCCCAACCGCGGGTCCGCCGGCACGGGGTCCTCCTCCTTCGGACCTCCGGCGTTCCAGAAGGAGGAGTTCGACTTCATGGAGGAGAACGCGGCGCGCTGGAGCGACCGCATCCGGGGCTGGAAGGTCTACACGCCCTGGGGTGACGTCCCCAACGCCAGCGGCTGGTTCCTCGACGACGCGGTCGGCGAGCCGTTCATCGACCAGGTCCGCCGGATCGGTGACCTCTACGGCATCCCGAAGGTGATCGCCTGCCACAAGGGCTTCGCGCTGCCGGCCTTCGACGCCCGCGCGTCCTCGCCCCGTGACATCGGACCCGCCGCGCGCAACAACCCCGACATCTCCTTCATCGTCTACCACTCCGGCTACGACTCCGAGAAGCAGGAGGCCTACCCCGGCGACGACAACTGGAACTCCTCCGACCGCGGCGTGAACTCGCTCGTGAAGATCGCTGCGGGAGAACCAGTGGGACGCATCGCGGTTCGTGCCGGCGGGGCTGCGTCACGGCAACGTCCCCAACGTCTACGCCGAGATCGGCGCGACGATGCGGTCGGTCATGAACGCTCCCGACGAGCTCGCGCACCTGCTCGGCAAGCTCATCACCCACGTCGGCCCCCAGCGGGTGGTGTGGGGGACGGACTCGCTCTGGTTCGGCTCGCCGCAGGCGGTCATCGTGGCGCTCCGGAGCTTCGAGATGTCGGCCGAGGCGAAGGAGCTCTACGACCTGCCGTGGGGACTCGACGGCGACCGCTTCGACCCGACGCTCGACGCCTACGACGCCAGCAACTACCTGTCGCCGCACCCGCACGTCGCGGACTGGCCCACGGACGGGCGGTCGCACCCGGAGCGGTCGATCCGCAACGGGATCTTCGGCCGCAACGCGGCGGTGCCCTACCGCGTGGACCCCGACGCGCAGCTGAAGGCACTGGTGTGCGACGAGGTCCAGAAGATCCGCGACGCCTACATCGTCAACGGCAACACCCCGTCCGAGGTCGCGCCCGGTGCCGACAACACGATGCCCGGCGCCCGCTCGAAGGCCGAGCTCCAGCGTCGGATCGCGTCCGAGCCGTTCGGCCCCTGACGCGCACCGACCCGGCACGCACGACCACGAGGAAGCAGGACAGATGAGAGCGATCACATCACTGGCGGCGGCGGTCCTCGCCGTGGGGTTCCTGATGGCGCACACCGACGGCGGCACCGCCACCGTCTACACGCCACCGTTCGCCGCGGGCCCCAGCGGGGGCGATCAGTACAACCTGGTCCAGACGTCCGAGGACGGGCGCATCACGGTGGGGCGCGCCTACCCGGTGCCCAGCGCGATCGGGTGCAGCGGCCGGGCGGGGTACGCCTCGTTCGAGATCACCCACACCGCCGCGGCTCCGGTGGTCGAGGTCACGGTGGACCACACCGAGGCCGCCGTCGATCCGTACACGTTCCTGTCGGTGAACGTCATCGACGACGACGGACGCTTCCTCGGCAGCGGCAAGCTGCGTGGGCTGCTGGTCGGCGACGGGCACGTCGACGTCCCGGTCAGCTGGCCGGCGGAACCCGAGTTCCGCGCCCGTGACGTGCGCATCCAGGTCGGCCTCGAGCTGACGTCGGCGTGCCCCGCGGTCGACGGCGGGACGCTCCGCGTCCCCACGGTCACCGTCGTCGAGGAAGCGCCATGAGGCGCTCCGGCCGCGCCCCGCTCACTGGCGCCCTCGTCGCCGCCCTCGTCGTGCCCGCGACCGTCGCCGCCGCGCCGGCCGTCGGCTCCATCACGACCACCGAGGCGGCCGGCGCGTGCGTGGCCGACGACCACCCGGGCGGCGACTGGGCCGGCTACGGCCACGACTACGCCAACACCCGCCACCAGGACCGGGAGGAGGTCATCGGGCGCACCAACGTCACGAGCCTGCAGCCCGCGTGGGCGTTCGGTGCGGACGACGGCGGTGGCGGCGGCGACTTCACCGCCACCCCGGTCGTCGTCGACGGGTGCGTGTTCGTCGGATCCAACGACGGCTTCGCGTTCGCGCTCGACGCCGACACGGGCGAGCACCTCTGGACCACCGAGGCGCCGAACGGCGGCGGTATCAACTCCTCGGCGTTCGTCGCTGACGGGGTCGTCTACTTCGGCGTCGCGCGTGGCGGGGCGCCGTACGTGATGGCGCTCGACGAGCAGACCGGGGAGCTCCTCTGGGCCACCCAGACCGACGACCAACCCGGCGCGGACATCTACGGCAGTCCCGTGGTGTTCGACGGCGTGCTGATGGTCGGCGTGTCCGGCGGCGCCGCCGAGCTCGGCAACGAGGACGACCGCTACGCCTTCCAGGGCGCGTTCGTGCTCATCGAGACCCAGGACGACCCCGAGCTCGGGCGGGTCCCGGGCGAGATCATCCGCAAGACCTACACCGTGCACCCGCCCGACGTCGAGGACGGGTTCGCCGGCGCGACCGTGTGGGCCACGTTCTCCGTGGATCCCGAGACCCGCACCGGCTACGTCGGCGCGGGCAACCCGTTCCAGCCCCAGCAGGAGCACGAGCACGCCAACTCCGTGCTCAAGGTCGACCTCGACCGGTCGAGCCCGACGTTCGGCGAGATCGTCGGCCACTACAAGGGGACGGTCGAGGAGTACGACCCGGTCGTGCAGACGGCGCCGTGCTTCGACATCCCCGGCAACCCCGCCCCGTACTACCCCCAGGGCGTCGGCGAGTGCGGCGACCTCGACCTCGACTTCGGCGCGTCGGCGAACCTGTTCACCGACGAGACCGGCCGCAGGCTCGTCGGCGTGGGGCAGAAGTCGGGCGTCTACCACGTCATCGACGCCGAGACGATGGAGCCGGTGTGGCAGTCCATCGTCGGTCCGCCGAGCGCCGTCGGCGGCATCGTCGGCTCGACCGCCATCGACGACGGTGCGGTCTACGGACCGATCGTCCCGGCCGGCTACCTGTGGTCGGTCGACCGCGCCTCCGGCCTGCAACGGTGGGTCTCCCCGGTCGGTGACGGGGCCCACTGGGGCAACCCGGTCGCGCTGGCCAACGGCGTGGTCTACACCGTCGACCTGCGCGGCTTCCTCGACGCCTACGACGCCGAGACCGGCGCGCCGCTCGCGCAACTGCCGATGAAGGTGAACAGCGACACGGGCGCCGACCCGTTGCTGTCGTGGGGCGGGGTCGCGGTCGCGCGCAACACCGTCTACGCGGCGGTCGGGATGACCGGGCTGCCGAACGGCTACGTGATCGCCTACCGGCCGACCCAGGAGCTGCCGGTCCCGGAGGTGCCGGACCCGGGCGAGCTGCCCACCCTGCCCGACGGCGGCGTGGGGCCGCGGATCGTGAGCGTCGCGCAGGCGCAGTTCTACGGCTACGCGACGCCGGCGATGGTCGTGCAGGCCGACGGCACGCTCGAGTACACCAACCTCGACATCGTCAAGCACGACGTGGTCCAGGACGTGAAGGCGGACGGCTTCGGCGGGTCCTCGGACGCGCCGTGGTGCGGGGAGTACACCCAGCTGCCGGAGTGCCCCCTGTTCCGGACTCCGCTCCTCGGGCTCGGGGAGACCGCGGCGGTCGACGGTCTCGACCGGCTCGAACCGGGGGCGACCTACGGCTGGTACTGCACGCTGCACCCGGGCATGAAGGGGACCCTGGTGGTGGCGCCGTGAGGCGGTCACTGGTCCTGCTGACGTTCCTGGCCGCAGCCGGGCTGGCCGCCGACGTCGTCCCGGCGGAGGTGGTCGTTGCCGGGTGCGACGCGCCCGCCGATCAGGCCGACGCCGTCGTGACGAGCTTCGACGAGACCCCGATCGCGGTCACGGTGTTCCGTCCCGCGGGGGTCTGCGTCGACGCACCGACACCGGTCGTGCTGACCCTGCACGGCTGGGCCGGGTCGCGTTCGACGAGCGTCGACGCCGGCGACGTGGCGCCCTTCGTCGGCGCCGGCTACGGCGTGGTCGCGATCGACGCCCGCGGGCACGGCGACTCCGGCGGGCAGGCCCTGGTGCACCACCCGTCGCGCGAGGTCCGCGACTTCCAGGCCGTCCTCGACTGGATCCACGACGAGCTCGACTGGGTCGCCCGCGACCCCGCACCGCGCGCCCCGAAGGACGTCGTCGCCGGCGCCTACGGTGGGTCGTACGGGGGCGGGTTCCAGCTCATGACCGCGGCCTACGACGACCGCCTCGACGCGCTCGTGCCGATGGCGACGTGGAACTCGCTGCCCGACTCGCTCGCGCCCAACCGGGGCGCCATCAAGTCCGACTGGCTGACGCTCCTCTACGCCGCCGGCGAGACCCAGGCACGGCTCGACCCGCTGCTGGGGGAGTGGTACCGCGACACCATGCGTGAGAACGCGGTCCCGCACGAGGGGCTCCACAGCTTCACCGAGTCGAGCCCGGCCCACCGGATGGCCGCGATCGACGTGCCCGCCCTGCTGATCCAGGGCCTGCCGGACACCCTGTTCAACCTGAACCAGGCGGTCGCGAACTACCGCGGCATCCGCGCCAACGGCATCACCGACGTGCGGCTCGTCGGCGTCAACAGCGGTCACGAGCTGCCGGCGCTCCAGCCGGGCTCGATCGGCCACGAGGTCCGCACGGTCGACTCCCCGTGCGTCGACGTCGAGGCGCTCGCCGTCGACTTCCTCGACACGCACCTGCGCGGGGACGCCGACGCGGCCGCCCGGCTCGCGGCGGTCCCACGGGTGGCGCTCGCGACCGAGCAGGACGGGTGCGTGGCCGGTGATGACTGGCCGCTGGCCGACACGGCCCGGGCGTTCACCTTCCCCGTCGTGGCCGCGCCCAACCCCGCGGGGTCGCTGCTCCTGCCGCTGTTCACCGCCGAGGAGGAGGTGACGCTGGCGGGCATCCCGACGCTGGTCGGCACGCCGGTGGTCGAGGTCGACGACCTCCTCTACCTCTCGCTCGTCGTACGCGACGCCGCCGGGCTCCACGTCGTCGACGACCAGGTCACCGGCGTGCGGATCCGACCCGGCTGCCTCGCCGGCGAACTCCGGTCGGCGTGTGCGCAGGCGGGCCCGGTCCAGGTCGACCTCGGCGGTGTCGCCACGACCCTGCAGCCGGGTCAGGAGCTGCTGCTGCGCGTCGACGGGGCCAACGAGCAGCACGTGCTCAACGGCAACCGGCGACCCGGCGCGGGTCTGCTGACGGCCGTGACGCTGACCCTGCCGGTCGTCTCCGGAGCACCCTCGCCGTCCTAGCATCTTGTTAGAACGTGTTAGACCGTGTACGCTCCTCTCTCCGGGTTGAGGTCGCCGGGACCCCGCCCGGTGGTCCACGAGGCGAGAGGAGCACGACGATGGTCCCCGTGGTGACGCCCGAGCGTGCCGCCGAGGCGCGCGACGCGGTGCGGCGCGCGTGCCTGGCAGAACCTCGACGGTCCTGGCTCGTTGAGGGGTCCGACAGCCCGTCGGCGACGCAAGACCGACCGAGCTGACACGGATCCCGGTGGAGTGCCTCCCACCGGGATCCGTCGTCTGGAGCACCTGGAGCAGGAGACGTGGAGCGCTTCCTCGACGGTGACGGCCTCGCCCGGCTGCGGGCGGAGCTGACCGCGGCTCGCGACCTCCTCGAGCACGCCGCCGGACGACTGCGCGCGCTCCCCGCCGGCGGCGCCGACGCGCGTGTGCGCGAGGTCGCCGACTGGTGCGACGTGACCGCTGGCGACCTCGCCGCGCGCTGGGAGCAGCTGTGGCTGTCGGCGTGGGCCGTCGCGCCGGCGACCGGCCCCGGGGCGCCGCGGGTCTCGCTCCTGGACCTCGTGGGGCGCGTCGACTGGCCGGAGCTCCTCCGACGCGCCGGCGCGTGGCACGCCCGGTGGACCCGCGACGTCGTCGGTGCGCACCGCACCGACGGCCGGCTCGCTGCGCGGTTCGTGATCGCTGGGATCCTCGCCCCCGGGGGCGACGACCGCGACGACCTCGCCCTCGCCGCCGACCCGGCCCTCCTGGCCCGCCGGCGCGCCGGCGAGGACGACGCGCGGCTGTCCGCAGAGGACGTCGAGGCGCTCCTCGCCGGGCTCACCTGCCAGGAGCGGACGGTCGCGCTCGCCACGTTCGTCGACTGGGCGCTCCACGGGCTCGACGTGGCGGACCTCACCGACGACGAGCGCGACCGCCTGCGGGACACGCTCGCGCCGGTCCGCCGCGCGCTCGCCAGCGAGTACCTCCCGCAGGAGGGTCGCGCCGCCCGCGTCCGCGGCGGAGGCGGCCTGGCGGCAGGCCACCCGGGACGCCTCCCAGGTGCTCTACCTCCGGCGCGACACCTCCGTCGTCGAGGCCGTCGGCTGGGCCGTCTCGGGGCTCCTCGCCGGCGGCGCCCGCGAGCCCGCGCCCGAGGACGGCAACGGCGCCCGGCACCGCCCAGCTGGTGGGCCAGACCGTGGGGGGCCTGATCCCGCTGGCGGACGCGCGTGACGCCCTGATCGCCGTGCGCCGGCGCGACAACCTCGGGCTCATCACCTCGCTCGCCGCGATGGTGCCGATCGTCGGGGACGCCGCCACCGCCACCGCGCGCACCGCCCGGAACGTCCGACACGCCGCCGCGGTGGCGGAGGCCGTCGACGACGTCCGCACCGCGACGACCTACGTCCGGTCGCGGCGTGTCCCCACCGAGCCCGCGTCAGACGACGTCGAACGCCATCCCGCGGGCCTGGAGCCGGCTGCGGAGGACGCCACCGAACGCGACGGCCGTCGTGACCACGCCGGCGCGGTCCGGTAGGCGGTCGCGGTCCTCGACGAGGCACCGGGCCGCCTCACCCAGCATCTTGGCGGTCTCGCCGTAGCCGGGGTCGCCGCCCCGCACCTCCACACGGGTCCGCGCGGATGGCGACTCGCCCAGGAACGTGACCCGGAACCAGCCCTTGCGGCGCGCCTCCTCGTCGGGTCCGTCGCCGGGGTCGGGCGCGAGCCGGTGGAGGAGCGAGCGGCCGAACGGCACCTGCGCGAGCGCGACCACGGCGCCGACGCCGCCGACGATCCCGGCGGTGACCGGCAGGTTCGGCGAGCGCAGGAAGTGCCCGTACCGGAACGCCGGCCCGTAGCTGTCGAGGGCAGCCGCGGAGCGCAGGACGACCTGCGGATCGATGGTCGGCATCGGAACGGCCCAGCCGCCGATCGCGCTGATCCGCTCGATCCGGCGTGGGAGCAGCCCGACCGTCCGTCCGCCGGTGGGCGACAACGACGGTCGGCCCAGCGACGAGCGGTCGGCGAGCGCGTCGAGCGCCGTCGCGATGGTCCCGCCGGACGCGCGCCCGCCGGCGGACACGAACCCGCGCAGCGCGACCGGCTCGTCGTCGGGCAGCTGCTCGACCGCGAGCTGGGCGCCGAGGTCGTGCGGGAGCGAGTCGAAGCCGCAGCAGTTGACGATCCGCACCCCGGCCGCGCGTGCGGCGGCGTCGTGCTCGCGCAGCAGCGCGTTCACGAACGCGGGCTCGCCGGTGATGTCGACGTAGTCCGCGCCGCCGGCGATGCAGGCTCCCACGACGGTCTCCCCGTGGAGCACGTAGGGGCCGACGGTGGTGGCGACGACGCGGGTCCGCCGGGCCATGGCCGTCAGCGCCTCGCGGTCGGAGGCGTCGACGACGACGCTCTCGTCGGGGGCGCCGGCGGGGTCGATGGCCCGGAGCCGCTCGGCGACGGCGTCGAGCTTGGCGCGGTCGCGACCGGCGATGGCCCACCGGAGGTCGCCGCCGGCGAGCTGGCGCGTGAGGTCCTCGGCGACCAGCCCGCCGGTGAAGCCGGTGGCGCCCAGCAGGACGATGTCGAGGTCGCGGTCACGGTCGGGGGTCACGGGAGGCCTCGGGTCGGGGCCGGTCAGGACGTGCCGGCGCTCACCTCGGGGAGGCTACGGGCCACCGGGACGGCCACGAGCCCCAGGACCGCCAGGAAGACCAGGGCCACCGGCACCCCGAGCTGGGCCAGGAGCGCGCTGACCCCGCCGGTGACGAGGAGCAGCACCCCCATCGCCGAGTTCGCGACCGCGACGTAGTCGGTGCGGCGGTTGCCCTCGGCGAGGTCGACGACGTAGGTCTTGCGACCGATCCGCGACCCCGTGTGGATGAGCGCGAGGACGAGGTAGACGAGCGGGTAGGTGAGGTCGGCGTCCCGGACGGCCGGGAGCTGGATGGCGGCGAGGAAGGCGAGGATCACCAGCGACGCGCTGGCGGACGCGACGACGATGACCCGCCGGCTGGAGCGGTCGGCGAGCCGTCCCCACACGCGGCCGCCGACGAGCGAGGCCACCCCCTGGGCGATCACGAACGGGCCGAGGCCGGCCAGCGACAGCACCCCCTCGCGGGTGGCGAGCGTCACGACGAACGGCGGCGCGAGCGCGGACACGAGCAGCAGCGTCCGGGCGGTGACGAAGCGGCGGAACGGGGGGTCGTCGCGGAGGAGCGCGAGCGCCCGACCGATCGAGCGGGTGTCCACGGTGTCGTCGTGCTCGCCGACCGGCTCGTGGACGGTCGCGAACACCGCGAGCGCGACCACCCAGGCGAGCGCGGCCGCTCCCAGCATCAGCGCCAGGAGCCGGGGGTCGGCGTCCTCGCCGCCGAAGACGCGGATCGCCAGCCCGACCGTGATGGCGACGAGCCCCGAGGTGATGGAGGCGGCGCCGTTGATCTGGCCCCGCTGACCCTTGGGGATGGTGCGGCCGAGGACGTCCTTGGAGGCGATCGACGACAGCGACCGCGACAGGGCCATCACGGCCAGCGCGGCGAGGATGCCCCAGCCGGCCGCCGCCCCGGTGGTGAACGCGGTGACGAGCGCCATCGCGACGACCGCGGCGGCCTGGCCGGCGGCGCCGGCCATCCACACCCGCCGGCGCTGCGGCGAACGCCGCACCCACGGCACCAGGGCGGCCTGGGGCAGGAGCGAGCCGGCCTCGCGGATCGGCACGAGGAGCCCGGTGAGGCCCGCCGGCGCCCCCAGCGCGGAGAACAGCCAGGTCAGGACCGTCTTCGGGTCGACGACACGGTCGCCGACCTTCTGCAGCGTCAGCGCGGTGACGAGCTTGACGCCGTTGCCGGGCACCTCCGCGCAGGTGTCGGTGGAGAGGTCGCCACAGCCGTGGTCCTCCTCGTCGTCGACGAGGAGGGTGTAGAGCCGGTCGCTGAGGGGGGCGGTCATGGCGCCGAGCCTAGGCAACCACCCGGCCGGCCCCTCGGCCGTCCGGCCTCCGAGCCCCCGGTGGCGGTCAGGCGAGGTCCGCACCGGGGGCGTACCAGGCGGTCAGCGGCCAGCCGACGCGGTCGAGCGCCACGTCGGCGGCACGCGCGGCGCGGGCGGCGGTGGCACGACGCTCCTGGCTCGGGGCCAGCGTCCGGATCGCGGTGGTCGAGCTCGACCCGCGCAGGAGCACCCAGTCGTCCGGGAGGGTCGCGGTCTCGAGGAGCTTGCGCTCGCGCCGCGACCAGGCCCGCAGCCACACCTCGACGTCGTGACCGCGCCGGCCACGCTCGCGAGCCGGCCGGACCGCGAGCGTCGCCGTGAGGTCGTCGGCGAGGAGGTGGAGCCAGCGGTTCACCGGTGACCGCGGGCCCCGCGACCGGGCGGTCACGGGGTGGACGGGCCCGGCGTGGGGGCGGGCGAGCGCGCGGGCGAGCAGGGACAGGTCGAGCGCGACCATCCCGTCACCCGGGGCCGGCGCGTCCCAGTCGACGTCGTCGACGGCGGCCCCGTGCTCGCTCCAGGGCTGGGTCGGGGTGTCGCCCTCGCGGGTCCGGCGTGACGGACGCGCGTGGCTCGGCCGGCGCTGTCGCTCGCGGGCCACCGGTGGTGACGTGACCAACCGCTCGTAGGCGAGCTGGAGGTCGCGGAACGTCGCCGCGTCGCCACCGGCGTCGGGGTGGGCGGTGCGTGCCAGCTGCCGGTAGGCGCGCTTCACCGCGGCGTCGTCGGCGTCCGGGGGCAGGGCGAGCACGTGCAGCGCCTGCTGACGCGTCATCGCCTGGTCCACGTGGGCTCCGGTCGCCGGGTGCCGACGGCGAGCCTACGGGGACGGGCTGGCGTCCCGTCGGCCGGGGGGTCCCCACGCCCGGCGGGCGGCCGGCTCGCCTACGTTCGACCACAGACACCGATCCGCCGACACGAGGTGACCCCGTGGGCCTGAACATCAAGGACCTCAAGATCTCCAGCCCGGCGTTCTCGGAGGGGGGACGTATCCCCGACGAGCACGCCAACGACAAGGGCAACGTCCAGCCGGCGCTCGAGTGGAGCGGCGTCCCCGAGGGCACGCAGGAGCTCGTCGTCATCTGCCACGACCCGGACGCCCCGCTGCCGCACGGCTTCACCCACTGGGTCGTCTACGGCATCGCCCCCGACGCGCCCGGGATCCCCGCCGAGGGGGGCGAGGGCTACGTCGAGGGCGCCAACGACTTCGGCGGGGAGGGCTACGGCGGCCCGCAGCCGCCGGCCGGCCACGGCACCCACCACTACTACTTCTGGGTGTACGCCCTCGACACCGCGCTCGACCTCGGCCCCGGGGCCGACCGCGCGAAGCTGCTCGACGCGATGGAGGGCCACATCATCGAGCAGAACCGCACCGTCGGGACCTACGCGAACTGACCGCCACCGCGGCGGCCCGGGTCAGGTGCAGGGGCCGGGGCCGCCGTTGCGGGGCGCGTCGAGGAGCGCCTGCACCTCGCTGATGTCGAGCGCGTAGGCGGTCGACGGGCGGTCGGGCGAGACCGCGAACACCGTGCCGACGACCCGTCCCTGGGCGTCGAACACGGGCGAGCCGCTGTCGCCCTGGCGCAGATCGGCGGCGAGGAACAGCACCTCGCGCTCGACCGTGTCGCGGCTGTAGATGTCCCGTCCGATGGTGGTGCGCCGGTCGCGGACGCTCACGGGCTGGGTCCGGGGCTGGTCCTGCCCACCCGGGTAGCCCACCGTGGCGCCGTCCATGCCGACCTCGGCGGTGGTCGTGGGCAACGCCGGCGCGGTGAGGTCGGGGACGCGCACGAGCGCGAGGTCGTGGTCGTCGTCGAAGGAGACGACCTCGGCGGCGAGGACCTCGCCCCGCGGGGTCCGGGCCTGGACGTCGGTGGCGCCGGCGACGACGTGGGCGTTGGTCACGACCAGGCCGTCGGCGACGACCCAGGCCGAGCCCTCGTAGCGGGCCCCGCACGCCCGCGTCTCGATGTTGACCGTGGAGGCGGTCACCTGCTCGACGATCGCCGGAGACACCGGGATCTGCGACGGCGGTGGGCCGGTGTCGGGGGCGGGACGCAGGTCGGCGAACACCTGCGGGAAGCGCGACCCGTCGATGAGCGAGCGGAGCGCGTGGATCGTGTCGGGCGGGTCGGGCGTGGCCTCGCCGATGGCGGCGACCACCCTCGACGAGCGCACCTGCCGGCTGATCGCGCCCGGCACCTCCGCGGCCGCCGGCGTCAGGAACCACACCAGGAGGACCACGGCCAGGACGCCGGCGACCGCGCCGGCGGCCTGGTCGAGGGGACGCAGCGCCGTGCGGTGCACGCTCCGCCGCAGGCGCAGGCCGATGGTCTCGCCGACCGAGGCCAGCACGCCGACGCACACGAGCAGCGTGACCAGCCCGACGATCATCCGCGTCGGGGGGTCGCCGGCGGTGAACAGGCCCAGCACGAAGGGAACGGCGCGGCTGCCGACCGCGAGGCCGGCGACGAGGCCGAGCCACGACAGGCCGCGCGCGAGGAAGCCCAGGCGGTAGCCACCGATCGCGGCGGCCACGCCCAGGAGGACGATGACGAGGTCGAGGAGGTTCACGTCCGGTGAGGGTAGAGCCACGGGCGGTCGGCGATCGCGGCCGTCCCGGCCGGTCGGTCGCGCCGCCCGCGTGGCGGTGCCACCCTGAGGTCGACGTGTTCACCCTCGCCGATCGCACCGACGCCGGCCGCCGGCTCGCCGCGGCCCTGGCGCCGCTCGAGCTCGACGACCCGGTGGTGCTCGCCCTCCCGCGGGGCGGAGTGCCCGTGGCGGCCGCCGTCGCCGACGCGCTCGGCGCCCCGCTGGACGTGCTCGTGGTCCGCAAGATCGGCGCGCCCCGCAACCCGGAGTTCGCGGTGGGGGCGGTCGGCGAGGGCGGCGCCGAGCACCTCGAGACCGACACGCTCGGCCGGCTCGGACTGACCCGGGACGACCTCACGGACGCGATCGCCGCGGAGCAGGAGGAGCTCCGCCGGCGGGTGGCGCGCTACCGGCACGGTCGGGCGATGGTCGCGGTGCGCGGCCGCACGGTCGTGCTCGTCGACGACGGGATCGCGACCGGGGCGTCCGCGCGCGTCGCGGCCCAGGTGCTGCGCCGGCTGCGGCCCGCCCGGATCGTCCTCGCGGTGCCGGTCGCCCCCGACGGCGTCCGCGAGCGCTTCGCCGACGTCGTCGACGAGCTCGTGGTCCTCGCCACGCCGGCGGGGTTCACCGCCGTCGGCGCCCACTACCGCGACTTCGACCAGACCAGCGACGAGGAGGTCGCCCGCCTGCTGGCGGCTGCGGCGGCGCGGTAGCGTGCGCGCCGTGGAGGAGTTCCCGTTCAGCGCGCCACGCACGCCGATGGAGGCGCGCGTGCGGACCTCCCTGCCGGGCGACGGGTGGGCCTACGAGCCGAAGTGGGACGGGTTCCGGTGCCTCTCGTGGGGGGCACCCGCCCCGCGTCTCGACTCGCGCAACCAGCGTCCGTTGCTGCGCTACTTCCCCGAGCTCGTCGACGCGATCGACGCGCTGCCGTCGGGGACGGTGGTGGACGGCGAGGTCGTGGTGGTGACCGGCGAACGGCTCGACTTCGACGCGCTGCAGCAGCGGCTCCACCCGGCCGCGTCCCGCAACGCCCGGCTGGCCGCCGAGACGCCGGCGGAGCTGGTCGCCTTCGACCTGCTGGCGCTGCGCGGGACCGACCTCCGGGAGCGCCCGTTCCGCGAGCGACGCGCACGTCTCGAGGAGGTCGTGGCCGATCTCGACCACCCGGCGTGGCACCTCACGCCCTCGACCGGGGACCGCGACGTCGGGACGCGCTGGTTCCACGAGTTCGAGGCCGCCGGCTGCGACGGCATCGTCGCCAAGGAGCTCGACGGTCGCTACGTCGAGGGCGAGCGGGCGATGGCGAAGATCAAGCACCGACGCGACGCCGACGTCGTCGTCGGTGGCTACCGGGTGCACAAGGAGGGGGACCGCATCGGCTCGCTCCTGCTCGGGCTCTACGACGACGCCGGCGAGCTCCACTTCATCGGGCACTGCTCCGGCTTCCCCGACCACGACCGCCAGGAGCTCCTGACCCTGTTCGAGCGCTACCGCACCGACGACTCCTTCGGGGAGCACGCGCGCCGGCCGGGGGAGCCGTCGCGCTGGACCGGCGACAAGGACATGACCTGGGTGCCGGTGGAGCCGGGCATCGTGGTCCAGGTGAGCTACGACCAGCTCACCGGCGGGCGCTTCCGCCACGCGACGCGCTTCGAGCGGTGGCGCCCCGACAAGGACGCCGCCGCCTGCACGATGGCGCAGCTCGAGCGGCCCGAAGGGCCCGGCTTCGGGGAGGTCGTCAGCGCCGATGGCGCCGGGAGGGGGACCCCGTGACCACCTACGTGGCGCTCCTGCGCGGCATCAACGTCGGGGGCCGGGGCAAGGTCGCGATGGCCGACCTCCGCGCGCTGTGCGACGACCTCGGCCACGGCGACGTCCGGACCTACGTCCAGAGCGGCAACGTCGTGTTCACCAGCGAGCGTGACGACCCGGACACCCTCGGCGCGGAGCTGTCGGAGCGGGTCGCGAGCGACCTCGGCGTCGAGGCGACGGTCGTGGTCCGCACCGCCGACGAGCTCGCCGAGGTCGCCGGCGCCAACCCGTTCCCGTCCGAGGCCGCCGACGACCCGACCCGGGTCCACGTCGCCTTCCTCAGCGACGCCCCGTCCGACCCGGACGTCTTCGCGGTCGACGCCGAGCGCTACGCACCCGAGCAGGTCGTCGCCGGCGACCGCGTCCTCTACCTCCACCTGCCCGACGGCATCGGCCGCAGCAAGCTCGCCGCGGACCTGGCGCGCCGGCGCACCGACGTCGCGATGACCGTCCGCAACTGGCGCACGGTCGACCGGCTCCTCGACCTCGCCGGCGTGGACGCCGATCAGCGGCGGGCCACGTAGAGGGCGTTCATCGGGTCGCCCGGCACGGGGTGGACGCCGGCGAGCTCGAAGCCGGCACCGCGGAGCGCGGCCTCCACCGCCTCCCGCTCCCACATCGGCCCGAGCGCCTCGGTCTCGTCACCGCTCGACATCGCGTTTGCGAGGCAGGCGTTCAACGACACGCCGTACATCATGGGTGCCCACGGCAGCTCTCCCTGGGCGTCGATCCCGGTCGGCGCGCTGCCGTCGTACAGGAGGAACGTGCCGCCGGGCCGCAGCGCGGTGTGGACGGCGGCGAGCGTCTCGGTCGGGTGGGGGAGGTCGTGGATCACGTCGAACGCGGTCACGACGTCGAAGCTCCCGGCGGGGAGCTCGGCGGCGTCCTCGACCGCGAAGGTGACGTTGTCGAGCGCCAGCGCGGCGGCCTCCTCCCGTGCCAGTGCGATCGCGTCCGCGTGGAGGTCGATGCCGGTCACCTCGCAGGCGGGGAACGCCCCGGCGACGAGGTTCGCCACGTGGCCGGTCCCGCAGCCGACGTCGCAGACCCGCGCGCCGGCCTCGAGGGCCGCGTGCAGCGCGTCGTCGACGGTGAGGATGCGCGAGACCAGGAAGGTGTCGTAGCGAGCGCGACCCATCGCATCGAGCAGGCCGAGCACCGCGGCCGGCTGCTCGTCGTAGGCGATCCCGCCGCCCTCGCGGAAGACGCGTGCGAGCTCCTCGTTGTTGCGGTTGCCGTTGGCGAGCAACCGCGCGATCGCCGAGGTGTTGTAGAAGTGGTCGCCGGTGAGGCAGGCGGCGTGCTCCTCCGGGAGGGAGAACGCGCCGGACCCGGGGTCGTGCTCCACGATCCCGCCGGCGGTCATCCCGTGCAGCCACTCCCGGACGTACCGCTCGACGAGCCCGACCCGGTCGGCGAGCTCCACGCTCGTCGCCGGCGCGGCGGCCAGCGCGTCGGTGAGGCCGGTGCGCGCCCCGAGGTCGAGCATCTGCACCAGCGCTCCGCCGCCGTAGACCCCCATCAGGTGCACCGCGAACGCCTTCAGCTTCTCCCGGTCCACGTCCCGCTCCCGTCCTCGCCGCGCGGACCCGGACCCTACTGAAGGCGGTCGCCCCTGCGACGTCGGGCCGCCTGCCACCGCCCCGCGGGGAGGTGGTCAGTCGCCCCGCGCGCGCGACGGGCTCACCCGGGGCGGCTCGCCCGGCTGCTTGGGGTAGTGCGGAGGCCAGGGTGCGTCACCGAGGCCGCGCTCCTCGTCGTCGAGCACCCGCTGGATCGTGGGACCGAGGTCGTGGTGGACGTCCTCCATCGGGGCGTGGAGGTCGCCGACGGCGGCCCAGCGTTCCGGGAACCGGTCCATCGGGAAGTCGGCCGGGTCGATGTCGTCGAGCTCGTCCCAGAGGAACGGGGTCGACACCCAGCCGGTCTGACGCACCGAGTAGGCGCTGGCGATCGTCTTGTCCCGGGCCATCTGGTTGAAGTCGAGGAACACCCCGTCTCGCTCCTCCTTCCACCACGCGGTCGTCGCCGCGGGATGGCGCCGCTCGGCCTCGCGCGCGATCGCGAGCGCCGCGCGACGGACCTCGTGGAAGCTCCACCGCGGCTCGATGCGCACGTAGACGTGGATGCCACGGTTGCCCGATGTCTTGGGCCAGCCGGTGAGGCCGTCCTCGGCGAGGATGTCGCGCACCACGGCCGCGACGGCGCGGGCGTCGTCGACGTCGAACCCCGGGGTCGGGTCGAGGTCGATGCGCAGCTCGTCGGGGTGGTCGGGGTCCTCCGCCCGCGACGGCCAGGGGTTCAGGTCGATGCAGCCGAGCTGCGCCATCCGCACCAGGTCGGCTGCTCCACGCGGCACCCACATCGGGCCGGGCTGCGCCGACGCGAACCGCACCCGTACGGTCTCGACCTCGGCGCTGGGCCGGGTGCGGCGGAGGTAGAACGGCTTCGCCGTCCACGCCGTCGGGCCAGCGCTTGAGGGTGCAGGGCCGGCCGTAGACCGCCCGTACCGCCCCGTCGGCGCAGGTCAGGAAGTGCTCGACGAGGTCCATCTTGGTCCAGCCCTGCTCCGGGAACAGGACCTTCCCGGGGTGCGTGACCCGCACCGCCTGGCCGTCCACCTCGACGGTGGTCTCGTCGGTCGTCACGGGCGCGAGCCTAACGACGACGGGAGGCACCCGGCGTGGGTGCCTCCCGAGACGTCCGCGGTGTGGGTCAGTTCGACAGGGCCGTGCGGCGCGCCTCGCGGTCGAGGTACTCGGACAGGCGGGTGTGCAGCTTCGCGGCGGTCAGCTCCGCCTGGGGGTGGTGGCCCTCCCGGCGCGCGATCCAGAGCGACTTGAGGTCGCCCTCCCAGGTGGCGGTGGCGTCGACCGAGACCGTCCAGCCCGGGAACTCGGCTTCGAGCCAGGTGATGGTGGTCGCGGCGTCGGCGCCGACGGGCACGACCCGCGTCCGGGTCTCGTGGGTCGGGCTCTCGTGGGTCCGGGTCTCGTGGGTCCGGTCTCGTGGGTCCGGGGGGTCTCGGTCACGACGGCTCCTGTTGGGTGAGGTCGGGAGCGTTCGCTCGTCTCGGTCTTCGGAGACAACGTACGGGGTGGGTGGCTCCATCCGCGAGATGGCCCGACGTGCGCCGAGCGTGCCTGACGCCGGCGTCGGTCGGCCCGGTCGTCCGGACGAGGCCACGGGGCCCGGTCCTCGACCCGTCGGCGGTCGAGACGCGGGCACGAGCGCCGACCGCCTGCGAAGGGACGGTGTCCGCCGGCGTACGCCACGGCAGGAGCCCTTACGGTCGGCCGCGAAGGGAACACCCGTGGCCGCATCGGCCCGGACCCGCTCCAGCCCCACCGAAGGGACCCCACGTGCGCGAGTACACCACCCCCGGCGCGGTCGAGCTCGCGCCGACCGACCACCTCGTCGTGCCGATCATCACGCACGCCCGCGAGCGCGGGGGCGAGCCGCTCCTGGCCTACCGCGACGGCGACCGGTTCGTCGACGTCCCGGCCGCGGAGGTGTGGCGGCGCATCCAGGCCATCGCCAAGGGCCTCATCGCCCGTGGCGTCGAGCCGGGCGACCGGGTGGCGCTCATGTCCTCGACCCGGATGGAGTGGACGCTGTTCGACTACGCGATCCTCGCCGCCGGCGCGGTGACCGTGCCCATCTACGAGACGTCCTCGGCGGGCCAGGTCGAGTGGATCCTGTCCGACTCCGGCGCGGTCGCCGCCGTCTTCGAGACCGCCGAGCTCAAGGCAACCTCCTACGACGAGATCGCCGAGCGGGTCGACACCGCACACGTTCTGGTCATCGACGACGGCGCCGTGGACGAGCTCGTGGCCGCCGGAGCCGACGTCGACGACGAGACCCTGCAGGCACGGCTCGACGCGCTCACCACCGACGACGTCGCGACGCTCATCTACACCTCCGGCACCACCGGCCGGCCGAAGGGCTGTGTGCTCACGCACGGCAACCTGCGGTGGGATGCCGCCCAGGCTCTCGCCGTCATCGAGGAGCTCGTCCAGCCGACCGATTCGCAGCTGCTGTTCCTCCCGCTGGCGCACGCGTTCGCGAAGATCCTGGCCCTGGCGAGCATCGAGGCGGGCGCCAAGGTCGGGTTCTCGACCGGCATCGACAACCTCACCGACGAGCTCGCGATGTTCCGGCCCACGATGGTCGCCGCCGTGCCGCGGGTGTTCGAGAAGGTCTACGCCGCCGCCCGCCAGAAGGCGGCCGCTGACGGCAAGGCCGCCATCTTCGACCGGGCGGCCGAGGTCGCGGCCGGGTACTCGCGCGCGCAGATGGACGGGGGCGCGGGGTTGGTCCTCACGGCCAAGCACGCCGTCTTCGACCTGCTCGTCTTCCGCAAGCTGCGCGCGGTGTTCGGCGGCGAGCTCCGTGCCGCCATCTCCGGGGGCGGCCCGCTCGGCGAGCGGCTCGCCCACTTCTTCGCCGGCGCCGGCATCCCGATCTACGAGGGCTACGGCCTGACCGAGACCAGCCCGGTCCTCACCTGCAACTCCCCGGACGACTGGCGCATCGGCACGGTCGGCCGTCCCGTCCCCGGCACCACCATCCGCATCGGCGACGACGGCGAGATCCTCGCCAAGGGCGGCCAGATCTTCCAGGGCTACCACGAGAACGAGGAGGCGACCGCCGAGGCCATCGACGCCGACGGGTTCTTCCACAGCGGCGACCTCGGCGAGCTCGACGACGCCGGCTTCCTCCGGATCACGGGGCGCAAGAAGGAGATCATCGTCACCGCCGCCGGCAAGAACGTCGCGCCGGCGCCGCTCGAGGACCGCGCCCAGTCGCACCCGCTCGTGAGCCAGGCGATGGTGATCGGCGACAACCGCAAGTTCATCGCCTGCCTCGTCACGATCGACGAGGAGGCCTTCCCGCAGTGGGCCGATGAGCACGGCAAGACCGGCAAGTCCGTGGCCGACCTCGTCGACGACGAGGAGCTGCGCGCCGAGGTGCAGCAGGCCATCGAGCACGCCAACGAGGCCGTCTCGCACGCCGAGGCCATCAAGAAGTTCGTCATCCTCCCCGAGGACTTCTCGATCGAGGACGGCGAGCTGACGCCGACGATGAAGGTCAAGCGCCGGGTCGTCACCGACAAGTACGCCGACATCATCGACGACATCTACGACGTGTAGGCCGCCGGTGAGGGCGCGCACACAGGTGCAGAGCCTGTGGGCGTCTCCCCCTCCGGCGCTGTCCGGATCCGGGTCACTGGCGGTGCCGCTTACGTCGCCACTTCGCTGACGACGGGGTCCCCGGTGATGTCCTGACCGGAGAGTCTTCGTTCGGCTCCCGCGCGCTCTGCACAGGCTCTGCATCCACGATGGTGCCCCTCCGGAGGGTCGCGCGGAAGGGGCAGTGCGGTCCGGAGCGAGCCCGGCGCGCGGGGCGCACCGCTGCGTCGGCGTGGAGCCCCCCGCGCGGCCGAGTACCCTCGCAGGCTGGCCCGACCGTCCCACCAGGAGCCCGCGTGCAGCAGACCGTCACCCGCGAGACGAGCACCCGTGCGCTGCTCCAGCTCACGTTCGTGCCGAGCGAGCTGGTTCCGGCGGGCGGCACCTTCGCGATGTGGGGCACCGACGACATCGTCGCGGCCGCCTCCGAGCTCGACCTCCCGACCGGGGACCCGGGGCTCTTGCGCACGGTCGCGCTCGACGGCGCCCCGCGCCCGGTGGACCTGCCGGCCCGGCTCGTGCCGGTGCTGCCGGTGCTGCGACGGCTCGCCGCGATGCCGACGGCGGAGGACTGGCCGGCGTGGAGACGGCCCGCCGACAGCGTCCTCGCCTGGTCGACCGCGGCGAAGCTGGCGCTCGAGACCGTCGTCGGCGGACACCTCCTGCCGAGCTTCCGGCCCGCCGCGACCCCCGGGCACGGCACCGCCTACTGGCGGGCCGTGCCGCCGCGCGACGGCCGGCTGGCCGCGTTGGCCGAGGCGTTCCCGGTGGCGGCCCACGCGTTGCGGCTGCCCGACGACGACCAGGCGATCCACGACGGGCACGTGCTGCTGGTCGCCTTCCTCGACGCGGTCGCCGACGTCTGCGCCCGGCAGGGGCGCCGTCCCGACCTCGACCCGCGCCGGCGCGGACCACGACGCCCCTGGGCCGAGATGTGGGGCGCCGCGCTCACCTCGTCGGACCCGACCGTCGCGCACCTGCGCCTCTCGGCAGAGGACGTCACCGAGCAGGTCGAGGACTGGGCCGGTCCGCTCCTCGGACGCGACACGCGGGCGAGCGCCCGCCTCGCGATGCGGCTCGTGCCACCCGCGGTGGGCGACGGCGGCACCGACGCCATCGAGGCGCGGCTCGCCGCCGCCGATGGGGCCTGGAGCCTCGAGCTGCTGCTCCAGGCCGTGGCCGACACCAGCCAGACCGTGCCGGCCCAGGACGTCTGGGACCGCCCCGCCGGCACGCTCGAGCTCGCCGGCCGCCGCGTCGACGACGCCCAGGAGGTGCTCGTGCGTGGCCTCGCCGAGGCCGCGCGGCTCTACCCGCCGCTCGACCGCGCCCTGTCCGAGGCGCGGCCCGTGGCGGTCGACCTCTCCGCCGGCGACGTCGCCGCGCTGCTGCGGGAGGGATCCGAGGCGCTGACCGCGGCGGGCTTCGGCGTGCTGGTCCCGCCCGAGCTCCGGGAGGCCGAGACCAAGCGGCTCCGCGCCCGCATCCGCATCGGCGCGACGACCGGTGTCGACGGCCGTGTGACGGACGCGTCGACCTTCGACATGTCCCGGCTCACCGACTTCTCCTACGAGATCGCGCTCGGTGACGAGACGCTCTCGGCCGACGAGTTCGCCGAGATCGTGGCGCTCAAGCAGCCGCTCGTCCGCTGGCGCGGCCAGTGGGTCCGCATCGACCACGACGAGGCGGACCGGCTCGCCGAGCTCGACGGCACGACCGGCACGGTCGCGATCACCGAGGCGCTCGCCGCCGCCCTGTCGGGGCAGCGCGAGGTCGACGACCTGGGGTGGGTCGAGACCGTGTCGTCCGGCGACGTGGCCGAGCTCATCGAACGGCTCCGTGGCACCGAGCGCCCCCACGAGGCCGAGATCGTCGGCATCGACGGCGAGCTGCGCGACTACCAGCGCCGCGGCGTCGCGTGGCTCCAGGCCCTGACCGGGCTCGGGATGGGTGGCGTCCTCGCCGACGAGATGGGCCTCGGGAAGGCCCAGCCGCTGGACGCGCGGATCCTGACGCCGTCGGGGTGGACGACGATGGGGGAGCTCTCCGTCGGCGACGAGGTGATCGGGAGCGACGGCCACCCGACCCGGGTCACCGGCGTGTTCGATCAGGGCGAGAAGGACATCTACCGGGTCGTGTTCTCCGACGGCTCGAGCACCGAGTGCTGCGACGAACACCTGTGGCTGGTCAACACCCCGCTGCGTCGGTGGCGTGGCCAGGCCGGGAGGGTGGTGCCGCTGTCGGAGCTGAGGGAACGACTCATCGACGGTGCGGGTAACCGTCAGCACGTCATCCCGATGGTGGCTCCGGTCGCCTACGACGAGCGTGATCTCCCGCTCGACCCGTACCTCCTCGGCGTGCTGCTCGGGGACGGCAGCCTCCGGCACCGCGCGATGTTCAGCACCGCCGATCCCGAGATCGTCGCCGAGGTCCGGGCGCGCCTCCCCGACGGTCTCCGCGTCGTCCACGCCAGCGCCTACGACTACCGCATCTCCTCGGACGGGGCCGGGAGACCGAACGCGGTGCTCGACGCCCTGCGTGAGCTGTCGCTGTTCGGTCTCTCCTCACACGAGAAGCACGTCCCTGACCTCTACCTGCGCGGGAGCGTGGAGCAACGCGTCGCGCTCCTCCAGGGCGTGCTCGACACCGATGGGCACGTCCGACCGGTGGACGACAACGTGGAGTTCGTGACGACGAGCCGCGCCCTGGCCGAGGGTGTCCAGGAGCTGGTGCACTCGCTGGGCGGCACCGCGCCGATCCGCGAGAAGCCCACCTCGCACCGGCCCGCCTTCCGGATGAGCGTCGCGCTGCCCGAGGGGATCGCGCCGTTCAAGTTGTCCCGGAAGGCGGCCGTCTACCACCCCCGCACGAAGTACCCGCCGTCCCGCTCCATCGCCGAGGTCCAGCACGTGGGCGTCGCGGCAGCACGGTGCATCCGTGTGGAAGCGGCGGACAGCCTGTACGTGACCGACGACCACATCCTCACGCACAACACGCTGCAGGCGATCGCGCTCTTGACCTCCCGCCCCGACGACCGCCCCTCGCTCGTGGTGTGCCCGACGTCGGTGGTCGGCAACTGGGAGCGCGAGATCCAGCGGTTCGCGCCGGGGGTCTCGGTGATCCGTCACCACGGCCCGGAACGGCCGAACTACCGCGCCGCGTTCGCGCCCGGGCACGTCGCGATCACGAGCTACGCGCTCCTGCGGCGCGACGTCGACCTCCTCGAGGACATCGACTGGGACGTCGTGATCTTCGACGAGGCGCAGCAGATCAAGAACACCGCGTCCAAGGGCGCCAAGGCCGCGCGGGCGCTGGAGGCCCGGTCGCGGATCGCGATGACCGGTACCCCGATCGAGAACCGGCTCTCGGAGCTGTGGGCGATCATCGACGTGACCAACCCCGGCCTGCTCGGGTCGCAGCGCGCCTTCAACGAGCGCTTCGCGGCCCCGATCGAGCGCTGGCGCGACGAGGAGGCCGCCGGCCGCCTGCGCCGGCTGGTGGCGCCCTTCCTGATGCGCCGCCTCAAGGCCGACCCGGACGTGGCCGTCGACCTCCCGCCGAAGAACGAGATCACGGTCCACTGCTCGCTCACCCGCGAGCAGGCGTCGCTGTACCAGGCCGCCGTCGACCAGGCGTTCGCGGGCGGGCTCGGCACGACCACCTTCGAGCGGCGCGGACGCATCCTCGCGCTCCTGACGGCGCTGAAGCAGATCTGCAACCACCCCGCGCAGTACCTCCGTGACGGTGGCCGGCTGCGCGGGCGCAGCGGCAAGCTCACCCGCACGACCGAGATCCTGGGCGAGATCGTCGCCTCGGGCGACCGCTCGATCGTGTTCACCCAGTACCGCGAGATGGGCGAGCTGCTGGCGCAGCACCTCGTGGCCGAGCTCGACCTGCCGGACGTGCCGTTCCTGCACGGTGGCGTGACGCTCCCGAACCGCGACCTCATGGTCCAGCGGTTCCAGGAGGACGAGGAGGCGTCGCCGATCATCATCGTCTCGCTCCGCGCCGGCGGGACCGGTCTCAACCTCACCCGCGCCACCGAGGTCATCCACTTCGACCGGTGGTGGAACCCGGCGGTCGAGGCGCAGGCGACCGACCGTGCCCACCGCATCGGCCAGACCCGGGCCGTCAACGTGCACACGCTCGTCACCTCCGGCACGGTCGAGGACCGCATCGCCGAGCTGCTCGAGCGCAAGAAGGCGCTCGCCGACTCCGTCGTCGGGTCCGGCGAGGGCTGGATCACCGAGCTCGACGACCAGGACCTGCGTGCCCTGGTGGCGCTGTCCGAGGACGACGTCGAGGACGAGGACGAGCTCGTATGACCGATGCCCCGACCTCCGACCGCGACCAGGCCTGGTGGAGCCGGCGCTGGCTCGAGACGCTCGAGCGCACCGGCGCCGGCTACCGCCAGCGGCTCGAACGCGGCCGCTACTTCGCCCGCAAGGGCGTGGTCCAGGACGTCGTGCTGGAACCCGGGCGGGTCGGGGCGCGGGTCCGCGACTCCCGGACGCACCCGTACACGGTGACGATCTCGGTGCCGACCTTCACCGACGAGCAGTGGGATGGCGCCGTCGACGTCCTCGCCGGCGAGCTGCGCTTCACGGCACGGCTGCTGCAGGGCGAGCTGCCCGAGGACATCGACGACGTCCTCGCCGGCGCCGGCGTGCGGCTCGTCCCCGCCGCCGGGGAGATCACGGGCAGCTGCACCTGCGCCGAGACCCGCATGCCGTGCAAGCACCTCGCCGCGGTGCACTACCACGTCGCGAGCGAGCTCGACCGCGACCCGTTCCTGCTGCTGCAGCTCCGCGGCCGCGACCGCGAGACGGTCCTGGCGGGACTGCGTGCCGCTCGCAGCGGCGGCGGGCCGACCGAGGCGCGCCCCGGGGCCGTCCCGCTCGCCGACCTCGAGGGCCTGTCGCTCGTCCGGGCGCGGGGCAGCCTCGGCACCGTCACGGTCCACCCCGAACGCGTCGAGGACCCGGCGGTGCTGTTCGAACGCCTCGGCGACCCGCCCGGCGTCTCCGACACCGCTCCGTACGAGCGGCTGATCCAGCGCGCGGCCGACTTCGCCTGGAAGCTCGCCGCCGGCGAGGGCTCCGACGCCGCCGACGACGAGCTCCTGGTCGCCGAGCTCCGCGCGCAGCGGATGGGGACCGCCGCGTCGGTCGCCGACGCGCTCGGCTGGCCCGAGGAGCGCACCCGCGAGGCGCTCGACCGGCTGTTCGAGGCCGGAACGGTCATGCGGACCGGCGCCGGCGAGAAGACGAAGTACCGCGCCTGACCCCCGCCCGGAGGACTTCGTCAGGTGGGGAGGAGGGCGGTGGGGACCTCGACCCAGCGGGAGCGCAGGTACTCGCCGAGGCCCTTGGCCTGCGGGTCCACCGCGGGCTCGACTCGCTGACGCCCATGCCGAGCAGTCCCACGACGACGACGTTCAGCGCCCGGAGGTTGGGGAGCTCGTAGCGGTGGACCTCGAGGTCGGCCGCGTCGGGGACGCAGCGTGCGGAACCGCTCGACCGTGAGGACGACGACAGCCAGGCGTAGGCGGCGTCGTCGCGCACCCACACACCGACGTTGGCGTTGCCGCCCTTGTCGCCGCTGCGGGCGTCGACCAGCCGGCCGAGCGGGACACGCGTGGTGTCGCCGGGCGAGCTCCGTCCCGTCGGTGGGGTCGGCGGGCGCCGCGGCCGGCGGACCCTCGTCGGTGCCGGCGGTGGGCGCCACCTCGACGCGGGTGCCGTCGGCGAGGACGACCACCTCCGTGATCTCGGTCTTCGGGCACCAGCGCGGGCCAGTAGATGCCGAACGGTTCGGCGTCGCCGGGTGGCGCGGTCATCGTGAAGCCGGGGTAGGACGCGAGCGCCATCTCGACCGCCACGTTCGCGAACGCGCGCCGGCCCACGACCTGCGCGTCGCCGTCCTTCGCGGTGACCGTCAGCGTCGCGATCGCCTCGGCGTTGGAGGCGGCGTCCGCGTGGTCGCTCCGGACGAGCTGCCAGCTCACCTCCCGGATGGCGTCGAGGTCGACGTGCCGCGCGAAGGTCCGGCGAACCAGGTCGGCCTTGTCCTCGATGTCGAGGCCGGTGAGCAGGAACGTCATCCGGTTGCGGAAGCCGCCGAGGGTGTTGATGCACACCTTCGAGGAGGTCGTCGGGGCGTACCCGCGCACGTCCGAGACGCGCACGCGGTCGTCACCCGCCGGCGCCAGCCGCACCGTCGACAGGTCGGTCGTGACGTCCGGGTTCAGGTAGAGCGGTCCGCCGATCTCGTAGCAGAGCTGGGCGGTCACGGTCCCCACGGACACGAGGCCGCCGGTCCCGGGGTGCTTCGTGATGATGCTCGAGCCGTCCGCGTGGACCTCCGCGATCGGGAACCCGGGGTGCTCGAGCCCCGGCACCTCCTGGAACGACGAGTAGTTGCCCCCGGTCGCCTGCGCGCCGCACTCGATGACGTGCCCCGCCACGACCGCGCCGGCGAGCCGGTCCCAGTCGTCGCGCGCCCAGCCGAAGTGCCACGCGGCCGGTCCGACCACGACCGAGGCGTCGGTGACCCGTCCGGTCACGACGATGTCGGCACCCCGCGACAGCGCCTCGGCGATGCCCCAGGCGCCGAGGTAGGCGTTGGCGGTGAGCGGCGGCATCGGGAACTCGGACAACGGCTGTCCGGTGTCGAGGTGGGCGAGCCCGTAGCGGTCGCGCAGCCCGTCGAGCCGGGGGAGGAGGTCGTCGCCCTCGACGTGCGCGACGGTGAGGTCGAGACCCGGCCTCCGCGACCGCGTGGCGGAGCGCCGCGGCGCACCCGGCGGGGTTGAGCCCGCCGGCGTTGGTGACGACCTTCACCCCGGTCGAGGCGACGAGGTCGAGCGACGCCGTCACCTGCGAGACGAACGTGCGCGCGTAGCCGGCGTCGGGGTCCTTCGCGCGGGAGCGGTACAGGATGAGCATCGTCAGCTCGGCGAGGTAGTCGCCCGTGACGACGTCGACCGGGTGGGCGGGGTCGCCGGTCAGCTGCTCCCGGAACGCCGCGAAGCGGTCGCCGTAGAAGCCGGAGCAGTTGGCGATCCGCAGGACCTCGTCGGCCACGTGGCGGGCTCCCTCGTGTCGGGTCGGTGCCGGACCCTACCCGGAACGTCGCGGCGCACTTCGTTCCGGGAGGCGACGCCCGAACGGTCACCCGGCCGTCGGGAACCCGCTACCGAGGTGTTACCGTTACGACCTCTGACGGCGCGTCCCTCCGACGCCCCTCGCACTCCCGGCAGGAGCCCCACGATGACCCGTGGTCGCATCGCGTTCACCCTGTACCTGACGGTCGGGGCGTGGTTGCTGTTCATCCCGGCCGCGAACGCCTACCTCGACCCCGGCTCGACCAACATCATCTTCGGCGCGATCGTCGCCGGCGCGATGAGCGCGGGGATGCTGTTCAAGATGTTCTGGCGCCGCATCACCGGCTTCTTCCGCCGCGGAGACGGCGACGACGCCGCCGCGCCGGCGTCGGGTCGGGTCGACGCCGAGCAGGTCGAGTCCGACCGGCCGTGACGTCGCCCGCCGCCACCGAGCGGGTCGCCGCGTCGTTCCGCGACCCCGCCGGCTACCTCTTCGAGCGTGACGGGGTGCTCTACCGCACCGTCGGGCGCTCCTTCGCCGAGCGCTACGACGCCGTCGTCGCCTCGGGGCTCTACGACACGCTGCACCGCGAGGGGCTCCTCGTCCCGCACGAGGAGGTCGACCCCGCGCTCGCGCCCGAGCCGGCGCACCGGGTGCTGCGACCGGAGCGGCTGCCGTTCGTGAGCCACCCCTACGAGTGGTCGCCGGCGCAGCTGCGCGCGGCGGCGCTCGTGACCCTGCGGATCCAGGACGTCGCGCTCGACCACGGGATGACGCTCCGGGACGCCTCGGCCTACAACGTCCAGCTCCACCGCGGCCGGCCGGTCTTCATCGACACCCTGTCGTTCGAGCCGCGCGCCGCCGACACCCCGTGGATCGCCTACCGCCAGTTCTGCGAGCAGCTCCTCGCCCCGCTGGCGCTGCAGACCCTGGTCGACGTGCGGCTGCGCCGGCTGCTGGTCGCCGACGTCGGCGGCGTGCCGCTCGACCTCGCCTCCACGCTCCTGCCCGGGCGCACCAAGCTGAAGCCGGGGTTGGGCACCCACCTCCACGCCCAGGCCCGCTCCACGCTCGACCGCGAGGCGAGCACCGACGCCCCGCGGCGGCAGGCCCGCTTCTCCGACCGCGCCCTCCGTGGGCTCGTCGACAGCCTGCGCGGCACCGTCGACAAGCTCGTGTGGCAGCCCGGGCGGACCACCTGGTCGGACTACTACGCCGACGCCAGCCACTACACCGACGCGGCCATGGCCGACAAGGAGCAGGCGGTCGCCCGCTACGTCGGGGAGGTCGCGCCGGCGACGGTGTGGGACCTCGGCGCCAACACCGGTCGGTTCAGCCGCATCGCCGCCGCGTCGGGCGCCCACGTGGTCGCGTGGGACGTCGACGCCGGCGCGGTCGAGGCCGCCTGGCGCAAGGGCGAGCTGTCACCGACGCCGGCGGGGAGGTCCTGCCGCTGGTGCTCGACCTCGCCAACCCCTCGCCGGCGATCGGGTGGGCCAACACCGAGCGTCGCTCGCTGACGGACCGGGGGCCGGTCGACCTCGTCCTCGCGCTCGCGCTCGTCCACCACCTCGCCATCGGGAACAACGTCCCGCTGCCGCAGGTGCTCGCGCCACCTCGCCACGCTCGGCCGGCACGTCGTCGTCGAGTTCGTCCCCAAGGGCGATCCCAAGGTCGACGTGCTGCTCGCCACCCGCGAGGACGTGTTCGACGGCTACACCCCGGAGGGCTTCGAGGCGGCGCTGGCCGAGCACTTCGAGGTACGCGACCGCCACCCGGTCGCCGACTCGTCCCGGACGCTCTACCTGCTCGAGCGGCGCTAGCCGTGCGCCCCCTGCCGGTACACCCGCTCCTGGTCGCGGCCTTCCCGGTCCTCTACCTGTGGGCCCAGAACGCCGACGAGGCGGCGACCCGCGCGAGGTGCTCCCGGTGGTGCTGGTGGCCGCTGTCGCGACCGCATCCTGACCGTCGCCCTCGGGTTCGCGTTGCGTGACGCCCGGCGTGGGGCGCTCGTGGCCTCCGGCGCCGCGTTCCTGACCCTGGCCTACGGGCGGCTGTTCGGCACCGGCGTTCCCCGCGCGGCTGGGCTGGGGCTGACGGTCCCCTCGTGGCGGTCGTGGCCTGGGTCACCACCCGGCTGACCGGCGAGCGTCTGCGGTCGGTGACCGCCACGGCGAACGTCGTCGGGGTGGTCCTCGTCGTGGCCGCGCTCGTCCCCGTCCTGGTCGCCTCACCGTCCGCCGCGGACACCGCCGCCCCCGACGACGTCGAGGCGCCCGGGGCCGCGCTGCCGGACGAGCCCGCGCGACATCTACTACGTCATCCTCGACCGCTACGGCCGCGAGGACAGCCTCCAGGAGGTCTTCGGCTACGACAACTCGGCGTTCGCCGACGCGCTCGAGGCCCGCGGGTTCGACGTCGCCGACGCGAGCCTCGCCAACTACCCCAAGACCGCCCACAGCCTCGCCACGAGCCTGAACCTCGACTACCTCACCGACCTCGAGCGCACGGTGCCCGACACGGGGCAGAGCAACTGGGGGCCCGTCTACGGCCTCCTGCGCGACCACGCGCTCGGCCGCATCCTGACCGGCCTCGGCTACGAGTACGTCCACCTCGGCACCTGGTGGTCGCCCACGCAGACGGCATCGACCGCCGACCGTCACCTTGAACTTCGACCGCACCAGCGAGTTCCAGCGGGTCTTCACCGAGACCACCGCCTGGGCCGCCGTGCAGGAGCTCGGCGACGAGCCCACCGTCGACAAGCGCGTCTGGAAGCGCGACCACACCCTCTACCAGTTCGACCAGCTCGAGCGGCTCGCGACCGACGTCCACGACCGGCCCCGGTTCGTGTTCGCCCACCTCACGATCCCGCACGAGCCGTACGTGTTCGAGGCGGACGGGTCGTTCGTGAGCGCCGAGGCCGAGGAGGCACGCGGCCGCGACGAGAACTACCGCCGGCAGCTCGCCTACGCCAACACCCGTGTCCTGCAGTGGCTCGACCGCCTCGTCAGCGGCGACGACGCCACCGACCCCATCGTGATCGTCCAGGCCGACGAGGGCCCGCACCCCATCGTCCGGGTCCGCGGCGGCCCGGGGTTCCGGTGGGACCGGGCGTCGGTGCCGGTGCTGCGGGAGAAGCTGCGCATCCTGAACGCCATGCGGCTGCCCGGCGTCGCCGACGAGGACGTCCCCGAGACCGATCACCCCGGTCAACACGTTCCGGTTCGTGCTGTCGCACTACTTCGGCGCGGACCTCCCGCCCCTCCCGGACCGGACCTACCTGTTCCCGGACGAGGACCACCTCTACCGCTTCACCGACATCACCGACGTGGTCCGCTGAGCCCGCCGGCTCCGCCGCCCGCCGGTTAGGGCCTCGCGGAAGGTGTCCCTGAAGAGGGGGAGCGGTTAGGATCGCGGTCCCGACCGGTGACGAGGTGGCGACGTGTCCGACCTGTTCTCCCTCGACGGCAAGGTGGCGCTCGTCACCGGCGGCTCGCGCGGCATCGGCGAGATGATCGCGCACGGGCTCGCCGATGCGGGCGCCAAGGTCTACATCTCCTCGCGCACGGCCGAGGCCTGCCAGGCGGTGGTCGACGCGCTCGTCGCCGGCGGCGCGCAGGCCGAGGCGCTCCCCGCCGACCTGTCCAGCCAGGAGGCCTGCGACGACCTCGCCGCTCGCATCGGCGAGCGCGAGGACCGGCTCGACATCCTCGTCAACAACGCCGGCGCGACCTGGGGCGCCCCGCTCGCGGAGTACCCCGACAGCGCGTGGGACAAGGTCCTGGCGCTGAACGTCAAGGCGATCTTCCACCTGACCCGGGCGCTGGAGCCGCTGCTCACCGCCGCGGCGTCCCACGAGGACCCCGCCCGCGTCATCAACATCGGCTCGATCGACGGGCTGCGCGTCCCGGCGATGGAGACCTACGCCTACTCGGCGTCGAAGGCGGCGGTCCACCAGCTGACCCGCCACCTCGCCAAGCGGCTCGCGGCCCAGCGCATCACCGTGAACGCCGTCGCGCCCGGGCCGTTCCCGAGCAAGATGATGGCCGCCACGCTCGACGCGTTCGAGGAGCAGATCGTCGCCCAGACCCCCATGGGCCGCATCGGCGAGCCGTCCGACATGGCCGGCATCGCGGTGTTCCTCGCGTCACGTGCCGGGCGCTACCTGACGGGCACGGTCATCCCCGTCGACGGGGGCATCTCGACGGTCGCCTGACCGGGGCCGGACGGGGAGGACCCGCCGCGGAAGGGTCGCGGCGGGTCCGTCGTGGGGCACCGTGGCGGGGTGGTGCCCCACGGCCGGGCTGCGGGGGGTCAGCCCAGCGGCTGGGTCGGCTGCTCGCCGAGCTCGACGGTGAGCTCGAGCTGGTCACCGCCACGCTGGACGGCGAGGGTCACCTCGTCGCCCGGCGCGTACCGGGTGATGCGGCCGGCGAGCTCCTGCATCGACCGGACCGTGTCGCCGTCGATGGCGGTGATGATGTCGCCACGCTCCAGGCCGGCGGTCTCGGCCGGGGTGCCCGGCGCGACCGTCACGACCACGGCGCCGCTGTCGACCGGGAGGTTGTAGAGCTCGGCCACGTCGGCGTTGACGTCCTGACCGGTGATGCCGAGGAAGGCGTGACGGACCTCGCCGTGCTCGATCAGCTGGTCGGCGATACCGCGTGCGGTGCCGATCGGGATGGCGAAGCCGATGCCGTCGTTGCCGCCGCCCGGGGACAGGATCGCGGTGTTGATGCCGATGACCTGACCCTCACCGTCGACGAGCGCACCACCGGAGTTGCCGGGGTTGATCGCCGCGTCGGTCTGGAGCACGTCGACGAGGGGGGCGCCGGGCGTGCCGACGGTGCGGTTCACGGCCGAGATGATCCCGGACGTCACCGACCCGTCGAGCCCGAACGGGCTCCCGATCGCGACCGCGTCGTCGCCGACCTGGGGGGTGACGGTGGCGAACGACGGCACCGGGAGGTCGGTCGCGTCGATGCGGATGACCGCGATGTCGGAGCGGGTGTCGGCACCGAGCACCTCGGCCGGCTGCCGCGAGCCGTCCGGCAGCGTCACGCTCACGCGCGCCGCCCCGTCGACGACGTGGGCGTTGGTGAGGATGGTGCCGTCGGCGGTGTAGATGACCCCGGAGCCGGAGCCGGTGCCGCGTTGGCCCTGGACGTCGATGCGGACCACCGACGGTCCGACCTGCTTGGCGATGGCCGCGACGAGCGAGTCACCGGGCTGGATCTCGACGCTCGCCGGCGCCGGCTGGGCGGCGGCCACCGGCGAGGCCGCGGGGGCGGCGGCGCGACTCAACGGGATGGCGACGGCGGCCGACGACAGTGCCGCGACGGCGGCCACGGCCACGTACTGCCTCCAGCCGAGGCCGTGGCTGGCCGCCGGCGGCCCGGCGGGGTCCGGGGCCGCCGGCGGGAACGAGGGCGGCGGGGGAGGGGCGTCGGCGGGGGACGAGGACGGTCCGTCGGGCTCGACGCCCTCCGGGTCCCCGTCGGAGGCCAGGTGCGGAGGGTCGAGCAGCTGGGTGTCGCTCGGGTGCGGGGTGGGGTGGTCGCTCACGGGGTGCTCCTGCGGGGGCGGGACGCGGTCGTCGGCCGGTGTGGAGCACGGTACGAAGGGGTGGGTGAGGGTTCGCCCGTGTCGAGGTAAAGCGACGGTAAGGATCCTGGGTCGCTGGCGGCAGGTGGACCCGCCGGCGACCAGCCAGCACGCCGGCGTCGTTACGCTGCCCGCGACGACAGGCGGCGGAGCGCGTGGACGACGAGCTGGCGAGGATCGTCCTCGTGGAGGACGACGAGGGCATCGCGCGTCCGCTGGCGGGGGCGCTCCGCAGCAGCGGCTACGACGTGACCCACGTCACGACCGGACGCGCGGCTCTCAACGCCGTCGACACCCTCACGGCCGCGGTCATCCTCGACCTCGGCCTCCCGGACACCGACGGCGTCGAGGTGTGCCGGCGGCTGCGTCGCACCTTCGGCGAGGACCTCCCGATCCTCGTCCTCACCGCACGCACCTCCGAGACCGACGTGGTCGTGGGGCTCGACGCCGGCGCGGACGACTACGTCACCAAGCCGTTCCGCCTGGCCGAGCTGCAGGCGCGACTACGGGCGCTGCTGCGTCGCGCGCGGGCGACCGCCCCCCACCCCGACGTCCTCACCGCGCAGGACGTCCGGGTCGAACCGGGTCCGCGGCGTGCCTTCGTCGGCGACCGGGAGGTCGAGCTGACCCCGAAGGAGTTCGACCTGCTGCTGGTGCTGGTCGCGTCCGCCGGCCGCGTCGTCGAGCGCGACGACCTGATGCGGCGCGTGTGGGACGAGGCGTGGTTCGGCTCGACCAAGACGCTCGACGTGCACGTGTCGACGCTGCGTCGCAAGCTCGGCGACGACCCGGCCGCCCCGCGCTACCTCACCACCGTCCGCGGCGTCGGGCTGCGGTTCGAGAACGAGCCGCCGGCGTGAGGCGCCGCATCCTGCTGTCGACCGTCGCGGTCCTCGCGGCCGCCCTGCTGGCGTTCGCGGTGCCGCTCGGCATCGCCGTCCGCAGCGTCCTCACCGGCCGCGCCCTGGACAGCCTCCAGGGCGAGCTCGAGCAGGTCCGGCTCGTCGTCGACCAGCAGGCGCGCAGCTGCGGCGAGGTCCAGCTGTTCCTCGCCCTCGCCCGGCGGAGCCCGCTCGACCTGTCGCTGTTCACCCCCGCCGGTGGGCTGCTACTCGCCGAACCGGGCCACCGGCCGGCGGCCGACACCACGGTGGCGGCCGCCGCCGGCGGCACCGTCGGCCGCGCCCGTCTGGACGACGCGGTGGTGGCCTCGCTGCCGATGGCCTCGACCGTGTGCGGCTCGGCGATGATCCTCCGCGGCGAGCGGCCGGCCGAGGCGCTCGACGCCTCGGTACGCCGCTCGTGGCTCGCCATCGCGGCCGTGGGGCTGGGCGTCCTGGCGCTGGCCGCGCTGGCGGCGGTGGTGCAGGGCGGACGGCTGGCGCGGCCGCTCGAGGCGCTGGCGCGGTCGGCACGCAACCTCGGCGACGGCGACTTCAGCAGCCGCGCCCCCCGCAGCGGCCTCCCCGAGCCCGACGCCATCGCCGACGCGCTCGACGCCACCGCCGACCGCCTCGGCCGGGCCGTGCAGCGCGGCTCGGCGTTCACCGCTGACGCCTCCCACCAGCTCCGGACCCCGCTGACGGCGCTGCGACTCAACCTCGAGGCGCTGCAGCCCCGCGACCCCGAGCTCGTCGGCGCCGCGCTGGCCGAGGCCGACCGGCTCGAGCACACCATCGACGAGCTGGTCGCGCTCACCCAGCTCGACGCCGCCGAGGAGGACGTCGACCTCGCCGCGCTCGTGGACGAGCGGGTCGCGGGCTGGCGCGAGCTCGCCGGCGCCGCGGGGCGCCGCGTCGAGGTGGAGGTCGTGCCGACCCCCGCGGTGCGCGTCCGCGGCGCGGCGGTCGGGCAGGCGCTCCAGGTCCTGCTCGACAACGCGCTCCAGCACGGCCGTGGGACCGTGACCGTGCGGGTGTCGCCGACGCTCCCGAGCGGCGCCGACGGTGGGCGTGGCGCCCGCGTCTGCGTCACCGACGAGGGACCGGGTCTCCCGCCCGAGGTCACGGCCGCGCCCCCCGGGGCGGACCGCGGCGGGGGCCTGCTGCCGGTGCGCGGTGGCCGCGGTCTGGCGCTCGCCCGCTCGCTCATCGAAGGGGAGGGAGGTCGGCTGACGCTGGCCTCGGTCGACGACGGGACCCGGGCCTGCCTGGTCCTCCCCGGTCGCTGATGCGTGCGTCGGGCCCGATGGGTTGGCATGCTCGACCCGACGCGGGACGGCAGGGGGTTGCACCGGTGCGACGGGCGCGAGGCGCGACCGTGTTCGTCGTCGTCCTCGCGTGCCTGCTGGGCTCGGCCGTGGTCGTGCCGGGGCTGGCCCAGGAGCGCTCGGAGGACGAGTCGCGCGCGATCTACAGGACGCACGGTCCCGGCGGGACAGCGAACGCAGCGAGGCGGCTGCGCTCGCCGCCCGGGTCGAGGACGCCCGATCCCAGCTGTCGGCGTTGCGTACCGCCCTCGACGACGCCCGTGCCCGTCTCCGCATCGCCGAGGGGCAGCTCGCGCTCGCGGAGGAGGCCCTCGGTGACGCCGAGGCGGCGCGCGCCGCCGCGCTCGACAACCTCGCCCTGGCGACCGAGCTCCTGACCCAGGCCGAGACCGAGCTCGCCCGCGAGGAGGGCGACCTCCAGCAGCAGGTCGCCACGGCCTACAAGTACGGCTCCGCGAGGGGCGCGATGTACCTCGAGGTCATCCGCTCCGCGAAGACCCCCAACGACGTCGCCGTCGGGCTCTACCAGCTCGGCTCGGTCATCGACTACCAGGACGCGGTCGTCGGCCGGATCACGCGCCTGCGCAGCGACCGGGCGGTGCTCCGGGACCGCGCGGATGACACGCGCGTGGCCGCCGAGGCCCGCGAGGTCGACGCCGCAGCCACGCTCGAGGTGGTCACCAGCCTGCGCGCCGATGCCCAGGCGCTCACCGACCAGATCGCCGGCGACGAGGCGCGACAGGCGGGGATCCTCGCCTCGCTCGAGGCCGATGCCGAGACCCAGGCGGCGGTCCTCGCCGCGGTCGAGCAGGACACGGAGCGGCTGGGGACCGAGCTCGACGAGGCGCGCCGGCGCCGGGCCGCCGCCAGCGGCTTCACCTGCCCGGTCGTGCCGAGCTGGTTCCAGAACGACTGGGGGTTCCCCCGCAGCGGCGGACGCAGCCACCAGGGCACCGACGTCTTCGCCGACCGGGGGACCCCCATCGTCGCCGTCGCTGACGGCACCGTGAAGGCCGTCGACCGCACCGACAACTACCGCTCCGGGACCTCGCACGGTGACCTCGGTGGGCTCACGGTGTCGTACTGGACCGCGCCGGGCGAGTACTGGTACTTCGCGCACCTCGACGCGATCGCCGAGGGCATCCAGCCCGGCATCCGGGTCGTCGCCGGGCAGGTCGTCGGGTACGTGGGCAACACCGGCAACGCCGAGACGACCCCGCCGCACACCCACGTCGGCCGCTACGTCGACCACCGGCCCACGAACCCCTACCCCGCGCTGGCCGCCGCCTGCTGAACCCGAGCCGGCCAGCGGGCGGGCCTCACCGGGCGGAGACGGCGACCTCGGTGGGTTCCAGCGGGGGCTCCGGGAGCGTCAGCCGTGGGAGGGCGAGCTGCACCATCGGGCCGATGGCGAGGGCGAAGTAGAGGGTGCCGACGCCGGCGGTCCCGCCGAGGAGCCACCCGATCGCCAGCGCCGTCAGCTCGATGCCGGTCCGCACCCGACCGACGCGCCAGCCACGCCGCGCGAGCCCGGTCATGAGCCCGTCGCGCGGGCCGGGGCCGAGGCCCGCGCCGATGTAGTAGCCGGAGCCGACCGCGAACAGCGGCGGGCCGACCGCGAGGTAGACCCAGCGCAGCCAGGTCGCCTCGGGCACGGGCAGGACGAGCAGGGTGAGGTCGACCACGATCCCGATGACGACGACGTTCAGGACCGTCCCGAGCCCCATCCGTTCCCGCAGGGGGAGCCACAGCAGCAGCACGAGGGCACCCACGAGGATGCCCACGGTGCCGATGGGGATGCCGGTCAGTCGGGACACACCCTGGTGCAGCACGTCCCACGGGCCGAGCCCGAGGTCGGCGGCGACCATCACCGCGATGCCCCACCCGAACAGGACGAGTCCCCACAGCAGCCGGGGGAGCCGGCGCCGGAGCTCGGGGCGGGAGGGCAGCAGCAGACGCATCCCCGGACGGTACCGGAGGGCCGTGTGGTGGCGACCGCTCCCCGTGGGAACCGTGCCGACCCGGTAGCGTCCGCGCCCCACCGTCGTCGTCGGGAGGGGGCACCGGTGGTCGTCGTGCTCGCGGTCGTGTTCCTGGCGTTCCCGGCGCTCGCCATCTGGGCGTCGAAGCGGTCCCGGATCGTCGACTGGATGAGCCCGGTCGTCGTCTGCTACCTGTTCGGGATCCTGCTCGCCAACACCGGCGTGGTCCGCCCTGACAGCTCGGCCTCGGAGCTCGCCGACACCATCACCATCGCGATGGTGCTGCTCGCGATCCCCCTGCTGCTGTTCGGGACGGACTTCCGCGCGTGGCTACGCGTCGCGCGGCCGACGGTGATCTCGTTCGGGCTCGCCATCGTCAGCATCTCGGTCGTGGCGGCGGTCGGGACGGTCGTGTTCACCGGAGTCGGCGCCGAGGGCTGGAAGGTCGCCGGCATGACCGTCGGGGTCTACACCGGCGGGACGGCGAACATGGCCGCGATCGGGACCGCGCTCGACGTCGAGGACGCCACCTTCGTCGCCCTGAACGCGGCCGACGTGCTCGTGTCGTCGATCTACCTCGTGTTCCTGATGACCATCGCGCAGCGCGTGCTCCTGCGGTTCCTGCCGCCGTTCCGCGCGACCCTCGGCGCCGCGGACCTCGAGGAGGACGACCTCGCCGACGAGGGTGCCGACGACCCGTGGGCGTACCGGCCGTCGGTGCCGGAGGTGCTGCGGGGCGTCGGCGTCGCGCTCGGCGTCGTCGGCGCCGCGGTCGCGCTGGCGTACCTCCTCACCGGTGACCTCGACTCCGATGCGTTCAGCACCGCGACGATCCTGGGGATCACGACCTTCGGCATCCTCGCGTCGTTCTCGACCCGCATCCGGCGGCTGCCGGGCACCTACGAGGTCGGGCAGTACCTGTTCCTCGTGTTCGCGGTCGCCATCGGGACGCTGGCGAACCTCGGTGAGCTCGCGGACTCCCTGACGTCGGTGCTGCCGTACCTCGCCGTCGTGCTCGTCTCGGCGGTGGTGCTGCACTTCGCGCTCGCCGCGCTGTTCCGCGTCGACGCGGACACGGCCATCATCACCTCGACCGCGGCCGTGTTCGGACCGCCGTTCATCGGGCCCATCGCTGCGACGCTGCGGAACCGCGAGATCGTCGTGAGCGGGCTCACCACCGGCGTCGTCGGCCTCGCCATCGGAAACTACGCCGGCCTCGCCGTGGCGTACCTCCTGCGCTGACCGGCGGGCCTCGTGGCGGCTGTCCACATCCCGCTCGGCGGGCATGCTCGACACGGCGGGACGTGGGCCTAGCGTCGGGGACGTTGTCGAACCGCCGCACGGAGGGCACGATGTCGCTCGACGAACGTCAACGGGCGGAGCTGTTCGAGCTCCTCGTCCCGACCGTGGGGAGGGAGGCCACCGTGAGGCTCGTGGACGCGCTCCCTCCCGCGGGTGAGCCGCTGGCCACCGCGCGTCGGATGGACGAGCGGTTCGCCGCGCTCGAGCGGCGGATGGACGACCGGTTCGCCGCCGTGGACGACCGGTTCGCCGCGCTCGAGCGGCGGATGGACGAGCGGTTCGCCGCCGTGGACGATCGGTTCGTCGGGCTGGAGCAGCGGATGGACGATCGGTTCGCCGCGCTCGAGCAACGGATCGACGACCGCACCGCGGCCCTGCGGGACGAGCTGCTCGCTGCGTTCCGGGGCGAGCTCGTCACCGCGGTCTCGGGACAGACCCGCGCGGTGATCGTCGCGACCGCGACGGCCGTGTTCGGCGTCGGAGGGCTCGCCGTCGCCCTGGCCCAGCTGCTCTGACGCGGGACCGGGCGGGCCGTTCAGACCTCGTAGAGGCCGTCGAGCAGGCCCAGCACGAACTCCTGGACCTGGTCCTCCTCGCCGTCCGGGAGGTTGGCCATCATCCCGTACATGGCCGCCTGCCCTTCGTTGGCGAGCTCCGGGCGGGCCCGGACCTCCTCGACCGAGGCGGCGAGGTCGGCGAGGAAGGCCTCGACGACGTCGACGTGCACCGGGGTGACCATGAGGTGCAGGCAGGCGGGCTCGATCTGGCGGTCCATGTGCCAGCCGCGAGCCTCGAGCTGGTCGCCGACGGCGTAGATGTCGACCTCGTCGGAGGTGAACGCGAACACGCTCATGTCCGGCTCGCCCAGGATGGAGAGCCCGGGGGTGCCGGCCACTCCCTCACGGAGCTGCTCGGTGGTGTCCATGATCTGGCGCGCGATGTCGAGGTAGCCGTCCTCCCCGATCGCGCGCATGGCCGCCCAGGCCGAGGCGATGGCGCCCCCGGGACGGGTGCCCGCCGCGGTGGGGGAGATGTAGATGCCCCCGGGCCAACCGGTGGCGGCGTAGAACTGGTGGCGGCGGAGGTCCTTGCCCCGGTACAGCACGGTCGAGGCGCCCTTCGCGGCGAAGCCGTACTTGTGCACGTCCGCCGACATCGACGTCACGCCGGGGACGCGGAAGTCGAACGGCGGGATGTCGTAGCCGAGCTTCTCCACCCACGGCAGGAGGAACCCGCCGAGGCAGCCGTCGACGTGCATCCCGAGCCCGTGCTCCTGCGCCAGCGCGGCGATGTCCTCGATCGGGTCGATGACCCCGTGTGGGTAGTTGGGGGAGGACCCGACGAGCGCGATCGTCTGGTCGGTGATCGCCGCGCGCATCGCGTCGACGTCGGCGCGGAGGTCGTCGCGCAGCGGCGTGAGGTCGACCTCGACGTCGAGGTAGTGGCACGCCTTCAGGAACGCCGGGTGCGCCGTGATGGGCATGACCATCCGCGGTGCGGTCACCTCCGGCTTCGTCGCCCGGGCCCAGTCGCGGTAGGTCTTGACCGCCATCATGATCGACTCGGACCCGCCCGAGGTCATCGTGCCCACGACGTCGTCGTCGCCGCCGAGCATGGTCGCGGTCATGCGCACGACCTCGGCCTCGAACCGCCGCAGGCTCTGGAAGGCGATCGGGTTGAGGCCGTTCTCGCTGAAGAAGGTCGTGTAGACCCGCTTCAGGAACGCGGTGTGCTCCTCGGAGGCGTGGTAGACGAGGCTCCAGGTGTGCCCGGAGCGCCAGTCCGCGTCGCCCTGCTTGAGCTCGTCGAGCTCGGCCAGGAGCTCGTCGCGGTCGACGCCCTGCGCGGGGATGCGGGTGGTCATGGTCGGTCCTCGGCCGGAGCGGTCACGCGCCAGCCTACCATCTCGCATACCGACTGGTATCTGGACGTTGGTTCCTGGCCGTGCGGGCCTGGTGCACCCGCCCGACGGGGAGCGGTCAGAGGTAGTGGCCGGCGCGGGTCTCGTGGCTCGACTCGTCGCCGTCGTCGCCGGTGACGAGGTCGGCGCTGATGCCGTGGAACAGGCCCTCGAGCCAACCGACGATCTCGGCCAGGACCACACGGAGCTCGGGCGCGGCGACGCTGCCCGCGTCGGCGAGCGCGAGCTCGTCGAGCTCGGCGGCGAGGTCGTCGCTGACCATCCCGTGCAGCTGCGCGACGGTGCGGTCGTGGAGCTTGGCGAGGCGGTCGCGGACGGGATCGCAGGGCTCGGTGCCGCGGATCTCGTCGAGGACGCCGCGCACGGTCGTCGCCACGCGGAGGGCACGAGCGGGGTCGCGCACGGCCGCGTCGGCCGTGGCGGGGTCGGTGCCCGGCTCGTCCTGCCCGGCGCCAGGCAGGACGTGGAGCACGGGATCGTCACGTCGCTGGGTCACGTGGGGCGTCCTCGGTGTCTCGGGGGTCGACGTAGACGAGCGCATCCTCGCCGCCGGACGGCCGCGCCGCACCGTCCGTCCGGAGGGCGTCCGGGGGGCTCACCGGGTCGCCCGTACAGGCCGCAGGACGGACGGAACGGCCTAACCCGGGCACCGGGACCGGGACCAAGCCGATGCGCGGAGGTCTCCGAACCCGACATCGACCGGCCCGCTGCCGTCGCGACGCGGCGTAGGGTGGGCCGTCGGATCGGAGGTGGGACGTGAGCTCACGGACCCGTGCAGCAGTGGCCGGGCTCGTCGCTGTCGCGGTCGCCCTCGCGGTGGGTGAGCTCGCCGCCGGCCTCGTCGAGGGAGTCCCGTCGCTCGTCACCTCGGTCGGGTCGCTCCTCATCCCGTTCGTGCCCCCGGCGGTCGAGTCGTTCGTCATCTCGCTCGTCGGCACGTCCGACAAGGCCGTGCTCAACACCGGCACGACCCTCATCACGCTCGGGCTCGGCGCCTGGGCCGGCGTGCGGGCGCGGGTCCGGTTCTCCGGCGCCGCCGTGCTCTTCGGCGTCTTCGGCGCGTTCGGACTGTTCGCGGCGCTGCTCCAGCCGCTCGTCGCCTTCGTGCCGACCGTCCTCGCGATCGCCGTGGCGGTGGGGGCCGGGCTCGGCTCGCTGTGGGTGTTGCTCCGCGTGGCCGCACGCGCCGCCTCCGGCGACGCCGGTGAGCCGCCCGACGACGGGGAACGGGACGCCAGCCGGCGGACCTTCCTGGGGATGGTCGTCGCCGGCCTCGGAGCCGCCGCCGTCATCGCCGTCACCGGCCGGGCCCTCGTGCGCTCGCGGACCGCCGTCGACCCCGAGCTCTACGCGCTCCCCGAGCCGGTCCGGGCCCTGCCGGCGGTGTCGCCAGCCCAGGCGTTCGAGGACGTCGCCGGGCTCTCGCCGATCCTGGTCCCGAACCGCGAGTTCTACCGGATCGACACCGCGTTGACCGTGCCGCGGGTCGACCCGGACACGTGGACGCTGCGGATCCACGGGATGGTCGACCGCGAGGTCGAGTGGACCTACAGCGACCTCCTGGCGATGCCGCTCGTCGAGCGCGACGTGACCCTGTCGTGCGTGTCCAACGAGATCGGTGGCGACCTGGTCGGCAACGCCCGCTGGCTCGGGGTGCCGCTCGTCGACCTGCTCGAGCGCGCCGGCGTCCAGGACGGCGCGACCCAGATCGTCGGCCGGGCGGTCGACGGGTGGACCGCCGGGTTCCCGACCGAGGTCGCCTTCGACGGGCGCGAGTCGCTCCTCGCCGTCGGGATGAACGGCGAGCCGCTCCCCGCCGCGCACGGCTTCCCGGCCCGGCTCGTCGTCCCGGGCCTGTACGGCTACGTGTCCGCCACGAAGTGGATCAGCGACATCGAGCTCACCACCTGGGAGGAGTTCGACGCCTACTGGGTCCCGCGCGGCTGGGCGAAGGAGGGCCCGATCAAGACCTCCTCACGCATCGACGTGCCGCGGCGCAACGCCCGCGTGCCGGCAGGGCCGACCGTCGTCGCCGGCGTGGCCTGGGCACCCCACCGGGGGATCCAACGGGTCGAGGTCCAGGTCGACGACGGCGGCTGGCTGGAGGCCGAGCTGACCGAGCCGCTCTCCGACGACGCGTGGCGTCAGTGGCGGGTCACCGCCGACCTCGACGCGGGCGACCACCTCCTGCGGGTCCGCGCGACCGACGGGCGCGGACGGGTCCAGGTCGAACGGCTCCAGCCGCCGCGCCCCGACGGGGCGACCGGCTGGGACGTCATCCGTGTGATCGCCGAGGCCGCCTGAGCCCGACCGCGGCGGCCAGCCCGGCGAGGCCTGCCGCGACGAGCCCGCCGCCGGTGGCCGGCAGCGCGCCCGCACCGCCGTCCTCGCCCGCGCCGACCTCGGCGACGACGGCGAGGTCGATCACGTGGTCGCCGGCCGGCACGTCGAGCCGCAGCGGCGCGTCGTCGTCGACGGTCACGGTCCCCGCGGGCTCGCCGTCGACACGGACCGCGACCCGCCGCGTGTGCCCGGTGTCGGCCACCCCACCGGTGTACCCGTCGACGCTCAGGACGAGCGGCCGGTCGGTCGACGATCCGACGCGCGTCAGGGCGGCGAGCCCGGCACGGGTCGCGTCGACGGTGAGCGCCGACAGGTTCGTGGCTGACAGGTGCAGGACGTCGGCGACCGGCACCTCGGACCCGTACGCCGGCGTCGTGGTGCGGAGGATGCCCTCGGAGCGCCCGCTCGGGCCGCCCTCGTCGGTGACGGTGTCGACCCGCTCGGCCGCGGCGGGGTCGAGGGGACGGTGCGCGATCGCGTCGCTCGTGACGGTGGCGCCGGCGAACGCCTCGGGGTCGGCGGGCGCCATCGCGTCCACCCAGTAGGCGCCGTCGCGGTCGAGGCCGAGCTCCGCCGCGGTCGCGCTGTCGCCGGCCTCGATGCCGTAGGTGACGACGGCCGGGTCGGGGTCGACCTGGTTCGACGCGAAGTGCTCGAACGCCCGCGGCAGGACGTCGTAGATCGAGGAGTACTCGTGGGTCTTGCGGGTGAAGTCGATGAGCGTGGCGTCGTAGCCGAGGTCCGACAGCGTCTGGTACGCCTCGTTCGCCGCTGCGCCACCCGGGTCGATGTCCTCGACGGACGTCGTCATCAGCCACGGGACGTGCCGTAGGTTCCCCAGGATCCCGGCCGAGTCCGTGCCCTGGGCGGGGAAGATCGCGGCGAACCGGTCCGGGTAGCGCGTGGCGATGTTGTGGGTCCCGTAGCCGCCCATCGAGTGGCCCATCAGGTAGACCCGGCGGGGGTCGACGCGGTAGCTCCGGACGATGTCCGCCAGCACCTCCTCGACCGCGACCTCCCCGACGCCGCGGTAGAAGTGGTCGCCGCGGCCGAGCAGCGAGGCGAACAGCCAGCCCCGGGCCTCGAGCTCCTCGGTGAGGCCCGGGAGGTTGCCGAAGGGCTCGTTGAGGTAGTTCTGCAGTCCGTGGAGGTAGACGACGAGCGGGCGTTCCTCGCGTCCGTCGTAGCTGGCGGGGACGTACATCCAGTACGGCTGGAGGTCGTTGAGGTACTGGTAGTCGACACCGAGATCGCGGAACCGGAACTGCGGGGGCGTGGCCGGGATGTCGATCGGCGGTGTCGTGCTCTGGCCGCGCACGATCCCGTCGCCGAGGTCGAGCCGACTCGCGTGGGCCCGCGGGACGGCCCCGGTCCGTAGGGCCGGACCCGCCGTGCGTCCCGCGACGAGGTCCGCCGGGTCGACGGTCGCCGTCGCCGCGCTGACGTCGCCGCCGGCGAGGAGCGCCGCCTGCCGCCGCTCGGTGAAGTCGGCCCGGTCCTCGTCGACGAAGAGCAGGCTGAACAGGTTCGCGCCGGGCGCCGTGTCGGCGCCGGTGCCGGGGCTGGTCTCGGTGGGCTGGCCGGCCGGGACCACCCAGTAGCCGGTCGGGTCGTCGGGGTCGGCGAGGCCGGCACCGCCGGTCAGCGTCCAGGGTCCCTCGGGCAGCGCCCCGAGCGGCACGGCCACGTCGACGGTGTGGTCGCCGGCGACCGCAGTGAGCGCCTGCGTCCCCGTCGGGGCGGCGAGCTCGGCGCCGGTGCCCCAGGTCGTCAGCGCGTGGGTCCAGCGGCTGCGCACGCCGGCGCGACGTGGCCAGTCGCGTGCGGTGGCCGGCGGCGAGCCGGCGGCCGCGAAGGTCAGGGTCGCCACCTGCGCGTCGGGCCGCGGCATCGACGTGAACCGGAACCGGACGTGGAGCGTGTCGTCGGCGATCGCGAGCCGGACCTGTGCGACCTCGCCGGTGAAGTCGGGCCAGCGGTCGTGGTCGGTCGGCACCAGGTAGTCGCCGTTGTGGGCGGAGCGCTCCGCCCCGAACGCGCCGTAGGTGACGGCGCGGTAGACGTCGTCGCGCTCCTCCTGCGGCAGCTCGGGACCGGTGAGGAGGTAGGCGAAGTAGTCCTCCTCCTCGAGCCCGTCCGCGTTCGCCCCGCGCGAGCGGAACACGCCGTTGTGGAACACCCACTCGCCGGCCACGAGCTGCGCCTGGCCCGTGGGTCCGCCGGCCGCCGCGTCGCTCCAGGCGAACGGGGTGCTCGCGGCGGCCGGACCGGCGACGAGCGCGACGGCGACGGCGAGGGACGCCGCCACGAGGGCGAGGGGGCGGGCCGGGTGCACGGGGACCTCGACAGGGCAGGGCGGGACGGGACGGCACGGCCGACGGCGCGGGCGTGCGGGGGGAGCCTGCCACGTCGGGCGCGGTTCAGCGCTCCCGGCGGGGGTCGTCGGCGCCGGGGTCGGCGTGGCCAGGCGGTCGGTCGGCGTGATCGGGCACGGTCGCGAGCGCCAGCAGCGCCACGGCGTAGGCCAGCGCCGAGCCGGTGGCGTTGCCGGCGATGCCGAAGCGGTCGAAGATCGCCGGCGCCACGGCGGCGGCGACCGCCCGGCCGGCGAACATCGCCACCCCACCGAGGGCGAGCATCCGTGCCCGCGCCAGCGGTCGGACCTCGCTCACGATCGGGATGGTCGCCACGATCGCCACCTCGAAGCCCGCGAGCGCCACCGCGATCGCGGCGAGCCCGGGGGTGAGCGCGTCCCCTACGACGGCGAGGACCGCGAACGCGCCGGCCGAGACGGCCAGGCCGAGCGCCACCGTGCGACGCTTGCCGAGCCGGTCGGCCACGCCGAGGGTGAGCCCCTCACCCGAGAGCTCGGCCAGGCCCACCACCGTCGACACGCCGCCGAGGGCGAGGAGCGACAGCCCGAAGCCGCCCTCGAGCCACGCGCCGAACACCACCACGGTCAGCTCGGCCCCGAAGGTGAACAGCGCCATCGTGACCAGCAGACGCACGACGTGGCCGTCGACGCGGAGCGGGTGGTCGCCCGACCCGCCCTCCCCGTGGGTCGGCTCGAGGCTGGTGGGCAGCAGGGCCAGCGCCACCACGGCCGCGCCGGCGCCGGCGACGAACGGCGCCCGCCAGTCCCACCGCGCGATCGCCCAGCCGGCCGCCGGCGCTCCCAGCAGCAGTCCGCCGGCGTACATCAGCTCGAGCACGGCCAGCACCCGCGCACGCCGGGCGTAGGGGGAGCGGTCGGCCAGGTACGCCTGCGCGGCCGCGTCGTAGGCCGGGCGGGCCGCCCCGAGAACCACGAAGCCGGCCAGCGCCCACCCGTAGCTCCCCGGGATGGTCGCGAGGAGCGCCCCGGCCGCGAACAGGACGAGCCCGATCGCCGCGAGCCGCTGGTGGTGCCCGCGCCGGCCGGCCACCGCGACCGTCAACGGGGCGGTGAGCCCCCCGACCGACCGCGCCGACAGGAGCAGCCCGGCCTGCCCGAGGGGGATGCCGAGGCCCCGGGCGATGGCCGGCAGGAACGGGTAGACGGAGCGCTCGACCGACAGGAGCACGAGCCGGACGACGCTCAGGTAGGTGAGCGCACGCCACAGGGGAGGCCGGTCCGGTCGGGGCATGTCGCGGGTCTAGCAGCCCGGGTCGCCGCCGTCGGGATCTCGACGGCCCGGCTCGCCGGCGCGCGGTCGGCGACGGACCGGCCGGACGGACACAACCGCGACGGTCCCGGGTCCGAACAGGGGCGGAGCACACGACCGTGGAGGACCCTGTGCGCATCGCCATCGTCGGGACCGGGATCTCGGGGCTCGCGTCGGCGTGGCTCCTCGACCGGCACCACGAGGTCCACGTCTTCGAGCGTGAGGACCGCCTCGGCGGGCACACCCACACCGTCGACCTCGACCCGGGCACGGGGGCTGCCACCTCACGCACCCACGACCGCGGCCGGCACGCCGGCACGGTCGGGATCGACACCGGGTTCATCGTCTACAACGAGCCCACCTACCCCAACCTCACCCGCCTGTTCGACGAGCTCGAGGTCGAGACCCAGCCCAGCGACATGTCGTGGGCGCTGCGGTGCGAGCACCACGACCTCGAGTACGCCGGCAACCTCCGCGGCCTCGTGGCGCAGCCGCGCAACCTCGCCGACCCCGGCTACCAGCGGATGGTCCGCGACATCCTCCGCTTCAACCGGCTCGGCCGCCGACTCGTCGACGACCCGCGCACGGCCGGGATGACCCTCGGAGCCTTCACGCGTGCGGCCGGGTTCGGGCCCGGGTTCCGTGACCACTACCTGCTCCCGATGGCCGCTGCGATCTGGTCCACCGGCACCGCCGACGTCGAGGCGTTCCCGCTCGCGACGCTCCTGAGCTTCTTCGACAACCACGGCCTGCTCGGCGTCCGCAGCCACCACCCGTGGCGCACCGTCGTGGGCGGGACGAGCTCGTACGTGCCCAGGCTCGTGGCCGGGTTCCGCGACCGGATCCACACCGGCGACGGGGTGGTGGCCGTGACCCGCGACGGCGGCGGCATCGAGCTCCGGCTCGGCTCGGGCGCGGTCCACCGCTTCGACAAGGTGGTGATCGCCACGCACGCCGACGAGGCGCTGGGTCTGCTGACCGACCCGTCACCGGACGAGAAGGAGCTCCTCGGGCTGTGGAGCTACTCGACCAACGACACCTACCTGCACACCGACACGGCGCTGATGCCGCGGGACCGCGCGGCGTGGGCGTCCTGGAGCTACCTGCTCGAGGACTGTCGGTCGGGTGCGCCACGTGTCAGCCTGAGCTACCACATGAACCGGCTGAGCTCGCTCGACACCGACGAGGACTACATCGTCACGCTGAACCCGGCGACGCCGCCGGACCCGCGGAAGGTCATCCGGCGCATGACCTACACCCACCCCACCTACACCCCCGAGGCGACCGCCAGCCAGGGCCGCCTCGCCGAGCTGAGCGGGCAGCGGGGCACCTTCTTCGCCGGCGCCTACCACCGCTACGGCTTCCACGAGGACGGGCTCGTGTCGGCGCTGCGGGTCGCCGCGCACTTCGGGGTGCGCTGGTGACCGCCGCCCGCGCCTCCGCCCTCTACGTCGGCAGCCTCCGGCACCGCCGCTTCCGCCCGCGCGCGCACGCCTTCCGCTACGGCGTCTACCACGCGCTGCTCGACCTCGACGAGCTCGACGCGCTCGACCGTGACGTCCGCGGCTTCGGCCACAACCGGCCCGCCGTCACCACCTTCCACGACACCGACCACCTCGGCGACCTCGACCTGCCGGTCCGGGAGAAGCTGTCGCGCTGGCTCGACGCGCAGGGCGTCGCGCTGCCGCCGGGACCGGTCCGGCTGCTGACCAACCTGCGGGTCCTCGGCCACGTGTTCAACCCGGTGAGCTGGTTCTTCTGCCACGACGCCGAGGGCCGGCTCGTGCTCGTGGTCGCGGAGGTCAACAACACCTTCGGGGAGACCTACTGCTACCTGCTCGACGACCTCGAGCGGATCGGCGCCCACACGGTCCGTGCCGGCCGCCAGAAGGTGTTCCACGTCTCGCCGTTCATGGACATCCCCGACCACCGCTACCGCTTCACGATCCGCCCGCCGGCGGAGCGGGTGGCGGTCCAGATGGACGTCGCCGACGCCGAGGGCGTGCTGTTCGACGCGACGCTCGCGGAGCAGCGCCGGCCGTTCACCACCGCCGTCCTGTGGCGGGCGCTCCTCCGGTACCCGCTGATGCCGCTCGTGACCGTGGTCCTCATCCACTGGCAGGCGCTGCGGCTGCTCGCCAAGCGCGTCCCCGTCTTCCGCAAGCCCCCGCCGCCCGACGACGGGCTCGCGGCCACCCGGACCGGCCGCGACTCCGAACCGCACGCCGACGCCACGCCGACCCGCGACCTGCATGGAGCACGCCTCGTGACGACCTCGACCACCTCGCTCGTCCGCGAGCCCACCGACCGCGAGCGGCGCGCCGTCCACACGGTCGCGTCGATGCTCGACAACCTCCGCGTCGGCCGACCTCACGGTCCTCCTGCCCGACGGCCGCCGGCGCCACTTCGGCGTCCCCGACCACGAGCTGTCGTCGGAGATCCGGGTGCACGACTGGCGCTTCTTCACCGGGCTCATGACGGGCGCGTCGGTCGGCGTCGGGGAGGCCTACATGGACCGGGCACTGGTCCTCGCCGCGACCTGGTCGTCGCTGATCCGCCTCGTGATCGCCAACCGTCGGGCGCTCCGACGGATCACGCCGGCGGCCCTCGTCAACATCGCCGGCGACAAGCTCATCCACGCCGCTGCGGGCGAACCGCCTGGGCCAGTCCAAGCGCAACATCGAGGCGCACTACGACCTCTCCAACGACCTCTACCGGCTGTTCCTCGACGACACGATGACCTACTCCGCGCGCGGTGTTCGAGGACCCCGTCGGTGACGCTCGAGGAGGCCCAGGTCGCCAAGTACCGGCGCCTGGCCGAGAAGCTCCGGCATCGACGGCGACTGTCACGTGCTCGAGATCGGCTGCGGCTGGGGCGGGTTCGCCTCGTTCGCCGCCGCCGAGTACGGCTGCCGGATCACCGGCATCACGCTGTCGGAGGAGCAGGCCGCCTACGCCCGGCAGCGCATGGTCGACGAGGGCCTCGACCACCTGGTGGACATCCGGGTCGTCGACTACCGCGAGGTCGAGGGCACGTTCGACCGGATCGTCTCGATCGAGATGCTCGAGGCGGTCGGCCACCGCTACCTCGCCACCTACTTCGAGCAGGTCGACCGCCTGCTGGCCCCCGACGGCCTGGCCGGCATCCAGGTCATCACGATCCCCGAGCAGCGCTACGACAACTACCGCCGGCGCCCCGACTTCATCCAGCGCTACATCTTCCCCGGGCGGCCACCTGCCCTCGCTGGAGGCGATGGCCGGCACGATGGGCGACGCGTCGCAGCTCTACGTCGAGCACGTCGAGAACATCGGCATCCACTACGCCGAGACGCTGCGGCGCTGGCGGCTGCGGTTCCTCGCCAACGCCGATGCGGTGCGGGCGCAGGGCTTCGACGAGCGCTTCGTGCGGATGTGGGAGTTCTACCTCGCCTACTGCGAGGGGGCGTTCCTGGCCCGCTACATCAACGACCTCCAGCTGGTCCTCACCCGCCCGATGAACGGCACGCTCGGCTACGCCGCCTACGGCGACGCAGCTCGTGCCGGTCCACGAGCGGCACCTCGAGGTCGTGGCGTGAGGCCGCGTCACCGACCAGCTCGTCGACCGCGGCCTGCCCCGACCCGCTGCTGCGCGCGCGATCCGCACGCTCCTGCGCCGGCGCCGGCGCACGGGAGCGGCGCGGCGGGCATCGAGGGCATCCAGGAGCGCAAGCGGACGCTGATCGACGAGCTCCGCCACAGCCCCGTCGCGCTCGCCACCGACGAGGCCAACGACCAGCACTACGAGGTCCCGACCGAGCTGTTCGAGCTGATGCTCGGGCCGGCACCTCAAGTACTCGTGCGGCCACTGGCCAGCCGGCGTGCACACGCTCGACGAGGCCGAGGAGGCGATGCTGCGGCTGACCGCGCGAGCGGGCCGAGCTCGTCGACGGCCAGGACGTGCTCGAGCTCGGCTGCGGCTGGGGGTCGCTGACGCTCTACGTCGCCGAGCGCTACCCCGCGAGCCGCATCACCGCCGTCTCCAACTCCGCGACCCAGCGCGAGCACATCGAGAAGGCCGCCGCAGCTGCGCGGCCTCGACAACGTCACCGTCGCTCACGCTGCGACGTGAACGTGCTCGGGACCGACGGCACCGCGGACGTGCGCTCGCCGGCGGCGTTCGACCGCGTCGTGTCGGTCGAGATGTTCGAGCACGTGCGCAACTACGAGCTGCTGCTGCGCCGGATCGCGCGCGTGGCTGCGGCCCGGCGGGAAGCTGTTCGTCCACCACTTCAGCAACCGCGAGGTCGCCTACCCGTTCACCGCCCGCGGCGGCGGCGCCGACTGGATGGCGCGCAACTTCTTCACCGACGGGCTGATGCCGAGCCACGACCTGCTGCTGCACGTCGCCGGGCGAGCTCGTCGTCGACGACCACTGGGCCGTCTCGGGCACCCACTACGCCCGCACGCTGCGAGGCGTGGGTCGAGCGGATGGACGCCGACCGCGGACCGGATCCTCGCACCTGTTCGCCGACACCTACGGCCGCGGGGAGGCGGTGGCGTGGTTCAACCGCTGGCGCGTCTTCAACCTCGCCTGCGCGGAGCTGTTCGCCTTCGCCGGCGGGGACGAGTGGCTCGTCACCCACCTCCGCCTCACCCGCCCCTGACCGGTTGCGTTGACGGTTCACCCCGGGATACCGGGCCAGACCGTCAACGCAACGCGGGGTGACCGCGTTCGATGAGGCGGGCGCGGATGACGGGGAGGTGTTCGCCGGCGCGGATCTCGTCCTCGGTGAACCGGTCCACGGCCCAGCCCGCGGCACAGAGGTCGGCGTCCCGGCGCTGGTCCCGTCGCTGCTGCGACGGCTGGAGGTGGTGCGGGCCGTCCACCTCCGCGTCGTAGAGGACCTCGAACCAGACCTGGTCCCCGAGGTAGCTGTGGCCGCTCGCGCCGACGATCGGGAGGTTGACCTGCGGAGCCGGCAGCCCATCGCCGACGACGGAGTTGCGGGACCGTCGCTCCAGCTTGGAGAAGTACCGCCCCTGCGCCTCGGTGAAGCGGGCGAGCGCGTCTCGCACCGACGATCGCCCCGGGAAGCGTCGACGGAGCTCCACGGACCGCGCGACGTCGGCGGGGGTGACGAGCCCGCGCGAGACGCCGTCGGCGAGCAGGTCGCGGACCGTCAGGGGCGTGACGTAGCGGGCGACGTCGCACAGCGTGCGGGCGACCGTGGTGACGGGGATCGCGAGGAGTTCGGTGCGTTCGGTCGGGTGCAGCAGGCGGGTGTGGTGCAGACGCACACCCGACGGATCGACCTGTGCGCGCTCGTCGACCATCACGTCGACATCGCCGTCGGTCGTCAGCGGCCACAGCCCCCAGAGGCGGAGCGCGGTGACGTAGGAGGCCAGCGCGTCGTCACCGACCCCGAGGACGGCCGCCAGCACGCGTCCGTGCGCGGTCGCCGGCGCTCCCGCCGCGCGGTAGACGCCGGGCAGCAGCTCACAGAGGCGGCCCGCCCGGTCGTCGTCGAGGGTGCTCCCGCGGGCGCCCAGCGCCAGGAGCCGGCGGCGTGTGATCACGCCGTGCGACCGCGAAGCGGCGGCGAGCAGGTCGGTTCGGAGGTCGGTGTCCATGACCGCCAGCCTGCGGTGTGGGGGACCCGACCGCCCGTCCGACCTCCTCCACCCTGTGGAAGACGGTTGCGTTGACGGTTCACCCCGGGATACCGGGGTGAACCGTCGACGAACGGGGTCGGGGCCGCGCCCTCGCCAGCGCTGTCGCCGGCGTGCTCGCGGGTGCGCTTGCGGAGGACGGCGGCGTAGCCGACGAGCGCGATGAGCGCGAACGAGAACCACTGCAGGGCGTAGCTCAGGTGGTTGGCCTCGTCGAGGTCGGGTCGCTCGGCCGGCACCGGGAGACGGTCGGGCTGCGCCGGCGACTGCGACTCGAGGTGCAGGACCATCGGGAACAGCGGGGTGTCGACCTGCGCGCCGATCCGGCCCACGTCCGAGCGGAAGACCCTCGGCAGCACGCCGTCGGGCGGGTCGGTCTGGCCGAACCCCGGCTGCTCCTCCGAGCGCTCGAGGTAGCCGGTCACGCGCACCGTGCCGGCGGGTGGGGTCGCCTCGGCGACGGGCGGCGTGTCGAGCTCGAACGGCACCCAGCCGCGCCGGACCAGCACCGACAGGTCGTCGTCGACCTGCAGCGGGGTCAGCACGTGGAAGCCGTTCTGGCCGCGGTGCGCCCGTGAGCGCTGCAGGACCTCCTCGTCGGTGCGGTAGACGCCGGTGACCTCGATGCGCCGGTACTCGAGGTCGTCGACGGCCGCGTCGCCGGCGCCGAGGTCGGCGAGGCGCCCGAAGGCGAGCGGCGGCTCGGCGAGACGCGCCTCGAGGCGCGCGTTCTCCTCGCGGACCTGGGACAGCCGGTCGAGCTGCCACACGCCGAGGCGCACGAACACGACGCTCACCACGAGGATGAGGACGTGGGAGACGATCCAGCGCGGCTGGCGGAGGAGGGAGGTGGTCATCGCCGGCGAGGGTAGCCCTGGTGGTCAGTCGGCCTGTCGCCGGCGGGCGCGGAACGCCGCCGCCTTGGCGCGGTTCTGGCACGACGACGAGCAGAAGCGCTTGGAGCCGTTCTTGGTGGTGTCGACGTAGACGCGGTCGCACGACTCGGCCTGGCAGACACCGAGCCGGTCGAACGCCTCGGAGCCCACGACCATCGCCAGCGCCGTGGCCACGCCGGCCGCGATGCCGCTCACGACACCGGCGTCGGTCGAGTGGAAGTGGAGGTGCCACGGCTCGCCGTCGTGGTGGGACAGCTCGGGCCGCGCCTCGACCGCCTCGAGGATCGCGTTCAGCACGGTGGCGCCGGCGTCGACGTCGGCGCGCTCGATGGCCTCGAACACGAGCCGCAGCTCGGCGGCGAACGTCTGCAGACGGACGAGATCGTCCGCGCCGGCGTCGCGCCACGCCCGCGCACGGTTGGGCCGGTCCTGCAGCGCCGCGACGACCGCAGTGCGCATCGACTCCTCGTCGAGCGCCGGCATCGGGCGGCCGCGCCGGCAGCCCGGGGTGAGGCCGTTGACGAGGTCCCGGCCCAGGAGGACCGTCGCGTCGAGGTGGCTGCCGAAGTTCATCGGCCCTGCGTCCGCACGTCGGGCGCGCCGAGCCGGGCGGCGTCGGCGGTGCGGTCGTCGGGCATCTTCTGCGACTCCCGTTCGGCGGCCACCCGCGCCTCGTAGTGGGTCACCTCGCGTTCGATGGTGTCCTCCTCCCAGCCGAGCACCTCGCCCATCAGTTCGGCGGCGTCACGTGCGGCGGCGAGGCCCCGGTCCCACGACTCGATCGAGATCCGGGTACGGCGTGCGAGCACGTCGTCGAGGTGCAGCGCGCCCTCGTGCGAGGCCGCGTAGCGGGCCTCGACCCGCAGGTAGTCGTCGGAGCCAGGGAGCGGCTGGCCCAGGTCGGGCCGGTCCGCGACGAGGTCGAGCAGCTCGCTGGTGCTGGCGCCGTAGCGGTTCAGCAGGTGCTCGACCCGTGCGACGTGCAGCCCCACCTCGCGGGCGAGGTCGTGGCGCTGGTTCCACATCGCGTGGTAGCCGGTCGCGCCGACGAGCGGGGTGTCGCGCGTGACCGACGCCGGCACCCGGCGGTCGAGGTTGCGGGCGGCGGCGTCGACGGCGTCCTCGGCCATGACGCGGTAGGTCGTGTACTTGCCGCCGGCGATGGTGATGAGGCCGGCGACCGACTGGCCGACGGCGTGCTCGCGCGAGAGCTGGCTGGTCGCCTCGGACTCGCCGTAGAGGAGCGGCCGCAGCCCCGCGAACACGCCCTCGACGTCGCTGTGCGACAGCGGCGTGCGGAGCACCGCGTTGACCCGGTCGAGCAGGTACTGGATGTCGGTGGCGCTGGCGGCCGGGTGCGCCAGGCCGAGGTCCCAGTCGGTGTCGGTGGTGCCGATGAGCCAGTGCCGCCCCCAGGGGATGACGAACAGCACGCTCCGCTCGGTGCGCAGGATGAGCCCGCTGTCGGCGTGGATGCGGTCGCGGGGGACGACGAGGTGGATGCCCTTCGACGCGCGGACGCGGATGCGCCCGCGGCCGGCCATCTCCTGCACCTCGTTGGCCCAGACGCCGGTGGCGTTGATGACCTGACGGCCCCGGACGTCGACGTCGGTGCCGCTCTCGAGGTCGCGGACCTGCACGCCGGTGACCCGCTCGCCCTCGCGGAGCAGGCCCGTCACCCGGGCGCTGGTCGCGAGCGCCGCGCCGAACTGCGCGGCGGTCCGGGCGAGCGCCATCGTGTGCCGGGCGTCGTCGACCTGCGCGTCCCAGTAGCGGATCGCGCCGGTCAGCGCGTCGCGCCGCAGCGCCGGCGCCAGTCGCAGCGCGCCGGACCGGGTCAGGTGCTGATGGCGCGGCAGCTGCCGGGCGCCGCCGATGGTGTCGTAGAGGGCGATGCCGGAGCCGACGTAGAGCCGCTCCCAGACGTGGTGGGTGAGCGGGTAGAGGAACGACACCGGCTTGATGAGGTGCGGCGCGAGCCGGTGGAGCAGCAGGCCCCGCTCCTCCAGCGCCTCCTGGACGAGCCCGAAGTTGAGCTGCTCGAGGTACCGCAGCCCGCCGTGGATCAGCTTGCTCGACCGGCTCGAGGTCCCGGACGCGTAGTCGCGCTGCTCGACGAGCGCCACGGACAGCCCGCGGGTGGCGGCGTCCAGTGCGATCCCGGACCCGGTGACCCCGCCCCCGATGACGACGACGTCGAAGACCTCGTCGCGCATCCGGGCGAGCGACCGCGCCCGGTGCGCCGGCGAGAGCGGGACGTCCTGCACGCGTGCCTCCAACGGTGGGTGCGCCGAGCCTACTTCGACCGCCGGCGCCCACCCGTGGCCGGACGCCACGTCGTGGGAGCGGTCCGCAACGGGCCACGCCGCACACCGCCGCGCGGTGGGGAGCGCGGGGGCGGTGACGTCGCGGGGTCTCGGAGTCACGGACCGTAGGCTCTCGCTCTGTGTGGGACCTGGTCCGAGGGGGAGCCGTTGGGACGCCGTCTGTCGATCGCCTGGTCGCTGGTCGCGACGCTCGTCGTGACGCTGGTCGCACCGGCGGGGACGGCGCCGGCGCTGGCCGCCGCGCCCACGTCACCGCCGACCGTGTTCGACCTGTCGCCGGCGTTCGGCGAGGTCGTCGACGCCGGGTCCGTCGTCGTGAGCGCGGTGGGGTTGAGCGACCGCGAGGTCGTCTCGACCCGGCTCGAGGTCGACGGCCGCACGCTGTCGGGGGTCTCGGTGTCGGGCCCGAGCTCGCGCGAGCGCAAGGCCACGGCGGTCGTCGCGGTCACGCCCGGCGACCACGTGGCGCGGTTCACGGTCGAGGACGCGGCAGGGCGGACCCGGTCGCGGTCGTGGCGCTTCACGGCGTCCGCGGTGGGCGTCCTCCGTCTGGCCGGCCCGACCCCGATCGACCAGGCCGTGAACCTGTCCAAGCGGCTCTACGGGACCGCGCGGACCCGTGACGCGGCGGTGCTCGCGCGCGCCGACGAGCTCGCGGACGCCCTCACCGGCGTGCCGCTCGCCCACCATCTCGACGCGCCGCTCCTCCTGACCGAGCGTGCCCGCCTCTCGCCGGCGACCCGCGGCGAGCTGTCGCGCGCCCTCGCCCCCGGCGCGACCGTGCACGTGCTCGGCGGCGCCGGCGCGATCGTGGCCGCCGTCGACGACGAGCTCCGCGACCTCGGCTTCACCGTCGTCCGTCACTTCGGACCCGACCGCTACGCCACCGCCGCCGAGATCGCCGCGGCGCTGCCCGCCTCGCGGCGCGTCTTCGTCGCCTCGGGGACCTCGTTCGCGGACGCGCTGGCCGCGTCCGCCCCGGCCGCCCGCGACGGGGCGCCGATCCTGCTGACGACGGCGGGACGGCTCCCGGACGCGACCACCCGGTTCCTGCGCGACCACGACGTCGCCCAGGCGGTCATCGCCGGCGGGGCGGCCGTCGTCGGCTCGGCGGTGGCCCAGCGCATCGGGCAGGAGGTCGAGTCGGTCGTGCGTGTCGGCGGTCGGGACCGCAGCGCCACCTCGGCGCTGCTGGTCGACCGCTACTACCCGTCGGCCCGGACCCTCGGGCTCGCCGACGGCGGGTCGATGGCCGACGCGCTGCTCGGCGCGCGCCACGCCGCCGCGTCCGGCAACCCGCTGCTGCTCGTCTCCGGCGCGACGCTCGGTCCCGAGGCCGATCGCACGGTGCGCCGGCTCCAGCCGGGCGGTCTCCTCGCCTACGGACGCTCCGACGTGCTGGGGACCCCCGACATCCTGGCCGTGCGCCGCGCCGCGGAGGACGGCCCGGCGGTCGCCCGTATCCGGCGCTCCGACCCCGCCCCGAGGTCGACGGTCGGCGCGCTCGACACGATCGTCGTCGACTTCGATCGCGAGCTCGTCCTCGCCTCGTCCAACGTCTACGTCGAGCTCGACGGCGTCGAGGTCACCGGCCGGACCGTCGCCGGCGACTTCACCGACACCCTGGTGTTCCAGGTGGACCGCATCCACACGGTGGTCCAGCCGGGCACGCCGTACGACGTCCGCGTCGTGACGGCCGTGTACGACGGCGAGCGGTGGGCCCACGACGAGCTCCGCTTCACCTTCGTCAAGCGGGAGCTCGCCCGCGGTGACGCCGGCAGCGAGGTCGAGTACGTGCAGCGTCGGCTCACCGACCTCGGCTACTGGCTCGGTCCGGTGGACGGGCAGTACGGGCTCCTGACGTCGCAGGCGGTGATGGCCTTCGAGAAGGTCAACGGCCTCCCGCGCGACGGCGTGCTCGACGACCGGGTCCGGGAGCTCCTCGAGACCGCCGAGCGGCCCCGGGCGCACACGACCCTGTCCTACGTCTTCGAGGTCGACAAGACCCGACAGGTCGTCTTCATCGCCCGGTACGGCCGCGTCGAGTGGATCCTCAACACCTCGACCGGGACCGAGGACTACTACACCCACGAGGGCCAGCGGAAGCTCGCCACGACGCCGGTCGGGACCTTCCGGGTGTCCCGGCAGGTGGACGGCCTGCGGGAGGCGCCGCTCGGGACGTTGTGGCGGCCGAAGTACTTCAACGGCGGCATCGCGCTGCACGGATCGACCTCGGTGCCGGGCTACCCGGCGTCGCACGGCTGCGTCCGGCTGACCTACGCCGCGATGGACTGGATCTGGGCCGAGGATCTGATGCCGATCGGGACCACCGTCGTCGTCCACTGACCGCGTCTCGAGGACAACGGCCGTCACCGCAGGAGCCCGCCCCATCGACGCGATCGCGTACGGCGCGCACCGCGACCAGGTGCTCGACCTCACCGTCCCCGCCGGCGAGGGTCCGCACCCGGTGGTGGTCCTCGCTCCACGGCGGGTTCTGGCGCGAGCGCCTACCGCCGTGACGAGATGGCGCCGCTCGCCGGCGACCTCGCGACGGCCGTGGGTACGCCACCGCGAACCTCGAGTACCGGCGGGTGGGCGGCGCCGGGGGCTTCCCCGAGACGCTCGCCGACGTCGCCGCCGGCATCGATCACCTCGCGACCCTCGCCGACGGCCGGCTCGACCTCGCACGGGTGGCGGTCGTGGGCCACTCCGCCGGCGGGCACCTGGCGTCGTGGGCCGCCGTCCGCGACCGGCTGCCGGCGGACGTGGTCGGGAGCGCCCCGCGGGTCGTCGTCCGTGCCGCGGTCACCCTCGCCGGTGTGAACGACCTCACCCGTGCCGCGCACGACCGCCTCGGGGACGGCGCGACCCAGGCGTTCCTCGGTGGTGGACCGGAGGAGGTCCCCGCGCGCTACGACGCGGCGGACCCTGCGCGTCACCTGCCGCCGTCGGTCCCGATCCTCGCCGTCCACGGTGCCTCCGACGACGTCGTCCCGCTCGACCAGAGCGAGCGCTTCGTCGCGGACGTCGTCGCCAGCGGGGGAGGAGCCGACCTCGTGGTGCTGCCCGGGGACCACTTCGACGTCGTCGCGCCGGCGCACCCGCTGTGGCTCGCCGCCGCTGGGTGGCTCGCCTCGCGCTGTCGGCCGTAGCCGGACCGTCGGCCGTAGCCGGACCGTCGGCCGGGGTGGGGACGCGCTCGCTGTACCCGCGGTCGGGTGGGCCGGGTTGCCTTCGCGCCCCCCGTTCGACCACCCTCGGGGTGCGCCCCGTCCTCGTCCCCCGTCCCCTTCCAGGAGCAGCGCAACCGATGTGTGGGTTCAGCGGAGAGCTCCGGTTCGACGGCCGCACGCCCGACGTGGCCGCCGTGGCACGGATGGCGGCGACGATGGCCGACCGCGGGCCCGACGGCGCCGGCGTGTGGGCCAACGGCCCCGCCGCCTTCGGGCACCAGCGGTTGAAGATCATCGACCTGTCCGACCACGGCGCCCAGCCGATGCACGACGCCGACCTCGGGCTCACGATCGTGTTCAACGGCTGCGTCTACAACTACCAGCCGCTGCGGGCCGAGCTCGAGGCCGACGGCTACCGGTTCTTCTCCACCTCCGACACCGAGGTGGTGCTGAAGGCCTACCACGCGTGGGGCGACGGGTTCGTCACGCGGCTGCAGGGGATGTTCGCCTTCGCGATCCACGAGCGGGACACGCGCCGCACCCTCCTCGGCCGCGACCGCTTCGGCATCAAGCCGCTCTACTACACCGGGTCTCCGTCGCGGCTGCGGTTCGCGTCGACGCTGCCGGCGCTGCTCGCCGGGGGAGAGGTCGACACCGACATCGACCCGGTGGCGCTGCACCACTACCTCAGCTTCCACTCCGTGGTCCCCGCCCCGCACACCATCCTGCAGGGCGTGCGCAAGCTCGCTCCCGCCACGACCGTCGCGATCGACGCCGACGGGCGCCGCACCGAGACCGAGTTCTGGCGTCCCGACTTCACCCGTGACCCCGACCGCGCCGACTGGAGCGAGCGGGACTGGACCGACGCCACGCTCGAAGCACTGCGCCGCGCCGTCGAGTGGCGGCTCGTCGCCGACGTGCCCGTCGGGGTGCTGCTGTCGGGTGGGCTCGACTCGAGCCTCGTGGTCGGGCTCCTCGCCGAGGCGGGCCAGCACGACATCCGGACCTTCTCCATCGGGTTCGAGGCGGCCGGCGGCGAGCAGGGCGACGAGTTCAAGTACAGCGACGTCATCGCCGAGCACTTCGCGACCGACCACCACCAGATCCGCATCGACACCGCCCGGATGCTGCCGGCGCTGGGCGACGCGATCCACGCCATGAGCGAGCCGATGGTGAGCCACGACGCGGTCGCCTTCTACCTGCTGTCCCAGGAGGTCGCGAAGCACGTCAAGGTGGTCCAGAGCGGCCAGGGCGCCGACGAGGTCTTCGCCGGCTACCACTGGTACCCGCCGCTCGTCGGCGCCTCCCGCGACGAGGCGGTCGAGACCTACCACCGGGCGTTCTTCGACCGCCCTCACGCCGAGATGGCGGCGGTGCTGCAACCCCGAGCACCGGGTCGAGGAGGACGTGAGCCGCGCGGTTCGTCGAGCGCCACTTCGCGATGCCCGGCGCCGAGACGGCGGTCGACCAGGCCCTGCGGCTGGACTCGCAGATCATGCTGGTCGACGACCCGGTCAAGCGCGTGGACAACATGACGATGGCCGCGGGGCTCGAGGCGCGGGTGCCGTTCCTCGACCACGAGGTCCTCGAGCTCGCGGGGCGCATCCCGCCCGAGCTCAAGCTCGCCCAGGACGGCAAGGGCGTGCTCAAGGAGGCGGCCCGGCAGGTCATCCCGAGCGACGTCATCGACCGTCCCAAGGGCTACTTCCCGGTCCCCGCGCTCAAGTACCTGCAGGGCCCCACGCTCGAGCTGGTCCGCGAGGCCCTGCACGCCCCCGAGGCGCGCGAGCGGGGGCTGTTCCGCGACGACTACGTCGAGGGCCTGCTCGCCGCCCCCAACGACGAGCTCACCCCGCTGCGCGGCAACAAGCTGTGGCAGCTCGGCCTGCTGGAGCTGTGGCTGCGCTCCCACGACCTGTAGAGGAGGCGCCGGTGCCCCGTCCCGGTCGAGGTGAACGCTCCGCCCGCGGCGCCGCCCGGCGTCACGCCGGCAAGCCCGCACACGACCAGGCGCTCACGACCCGCAGCTGGACCGACCGTCCGCGCCACCTCACCGAGGACCTGCGTGCCGAGGTCACGCTCGAGTGCGGCTGGGGCCGGCTGATCTTCGGCCAGACGTTCGCCGAGCCACGACGCGATCCAGCGCGCGATCGGCGAGGAGGAGCCCGGCCGGCGCGACATCTGCATGTACGTCCGCGACCCGCACGTGCTGGTGGCGCAGGCGCCGCAGGAGCTGTTCATCGACCCGAGCCACACCTACCGCCTGTGGCTGCACCGGTACCGACCCTCGTCGCGGCCGACGCCGGGGTGACCGTCCGCGACGTCCGCGACGAGCGCGACGCCGACGAGATCAACCGCCTCTACGCGGCCGCGGGCATGGTCACCGCTCCCACCGACGTCCTGTGGGCCAACCAGCGCACCAAGACGTTCGTCTACCTCGTCGCCGAGGACCGCGAGACCGGCGACATCCTCGGCACCGTCACCGGCATCGACCACCGTCGCGCGTTCGACGACCCGGAGCAGGGGACGAGCCTGTGGTGCCTCGCCGTCGACGCGCAGGCCGCCGCGCCCCGGCGTCGGGGAGGCGCTGGTCCGGACCCTCGCCGAGCGGTTCAAGGCCCGCGGGCGGGCCTACCTCGACCTGTCCGTGGTCCACGACAACGAGCCCGCCATCCGGCTCTACGACAAGCTCGGGTTCGAGCGGGTCCCGGTGTTCGCCGTGAAGCGCAAGAACCCCATCAACGAGCGCTTCTTCTCCGCGTCGCCGGCCGACGACCTCGACCGGCTGAACCTCTACGCGCGGATCGTCGCGGACGAGGCGCTGCGGCGCGGGATCATCGTGCGCGTGCTCGACGCCGAAGGTGGCTTCCTCGAGCTCAGCCACGGTGGCCGCACCGTCACCACGCGCGAGTCGCTGTCGGAGCTCACGACCGCGGTGGCGATGTCGATGTGCGACGACAAGCGCGTCACCCGCCGGCGTCCTGGCGCGGCGCGGCGTCCGCGTCCCGCGGGGCCGCACCGCCACCTTCGACGACGGCCGACGTCGCCTTCCTCGAGGAGGTCGGTCGAGCTCGTCGTCAAGCCCGCCCGTGGCGAGCAGGGCCAGGGCATCACGGTCGGGGTCACCGACGCCGGCGCGCTGGAGGAGGCGCTCCCGCTGGCCCAGCGGTACTGCCCCGACGTGCTGCTCGAGGAGCTGGTCGAGGGCCGGGACCTGCGGGTGCTCGTCATCGACGGTGAGGTGGTCGCCGGCCGCGGTGCGACGCCCGGCGCGGGTCATCGGGACCGGGACGCACACCGTCGAGGAGCTCATCGCCGCGCAGTCGCGGCGCCGCGCCGGGGCCACCGACGGCGAGTCGCGCATCCCCCTGGACCGCGCGACCGTCGCGACCGTCCAGGAGCAGGGCTACGCGCTCGACGACGTCCTCCCCGCCGGGGTGGGGCTCGACGTGCGTCGCACCGCCAACCTCCACACCGGCGGCACCATCCACGACGTCACCGACGAGCTGCACCGAGACCTCGCCGCCGCGGCCCGCGAGGCCGCCCGGGCGCTCGAGATCCCGGTCGTCGGCATCGACATGCTGGTCCCCGACGTCGCCGGCGACGACCTACGCCGTCATCGAGGCCAACGAGCGCCCGGGCCTCGCGAACCACGAGCCGCAGCCGACCGCCCAGCGCTTCCTCGACCTGCTGTTCCCCGGCACGCGGGCGCTCCCGAGCGGCTGGTCGCCGGCGCAGGCGCGCCGCGGCGAGGACCACCGGCTGGCCGACGAGGACGCGATCGACGACACCGACACCGACGGCTGACGCCCCGGTCAGATGGCCGGCGGTCGCGTCCCCCCGCCCGGCGCGGTCGCTACGGTCGTGGCGACCTCACCCGCAGGACGCGCACGTGGACGTGAAGAAGCTCGACATCGACCTCGACTGGACCCGGGAGCTGCTCCTGGAGCTCCTCCGGATCCCGAGCCCGACCGGCCGGACCGACGAGGTCATGCAGTACGTCGGTGAACGCCTCCAGGACCTCGAGCTCGACGTCGAGCTGACCCGTCGCGGGGCGCTCGTCGCGCGCGTGCCCGGCGCGCCGACCACGGGGCCGCAGCGTGCGGTCGTGGTCCACACCGACACCATCGGCATCATGGTCCGGCACATCCAGGACGACGGGCGGCTGTCGGTGGCGCCGATCGGGACGCACTCGGCGCGCTTCAGCGAGGGGGCACGCGTCACCGTCTTCACCGACGACGCCGACACGACCCTCACCGGCACGATCCTGCCGCGCAAGGCCTCCGGCCACGCCTACGCCGACGAGGTCGACACGCAGGGGGTGGGGTGGGAGCACGTCGAGCTCCGCATCGACGCGCACGGTCCGCTCCGCCGACGACGTCCGCGCGCTCGGCATCCAGGTCGGCGACTTCGTCGCCATCCAGGCGCTCCCCGAGATCACCCCCACCGGCTTCGTGAAGTCCCGACACCTCGACGACAAGGCCGGGGTGGCGGCGGTCTTCGCGGCGTTCAAGGCGCTGCGCGACCACGACGTGACGCCGCAGGTCCCCTCGCAGCTGCTCATCACGATCTCCGAGGAGGTCGGCCACGGCGCCAGCAGCGGGCTCCACCAGGACGTCGCCGAGATGGTCTCGGTCGACTCGGCGGTGGTGGCACCGGTGCAGCACTCCACCGAGACCGGTGTGACGATCGCGATGCAGGACCTGCACGGGCCGTACGACTACCACCTCACCCGCAAGCTCCTCCGGCTCGCCGCGGCGCACGGCATCGAGACCAACCGCGACGTGTTCACCCACTACCGCTCCGACGTCGCCTCCGCGCTCGAGGCCGGTGCGGAGACGCGCGCAGCCCTCGTCGGGTTCGGTGTCGACGCCACCCACGGCCACGAGCGGACCCACCTCGACAGCATCCGCCAGACGGCCGAGCTGACCGCCCTCTACCTCCAGACCGGGCTGACGCACGGAGACTGGGACGAGCGCCCCGCCGGCCCGCTCGCGGACTTCCCCTCGAGCTCGGTCCAACCCGCGCCCCGTGAGCCGGGCATCGCACCGAGCACGCCAGAGGCGTGAGCGTCTGGTAGGAACGGTCCTCGACCGACGGGAGCAGCTGCGTTGCGGATCGCGCTGATGATCGAGGGCCAGGAGGGCGTCTCCTGGGACGACTGGCGGACCATCGCCACGACGGCGGAGCGGGGCGGGTTCGACGCGCTGTTCCGCTCGGACCACTACCTCTCGCTCATGGGGTTCGAGCGCGAGCGCGGCGCCATGGACGCCTGGGCGACGCTGTCGGCCCTGGCCGTGGTGACCTCGCGCATCCGGCTGGGCACGCTCGTGTCCCCGGTCACCTTCCGACACCCGTCCGAGCTCGCCAAGGTCGTCGCCACGGTGGACCACGTGTCCGGTGGGCGCGTGGAGCTGCGGGATGGGCGCGGGCTGGAACGAGCGGGAGCACGCCGCCTACGGCTTCCGGTTCCCGCCGCTCGGTGAGCGCTACGACGTGCTCGGCCGAGCAGGTCGAGATCGTCCACCGCAGCTGGACCGAGGACCACGTCTCGTTCCACGGCAAGCACTTCACCCTGGATGACGTCACGGCCCTCCCGCGTCCGGTGCAGCAGCCTCCGACGCTGCTCCTGGGTGGCGCCGCCGGGCCGCGTGCCGCAGCCCTCGCCGCCGACTTCGCCGCGGAGTACAACACCCTGTCCGCCAGCGAGGACGACATCCGCGAGCGCCGGGACCGGCTCGACCGCGCCTGCGAGGCCGTCGACCGCGACCCGGCCGACCTGTCGCTGTCGGTCATGGCGCCGATCGTCGCCGGCGAGACCCGTGCCGAGGTCGAGACGCGGGCCGCGGCCATCCTCTCGCGGCTGGGTCGCCCCGGCCAGGACGTCGCGGGCTTCCTCGAGGAGCGCGCCGACACGTGGCTCATCGGGACACCGTCGCAGGTCCTGGACCACATCGGCCGGCTGTCCGACCTCGGGGTCGACCGCGTGATGCTCCAGCACTTCGTCCACGAGGACCTCGACACCGTCGAGCTCGTCGCCGAGCAGGTGCTACCGAACGTGGCCTGATCGGGCGTGCCCGGGGCCACCTCCCCGGTCGTGTCACACCCCGCCCGTACGGTCTCCCCATCGCCACGGACGTGGCGGTGCACCACCGGGGAGGTCGTCGTGGCAGGGACCATCGCAGTACTCGTCCTCTCGATCCTGGGGGCCGTGGTCGTCGGGCTGGTCGTGGCGCTGGTGGTCCAGCGTCAGCAACGCGCCGGCGCGCAGGGCCTCGTCGACCAGCTCCGGACCGAGCTCGAGTCACAACGCGACGCGTCGCTCGGCGCCGCCATCGACACGGTCGTGTCGATGGCGCGCGAGCAGCTCGGGGCGACCTCGCGCGAGGGGGCGGCACAGCTCGACCAGCGCAACGAGCTGATGGACCAGCGCATCGACGGGATGCACAGCGAGCTCGCCAAGGTCACGAGCCTCGTCCGCCAGCTCGAGGAGGGGCGCGCGCAGTCGTTCGGGCAGCTCTCCGAGCAGCTCCGGGCGACCGGCCGCACGACCGCCGAGCTCGCCCAGGTGACGGTGACGCTCCGCCAGGCGCTGTCGAGCTCCCAGACGCGCGGGCAGTGGGGCGAGCGGATGGCCGACGACGTGCTCCGCTCGGCTGGCTTCGCCGAGGGTGTCAACTACCGCCGCCAGGCCTCGACCGCCAAGGGTCGTCCCGACTTCACCTTCCTCCTGCCCGACGACCGCTGCGTGCACATGGACGTGAAGTTCCCGCTCGACAACTACCTGCGCTACCTCGAGGCGGGGGAGGACCCGGCCCGGGACACCCACTGCAAGGCGTTCCTCCGCGACGTGCGCAACCGCGTGAAGGAGCTCACCACCCGCGACTACATCGACCCGGCCGCGGGGACGCTCGACCACGTGATCCTGTTCATCCCGAACGAGCACGTCTACGCCTTCGTCCACGAGCGCGACCCGGGACTGCTCGACCTCGCCCTCGCCAACCGGGTCGTGCTGTGCTCGCCCGCTCACGCTGTTCAGCGTGCTGTCGGTGATCCGCACCGCGGTCGACAACTTCGCGCTCGAGCGCACCAGCGGCGAGATCCTCGACCTCCTCGCCGCCTTCCGGACCCAGTGGGACAAGTTCGTGGGGCAGATGGACAAGGTGGGGGACCGGCTCGACGCCGCCCGCCGGGACTACGACGCGCTCGTGACGACCCGGCGCCGGCAGCTCGAACGCCAGCTCGACAAGGTCGACGACCTCCGGGACGAGACCACGATGGGCGACCGGCCGGCGTTGGTCGCCCTCGACCGCGAGACCGGTTGACCGACGCCGGCGGCGGGTGCGCTGCGCGACCGCGTGCACGAGAGCGTGGAGCCGGCGGGACGGTTGGAGTAGTGTCGGGAGCGACCTACTACGCAGGTAGTGGGGGACCCAGGGGATCGCCAACGCCGACGTCGGCGCTCGCGCGACCACGGGGGAGATGTTCGGACACCCGATCGAGGAGAGCACCAGCTATGCGCATCCGACGTATGCGCTGGGTCGGCGCCCTGTTCGCGTTCTCGCTGTTGGCGAGCGCGTGCGGCAGCGACGGCACCAGTGACACCGGCGACACCGGCGACGCCACCGCCACCGAGACGACCACCGATGGCGGGAGCGAGGCGGGCGGCGACACCGGCGACGGCGACGTGCTGGTCGTCGGCACCACCGAGAAGCCGAGCACCATCGACCCCGCCGAGGCCTACGAGAAGATGGCCTCGGACATCCTGTTCAACACCACCGACCGGCTGATCGACCTCGAGCCGGGCACCGGCAAGCCGGTCGAGGGCGTGGCCGAGAGCTACGAGATCTCCGAGGACGGGCTGACCTACACCTTCACCCTGCGTGAGGGGGTCACCTTCCAGGACGACACCGACCTCACCTCCGAGGACGTCAAGTACTCGCTCGAGCGGGCGCTCAACATCAACCACCCCGACGGCGCGTCGTTCCTCATCGCGGCCATCCAGTCGATCGACACCCCGGACGACAAGACCGTCGTCATCACCATCGACAAGCCCAACGTGACCTTCCTGTCGCGTCTGGCCTACACGGTCGCGACCATCGTCCCGAGCGAGGGCGACGTCTACGCCGCCCCGGACGCCAAGCTCGAGGAGCCCACCGCCGAGGACGCCGCCCAGTACATCCAGGGCGAGACCGTCGTCGGCTCCGGCCCCTACAAGATGACCTCCTACAGCCCCGACCAGGGCGCGACCCTCGAGGCGTGGGACGGCTACTGGGGCGAGGCGCCCAGCATCCCGACCGTGAAGCTGCAGTTCTTCGAGTCGTCGGCGCAGATGTCGAACGCGCTCCGCAACGGCGAGATCGACCTCGTCATCAACGACCTCGGCCCCGCCGAGCGCACCGCGATGGAGGGCGTCGACGGCCTGACGGTCGAGACCGGTGACGGGGGTCGCACCCGCTACATCGTGCTCGACGTGACCCAGCCGCCGTTCGACGACCCCGAGGTCCGTCGCGCGATGTCGGTGAACATCGACCGTCAGCGCATCATCGACGAGGTCTTCGAGGGTGCCGGACAGCCGATCTTCTCGATGGTGCCCCCGGGCTACCCGTCGTCGAAGGACTACATGTCCGACATCGAGACGACCGTCGAGGGTCCGATCGACATCGAGCTGTGGTACCCGCTGAACAAGTACGGCGACACCGAGCCGGAGGTCGCCGAGACGATCGCCCGTTCGCTGACCGAGACCGGGCTGTTCAACGTGACGACCAAGTCGGCGGACTGGGCGGCGGAGTACTCGGGCAACCTGAACACGGGCGCCTACGCGGCGTACCTGCTCGGGTGGTACCCGGACTACATCGACCCGGACGACTACATCGAGCCCTTCTACCACTCGGAGCGGACGTTCATCGGGTTCTACGGGAACCCGGACATGGACGCCCTCATCGAGCAGGAGCAGGACGTCACCGACCAGGGTGAGCGCGACGCGATCTTCGACGACATCCAGAAGCTCGCGGCCGACGACATGCCGTTCATCCCGCTCTACGAGGAGTCGGCGACCGCCTACTACGCCAACGACCTGACCGGTGTCGAGAGCTCCATCGACATCGCGCTCGCGGCGCGTTGGTACCTCATCGGTCGGGGCTGACCCCACCGAGCACGACCTGCGGCCGGGCCCACGTGGCCCGGCCGCACGTCTTGCGCCTGTTCCCGTGGACGTCCGCGTCGCCCGACTAGGCTCGGCCGGCGTCGCACGCCGTCGACCACGCAGGGGAGGGGAGTCCGCTGGCTGCCACGGCTCGCTCCGGTTCGTTGCGCTCCTACATCCTGGGACGGCTGGCGTTCGCGCCGGTGTTCCTGTTCCTCCTGCTCACGATGCTGTTCATCCTGCTGCGCGTGGCACCCGGCGACCCGGTCGCCGCCGCGCTCGGCGACCGCATCTCGGCCGAGCAGCTCGAGGTCCGTCGTGAGGCCGCCGGGCTGAACGACCCGGTGATCGTCCAGTACGGCCGCTACCTCGGCGGGATCGCGACCGGGCGATCTCGGCACGCCGGTCACCGACCCCCGGTCGGTCACCCAGATCGTCTTCGACCTGTTCCCGGCCACCTTCGAGCTGACGATGTTCGCCATGGTCGTGGCCGTGGCACTCGGGATCGCGGTGGGCGCGCTCGGGGCGCGGCACCGCGACGGGCCCTTCGACGTCGGCGGGCGCCTGTTCGGCATCCTGATCTACGCCGCACCCGTGTTCTGGCTCGGCATCCTGGCGCAGCTGCTCTTCGCCAACCGCTGGGGTCTGCTCCCCACCGGCAACCGCATCAGCGCGCGCATCACCTTCGACGACCCGACCGGCTTCTACCTGTTCGACGGGCTCCTGACCCAGAACGCCCAGCTGTTCTGGGACGCGCTCAAGCACCTCGTGCTGCCCGGCATGACCCTCGGGCTCGTGATCAGCGGCGTGTTCATCCGCATGGTCCGCGTGAACATGCTCCAGACCCTGCGCGCCGACTACGTCGAGGCGGCGGTCGCCCGCGGCGTCCCCGAGCGCAAGGTCGTGTTCCGCCACGCCTTCAAGAACGCCCTGGTGCCGGTGGTCACCATCATGGGGCTGCAGTTCGCGCTGCTCCTCGGCGGCGCGATCCTCACCGAGACGACGTTCTCGTGGCCCGGTCTCGGGCAGGGGCTGGTCGAGTTCATCAACAAGCGTGACTACGCGGCCGTCCAGGGCATCGTCACCTTCTTCGCGATCCTCGTGGTCGTGGTGAGCCTGCTCATCGACATCATCAACGGGCTCATCGACCCGCGGGTGAGGTACTGACGATGGCCACGACCGCGACCCCACCCCCGCCCGCCAGCGACGTGCCCGCCCGGGCGACCACGTTGCGCGCCCGCCTCGACCACAGCCTGCGGCCGTGGCGACGCGCGAACCCCATGGCCCGCTGGCTCGTCATCGTCGGCGCGGTGATCACGCTCGGGTTCGCCTTCCTGGCGCTGTTCCCGAACCTGGTCGCGCCCTACGGCGAGGACCAGTACCAGTACGTCGTGGGGACCACCCAGGACCCGCTCACCGCCGAGGGCCGGTGCGGCACCGACCTCGAGTGCGAGCAGATCCCACGCCGCATCGAGCCGAGCGAGGGGTTCCCGTTCGGGACCACGAGCGCCCGGCTGGACGTGCTGTCCCGCGTGGTCCACGGGGCCCGGGTGGCGTTCGCGATCGTGCTGATGTCGACCGCGCTCGCCATGGGCATCGGCGTCCCGCTGGGGCTCTACTCCGGCTACCGCGGCGGCAAGCTCGACCGGGTCCTCGTCACCCTGATGGACGCCGTCTACGTCATCCCCGGGCTGCTCCTCGCGATCATCGTCGCGTTCGTGCTGAAGCGGTACTTCGATCCCGGCCTCGCGTCCGCCGCGGTGGCGGTCGGGGTCGTCTACGTGCCGCAGTACTACCGCGTGATCCGCAACCACACGTTGTCGGTGAAGGAGGAGCCGTTCGTCGAGGCGGCCCGCTCGATGGGCGCCCAGCCGCGCACGATCATCGGCCGCTACGTGTTCTTCAACGTGGTGCAGAGCGTGCCGGTCATCTTCACGCTGAACGCCGCCGACGCGGTCCTGACACTGGCCGGTCTCGGCTTCCTCGGCTACGGCGTCCCGTTCCCGCAGGCCGAGTGGGGACTCGACGTCTCCCGCGCCCTCTCCGACGTCGTGAGCGGCTTCTGGTGGACCGCCTTCTGGCCGGGCCTCGCCATCATGCTCCTCGTGACCGGGCTCACCCTCGTGGGGGAGGGCCTCAACGACATCGTGAACCCGCTGCTGCGCGTCCGTGGCTTCAAGGGCAAGGTCCCCAAGCGCGCCGAGCCCACCGTCGAGGCCCAGGCGGCCGACGGGATGCAGTCGTCCGCGACCGGCAAGCGAGACAACACGTGAGCGCACCCACCACCGTCGTCGCCGACGACCACCGTGGCAGCAGCGAGCCGGTGCTCGAGGTCCGCGACCTGTCGGTCGCCTACGGCACCCCGCGCGGGTCGCTCCACGCCGTGGACCGCATCTCCTTCGACCTCCACCCCGGCGAGTCCATCGGCGTCGTCGGCGAGTCCGGCTGTGGCAAGTCCTCCATGGGGCGGGGCCTGCTGCAGCTCATGCCGCCCGGTGGCGACGTCGGTGGCAGCGTCAAGCTCGCCGGCGAGGAGCTCATCGGCGTGGACGAGCGTCGGCTACGACGCGCCCGCGGCGAGGACCTCGCGCTGGTGTTCCAGGAGCCGATGACCCGGCTCGACCCGCTCATGCGCGTCTCGCAGCACTTCGTCGAGGCCATCCGCGCGCACCGGCCCGACGTCGACAAGGACACGGCACGGCAGATGGGGCGCGACGCGCTGGCCCAGATGGGCATCCCGCCCACCCGCGCCGACAACTACCCGCACGAGTTCTCCGGCGGGATGCGGCAGCGGATCATGCTCGCGCTCGGCATCGTGCTGCACCCGAAGGTCATCGTCGCCGACGAGCCCACCACCGCCCTCGACGTCATCGTCGAGGCCCAGATCCTCGACCTCCTCGACCGGCTGCGTGCCGACGAGAACGCCGGCCTCATCCTCATCACCCACAACCTCGGGATCGTGGCCGAGACCTGCGACCGGGTCGCGGTGATGTACGCCGGACGCATCGTCGAGATCGGGCCGGTCGGGTCGGTGTTCACCGACCCGAAGCACCCCTACACGCAGGGTCTGTTGCGCTCGGTCATCTCGACCGACACGACCGAGCTGTCGTCGATCGACGGGTCGCCCCCGGACCTCGTCACCCCACCGCCGGCGTGCCGCTTCGCGCCCCGCTGCCCCGAGCGGTTCGACGCGTGCACCCGGATCGACCCCGTCCTCACCGAGGTCGGCTTCGACCAGCACGCCGCGTGCCTGCTCTACGAGGGGGCCGACGCCGGCGCCCGGGGAGGGAGCGCCCGATGACCACCCCCGCGACCGAGCAGGACGCGCCCCCGGGCCGCCGCGGGCGAGGTCGTCCTCGACGTGCGTGACCTCAACACCCACTTCGGGGTGGGCGGGAGCCTGTTCGGGACCCACGAGGAGGTCGTCCGCGCTGTCGACGGGGTCACCTTCGACGTCCGCCGCGGCGAGATCTTCGGCCTCGTCGGCGAGTCCGGGTCCGGCAAGACGACGCTGGGACGCACCATCCTCGGCCTCGTCCCGGCCACCTCGGGCCAGATCCTCTACGGCGAGCACGACCTCGCGACCCTCACCGAGAAGCAGTTCCGCCCGCTGCGCCGGCGGCTGTCGATGATCTTCCAGGACCCGAACGCGTCGCTGAACCCGGCGATGACGATCGCGCAGGGGGTCGGCCACCCGCTGCGGATCCACGGCATCACCCACGACCGTGCGTCGACCCGGGCCAAGGCCGCCGAGATGCTCGAACGCTGCGGCCTCGCGCCGGCCGAGCGCTTCCTCGACACCTACCCCGAGGACCTCTCCGGTGGGCAGAAGCAGCGCGTCGTCATCGCCCGGGCGCTCGTCACCGAGCCGGACATCGTGGTGGCCGACGAGCCCGTCGCGGCGCTCGACATGTCGATCCGCGCGAAGGTCCTCGAGCTGATGATGGACCTCAAGGACGAGCTCGGGCTCACCTACCTCTACATCACCCACGACCTCGCGTCCGGCAAGTTCGTCTGCGACCGCATGGCGATCATGTACCTGGGGCAGATGGTCGAGTGGGGTGACGCCGGCCGGATCTACGACGACCCCAAGCACCCCTACACCCAGGCGCTCCTCGACGCGATCCCGCTGCCCGACCCGAGCCGCCGGGGCCGCGATCGGCGCCTGCCACGCGGCGAGATCCCCGACGCGATGAACCCACCGGCCGGCTGCCGCTTCCACCCGCGCTGCCCCGCGGCGTTCGCCCCCTGCGGCTGGGAGGGACGCGACCTCGTGGACGCGATCGAGGACCGCTGGACGCGTGTCGACGAGGACACCTTCGAGCGCGAGCTCGACCTCGTGGGCGACCTCGCGGCGGTGTCGGTCGAGCGCCAGTCGGTGCGGTTCGCGAGCGCCGACGCCGAGGCCCTGCGGACCTGGTTCGCCGAGGTCGGCCCGCAGCTGCCAGCGCCGGTGTTCACCGGGGTGTCGTCGGTCGAGCGGGACGGTGGCGACGTCGTGGTGCGGTTCGGTGACGGCCCCGAGCCGGCGCGTCAGGAGGTCGACGGTCGCCAGGTCTCCTGCCACCTCCACGGCGTGACCGTGCGGGCCGGCGGCGACCACGTCGGGGACCCGACCGCGGGCTGACCGCGGGGGGACGTCCAGCGGGTGGTCCCGCCGGCCCGGTAGGTTCGGGCCGCGTCGTGTGAGAGACCCCCCGCTTGAACCGTTCGCTGGCTCCGCTGACCCGCAAGCGGCGTCTCGGTGGCACCGAGGTCAGCTTCCCGCTGACGCTGGCGTGGACGACCAGCGCCTCGGTGTTCGTGCCGGTGCCCCGTCGGGCGGTGGCCGCGATGGTCGGGACGCCACGGCTGCGGCCCGTTCCGATCCTCCCAGGCAGCGGCGGCCTGCTCCTCCGGCACACCCGCTGGGCCGACACCCCGGTCGGGCCGTTCTCGGAGGTGGCGGTCTTCGCGCTCGTCTACCACGGGCACGGCAGCCCCGTCCCGGGCCTCGCGCCGCTCCTGCACGGCCTCCTCGACCGCACCCAGGTCGTGGGCGACTTCGGGTTCGTACCCGTGCTGTCGTTCGTGGACGAGGCCGACGCCGCCGCCTTCCGCACCGACCTCTGGCACGTCCCCGCCCACCTCGCCCCCATCCGCGAGGGCCGCACCGGGCGCGGGACCGTGGTGCAGGTCGACCACCACGGCGACCCGCTCGTGCGGTTGGCGGTGACCGCCACCTCCGTGACCGGCACCACCGACAGCCACGCGGTGCTCCCGGTGTTCGGTCACGACGCCGGCGTGGTGTGGTGCGACGTGGGCGACGAGACCTTCGATCGGGTGTCCCGCCGGGTCGGCGTCCGCGCGGGCCACGTCGGCATCTACCGGCTGGGGCCGCTGGCGACGCTCGCGGAACGGATCGGGGCGACCGCCGCCGAGGGGTTCGAGCGACGGGGCCTCGTGACCGACGTGACGGCCAGCGGGCGCGTCCGGTGGAAGGGGCCGCGGCCCATCGACCCCGACGAGGCCGCTGCCGTCGACCTCGTCGGCTGACCTGACGCGTAGGCTCTCCGCGACCGCGCACCCGCCCGGAGCTCACGTGACCGTGCACCCAGCTCCACCCGACTCCCGCCTCGCCGCCCTCCGGCTCGAGCCGGACCGGCGCCGTGCGGTCGCGTGGACGGTCGCGGCGCTCATCCTGGTCGCGATGTGCGTGTGGTTCGTCGGCGACAGCCGCGGTGCGGTCGTCGCCTGGGTCGCGCTGGCGGCCTCGGTGGCGGTCGCGCTCGCCTTCCTGGTCCCGGTCATCGCTCCCGAGCTGACCACCGTCGTGCTCGACCAGGAGGGGGTCCGCGGGCGCAGCTACCACGCGCGCGTGGACCTGCGGTGGGAGGAGGTGCTCGTCGCCGATGTCGTCACGGTGGCGGGCGAGCCGATCCTCCAGCTGCACGTCCGTGTCCCGAGCGCCACCGGCGATCCCTGGCGCACCCAGGCGGTCGGGATCCTGCTGCCGCTCGGCTGCGACCTGGCGGCCCTGCACGCCTTCCTCGCCGCCCGCCTCGGCCGCCGCTGAGCTCGGCCGTGCAGTCCGGCGGGTCCGGCGCCAGTGCTTCTCGTTCCCCGCGAGCGGTGGTCGCACGTCGATCCGCCCTCGAGGCGCCCGGTCGGGCGGTCGTGTCACACCCCCGAACTAGTGTTCGACCCATGACCTCGAACCCCCGCCCCGACCGCACCCCGTCCGGCCCCGACGTCCCCAGCGTCGGCCAGTTGGCCGAGTCGCTGGCCGCGCTCGACGGGCAGCTCGCCGCGATGCACGACGCCACGGTTGCCGTGGTGGGTCTCCTCGGCGAGGTCATGACCAGCGGCATCGTCGAGCAGGTCGAGGGCCTCCCGGTCGACGCCTGGTTGGCGTTGCGGGCACGGATGATCGGCTGCGACCGCGCCACGCTGCTGACCGCGGCCGACGTGTTGCGGCACATGCCGATCTGCTGGTCCGCGTTCGTCGACGGGCAGCTGTCCTGGGGGATCGTCCGCAACGTCGCGAAGCTGCTCGGCCGCCGGTCACGGGCCGAGCGGCACGCGGTGGACGCCCGCATCGGGGCGACCGCGTCGGAGTGGGACGGGCTGGACGTCTACGCCCCGGACCGGCTGCTCGCGGTGATCGAACGGGCCGTCTGGGAACTGGATCCGGTCGAGGACCGCGAAGCGCGACGAGGAGCAGGGCGAGCAGGCCTCCTACCTCGCCGTGCAGCCCGCCTTCGACGGCCGGGTCCGGGGTGGGTTCGACCTCGACCCGGTCGCCGGCGCCACCCTCCTCAACGGCCTCGACGCCGCCACCGAGGACGGGCCGGTCAAGACCCGACCGCAACGCCGCGCCGCAGGCCTGGTCACCCTGGCGGAAGCGTTCCTCGCCGGCGGCACGGGCGGGACACCGCGCCCGAGCCTGACCGTCACCGTCGACCTGACCCAGATCACCGAGACCGCAGCGGGCGTGCTGGACCTGCAGGTCCCGGGCGGGGTCGCCCCGATGCTGACCGCCCGCACCCTGGATGCGCTCGCGGCCGACGCCGACGTGCGTGCCGTCGTCTGCGACGGGCACCGGCCGTTGACCGTCACCGCCAAGCGCACCGCCACCGACATGCCGGCCGACGTCCGCACCGCCGTGCTGGCCCGCGACGTGGTGGACCGGTTCCCCGGCTCGGACCGGCCGATCCAGCACGTCCACCACACCCGCCCCCAGGCCGACGGTGGCGACCACCACGTCGACGGTCTGATCGGGCTGTCGGACCGGTCCCACGGCATCGTCCACGACCACGGCTGGGTCTGCCGCCACGACCCCGACACGGGCGTGCTCACCATCCGCCGCAACGGCGTCACCTGGCGGTCGATCCCCCAGACCACCCCGCTCGCCCCCGCACCCCCCGGCGACCCACCCTGACCCGGGAGCCGGCGACCGCCCACCCGGGCACGCCGCCACGACCGATCCCCGAGAGCGCCGGCCCCCGCTGCGCGCATCCGGTCGGCCTGACGTGCCATCACGGGGGGTGCTGACGTACCGTTACGCCCAGGAGCCGGCCCGCCCACCCCCCGCGAAGGTGTCCCCGTGCGCGAGATCCGCGAAGCCCTCTCGTACGACGACGTGCTGCTCGTCCCGCAGGCGTCCTCGGTCCTGCCGCGCGACGTCGACACGACGACCCGGCTCCACGAGCGCCTCGAGCTGCGCCTGCCGATCGTCTCCGCCGCGATGGACAAGGTCACCGAGACCGAGATGGCGATCGCGATGGCGCGCCAGGGCGGCCTCGGCGTGGTCCACAAGAGCGCCTCGATCGAGCAGCAGGCCGCGATGGTCGAGGCGGTCAAGCGCTCCGAGTCCGGCTTCATCCTCGATCCGGTCACCGTGCGGGCGCACGACCGCGTCGGCCGCGCGTTCGAGCTGATGGCGAAGTACAAGGTCAGCGGCTTCCCCGTCGTCGACGAGGACGAGCGGCTGGTCGGCATCGTGACCAACCGCGACCTCCGCCTCGGCGTCGAGCCCGAGCAGCTCATCCGCGACTACATGACCTCCGAGCGGCTCGTCACCGCCGCCCCCGGGACCACGCTCACGCAGGCACGCGACCTGATGCAGGAGCACCGGGTCGAGAAGCTGCCGATCGTCGACGGGGAACGGCTGGTCGGGATGTTCACCTTCAAGGACATCGAGAAGGTGCGCCGGTACCCGAACTCGGCCAAGGACGGCCGTGGCCGGCTGCTCGTCGCCGCCGCCGTGGGGGTGGGCCCCGACGGGCAGGACCGTGCGGCCGCGCTGGTCGAGGCGGGCGTGGACCTCCTCGCGATCGACTCCGCCCACGGCCACTCCGCCGGCATCCTCGAGTTCGCCGCGAAGCTCAAGGACCTGTTCCCCGACACCCCGCTGTCGGTCGGCAACGTCGCGACCGCCGACGCCGTGCGGGCCTGCGCCGACCACGGCGCGGACGTCGTCAAGGTCGGCGTCGGGCCCGGCTCGATCTGCACCACCCGGGTCGTCACCGGCGTCGGCATGCCGCAGCTCACGGCCGTGATGGAGTGCGCCGAGGCGGCTGCCGAGCTGGGGATCGCGAGCATCGCCGACGGCGGCATCCGCTACTCGGGCGACGTCGTGAAGGCGCTGGCCGCCGGCGCGACCGCGATCATGGTCGGCAACCTCCTGGCCGGCACCGACGAGTCGCCGGGCGAGCTCGTGCTCGTGGGTGGCCGTCGCTACAAGGAGTACCGCGGCATGGGCTCGATCGACGCGATGCGCGCCGGCTCGGCCGACCGCTACTTCCAGGCTGGCGAGCCGGGCCACGAACCCGCCAAGCTCGTGCCCGAGGGCGTCTCGGGCCTGCTGCCGTACCGCGGCAGCGTCGGCGAGGTGACCGCCCAGCTCGAGGGTGGGCTCCGGTCCGGGATGGGCTACCTCGGTGCCCGTGACCTCGCCGCGCTCGCCGCGCGGGCGCAGTTCGTCAAGCAGTCGGCCGCCGGCGCGCGCGAGTCCCACGTCCACGACCTCGACGTCGTGCACGAGGCCCCGAACTACCAGGTGCCCGGCCGCGACTGAGGTCGTCGCCGGCCGCGGATGGCGGACAGGGCCCGCCGCGCCGTACGCCACAGCGCCGCGACGAGGAGCGCCCCCGCGACCAGCAGCACGACGACCGCGACCACGGCGAGGACCGGGCTCCACACCGCCAGGGCCACCACGCCGGCGACCAGCCCGTCCTCGAACAGGCTGACCAGGATGTTCGACACCGGCTCCGGCGAGGTGTTGACGGCCGCCCGCGCGGTCGCCTTGGTGGTGTGCGAGGCCAGCGCCAGCACCCCGCTGCCGGCCGCGGCGCCCGCCTGCTGCAGCGTGCTCGCCTCACCCGCGAGGATGAGGCCGAGCGCCGCCGCACCGAGCGGGCGGATCGACGGTGTGGACGGCGTCCCAGACGTTGTCGAGGTAGGGGACCTTGTCGGCGACGAACTCGATCGCGTACAGGACCGCCGCGACGACCAGCACGTCGGTGCGGGTGAGCACGTCGGGCACGTCGAGCGCGCCGGCGCGGCCGAACAGGTTCAGCAGGACCACGACCCCGTAGAGGTTGACGCCGGACGCCCAGGCGCTGCCGGCGATCGTGCCCAGGGCGGCGTCCACGTGGTGCGTCCCTCCCGGATCAGGCCGGCGCGTCGCGGTCGACGTACGGGCAGTGCCGGCACCCCTGGGTACAGCATGCCCCGCGGGCCCACAGGAACGCGGCAGTGAGCACGAGGTAGCCGGTCGCGGGGTCGACGTAGCCCGGATCACCGCGTCGGATCGCGTCCTCGTGGGCGGCGAGGATGCGGTCGCGGTCGGGGCGGTTCGGGTCGAGCCGGTCGGGGTGGGGCAGGCGCCGGTCGTCGGGGAGCTCGCCGGGGGGCACCGTCGTCACCGGGTCCGCGGACGCCAGCCGAGGCAGGCGTCGATCGCGTGGGCGACCCCGTCGGCGTCGACCTCGGGGACCACGAGGTGTGCGGCCGCCTTGACCGGCTCGGAGGCCTGCCCCATGGCGATCGCCGTCCCGACCACCGCGAGCATCGGCAGGTCGTTGTCGGCGTCGCCGACCGCGACCACGGCGTCGAGGTCGACCCCGAGGTGGGCGGCGGCCGCCGAGACCGCGCGGCCCTTGTCGACGCTGCGGTCGGTGGCGTTGACGTAGGTGAGCGTCGGCGTGAGCGGCGAGCCGGCCGGCCCGGCCCGCAGGCCCGCGGCATCGAGCGCCGCGACGATGGGCGCCACCGGGTCGCCCTCGACGACCGCGAACGTGGCCTTGAGGACCTCGACGTCGCCGAGCTCGTCCGGGGAGGTCACGACCGACAGCGGCTCGTGGCCGAGGAGCTCCCAGTGGGGCCGCGCCCGCTCGTCGAGCGCGGTCACGTGGTAGCCGTCGGGGACGTAGAGCTCCACGTAGGCGTCGAGGTCACGGGACACCTCGAAGACGGCCGCGAGCCCGTCCCGGGACAGCGGCCACGAGGCGATCGTCGCCCCGCCGGCGCGGACCTCCGCGCCGTTGTGGAGGATGTGCGGGCCGGGCAGCCGGAGCTGCCGCCACAGGGGCTCGACCGCGAGGCGCATCCGGCCGGTGCAGAACCCCACCGGGAAGCCGACCGCCGCGGCTCGCTCGGCCGCGGCGACGACACCGGCGGACGCCCGGATCGACGGGCCGACGAGCGTGCCGTCCACGTCCGCGACGAGGTAGGCCGGCGGCGCCGGTCGCCAGTCGGTGAACCTGCCGCCGGGCGTGATGTCGCCCGGGAGGGGGAGCGGCGAGGTCAGCCGATGGCCTTCACGTCGCCGTACTTCTCCTCGTAGGCGTTCAGGTTGGTGTTGAGCGCCTGGATGACGCGCGCGACCATCGTCGGCGCGATCCGCATGCGCTGTACCACGTCGGCGTTGACCCGGCCGGGGTCGCCGGACGGGAGCAGCTGGCAGAAGTCGAGCGTGAACTCGTGGGGGGAGTGGGTGACGACGAGGAAGTTGGCGTACTCGCCGTACTTGACGTCGTCGCTCACGACCACGGAGATCTGCTGCTGGCGCGGCTGGTCGGCCTGGGGCTGGTCGCTCACGGGGTGCTCCGGATGGTGGACGGTGGGTACCGCCGCCGAGGCTAGCGGCTGGTCGTCGCGGCTCTCCCGGGCGCTACGGTCCGGCGACTAGCGACCTGGAGACACGCGATGGGGTGGACCGACGAGCTGGCGCAGGCGCTCGGTGAGGCGCCGCTCACCGACGCCGAGGTGACGCGCCTCCTGGCCGTGGCACGCGACGTCGCGCACGGCACGGAACGGCGCTACGCGCCGCTGTCGACGTTCCTGCTGGGGCTGGCGCTGGGTCGGCGCGACCCGGCGGACCGCGTTGCCGGCCTCGACGAGCTCGCCGGCGAGGTGGCGGCGCTCCTGCCCGACGAGACCTCCGAGGCGTGACCGCGGCACGGGCCCGACCCGCTCGGGTCGTCCCGAGGGAGGGGTCCAGCGGGTTCCGCGGTGGGCGGGGCTGCCTATGCTCGTGAGCCAACCCCGAGGCGGAGACGCATGGCACACACCGGACCCGGCAACGAGCACCTGGGCGCGGTCGCAGGAGCGATCGACGCTGCCGACGACGAGGTCGTCGAGCTGATCCCACGCATCTGGGCCCGCGACCACACCGTCTGGCAGGACGAGCCGACCGAGGTGAGCGACCGCCTCGGCTGGCTCGACGCCCCGCGGACCTTCGCCGAGCGGACCGGGGACCTGCGGACGTTCGCCTCCGAGGTCGTCGCCGACGGCATCACCGACGTGCTGCTGGTCGGGATGGGCGGGTCGAGCCTCTACCCCGAGGTGCTGTCGCGCACGTTCGGCGCCGCCGACGGCCACCCCGAGCTGACGGTGCTCGACACCACCGACCCGGCTGCGGTCGCCCGCGTCGCCGAGACGCTGCCGATCGAGACGACGCTGCTCGTCGCCTCGTCGAAGTCGGGCTCCACGATCGAGACGCGCAGCCACCTCGAGTGGTACTGGGAGCTCCTCGTCGACGCCCACGGCGACGCCGCCGGTGACCACGTCGTCGCGATCACCGACCCCGGCAGCGAGCTCGCCGCGCTCGGCGCCGAGCGCGGGTTCCGGCGCGTGTTCGAGAACCCCGCCGACATCGGCGGCCGGTTCTCGGCGCTGTCCTACTTCGGGCTGGTGCCGGCGGCGCTCCTCGGGGTCGACCTCGACCAGCACCTCGCCGGCGCCGTGGAGATGCTCGATGCCGCCAAGACGACCGACCTCCACGACAACGGTCCCGCCCGGCTCGGCGCCGTCCTCGGGCTGGGCGCCGAGGCGGGGCGCTGGGAGCTGACACTCGTCCTCCCGTCCGCCGTCGCCGCGTTCGGCGACTGGGTCGAGCAGCTGGTCGCCGAGTCGACCGGCAAGCACGGGGTCGGGATCCTCCCGGTCGTCGGCGAGCCGGTGGCCGACCCGGACGTCTACGACAGCCGCCGGCTGTTCGTCTCGCTCGGCAACAACGAAGGGGTGGGGGCCTTGATCGACGCCGGCTACCCGGTGGTCGAGATCCCGTTCGACGGTGCCGGCGACCTCGGCGCCGAGGTCGTCCGGTGGGAGTTCGCGACCGCGGTCGCCGGGGCGCTCCTCGGCATCAACCCGTTCGACCAGCCCGACGTCGCCGCCGCCAAGGACGCGACCTCGCAGGTCCTCGACGAGGGGTTGCCCGAGGTCGAGGTCGTCGGCACCGCCGACCTCCTGTCCCAGGTCGAGCCGGGCGACTACGTCGCCATCACCGCCTTCGTCGACCCCGGCGCCGAGGTCGTCGACCGCCTCCAGTCGGTGCGGCTGCGGATCCGCGACCTCCTGAACGTCCCGGTCACCCTCGGTATCGGACCGCGGTACCTGCACTCGACCGGCCAGCTCCACAAGGGCGGGCCGGACCGCGGGGTGTTCGTCCAGGTCGTGGGTGACGACCCGGAGGACGTCGCCATCCCCGGCCGCGACTTCGGGTTCGCGACCCTCAAGCAGGCGCAGGCCGCCGGCGACCTCCAGGCGCTGCGGGACGCCGGCCGGCGGGTCGGCCGCGTCGACCTCGCCGCACTGCTGGGCTGACGCTGCCACGTCAGAGCACCCGGCGCCACGCCGTGTCCTCGGGGCCGCCGTCGCGCCCCTGCCACGAGCCGGTCAGGCGCGGACTCCATTCGGTCGAGCGCATCGGGAAGGCGTCGACGTCGGGTCGTGCGTGATGTGCGGAGCCGAACGACCGCCAGAGGAGGAATCGTCGTGCGGTGAACGCGCACCTCTCAAGACTTGCTTCAGACATCTCGTGATGAATCCGTCATCTCGTCGGATGGGCGATGTCGCCTGTCGCACCGACGGTGGCGTGGGGTTGGCGGTCGTGGGGGCCGTCCAGTCTGCGGCAGTCGGTGCCAGGGGTCTCGGGGGGATCATGCAGCAGCATCTTGGTGGTCGCACGCGCGTGTTCGCGGCGGTAGCAGCTCTGGCGGTGGCTTGGAGTCTCGTGGTGCCGTTGGCATCGTCGGCCGCGGCGGATCCGGCTCCGGGTGCGGTCCCGCCGATCGACGCCTCGCTCCAGACGCGGCTGGCGGGTCTGACGACCGGCGGTGAGCCGGCGGTCGGCGAAGCGGTGGTGAACCCGCTCGTGACCATGCCGACGGCGACGCGGCCGGCGCCGGGGGTAGGGACGTACACGCCGGGGGCGCTCGTGGCGAACACGGGCTATCAGGGCGCTGAGGAGTGGAGTTGGACGGATCCGGACCTGATCGGTGCGATCACGGTGGAGGACTGCCGGGTCGCCACGACGAGGAACGCCGTCAACAAGTACCAGGACTGCTACGCCCTCCCGCTGGACACGTCCGGCTACGGCCGGGTCTACTCCCACTCGTTCGCCGGTCAGTTGCTGATCACCCAGGATGCACCAGTGACGCTGTCGGACCCGGCCAACGGCTTCCGGTGGCAGGTGTGGAACACCTCGGGGCGAACCTGCATCGCGCCGCTGGACGACATCAACAACTGGGATCTCTACAACTGGTCACCGACGGCGGCCTACCAGTCGCAGTGGGTCACGATCTGGGCGCGGATGTACTCCAACGCGTCCTGCCGGTCTGATGGTGTCGGCTACACGGCCTTCGAGATTCAGGAAGTGGCACCGGACGGCGCGATCGTGCGGGTGATGCCGCTCGGCGGCGCGACCGGTGTCCCGAAGACGATGACGATCGTCTCAACGGCGGAGTGCGTCGACGTCGATGCCAACCAGACGAGCGTGACGTCCTCGTCGGCTCCGTACGGACCCGGGGATCCGCTGCCGGACCTGCCGGCGGTGGCGTGTCCGGCCGGGTCGTTCCTGCGCACGTTGTTCGTCAGGCGTGTGGGTGACCGGATGCCGACGCGCAACTTGTTGGCGTGGGGTGGCACCCGGGTCGGCTCCACGAGCACGACGTTGTCGGAGGAGCAGGTGCGCGGTCTCGGCTATCCGGCGATGTCGATGTCCGACCCGGTCAACACCGCGACCGGCGAGCTGACCGACTCGTCGTCGACCTCGCGGTCGCATCGCGTGGTCTCGATCTCGTGGCCGCCCGTAGCTACAACTCTGACGACACCCGCGTCTCGACGATGGGGGCGGGGTGGCGGTTCGCCTACGACGAGCGGGTCGATGTCGACCCGGACGGGGCCGTCGTCTACAGCAGCGGGTCCGGGGCGGTCTACCGGTTCACCCGACGGCGCGGGCGGGTTCGTCGCGCCGCCGATGACGCGCTACACGCTGACCGCCGCGGGAGGAGGGTTCACGCTCGGTGGTGTCGAGGACGCCCCGGTGCGCACGTTCGCGGCGACGGGCGAGCTGACCTCGATCACCGACCGTGACGGCGCGACCGTCACGCTCGCCTACGGGTCCGCGGCCACGCCGGCCGGGGTGTACGTGACCCATGCGGCCGACGGGACGGGCGATGTCGACCTGGCCGGTGCCGTGGCGGCCGCCGGCGGGACCGTCACGGTCGGGCGCTTCGACGGGACGGTCGGCTTCGGCGGGACGAGCTTGACGTCGGGCGGCGGCTTCGACGGCGTCGCGGTCCGCACCGCGACGGATGGCACGGTCGACTGGGCCGTCCCGGTGGGGACCGGCACGGGCGGTACGACGCTACGGGACGCGGCCGCGACCGCCGACGGCGGTGTCGTCGTGGTGGGCCAGTTCACCGGCACCGAGACCTTCGGGTCCATGACGTTGACGTCCGCGGGCAACCTCGACGGGGTCGTCGTCAAGCTCGACGCCGCCGGGCAGGTCGTCTGGGCCGTCTCTGCGGCGTCGGGCACGTCCGCGGCGGAGCTGACGGGCGTGACCGCGACGACGGACGGCGGCGCAGTCGTGTCCGGGTTCTTCTGGGCGACCGCGACCGTCGGCGCGACCACGCTGACCTCGGCCGGTGCCTACGACGGTCTCGCGTTCAAGCTCGCCGGTGACGGCACGCCCGTGTGGGCGACCCGCCTCGGCACCTCGACCGGCAACGTCTACCCCAACGCCGTGGCGACGGCTGCGGACGGCAGCATCCTCGTCGTCGGCGAGTTCGAGGCGACCGCGACCTTCGGTGCCCAACCGGCGCTGACCTCGGCTGGTGGCCGCGACGCGTTCCTGGTGGCGGTGGGTACCGACGGGACCGTGACACGCGCGACCCGGGTCGGCACCGGCGCGTACAGCATCTACCCGCAGGACCTGGTTGCGACCGGCGACGGGGGTGCGGTGTTCGTCGGCTACCACTACGGCACCGCGACGTTCGGTGGCACGAGCCTGCCGAGTGCGGGCGACGTGGACGGCATGATCGTCCGGGTCGACGGCACCGGCACCCCCGTGTGGGCGACCGAAGCGACCGGAGCGGGCACGGTCAAGCTCGTCGGTGTCGACGTCACCGCCGCCGGCGATGTCGTCGTCGCGGGCCGGTTCAAGGGGACCGTGACCGTCGGGTCGGACACGGCCACCTCGGCTGGCGCCTACGACGGGCTCGTGGCCCGCCTCGACGGTTCGGGCACCCCCGTGTGGGCCACCGCCGTCGGTGTCGGCGCCGGCGACACCTACCTCGAGCAGCCGGTCGCGACCTCCGCAGGCGGTGCGACCGTCGTCGGCGTGTTCGACGGCACGGCCGATTTCGGGTCGGACACGCTCACCTCGTCGGGCAGCTTCGACGGGGTCGTGTTCCAGATAGCCGCGGACGGGACCTTCACCGCCTCGCCACCCCCGGCCGGCAACGGTGGGCTCCTCGCCCAGGTCTCCGGACCCGGCGGGGCTATCGACCTCACCTACACCGACGGGCTGATCACCGCCGCGACCAGCGATGACGGCCGCACCGTCACCTACGCCTACACCAGCGACCGGCTGACGTCGGTGACGCTTCCCGGTGCCCGCACCTGGACCTACGCCTACGACACGTCCGGGCGGCTCGCGACGACCGTCGACCCGGCAGGCGTGACGGTGCAGTCGAGCGTGTACGACGCCAACGGTGACGTCGTGCAGCAGACCGACGCGAACGGTCACGTGTTCACGTTCGGGACGACCCGCGGCGCCGACGGGACCGGGACGACCTGGATGGACGGGCCGGACGGCCGCTGGGTCGACGTCTACATCGGGCACGTCCCGGTCGCGAAGGTGTCCCCGGACGAGCTCGTCACGACCTACAGCTACGACACCGACGGCCGGCTGGCCGAGATCCGGGCCCCGTCCGGGGCGGTCACGACGTTCGGCTACGACGCCCGCGGCAACCTCGCCCAGACGAGCTTGCCCGACGGTGCGGTCGCGACGACCACCTACGACAGCCACGACCGCCCGACCAGCTCGGTCGGTTCCGACGGGCGCACCACCTCGATCACCTACGACACGGACGGCCGGCCCGCGACCGTGACCGACCACTGGGGCCGCACGACCACGTTCGGGTACGACACCGCCGGCAACGTCACGTCGGTGACCGGTGCGGACGGCACGGCCGCGACCGCGACCTACGACCTCGCGACCGGGCTGGTGCTGTCGACCACGGACGCGGCCGGCGCGACCACGACCGTCGCCTACGACCCCGCCGACCGGCCCGTCCGGACCGTCGACGCCCGCGGGAACCTGCCCGGCGCCGACCCGGACGACTACGCCACCACCGTCACCTACGACCCGGCCGGCCGGCCCGCGACCGTCACCGACCCGCTCGGCCGGACGCTGACGACCAGCTACGACAACGCGGGACGCCCGACCGCGGTGACCGACTCGACCGGCCGGACCGTCACGACCGGCTACGACGACGCCGGGCACCCCACGTCGGTCCAGGGCCCCGACCCCGCCGCCCCGGCACAGACGTTCACCTACGACTCCTCCGGGCTGCTCACCGGGCTCACGGACGCGGCGGGACGGACCACGACGCTGTCCTACACCCCGTCGGGACACCTCGCCGGTGTCGTCGACCCGGCCGCGACCGCCTCGATGACCTACGACACCCGCGGCCGCGCGGCGGCCGCCACGCTGGCTGGTGCCGGCATCGCCGTGACCCGGGACGTCTACGGGAACCTGACCGGACTCGACGCGCCCGGCACCGACGCGGACGTGACGATCACCCGCACCGCGACCGACGGCCCGACCGGGACGGCCGGCCGCGTCGCGCAGGTGTCCGACGCGGTCGGGGTGACCTCGTTCACCTACACCGACCGCGGCGAGGTCGCTTCCGCCACCCGCGGTACCGACACGTTCGCGTACACCTACGACCTGATGGGGCGGCTGGAGACCCGGACCCGACCGGACGGCTCGGTCGAGAGCTACACCTACGACGCGGCCGGCCGGCCGGGGACGGTCGCGCTCGACGGTCAGACGCTCGCGACCACGACCTACGACCCGGCCGGCTTGCCGACCCAGCTCGACCTCGCCAACGCCACGACCGAACGCCGCAGCTACGACCAGGCCGGCCGGGTCACCCGCGTCGAGCTCAGCTCGGCAGGCACCGGCGGGACCGGCCCCGCACCGTTCGTCAGCCACGTCGGCGACGACACCGGGGCGGTCACGCTCGCGGCCCAGGCGGCCACCTCGGCCGGCACGGTCACCGCCGGGGAGTTCTCCGGCACCGAGACGTTCGGCAACGACACGCTGACCTCGAGCGGCGCGACCGACGGTGTCGCCGTCGCCACCGACACCACCGGCACGGTCGTGTGGACCACCGCGTTCGGCACCGGCACCGGCGACATCACCGTCAACGACGCGGCCGCCACGGCCGACGGCGGTGTCATCGTCGCCGGGAACTTCGACGGCACCGCGACCTTCGGCACCGACACCTTCACCTCCGCTGGCGGGAACGACGCCTTCGTCGTCAAGCTCGACAGCACCGGGCAGGTCGTGTGGGCGTTCCACGCGCTCGTCGGGACCTCGCTCGCCAGCCTCGAAGGCGTCGCGACCACCAGCGACGGCGGCGTCGTGGCGACCGGGTTCTTCTGGGCCGCAGCCTCCGTGGGCACCACCGACCTCGCCTCTACCGGGGACTTCGACGGCGCCACGTTCAAGCTCGACACCTCGGGGCAGCTCGCCTGGGCGACCGCGACCGGCCACTCGCTCGAGAAGGTCCTCCCTGACGCCGTTGCAGCCACCACCGACGGCGGCGCGATCGTGATCGGCGAGTTCGACGGGACCGCGACGTTCGGCTCGGCCCCGTCGATGACCGCCGACGGCACGTCCGCGGACGTGTTCACCGTCAAGCTGGACAGCGCCGGCCAGATCGTCACCGCGACCCACGCCGGATCCGGGTCGGTGCGCATCTACCCGCGTGCGGCGACCGCGACCGCCGACGGCGGTGCGGTGTTCGTGGGCTACTACACCGGCGACGCCACCTTCGGGACCACGGCGACCCTGCCGTCCGCGTCCGGCCGCGACGCGATGGCCGTCAAGGTCGACAGCACCGGCGTGCCGGTGTGGGCCACCCGCGCCGGGACCGGCGCATCCGACGTGAAGCTCTACGGCGTCGACACGACTGCCATGGGCGACATCGTCGCCACCGGCGCGTTCGCCGGCACCGCCACCTTCGGTACGGACACGTTCGTCTCGGCAGGCGGCAGCGACGGGATCGTCATCGCGCTCGACGCCACCGGCCAGCCCTCCTGGGCAACCCCGCTCGCCACCGGCACCGGAGACACCGACCTGGCGGCCCTCGACGTGACCACCGACGGGCGCCTCGCCGTCACCGGCTCGTTCGACCAGACCGTCGACGTCGGCCCCGACACGCTCGTGTCCGCAGGCCAGAACGACGGGCTCGTGGCCGCGCTCGCCGCCGACGGCACGTTCACGTCCGGCCCGGCCCCGGCCGGGGAGGTCCTCACCGCGCTCGACTACACCTACAACGACCGCAACCAGGTCATCACCCGCGTCGACGAGGCCGGCAACGCGTCCGGCTACGTCTACGACGCGGCCGGCCGGCTCGCCCGCGTGTGCTACGGCCAGCCGGTCTGTGACGGGTCCGAGACCGACTTCATCGCCTGGACCTACGACCCGGTCGGGAACCGCCTCACCGAACAGCGCCCGACCGGAACGACCAGCTACAGCTACACCGGTGGACGGCTGACGTCGGTCACCCGACCCGACACGACCGTGGACACCGTCACCTACGACCCCGCCGGCAACGTCACCGCGGTCGGGCCGGACACGTTCACCTGGGACGCGGTCGGTCGGATGACCTCCGCGACCGTCGACGGGGCCACCGAGTCCTACACCTACGACAGCCTCGGCGCCCGCGTCGCCGCCGGCACCGCCGCGCACGTCTACGACCCCATCTACGGCGACCTCGTCGAGGAACGCGACGGGACCGGCGCGACCGTTCGTGCCTACCTGCCGGCCGGGCTCGGCATCGACGGTGCCGACGGGCGCGAGTACTTCCACCGCGACCTCCTCCTCACCGTCCGCGCCGCCACCGACGCCACCGGCGCCCTCACCGGCCAGGCCGACTTCGAACCCTACGGCGCCCTGCGGACCGCCTCGGCCGCATCGGCCTCGCCGGTGTCGTTCACCGGCGCCCTGGCGGACACGACCGGGCTGATGCACATGCGCGCCCGCCAGTACGACCCCGCCCTCGGGATCTTCCTCTCACCCGACCCGCTCGGGGGCGGCTACCTCTACGCCAACGACAACCCGATGATGTACATCGACCCGTACGGGACCAAAGGCTGGCTGTCCGGCGCAGGAGACTGGCTCAAAGCCAACGCCGGCACCATCGCCACCGGCCTCGCCATCGCCGCGACCGCCGTGACCATCGTCGGCACCGGCGGCCTCGCCGCCCCAGCCCTCACCGCCAGCTGGCTCGGGGCGGGAGCCGTCGCCTTCGGAGCCACCGAAGCCACCAACCTCGCCATCAAAGCCGGCGAATCCTGCGGAGCAGGAAAAGGGTCCTGCACCACCGACGCCACCATCGCCCTCATCGCCGGAGCCACCCTAGGCACCGGCACCGCCGCCATCACCAGCGAACACCTCACAGCCACCACCATCGCTAGAGTCGCCCCAGAAGCGATACGCGGACTGCAGTTCGCAGATGATGCCGCACAGGGCTTCGGATCCATGTCCTCGTTCAGGCGCGCCTACGGGTCCGCGGGACCGAACGCCCAGTGGCATCACATCGTCGAGCAACACACCGGGAACGTCGGTCGCTTCGGCGCAGACTCGATCCACAACACGTCCAACATCATCCGGCTCGACACCACGATCCACCGGCAGGTGAGCGGCTACTACTCCTCGATCCAGCCGTTCACGAGTGGTCAGACGGTGAGGCAGTGGCTGGGCACTCAGCCCTTCGACGCCCAGCGGCAGTTCGGACTCGATGTCCTCCAACGATTCGGAGCGGCGGGATGACCCACGTCGATCTCTCCACCGCCTCCACCGACGAACTCGTCGACGCCTACCGCACCGCCGCAGAGCTGCACGGTGCTCACTCGATCGACGGCGACTACGAGTCGGCCAACCATCAGGCAGAGCTTGTCGCGGCTGTCTATCGGGAGCTTCGAGATCGTGGGCCAGAAGCCCAGCGCGCACTGCTACGGCTCATCGACGATCGGAACGAAGGCGTTCGGTCATGGGCTGGCGCCCACGCTCTTGAGTTCGCTCCAGAGCGCGGTGAGTCCGCCCTGGCGGAATTGGCCGAAGGACAGTCAGTCGCCGCCTTCAACGCGAAGATGACGCTCGGGGAGTGGCGTCAAGGGACGCTGTCGTTCCCGTGACCCGTGTCCTCGTGGTTCTAGCGGTCGTCGTAGCCCTACTCGGCGCGATGACGTCGTCTGTCGTCGCCGTTGATCCGGGCCCAACGGTCCGGGCTACGACTACGACGACCGCTGCCACCATCTACGACAGCGACGCCAACCTCGGGTCGACAACGGTGGTGGGCGTCGGGCCTTCGAGCGCCGCCGACAGACGCGTGGCTGCCGCCTCGGGGCCTCTTCTTGCTTCTCGGCCCGAACTATCGGCCCCAAGACCGACAACCCTCTTCCACTACACCGACGAGGCCGGGCAAGCGGGCATTCGCTCGAGCGGGGAGCTACGACCGTCGTTGGCGTCGGTGAACCCGAACGACGTCCGGTATGGCAACGGGCAGTACCTGTCCGACATCGCACCCGGAACGCGAACGTGCGCTCAGCTCTCTCGCTGCTTCCTCGGTCAGCCGTTCCAAGGTCAGCGATTCACGCACTACGTGGAGATCGACGTCTCGGATCTGACCGTCATCAAGGGACGCGATGGCGTGTTCGTCGTTCCCAACGAGGGACCGCTCAGCATCCTCGACCGACTCATCAGCGCGGGGACGAACTGATGAGGTACATCCGCGTCCACTGGAAGCACGACTTCGCTGACGAGCCGGTCGTCATCTACAGCGCGATCGACTCGACCGGTCGTGAGGTGCGCAAGGTCGAGCAGTACCGCAACGGCCAGATGGACCTCGCGAGCGGCGACACGCACACTGGGAGGACCGTTCTGAGCGAGTCACTGATGCCGTCCCTCGAAGAGATCAACGCGCAGGACGAGTTCAACGGCACGGAGATCTCGCGGAGTGAGTTCGACGAGGTCTTCGACCGCGCGTGGGCCTGGTTCGCGGACGATGATGAATAGAACGCTGGCGACTACGGCTCTGCGCTGGGTCATGGCCCTGATTCTGGGCCTTGTAGCGGTGGTAGCGCAGGCGCTGCCCGCCGACGCGTCTCAAGGGACACGACCTACTGCTACGACAACTGCGAACAACGCGTACGACAGCCACGCCAACCTCGTGTTGGGGGCCGACGCCGACGCCCGTGGGTCGGGCGCCGACGAGAGACGTGTCGCCGACGCCAGGGGGCCTTCTCTTGCGCCTTCGGGCGAACTATCGGCCCCAGAAGCGACACGCACGGTCACCATCGGTCGCAACATGGGCGAGCGGGTCATCCCGTACGCGGAGCGGCACGGGTACGACTGGTACCGAGGAACCCCGCGCTGGGTGCCCAGGAACCTGATCGAGCGCGTCTCGCCCCGGACCCTGGAGCGGATGGATCTCTGGTTCAACCGCCGGTGGATTCGCGGTGAGATGGGGCAGGGCTCCAGGATCGTGGACATCGGTGAGCCGCCGGGATACCCGCCCAGCCGCTTCTACGACATGGAACTCGACGAAGTCAGCGGCTACTGCAACTACTGCCGGGACCCGCAGCCATGATTCGACTACGACGAGTTGCCGCGAAGGGTCTGCTGCGACGCAGGCGGTATGAAGTCGAGTTCACGTCGGCGGACGAAGCCCCGGTCCGCCGCGTGACGTCTACGCCTGTGACCCTCATCGACCAGCACGTTGGGGTGGGCGATGCGTGGGCCCTGGTCCACGCGGCCGACGATGCATGGGACGGCGAGGCCGGCGAGTGGGTCAGCCTCGGAGGTGACTCCCGATGAGCCGGTGGAGCGTGAGTGGCGCCCTCGTGGTTCTTGTGCTCACGCTCCTCGCCTCGCTGCCGACAGCGGCTCATTCGAGTGACGCCAGACTTCCAGCCGTGGGAGCTGCGGCTACGACCTCCACGGCGGTCCAGTACGACAACGCCCTCCAACTCCCGCCGGCCACGGTCGCGGACGACGGTCGATCGATCGCCGTCGAGAGACCGGTGGTTGCCGCATCGGGGCATCTCCTTGCGTCTTCGCCCGAACCATCGGCCCCAAGAGCGCCAGGGGTTGTTGACGACGTGTTCCGTGCGTCGGAGGACTGGCTCGGCCCGAACTACCGACTCATCAAGAACCGGGCTGGAGACACTGTTCTGCTCTCCGACGACGGGCTCCGACGCCTGAGGTTCGACATCAACCGTCCGTCCCCGCACGAGTTCCCACATGCCCACATCGAAGAACTCATCGATGGTCGTTGGGTGACCAACCGAGTGTGGCCGCGCGACGTACCTGCGAGGTGAATCCATGCGACTTGAGGACATCGAGAGCGAGAAGGAACTTCACGCCGTGGGGGTTGCCCTCACGCTCCGGGAGGCGGAGGAGCTCCGCGACAAGCTGCGGTTGCTCCTCGAGGATCCCGACAACCGCCATGAGCACGTGTCGAGCGATGACTTCCAGACGGAGCTGACGATCTGGATCGCTGGGCAAATCCACGGACGAGACGACGGCTGATGACGAGCGGCGTGGCCATCGTGATCGTCGCGGTCCTGGCCACGGCACTCGTCTCACGGGCCGCGGTATTTTCCCGTTCGGATCGCACGTGGTTGGTGCCGGCTCACCTCGCTCGCCTGCTGCCTGCACTGGCAACAGCCGTCGTGTTCCTTGCTGGCACGGTGGGCGCATCGACGGCGATGGCGTCGGGCGCCGCGCTCCTCACGAGCGGTCCTACGCCTACGACGGCGCCTGCGGTTACGTACGACGTGCACCAGGGCTCGGCGAACTACCCGGCAAGTGGGGCTTCTCGCACCGAATCAGCCCAGGAGGTGCGCGGCGGGGCGTCAGGCACCCTCGCTGTCTCTCTTGCGGAACTGTTGGCCCCAAGAGGACTACCTGCGCCCAGCCAACTCGCCCAGGAGGTCGCTGAAGCGACCGGCGGAACCATCAAGCAGCTACCGGGAGGCTTCACCGTCAACATCCCTCACGGTCCGCGTGGCATCGTGGTGCGGGTCATGGAGGAGGGTGGCGGTCGAACGAACTACTTCCGGGTCAGTATCCCGGGAAAGGAGGCGTTCACGATCACGGGGCAGGCGTCCGTGGACCGGGCGCTTACGCACATCGCGATCAGTCAGTCATCGCTCGATGACATCCTGCGGATCGTCCGCCAGGCCAGCGGACAATGAGGTCGGTCGGGATGAATCTGGACGACCTCTGGGGCGGCATCATCGAGTCGCTGGCCGTGGAGCCAAGCAGCCATCTGGTTCAACTGGTCGTGCGGGTGGTCACTGCCGGGGAGGTGGTGATGCATCAGCTCGGGTTCGAAGGCGTCCGCGAACTCCGGCTCTTCGACGAGGTCGGGGAACCGTGGGACTACACGGAGCTGACATCTGTGCGCTGTACTCGCCAGCCTGATCGAACCATCACGACAGATCTCGTTCTATGGAGTGAGGCTGCCGGGCTTGTGATCCGATCCGACATCGTGAGGATCAACGGGGAGGAGCTGTTGTTGTGACAGGCGCGGACTGCGTCCGAGCGCAGATGGCAACGGTCGCCGCAGCGCTGGCAGCACTGTTGGTCGTGGCGGCCGGCCCGAGTGACGTGCGCGACTCCGTCAATCGGTTTCGCGATTGGGCTCACGCGAGCGCCACGACCATCGTCCTGAACCCGACGCACGACTACGACCCGGTCGCCACGCCGTACGACGACGCGCCCAACCTTCCGGTGTTCGCTGTTGACGTCGAAGGCCCTGCGACGGCTTCGGCCGAGCCGACGAATGAGGTACGCGGGGGCTCAGTTGCCTTTTCGGGGGTGATCTCTGCCCCAAGAGCGGCATCCGTCGCTGATGATGTCGTCGTACTGGGCAAGTACCCGGACTACATCAACCTGGCGGACGACCTCGTCGCACGAAGGTTCAACGTCCCCGACTGGGTATGGAACGGGATGTCGGATGCCGAACGGTGGGCCGCGAATCAGCGCTTTCTCGATCGCGCGATCGCCCGCGGAAGCTGGAGCTACCCCGCTTCGGTGGACACCCTGATACTGGGCGCGAGCCTGGAGAAGGGAGTCCCCGATGGGGCGTCCATCGAAGTACCCGGAGGAGTTCCGGGAGGCCGCGGTCGAGATGGTCCGTGAGACCGGCAAGCCGATCGCACAGGTCGCTCGTGAGCTCGGGATGAACGAGGGAACGCTGGGCAACTGGGTGCTGGCCGATCGTCGCCGTCGCGGTGAGCAGCCCGACGAGAAGGTCAACGAGACCGAGCGTGCCGAGCTGGTACGGCTGCGGCGTGAGAACGTGCAGCTGCGCATGGAGAAGGAGATCCTGAAAAAAGCGGCGGCCTTCTTCGTGACGGAGTCGACGAAGTGACGAGGTTCCGCTTCGTCGACCAGGAGCGGGCGGTCTACCCCGTGAACCTGCTGTGCCGGCTGCTCGAGGTGAGCCGCTCGGGCTACTACGCCTGGCGGCAGCGACCGCCCTCGGCGCGACGGCTCGGCGACGAGGTGTTGGCGGAGCAGATCCGTGGCTTCCACGCCGCGTCGCGCGGCACCTACGGCGCACCGCGGATCCACGCCGACCTGATCGACGCCGGGGTCCGGGTGGGTCGCAAGCGCGTCGCCCGGCTGATGAGCGAGCACGGTCTGGAGGGTGTGCACCGGCGCGGGTGGCGTCACGGCACGACCCAGCGCGACCCGGACGCCCGTCCGGCACCGGACCTGCTCGACCGGGACTTCACCGCTACCGCCCCGGACCAGAAGTGGGTCGCCGACGTCACCTACGTCCCGACCGTGCAGGGCTGGCTCTACCTCGCCACCGTGCTCGACGCGTTCTCCCGGCGGGTCGTGGGCTGGTCGATGGACACCCACCGCAAGACCCAGCTGGTGGTCGACGCGGTGACCATGGCCGTGACCAACCGGGGCGGAGAGGTCGCCGGGGTGATCCACCACTTTGACCCCGCCGAGTACAGCAGCCGCGATCTCGAGCTCGCGCTGCGACGTCACGGGCTGCTGGCCTCGATGGGCTCGGTCGGGGACGCCTACGACAACTCCATGGCCGAGGCGTTCTTCGCCACCCTCGAGACCGAGCTGTTCTGGCGCCAGCCCGGCCGGCGCTTCGACAGCCACCGGCACGCCCGGCTCGAGATCTTCGACTACATCGAGACCTTCTACAACCGCCGTCGTCGGCACATCTCGATCGGCAACCTGCCCCCGGTCGAGTTCGAGAACCGTCACGCCCTCACCACCGAGGTTGCAGCATGAGCATCGACGAAACCCGGTGTCCACCGAAGCGGGTCAGCTCCAAGCGACATTCGCCTTGTGAGCCGAGTCACGCCGAGCAATAAGGGGACTGTCGGTCTCCTGGCGGGGGTTGGTGGCGTAGCTCGAGCTGACGCTGCTGGCCACGACGGCCGCGTTCGGCAGGTCCATCCGTACCAGCCGTCCTGGGACTTCCACGACAGGACGATCGTTCCTGCTGGCAGCGCGTACCGTAGACCTACTGCCGGTCGCCGCGTCGGCCGCGTCGACCTCGCCGCGCTGCTCGGCTGACGCACGCCGACGGTCGAGCGGCTCAGCGAAGGAGCCGCCAGCGGCGTGCGAGCAGCACCTGGAGCGTGACCAGCACACCGGTCGCGCCGAGGAGCACGAGGCTCAGCATCGCGCCGTAGCCGAAGCCGAGGAACTCGAACGCCTGGTCGTAGACGTAGACGGGCAGGAACAGCGTCGCGGCGTCGGGACCGCCGTCGGTGAGGATGTAGGCCGGCACGAAGTTGACCTGCAGCGACAGGATCGTGTCGCGGATGGCGAGCAGGACCAGCAGCGGCGCGAGCTGCGGCAGGGTGAGGTGCCACAGCTGTTGCCGGCTCGACGCGCCGTCGACGAGCGCCGCCTCGTAGGCGTTGGGGTCGAGCTCGCGGCGGGCCGCCAGCACGACCAGGAACGCCTCGCCGATGGGGAACAGCATCATCACGACGATGGCCCACCGGGCGCCCCACGGCGTCGCGAGCCAGGTCGGCTGCGGTAGGCCCAGCGCACCCAGCACCTGGTTCGCGGGCCCGTAGAGCGGGTTGAAGACCCACAGGAACACGAGCGCCAGCGCCACGTCCGGGATGACCGTCGGGAGGTAGACCAGCACGCGCGCGAGCCGGGCTCCCGGGCGGGGGCGCGCGAGGGCGATGCCCAGCCCGGCCGCGACCACCAGACGCAGCGGGACCGCCAACAGGGCGAACAGCAGCGATGCGCGCAGCGCGGCTGCGGCCAGCGGGTCGTCGAACGCGCGGCGCAGGTTGGCGAGTCCGTTCCAGGTCGGCGTGCCGAACCCGGTGTGGGCCGTGAACGCGTAGCCGAAGGTCAGGAGCGCCGGGACGACCAGCAGCACCAGCACGCCGAGGCCGAACGGGGCGAGCAGCGCCCAGGCTGCCCGGTCGGTCGTGCGGCCGCCCCTCGCCACCGTCAGCCCGCGCGGGCGAAGGTGGCGCGGGCCTCGTCGAGGAGACGCCGGATGCCGTCCTCCCGGTCGATGCGGCCGTAGAAGATCCCCGTGAGGATGTCGTCCACGGTCTTCTCGACCTGCAGCCACGACGACGTCGACGGGGTCGCCCGGGCGATCTCGGCGTTGTCGGCGAACACCTCCGCGTGGGCCGGCGGCACGTCGGGGCGCAGGAACGCCTCGGAGCGCATCACGTCGACGCGGGACGGCACGGTCCGTCCGGACTCGGCCAGGATCTCCTGTCCGCGCCGGCTCATCGCGAACTCGACCAGCCGCCAGGCCGCGTCCTCGTGGCCGGTGCCCTCGGCGATGCAGTAGGCGTCGGAGTGCAGCATCGTGACCGGCGAGCCGCCGGGAGCCACCGGCAGCGGGGCCACGTCCCAGGTGAAGCCCTCGATGGTCCGCAGGCTGGGGACCGACTTGCGCGAGTTGAGGTACATCCCCAACCCGCCGCGGTGGAAGCGGGACTCGGCGTCCTCGGACTGCTCCTCGGCGTCCGGCGGGACCACGCCGTGGACGAGCGAGAGGTCGAGGAACCAGTCGAGCGCCTCGCGTGCCGGGCCCTCGCCGAGCGTCAGCTCGGTCGGCTGCTGGAGGTCGTCGACCACGTCGCCCCCGTTGGACCAGACGAACGGCGCGACACGGATGATCGACGGCTCGGTGCCGAGCCCGTAGGTCCCGTCGCCGGTCAGCGCCTGGGCGGCCGCCAGGAACGCGTCCCAGTCCCAGCCGTCCTCGGGCAGCGGCACCCCGCGGGCCTCGAACAGGTCGCGGTTGTAGTAGACGACCAGCGACGACACGTTCTGGGGCTGACAGGTGAGCTCCTCGCCGTCGAAGCGGAACGCCTCGAGCGGTGGGGTGACGAAGTCGTCCTCGTCGAGCACGTCGGACGCGTCGAGGTACGGCTGCACCGGACGCAGCACGCCCTCGGCGGCGAACTGGCCGTACTTGCGGAAGTTGATGAGGAAGACGTCGGGGGGCGTGCCGCCGGCGAACCCGGTGGTCAGCTTGGCCAGCAGGTCGTCCTGCTTGGCGACCGGGGTGAGCTCGACGGCGAGGTCCGGGTTGGCGTCCTCGAACTCGGTGAGCATCGCCTCGTACCCGGCGACCTCCTCGGGGCCGCCGAACAGCAGCAGGGACAGCTCGGTGGTCTCCTCGCCGTCCTCCCCGCCCGACGGGGAGGTCTCCCCGCAGCCGGTGAGGGCCGCCGACAGCGCCACGCCGGCGAGGAGCGTCCGGCGCGGTCGCGTGCGGTCCCGTGCGGTGCGGTGTCGGGCGGTGCGGCGTCGGGTCGCGGTGGTCATCGGTCACGGCTCCGGGCGTCGAGGCTGTGGGTCGGGTCGTGGAGGAACGCGCGCTGGCCGACGGCGAAGACCAGCACCACCGGGATCGTGGTGAGGACGGCGCCGGCGAGCAGCAGCGGCCAGTCGGTCGGGTTCAGCTGCTGCAGCAGCCGCAGCCCGAGCGGCGCGGTGAACCGCGACTGCGAGTTCAGGTACAGCAGCGGGTCGATGAAGTTCGACCAGTGGAACGTGAAGGCGAGGACGACCACGGCCAGGGTCGCGGCGCGGGCCTGGGGCATCGCGATCGACCACCACATCCGCAGCGGCCCGGCGCCGTCGAGCGCCGCCGCCTCGAGCTGCTCGTCGGGCAGCCCGTGGAACGCCCAGGCGTAGATCAGCACCAGGAACGGGCTCGTGCCCATGAGCGCGAGCCCCACGAGGGGCACGAACGTGTCGACCGCACCGACGAGCCGGAACAGCTCGAACCGCGTCGCCCACACCGCGGTCACCGGCACGAGCATGGCCACGACCGCCACGCCGATGGCGAGCCGCCGGGCGCGACGCGACAGCAGGCGGATGCCGAAGCCGGCGAGCGAGGCGACCAGCACGGTCAGCGGCACCGCCAGCGCCGCCTCGAGGAGCGAGTTGCGGAGGTAGGTGGTGAGCGGCAGGACCTGGCCCAGCGCCCGGTAGGCCTCGAGCGTCGGCTCCGCTGGCCACACCTCGACGCCCCGCGGGGCGGGGAGCCCACGGCCCCGGAGCGACCCGGACACCATCAGCACGAGCGGCGAGGCGAACAGGAGCGCGGCGAGGGCCACGGGGACGTGGCGGAGGGAGGATCGACGCATGGTCGTGGGAGGGTAGGCGGCCGGTCGCCGGCACCGGTGCCGGCACGCCGGCACGCCGGCGCGCGGGCGGACCCGACGCGCCGGCGGACGCGGCGCGGCTACTCGGTCGTCGGTGTCAAGAGGCGCGGACCGCCGATCTGGCGGATGGCCACGCCGTCGCCGACCTGCTTGTCCGACGCGGGCTTCTCGTCGCAGTTGCGGATGCACGCGTCGGCGGCCGCCGCCCACGCCTCACCCGTCCCCGGCGCGATGACCACGTCGACGAAGTCCCACAGCCCGGCGCAGCGCCCGTTGCAGTCGCCCCGGTGGAAGACGTCGGTCGCGGGGTCGTTCGCCGTCGCCGAGTAGAACACCGGGTCGGCGGTGTGGGCATCGGTGACCACCACGACGTACTCGTTCCACGGACGGGTGGTGTCGGTCGGGTCGGTCGAGGTCGTGCCCGGGAAGTTGATCGCGAGGCGTCCCTCGTCGCCGGCGACGAGGACCGGGAAGTTGACCTCGGTCACCCCGGGCGGCGAGATCATGAGCGGCTCGCCCCAGGTGGCGCCGTGGTCGGTCGACACCGACAGCCACGGGCGCCGGTAGGTCGCGTCCCACCACAGGAAGTAGACGTTGCCGGCCGCGTCCGCCGCGACGGACAGGTGCGTGCTCGCCGCGGAGATGTCGCTCACCTGGGTGCGGGTCCAGGTGTCACCGCCATCGGACGACATCGACACGAACGGCTTGTTGCAGTGGCCCTTGGGCACGAACAGCCGGCCCTCGGGATCGGTGGCGATGTGGCCGTGGAGGCCGCCGCAGAGACCGCCGTTGTCGGGGTCGAAGCCGACGTAGGCCGGCGTCGCGGTCGGGCTCCAGGTCTGGCCACCGTCGATGCTGCGGCCGCAGTTGGCGTCGATGACCCGGTTGAAGCAGTAGTAGACCCAGCGGTCCTGGTAGGTGCTGACCGGGACGGCCGCGTCCGGCGGGATGGCGCCGGCGATGATCGTCTGGTGGTCGTTGACGTAGTCGCCGCAGGCCGCCGGGGCGCGGTTCCAGCTGTCGGCGTTGTCGTCGCTGAACAGCAGGTAGGAGCACCCGACGTACAGCTCGAGGTTGAAGACCCGGTCGGTCGCCTCGTCGACGTAGACCATCGGGTCGAGCGTGACCGGCGGCTCGCTCTTCAGCCGGTCCGGCAGCGCCGGCGTGACCGTCTCCCAGGTGAGGCCGCCGTCGGTGGAGCGCTTGACCTCGGTGCGCGGTGCGACCACCGCGGCGCCGTCGAAGGTGCCGGCGGCGAAGAACGCCGTGCCGTCGCTCGTGACGCCGAGCGTCGGCTCGGCCGCCTCGCGGCCGACCCGGGTGGCCTGCAGGGTCAGCGGCTCGCTGCCCTCGGGGACCGGGATGTCGGTGGTGCTCGGTGCTGCCCCGTCGGCCGCGACCGCCGCGTCGAAGTCGGTGCGGGTGATGGCGCGGTAGACGTTCTGGACGCTCCCCGCGACCGGGACGCCGCCGGGGATGTCGACGGTGTCGGTCACGCCGAGCGCGGGAGCGGCGACGGTCCCGATCGGGTCGGACCCGAGGCCCGTGTCGGCGGTGGTGAAGGCGAGGCCGCTGGCAGCGAGTGCGAGCGTGAGGCCGGCGGTCAGCCAGCGGCGGTGTCGTCCGGATCCGGGACGGCGCATGGGGCACTCCAGGTCGTGGGGCAGGCCACGGGAGGTCTTCGACACCCCGGGGTGGGGTCCTCCCCTCAGCGCCGCGGCGCGCGCTCGACCGCGAGCCAGTCGGCGAGTGCCTCGCGCTGGGTGTCGGCGTCGAGCGTCGTGACCTCGGCGGCCACGGGGATGACCTCGCGGAGGAACCCGTCGTGGGCGCCGTCGGCCGGGTCCTCGCGGGTGTCCTTGGCGTAGGCGATCACGAGTCGCGCGTGTCGGCCGTCCTCCTTGAGCCGCAGCACCCGGCCGAGCCGCTGGATCATCTGCCGGCGGGTGCGGAACGCCGCGAGGACGACGGCGACGTCGGCGGCCGGCACGTCGACGCCCTCGTCGAGGACCCGCGGGGCGACGACGACCCGCAGGTTGCCGTTCTTGAACTGGGCGAGCCGGATCCGACGCTGCTTCGACGGGAGGTCGCCGTGGATGGTCTCCGCCGGCAGGCCCGCCCGGGAGAGCAGCCGCGCGGCGGTCTCGGCCTGGTCGACCGTGTCGGTGAACACCAGAGTGCGGTCGGCGTGGGCGGCGAGGCCCGGGGCGAGGGCGGCCACGACGTCGAGCTTGCCGGCGGCCGTGGCGGCGACGTCGCGGCGGGTCCGGACCCGGAACAGGTACTCACGACAGGCCGTCACGCGGGGGTCGCGCGACGCCGCCGGTCGCTCCTCCGCCTCGCCGACCGCCGCGACGACCGCGGGGAACAGCCTGCGCGGATCGCGCGGGAAGCCGTAGGTCCCGACGAGGTCGCGGTGGAGCTGGCGTACCCGCCGGTCGGTCTCGTCGTAGAGCGCCCGCTCGGCGTCCTCGAGGGCGGTGCCCGCGAAGGCGATGCGGAACGGTGCCACGACCCCGTCGGGCACGGCCCGGTCGTAGCCGTAGGCGCACACGACCCCGCCGAAGTACGGGCCGAGCACGTCCTCGATGCCCTCGTCGTTGCGCTCGTAGGTCGCGGTCAGGGCGAGCCGCATCGGGAAGTCGGCTCGCAGGGCCGCCCCCCACGTCGGGGCGCCGTAGCGGTGGGCCTCGTCGGCGACGAGCAGCCCCGGCCGGCCGTGCGGCACGTCGACGGGGACGGCGGCGGCGCTGTGAGGCGTGGCGACGACGACGTGGTGGTCGTGGAGGTCGTCCGCGTCGCCGCCACCGAGACGTCCCACCCGCGCGTCCGGGATGTGACGCCGCAGCTCCTTCGCCCACTGGTCCATGAGGTCCAGGGTCGGGACCAGGACCAGCGCACGGCCGTCGTGGGCGAGGCAGGCCCGCACCGCTGCGATCGCCAGCCGGGTCTTGCCGGTCCCCGTCACCGCCTCGACCACCCCGCGCATGCCGGCGGCCGCCCAGGCGGCGAACGCCTCGACCTGCCAGTCGCGCAGGTCGAGCCCCGCGAGCGGGTCGCCGGCGGCCACGGCGGGGCGCAGCCCACCCGGTGCGCGGTGCGCCGGCGCCGGCTCGACCTCGCCCGAGAGCACCCACCCGACCTTGGCGCCGGCGCCCACGGCGGCGAAGCGGACGTCGGCGGCGAGCAGCCGCTCGACCTGGGTGCGCGGGACGCGGGCCGTGTGCGGATCCGCGCGCAGCGACCGCATCACCTCCCGCACCGACGTGGCGTCGGTGTCGGAGAGGTGGCGGGCGATGGCGTCGGCGAGCTGGCTCACGGGGTGGACCGTACGTCAGGGGTCCGACACCGCCGCGGATGGCCCGCCGCCCGACGCCCTCCACCGTGAGCACCGCCCCGACCGTGAGCAGCTCCTCCCGGGATCCCGGGCTCAGCTGCCCACGGACGTCGTGGAGCTCACGGTGCTCACGGTGCTCACGGTGCTCACGGTGCTCACCGCATCGTGCGGGGTGGGCGGTGACGGGCTCGAACCGCCGACCCCCTCGGTGTAAACGAGGTGCTCTCCCAGCTGAGCTAACCGCCCTGGGGAGCCGCAGGGTAGCCACCAGGGGGGCCTAGGCTCGTGGCGCGCCCGACCACGCGACCGCGACGAGGACGACGAGATGACCGACACCGTCGGCGACTGGATGACCCTGGTCCACGACCTCTACCCGCCGGCCCAGGCCGCGGGCTGGGACGCCGTGGGGCTGCACGTCGGCGACCCCGCCTGGGAGGTGGAGCGGGTGCTCGTGACCCTCGACGTGACCGGCGAGGTCGTCGAGGAGGCGGCAGCCGAGCCCGCGACGATGGTCCTGGCGCACCACCCGCTGCTGTTCCGGCCGCTGGCACGGCTGACACCGGACACCGCGCCGGGTCGCACGGCGCTCCTGGCGGCGGGCCTGCGGGTCCCGATCCTGGCGGCCCACACCAACCTCGACGTGACCGGCGACGGCGCCGGCACGTCCGACCCGGTCGCCCGCGTCCTCGACCTCCGCGACGTCCGGCCGCTCACGACCGAGCTCCGTGACGGCCCGCTGAAGCTCGTCACGTTCGTCCCGCCGGAGGCGGTGGAGGCGGTCCTGGACGCGCTGGCCGCGGCCGGCGCCGGCGTCCTGGGCGACTACGAGCGCTGCTCGTTCCGGGTCGCCGGTACCGGCACGTTCCGCCCGACCGCCGGCGCGGAGCCCTACAGCGGCCGGGTCGGCGAGGACAACGCCGAGGACGAGCTCCGACTGGAGATGGTGGTCCCCCGGAGCCGCGTCGGTGGAGCGGTCGCGTGCTCTCCTCGCCGCGCACCCCTACGAGGAGGTCGCCTACGACCTCCACCCGACCCTCGCCGGCGCCGAGGTCGGCTTCGGCCGGGTCGGGACGCTGCCGCAGCCGCTCACGCTGCGGGCGCTCGCGGCGCGCATCCGCGACGAGCTGCCGGCACCGCACCTGCGCTTCGCCGGCAACCCCGACCGCACGGTCCGGACGGTCGCGACGGTGGGCGGGTCGGGCGACTCGCTGATCGGCGCGGCGCTCGGCGCCGGCGCGGACGTGTTCGTCACCGGTGACTTGAAGCACCACGTCGTCCTCGACGCCCTCGAGCTCGGGCTGGCCCTCGTCGACGCGGGCCACCACGCGACCGAGGACGCCGCGATGCCGGCGTGGCGGGACCGGCTCGAGGAGGCCGCAACCGCACGGGGCCTCACCGCCCGGCTGGTACGGTCGGCGACCCGGACCGCTCCCTGGTCCGGCTGATCGACGCCGTGAGGTGATGGTGAGCGTGACCCCCCGCCCGGACGAGCTCCAGGAGCTGCTCGAGCTCCAGCAGACCGACGCCCGGATCCGCCGCATCCGCCACCAGCTCGACGACCTCCCCGAGCAGAAGGAGCTCGACGAGGTCCAGGAGCGTCTCGACCTCGTCCGCAAGCAGCAGGACGCCATCCGGGTCGACCGCGACCGGGTCGCCGCCGAGACGCGCAAGCTCGAGGGCGAGATCGAGCTCCTGCGTCAACGCAAGGACGCCGAGCACACCCGGATGTACTCCGGGGACATCTCGAGCCCCAAGGAGCTGCAGTCGCTGCGGGCCGAGATCGACTCCACCGAGCGCCGCATCGGCGAGCACGAGGACCAGCTCCTCGAGGCGATGGAGCGGCTCGAGGTGCTCGACGGCAAGACCGGCGAGCTCACCGAGGAGGAGACGACCCTCGACGCCCGCGTGGCCGAGCTGTCGGGCGCGCTCGACGGCGCCGCGCAGGGACTCCTGGCCGAGCTCGCCGAGCTCCAGGTCGCGCGCGAGCGCGAGCGCACCGACATCCCCGACGAGCTGCTGACCCGCTACGACGCCAAGATCGACCAGCTCGGCGGTGTCGCGGTCGGCGAGCTCCAGGACGGGATGTGCACCGCCTGCCGCATCGAGCTGCCGTACGCCGAGGTCGAGGAGCTCCTGGACGGGCCCCCGCTCGGGACCTGCCCGCAGTGCCGTCGCCTCCTCGTCGTGGTCTGAGAGCCGTGGCGAACCGACGTGAGGTGTTCGGCCCGGACGGACGGGCGTGGGTCGTGACCCGTCGGGTCGACGGCACCGGCCTCGCGGCGCGTGTGCTCCACATCGGCCCGTGGTTGGTCGAGGCGACGACCGACGGGCCCCCGGCGGAGGTCCGGCACTGGAGCGCCCCGAACCGGGTCCAGGCGATGGCGCTCCTCGAGGAGGTCGCGATGAGCCTGCGCACCGGCGCCGAGGGCCCCAACGAGGCCGACGAGGCCGACGAGGTCGACGAGGCCGGCCGCGACGCCTGAGGGTCAGTCCGCGTCGTCCTCGTGGTGGCGGACCAGGGTGACGGGGACGCTGGCGCTGCGGATCACGGTGTCGGCCACGGAGCCCAGGAACATCCGTGACAGGCCGCGCTTGCCGTGCGTGCCCATCACGATCAGGTCCGCGCCCCGCCGCTCCGCCTCGCCGGCGATGACCTCGCCGATCCGGTGTCCGGCGGCGTCGACCACGTCCCCCTCGACCGCGACGCCGGCGGGGGCGGCGTCGGCCACGTCGGCGACCAGCCGGCGCGCCCCGTCGTGCTGGGCCTCGATGACCTCGGGGCTCACCGCCTCGACGTCGACGTAGGGCTCCATCCCGTACTGCACGAACGGGACCGCGACGTCGTCGAGGACGTGCAGCACGGTGATCCGGGCGCCGAGCTGGTGGGCCAGCTCGAACGCGTGGGTGGCCACCTGCCGGCTCGCGTGGGAGCCGTCGACGGCGAGGAGGATGTGCCCGTACACGTGCCGTGCCTTCCCGTCGGGGCCTCAGCCGGACGTGCCGGCCGCTGGGCCCATGATGTCGGACAGCGAGCGGTTGTGCGCGCGCAGCTCCTCGTCGATCGCCGTCGCGGCACCGATGAGCCCCATGTGGGTGAAGCCCTGCGGGAAGTTGCCGAGGTGTTCGTGGGTCACCGCGTCGACCTCCTCGGCGTAGAGCCCGAGCGGGCCGGCGAGGGTGTGGAGCCGCTCGAACAGCCGGATGGCTTCCTCGAGGTCGCCCATGCGGGCCAGCAGCTCGACCAGCCAGAACGAGCACATGAGGAAGGCACCCTCGGCGCCGTCGAGCCCGTCCTCGGTCAGGTAGCGGACGAGCAGGCCGTCGCTGATCTCGAGCTCGCTACGGATGGCGGTCACCGTCGAGCGCACGCGTGGGTCGGTGGGCGGCAGGAACCCCTTGAGCGGCAGGAGCAGCAGCGACGCGTCCAGCGCGGTCTCGCCGTACGCCTGCACGAACGTGCCGCGCTCGTGGTCGTAGCCGTTGGCGAGGATGGAGTCGTGGATCTCGCGCGCGACCTCGCTCCACCGTTCGTAGGGCCCGCGCAGCCCGAGGTCCCGGCCGATGCGGACGGCGCGGTCGACCGCGAGCCAGCACTGGAACTTCGAGAACGTGTGGTGCTTGGGTTCGCTGCGGATCTCCCACAGCCCGGCGTCGGGCTCGGTCCACCGGGCGGCCACCGCCTCGACGAGCTCGACGATCACGGGCCAGCGGGCGGAGGGGACCTCGCCGCCGACCTGCTCGGTGAGGTAGCCGAGCTGCATCGCGGCGCCGTAGATGTCGAGCTGGAGCTGGGAGGCGGCGCCGTTGCCGACCCGGACCGGCCGCGAGTCCTCGTAGCCGGACAGGTGGGGGAGCTCGAACTCGGTGAGGTCGGACTCGCCGGTGATGCGGTAGAGCGGCCGGAGCGACGACGCCCCGCCGATGCGCTCGGACAGCTCCGACAGCCAGCGGATGAAGGTCTCGGCCTCGCGGGTGTGCCCGATCCGGAGGAAGCACTCGAGGACGTACGCCGAGTCGCGGATCCAGGCGTAGCGGTAGTCCCAGTTGCGGACCCCACCGAGCTCCTCCGGCAGCGAGGTCGTGGGGGCGGCCACCAGGGCCCCGCTGGGCTCGTAGACGAGGCCCTTCAGCACCAGCCCGGACCGGACCACGAGGTCGCGCCACGGGCCGTCGTAGTCGATGAGGCGGGCCCAGCGTCCCCAGGTCCGGAGGGTGAGGTCGAGGAGCTCGTCGTCGGAGAGGTGGCGGTGGGGGCCGCGGTCGGAGCCCTCGGTCTCGAGCCGCAGCCACCGCTCCTCTCCGGGGCGCAGCGTGACCGTGCTGCGGGCGACGTCGCCGTTGCCGTCCTCGTGGGCCGAGATCGTGAGCGGCAGGTCGGTCCGGAGCTCGAGCCGGTCGTTGCCGGCGCGGGCGGCGACACCGCCCTCGGTGGCGGTGAGCGTCGTGCGGGCGCGGCCGTAGTCGAAGCGCGGCTGGAACTCGAGCTCGAGCTCGACGGTGTCGTAGGCGTTCACGCGTCGCAGCAGCAGGTGTCCGGTGTGGCCGGGGTCGAACGCGTTCACGCGGCTGAACACGAGGAAGTCGGTGATCGTCACGACCGGGTCGCCGCCCCGGACGAAGCGGGTGACGAGCACGTTGGTGTCGCCGAGGTAGGTGCGCTGGACCTCGAGTGGTTCGGTCGGACGCAGCCGCCAGCGCCCGCCCCGGACGTCGTCGAGGAGGGCGGCGAAGATGCTCGGCGAGTCGAACCGTGGCGCGCACATCCAGTCGATGGAGGCGTCCGGGGCGACTAGCGCGGCGGTCCGCGAGTCGCCGATCATCCCGTACTCGCGGATCGGCTGGAACCGCCGTGGGGCGGGCTCGCGGTCGGGGCCGGTCGATCCGGCCAGCGCCACCAGGGCCTCCACGACCCGTCCCGGGTCGCGGAGGCGCCACCGGGCGGCGGTCGGGCGGAGCACGTCGGAGACGAGCACCGAGGTGCCGGAGCGCTCCTCGGCGGCGCGGAACGCGTCCTCGTCGGTGACGTCGTCGCCGAACACGATCGGGTGGCGGTCGTGGAACCGCGGCGCGACCCACGCCAGCGCCCGGCCCTTGTCGACGCCGGTCGGGCGGAGCTCGGTGACGGCCTTGCCGTCGAGGAGCTCCCAGCCGGGCGGGTCGTCGACGTGGTCGCGGAGGAGCGTGCGGACGCGGGGGAGCAGGCGCTCGACCGTGTCGGGGTCGGCGCGGCGGTGGTGCACCGCGATCGAACCGGGCTTGCGCTCGACCTGCCAGCCCGGGGCGTCGCCGAGGAGCGCGGTCAGCTCGTCGTCGAGCCGCCGGAGCAGGCCGTCGGCACGAGCCGTGTCGAACAGCGCGGTCTCGGTGCCGTCGCGGAGCCGGATCTCGGAGCCGTGGCCACCGATGAGCGACACGTCGAGGCCGTCGACGCGGGGTGCGAGGTCGTCGAGGGTGCGTCCGGACAGCACGACCACCTCGGTGAGCGTCGTCAGGGTCGCGATGGCCTCGCGCGCGCCGGCGACCAGCGCCGCCGCGTCCGGGTCGTCGACGATCTCGCTCAGGGTCCCGTCGAAGTCGAGGACGACGAGGTTGTCGCGCACGTCGCCGACCTGGTGGAGGAGCGCGCCGAGGTCGTCGTCGACGCTCACGCCGGCGCTCCGCCGCGCGCGGCCGCCCCCTGCGCGGCGCCGTCCTCGATGAGGGCGAGCTCCTCGCGGACCCAGCGGAACACGTCGTTGGTCCGCACGCGGGCCGCCATGCGCTCGATGCGGTCGCGTCGCTGGCCGGCGTCGATCTCGAGCGCGGCCTGCATCAGGTAGGACAGTCCCTCGACGTCGAACGGGTTGCAGCGGATGGCGTCGCCGCTGAACTCGAGCATGGCGCCGGTGAACTCGGACAGGAGCAGCGCGCCGGCCTCGCCGCCGACGTCCTGGGTGGTCACGAACTCCTTGGCGACGAGGTTCATCCCGTCCTTCAGCGGTGTCACGCACATGACGTCGGCGAGCCGGTAGTAGGCGGTGAGGGAGGTCTTCGGGACGCCGCGGTAGAGGTAGTGCACCGGGACGTCGCCGCCCGGCTCGGTGAAACGCCCGTTGATGCGCCCGACCTCGGTCTCGACCGAGACGCGGAGGTCGCGGTACTCCTTCACGTCGTCACGGCTCGGCACGGCGATCTGGATGAACGCGAAGTGGTCGCGCAGGTCGGGCTGTCGTTCGAGCAGCAGCTCGATGGCCTGGAGTCGGTGGCGGATCCCCTTGGTGTAGTCGAGCCGGTCGACCCCGAGGAACACCTTCCGGCCGGCGAACTGCTCGCGGAGGTCGGCGAGCTCGCGGTCGGTCTCGGGGTCGCGCGCGAGCGCGGCGAACTCGTCGGTGTCGATCGAGATCGGGTGGGCGCCGGTCCGCACGCGGCGCCCGTCGCGCAGCACCACGTCGGGTCCGTCGAGCTCGGCGTCGGTCAGGATGCGTTCGCACGACCGGACGAAGTTGTCGCGGTAGCGCTCGGTGTGGAACCCCACCGCGTCGGATGCGAGGAGGCCCCGCAGCAGCTCCTCGCGCCACGGCAGCCGGGCGAACAGCTCCGGCGGCGGGAAGGGGATGTGGAGGAAGAACCCGATGGGGCTCGCCGGGTGGAGCGCGCGCAGCTGCTCGGGGAGCAGCATCAGGTGGTAGTCCTGGATCCAGAACAGCGGCGGCTCGCCCGTGACCTCGAGGTCGGCGGCCGCCTCGGCGAACAGCCGGTTCACCTCCTGGTAGCTGCGCCACCAGCGCCGCTCGATCACGGGCGTGCGGATGAGGTCGTGGAACAGCGGCCAGATCGTGCGGTTGGAGAAGCCGTAGTAGAAGCCCTGGACCTGGGCGTTGCTGAGCGGGACGGGGTGGAGGTCGACGTTGAGGCCCTCGACCCGGTCGGGCACGTCGCCGGCGCCCCCGTCCCAGCCGATCCAGGCGCCGCCGACCTCGTCCATGACCGGTCGCATCGCGGTGACGAGGCCGCCGGCGGACGCGCGCCACTCGCCGTCGTCGTCGCGGCTCACCGGGAGCCGGTTGGCCACGACGACGAGCGGTCGGCTCGGCGCAGCGGTCGGGTCGGGCATCGCGGGGCGTCTCCTCGTCTGACCCGCACCCTAGCCACGCGTGATCGCGGTCCGAGGCGGGCGACGCTGCCCTAGGGGAGGGGGTCGAGGGTCGCCTCGATGTGCGCGGCGAAGCGCTCCCGGAGCTCCGTCGTGACCGGGCCCGGCGCCGGGTACTCACGTTCCCCGACCGCGTGGACCGGCAGGACCGGGCGCGTCGCGGAGACGACGAAGACCTCCTCGGCGCGGTCGAGGTCGTCGAGCGTCAGCGTCGCGAGCTCGACCTCGGTGACCCGCGCCAGCTCCGCCACGGTCACCGAGTCGAGGATGGGGTGACGCGCCGGGTCGGGGGAGCGAACCCGGCCGTCCTGGACCAGGCACACCGCCCCGTGAGGCAGCTCCATCAGTACCCCGTCGTCGACGATGAGGGCGTCGTCGGCGTGCTGCTCGACGGCCCGCCGTCCGGCCCACTCGTTGGCCGCGTAGGACACCGTCTTGACCCCCGCGATGGCACTGCGCCACGGCATCTCGACGGTCACGAGCGAGACCGTGTCGGGCCACGCCGGGGCGGAGGCGATCCCCCGCACCAGGCCGCTGCGGGTCACGATCAGCTTGATGGAGCCGTCCTGGTCGCCCCACGCCGCCAGGAGGTCGACGATCGCCCGGCGCAGCACCGGCAGCCGGATGCCCATCGCCTTCGCGGACCGGCGCAGGCGGGCGAGGTGGGCGTCGAGCGCGTGGGTCCGGCCGTGGCGGACGAGCACCGCGTCGAACACCGCGTCGCCGCGCAGGAACCCGTCGTCGAGGAGCGGCACGGTGGCCTCGGACGCGGGCAGCACGCGGCCGTCGACCCACGCGATCGGACGTGGGGCGCTCGCGCGCGGGCTGCGGGGTGCGGTGCTCATGGCGCGCATCCTGCCCAACCCGGCCGGGGGATGCGAGCCGGCGCGGGTCCCGCGTCGAACGACCCGGTGCGGCGACGTCCGGAGTAGCGTGGCGGGACGGGGGGCGGACGGTGCCGCGAGCGAGCGGGACCGGACGCGTGGAGGGGGTGTGAGGGGCCGTGGACGACGGGACCGTGACGCCGGCGCCGGCGCTGCCGTGCGACGACTGCGGTGTCGCGAACCCGCCCGGTGCCCGCTTCTGCGGTGCGTGCGGACACCGGCTCGTCACCACCGACGGCACGACACCCGCAGCTGACGCGCGGGCCCGGCCCGGCCGGCGTGGGCCGGTCGCGGCCGCCGGTCGGACCGAGACGCGTGGTGCTGACGCGGGCTCCGGGCGGCGCCGGCGCCGGCGCAGGCTCGTCGCCACCACCCTGGTGGCGGTCGCGGCGCTCGTCGCCGGGGTCGTCGTCCAGCGTGGCGCGCCGCCCACCGACACGGTCGACGCTGCCAGCCGCGGCGACGCGGCCCGCACCGGCGTCTACGTCGCCCTCACCCGTCCGGGGCTGCCGGAGGTGGTCGCGTGGCGGGACGTCTGGACGTCGTCGCCGCCCGACCGCCAGCTCGTACCCCGGCGTCCGCTCGTCGCCGGACTCGGCTACGTCGTCGCCACGACGGGCGGGGTCGCCGCGCTCGATCGCAGCAACGGCGGGGTGCACTGGCGCGCCGAGCTGTCGGTGTCGCCGGCGGCGGAGCCGTTGCCGCTCGACGACCGCTTCCTCGCCGTCGGGGGCAGCGACGAGGTCACCCTCCTGGATGCCATCGAGGGCACCGAGCTGTGGCGGACAGGCGTGCCCGGCCTCGGCGACGTCCGCGCGATCGCCGCCTCCGGCCGGACGTTGGCGGTCGCCGGCGCGGGGAGCGAGGTCGTCCTCCTCGACCGCGTCCGTGGGTCGCTGGGGGCGCGGGTGTCGATGGCGGCGCGGGTCGGCCCCGGGCCGACCACCGTCGAGGCGATCGTCGCGGTCGACGACGGGTTCGTCGCGCTCGTGGGGCCCACCGGCGACGAGCACCGGGCGCGGCTCGTCGCCGTCCGGCGCGACGGCACCGTGAGCTGGGTGGGCGAGCCGGAGGTCACCGCCTCGCTGCCGCTCCTCGCCGGCGGGTCCGGCACGGTCGTGGCCAGCAGCCGGACCGGCGGGGTCGTGGCGGTCGACGTCACCGACGGCAGCGTCCGGTGGCGGTGGCGGCTGGCCGCCGACGAGGGGCCCGGCGAGCTCGCCGCCGTCGCCGTCACGCCCGACGGTGGGCGGGTGCTCGTCGCTGCAGCCTCCGGCGTCCGGCGCGTCCTCGGCATCACCTTCGGGGCGCTCGTCACCACCGAGAACGCCGCACCGCTGCCGCTGGAGGACCTCGGTCCGACCGACGCGATCGGGCGGGTCGCCGCCCCCACCCCCTCCGGCGCCATCGAGGTCGTCGACGTCGGGACCGGCCGAGCGGTGGCGACGCTGCCCACGACCGGGTCGGGCCTGGCCGTCCCGTCGGTCGACGGCGACCGGGTCCTGGTGGGGCTCGCCGGTGGCCGTGTGCGGTCGGAGCCGATCGGCCCGACCGGCACCTCCTGGACCGCCGCCGTGACCCCGGCCGCCGGCTGCCCCGTGGCCGGCGCCGGCGACGCGGTGCTCGTCGCCGACGGCGGGGCGATCCGCGCCCACGCCGCGGCGTCGGGGGTCCGGCGTTGGACCGTGCGGCCCGACGGCGGCACCTCGGCGGCTGCGCCGGTCGCCGGCGGAGGGCTCGTCCTGGCCGCCTCGGCGACCGGGCTCGTGAGCGCGGCGGACGCCGTGAACGGGGAGCTGCGGTGGGTCGCCCCGGTCGAGGGGAGCCCGGTCGGTGAGCCGGTCCTCGCCGGCGACCGCGTGGTGGTCGCCAGCGCCGGCGGGTCCGACGGGGGCGGGACCGTGACCACGCTCGCGCTCGGGGACGGGGCGCGCGGGTGGACGGCGGCGGTCGGGGGCCCGGTGGCGTCCGCGCCGGCGGTCGCAGGCGGACAGGTGGCGGTCGTCACGCGCGCCGGCGAGCTGGTCGTCCTCGACCTCGCGACCGGTGCCGAGCGGTGGCGCGCGGCGCTCGCCGGCGCGCCGACCGCTGCGCCGGTGCTGGTGGGGGAGCGGATCGTGGTCGCCGACACCGCCGGCATCTCGACCTGGTCGGACGAGGGCGGGAGCGTCCGCGAGCTGGCGCGCACCGACCTCGCCGTCCCGCTGGTCCGCGTGCCCGCCGTCGCAGGGGACCGGATCCTCGTCCGCTCCGACAGCACCCGGCTGGTGGCGCTCGACCTCACCACGCACGCCGTCCTGTGGGAGGCCGTCACGACCACCGACGTCCTCACGACCCCGCCGACGGTGGTCGGGACCCTCGTGGTCGCCGGCGGGCAGCGTGGGCTCCACGGCTTCGCCCTCGCGACCGGTACGCCCACCGCCCGCGCCGAGATCGGCCCCCTCGTCGGCACCGTGACCGCCACCCGCGGCGGCGTCGTCGCCTGCCGCGTCGACGGCTCCGTCCTCGTCCTCGAGTGACCCCCAGCTCCCGTCCCGCCGTGGCGGGCGTCCGGGATGCCGGCCTCGGTGGTGGTGTGGGAGGAGTCGGCCGGTAAGCCGGATCCTGTCCCCGCAGGCGGACCTGCGGGTGGCGACCATCTATCTGGGACGCCGGTCTCCCGACGCCTCGTGCGACCTACCTGGGACCATGCGGGCGGGCAGCCCGGTCCCTGCTCGGTCTTGCTCCGGCTGGGGCTTGCCTGGCCGCCGCTGTCACCAGCGACGCCGGTGGGCTCTTACCCCACCGTTTCACCCTCACCTGTGCCGTCCCGGAGGACGGCCATCGGCGGTCTGCTCTCTGTTGCGCTGTTCCGACACGTCACCGTGCCTGGGCGTTACCCAGCAGCCTGCCCTGTGGAGTCCGGACTTTCCTCACCGGTGTGTGACCACCAGCGCGGCCGCCTGGCCGGCTCCTCCCACAGGGTGAGGGTACGCCCCACACCCTCTCCCCGGACGCGCCACCCCCACTTCGGCGAACTTTGAGGGGGCGAACTTCAGGATGTTGAAGTTCGTAGGGGCAAAGTTCGCCGGGGAGGGGGCGGGGGCGGTGGGCGAGTGCGGGTGGGGTCACTCGACCCAGACGGTCTTGGCGTTGACGAACTCCTTGATGCCGTAGGCGCCGAGCTCGCGGCCGTAGCCGGAATCCTTCACCCCGCCGAAGGGCACCCGCGGGTCGGACTTCACGAGCTGGTTCACGAACAGGCAGCCCGCCTCGATGCGGGCGGCGACGCGCTCGCCCCGCTCGCGGTCGTCGGTCCACACGCTCGTCCCGAGCCCGAACTCGGAGCTGTTCGCGACCGCGATCGCGCTCTCCTCGTCGGCGACGCGCAGGACGGCCGCGGCCGGCCCGAACGTCTCCTCGGCGCCGGCGGCCATCTCGGCGCCCACCCGGTCGAGGATCGTCGGGGCGTAGTAGAAGCCGGGGCGGTCGAGCGGCTCGCCGCCGAGCACGACCTCCGCGCCCTCGCCGACGCTGCGCTGCACCTGGTCGTGGAGGTCGTCGCGCAGGTCCTCGCGGGCGAGCGGGCCGATGTCGGTGTCGTCCTCCATCGGGTCGCCGACCGTCATCGCGGCGATCTCGTCGCGCAGCCGCTCCACGTACTCGTCGGCGACGGCGTCGACGACGATGAACCGCTTGGCGGCGATGCAGCTCTGGCCGTTGTTGATGAGCCGGCTCTTGGCGCCGAGCCGTGCGGCGAGGTCGAGGTCGGCGTCGTCGAGCACGATGAAGGCGTCCGACCCGCCGAGCTCGAGCACCGAGGGCTTCAGGTTCTCGCCGGCGGCGGCCGCGACCTTGCGGCCGGCGGGCACCGAGCCGGTGAGGGTCACGGCGCGGATGTGCTCGTCGGCGATGAGGTCGCTGGCACGCGAGCCGGAGACGAGGAGCGTGGTGAACAGGCCCTCGCCGGCGCCGGCGTCGGCGAACAGCCGCTCCATCTCCAGTGCGCAGCCGGGGACGTTCGACGCGTGCTTGAGCAGCACCGTGTTGCCGGCCATGAGGGACGGGGCGGCCGCCCGGAACAGCTGCCAGAACGGGAAGTTCCAGGGCATGATCGCGAGCAGCGGACCGAGCGGGTCGAAGCGCACGTAGGCGCGCCGGGCGTCGTCGCCGACGTCGATGACGTCGTCGCGCAGGTGCTCCTCACCGTGGTCGGCGTAGTAGCGGCACACCCAGGCGCACTTGTCGATCTCGCTCCGGGCGGCGGTGATGGGCTTGCCCATCTCGCGGACCATCAGCTCCGCGAGCTCGTCGCGTCGCTTCTCGAGTCCATCAGCGACGGTGCGCAGGAGGTCGGCACGCTCGCCGAAGCTCGTGGTCCGCCACGACTCCCACGCGGTCCAGGCGCGGGCCAGGCGGTGTGCGACGGCCGCGTCGTCGTGCTCCTCGTAGGTGTCGAGCGTCTCACCGGTGGCGGGGTTCACGGTCTCGATCACGGCAGCTCCTCTGGTCGCTCGTCACCTTCCACCGTAGGTGTGGACGCTCCGACCGGCGACGGCGGGGCTACCGCCGCTGGTCGGGGGTCGCCGGCGGCGCTCGCAGCGGGTCGCCGGCGCGCAGCGCACCGACCCGCCGGCCGAGTTGGCCGGTCCGTGTCGCGTCCGGCACCGTACGGTCCGTAGCGCCACCTCCCGCGGCGTCGTCGCCGCACCGACCCGAGGACCAGCCACGTGACCGCCCCAGAGACGGCGCCCGAGACGGCCCGCAGAGTCGGCGCGCCACGCCGACAGCCCGTTCCTGCGCGCGTGCCGCGGCGAGGCCCACGACACCGTGCCGGTGTGGTTCATGCGCCAGGCGGGGCGCGCGCTGCCCGAGTACCGCGCCATCCGCGAGCAGCACGACTTCCGCGAGGTCGTCCAGACCCCCGAGCTCGCCACCGAGGTCACCCTCCAGCCGGTGCGGCGGTACGGCGTCGACGCCGCCATCCTCTTCAGCGACATCGTCACCCCGGTCGAGTCGCTGGGGATCGGGCTCGAGATCAGGAAGGGCGTCGGCCCCGTCATCGACCGCCCGTTCCGACGCGGGGAGGACCTCGACCGGCTCCGGGAGCTCGAGCCCGAGACCGACCTCCCCTACGTGCTCGAGACCGTCCGGCTGCTCGTCGCCGAGCTCGACGTCCCGCTGATCGGGTTCGCCGGCGCGCCGTTCACGGTCGCGAGCTACCTCGTGGAGGGTGGGCCGTCGAAGAGCTACGCCCACACCAAGGCGTTGATGTTCGGTGACGAGCCGACCTGGCACCGGCTGATGGAGCGGCTCGCCGGCATCACCGTCGCCTCGCTCCGGGCCCAGGTCGAGAACGGCGCCAGCGCGGTGCAGCTGTTCGACTCGTGGGCCGGTGCGCTGTCCCCGATGGACTACGAGCGCTACGTCCTGCCGCACTCGCGCCGCATCCTGACCGAGCTCGCCGACCTCGGGGTGCCCCGCATCCACTTCGGTGTCGGCACCGGCGAGCTCCTGGGGCTGATGGCCGACGCCGGCGCGGACGTCGTCGGGGTCGACTGGCGGGTCCCGCTCGACGCCGCCCGCACCCGCATCCCGGAGGGCGTGGGCACGCAGGGCAACCTCGACGCGGCCGCCGTGCTCGCCCCGTGGGAGGTCGTCGCCGACCGCACCCGCGACGTGCTCCGCCGCTCCGGCGGACGCCCCGACCACGTCTTCAACCTCGGCCACGGGGTCCTGCCGCGCACCGACCCGGACACGCTGGCGCGTGTGGTCGAGCTGGTCCACGACGAGGGTCGCACCGACGGGACCGTCGCCGATGGCTGACGTCGCCGTCGTCGTCCACGGGCCGGCCGAGGTCGCCGCGGCGGTAGCCGAGGAGACCGGGCTGCCGGCGGTCGTCGCCGGGGACGCCGCGGCGCTCGCATCGAGGTCGCCCGGCGCCGTCGTCGGCGTCGGGGCCGACCCGTGGCCGTCGTACGCGGCGCCGCACGAGCACGTCCGTGACGCCCTCGGGGCGGTGCCCTACTACGCCGTCCAGGCGTGGCACCTCCACCCGGGCTACCTCGAGGCGCTCGTCGACGCGGTCCGCCACGAGCTCGGCGCCGACGCCGGCGACACCCACGTCCTGTTCACCGCACCCGGACCCGGCGCCGAGGCGGCGCCCCACGAGGTGGTCTTCCTGCGCGAGGTCGCCGAGGCGGTGAGCGGCTCCCTCGGTCTCGCCCGGCGCTCGATCGCCTGGGTCGGGGGCGAGACGACCCCCACGTCGGCGACCGTCCTCACCACGCTCGTGGAGGCGCACGGGAAGACGCGGGTGCTGCGCTGCTCGCTGGACCCGCGCGGCCGCCCCGACGGCGTGCCGGCGGAGGCGTCCGCGGCCGGTGTGGACCTCCGCGAGGCCCGACTCGCCGGCGACAGCCTCCCGCGGTTCCTGGCCGAGGTGGTGGCGACCGTCGTGGCGCACGAGGGCCTGGCCGGGGGTGTCGGATGAGCCGGCGGGTGGTCGTGGTCGGCGGGGGCATCACCGGACTCGCGACCGCCTGGTACCTGCGGCACGGCCTCCCCGGCGACGAGACCGCCGGCCGGACCACCGGCGAGGAGCCGCCGGACGATGTCGAGGTCACCCTCGTCGAGGCGGGGGACCGTCTCGGCGGGAAGATCGTCACGCGCGAGATCGCCGGCATCCCGGTCGACGCCGGCGCGGACGCCTTCCTCGCGCGTCGCCCCGAGGGTGAACGGCTCGTGCGCCGGCTCGGCCTCCAGGACCGGCTGGTCGCGCCGGCGACCGGCCAGGTGTGGTTGTGGGTGCGGGGGCGGCTCCGGCCGCTGCCGGCCGGGACCCTGTTCGGGGTGCCGAGCGACCTCGGCGCGCTCGCCCGCAGCGGGGTGCTGTCGCCACTGGGTCTGGCCCGCGCCGCCCTCGAGCCCGCGCTGCCGCGCCGGCGGTGGGCGGGGGACCGTTCGGTCGCCGACCTCGTCGCCGCGCGGTTCGGGCGCCAGGTCGCCGACCACCTGGTCGAGCCGCTCCTCGGCGGGGTGTACGCCGGCCGGGCCGACCGGCTGAGCCTCCGGGCGGCCGCGCCGCCGGTCGCGGCCGCGGCCGACCGGGCCGCGAGCCTCGTCCGGGGTGCGCGTGCGCAGCGGCGGCAGGCCGCCGGCGACGACCGCCCCGTGTTCCTGACGCTCGAGGGCGGGCTCGGGCAGGTGGTCGACGCCCTCGCCGAGGGGCTGCCCGACGTCCGCACCGGTGCCGCCGTCGCGGAGGTCGCCGCACGCGACGGGGGAGGCGCGACCGTCCGGCTCGCCGACGGCTCGACGCTCGACGCCGACCACGTCGTCCTGACGGTCCCCGCGTTCGCCGCCGCTCCGCTCGTGCGTCCCATCGCACCGGCCGCGGCGGCGCTCCTCGACGGGATCCGCTACGCGTCGGTCGGCGTCGTCACCCTCGCCTACCCGCTGGTGGTCGGCGACCTCGCCCCCGAGGGCAGCGGGATGCTGGTCCCGCGGACCGAAGGGCGGCTCGTGAAGGCCGCCACCTGGAGCTCGCGCAAGTGGCCACACCTCGCCGGCGCCGACCGGTTCCTGCTCCGGGCGAGCGTCGGTCGCATCGACGACCAGCGCTTCGCGGCGATGTCCGACGCCGAGCTCGTCGCCACGGTCGCCGGCGAGGTCGCCGAGGCGATGGGCATCGACGTGGCGCCGACGGCGTCGCTCGTGACGCGGTGGGACCGGGCGCTCCCGCAGTACGAGGTGGGGCACCTGCGGCTCGTGCGTGACGTGCGCGACGCCGTCCGGGTGCGCGCCCCGTGGATGCACCTCGCCGGCGCGGCCTACGACGGCGTCGGCCTCGCCCCGTGCATCGGCCAGGCCGAGGCCGTGGCCCGCACCCTCGCCCGCCCCTGAGCGCTCGGCGGCGGGTCGGTCGTACGGGCGTATCGCCGCTACGGCATCCGTTCCGGAAGCGGCGCGTACAGCGGTGTTCCGCGGCCGGGTCTCGCCGAGGCGGTCGGTGATCCAGTCGACCGCTTCGGCGATGAGCAGGAAGTCCGCCAGGTCGAGGTAGTTCCAGGCCACCTACTCGGCCAGCCGCTCGAGGATCCGCTTGTTCTCCTCGAGCGACTGCCGCAGCCGCTTGCGGAACTCATCGTCTTCGCGCCGCTCAGCGAGGCGGGTCGTGATCGCCTGGCGGATCTCCTCGGCGACCGAGACACCCTCCACCTTCGCCACGGCTTCGAGCTCCTCGGCCTGATCGTGAGAGCCCCGTTCTTCAGCATCCGCGTCGCAACCTGGCCGAGGCGGCGAACGTCCGCGCGGGCAACCGCTCGCGCGCGTCGCCGCTTCGACCGCCAGGTGCGGACGCCGGGTGCGTCAGGCGCGGACGGCCTGGACGTGGACGTGGGGACCGGCGTGGCCCACGAAGCGGTCGATCTGCGAGCCGAAGGGCAGCAGCCGGGGCTGGGCGGCGAGGACGGTCTCGCCGGCGGTCACGCGGTCGCCGATGGCCACCTGCGGGTCGCGGACGTGGAAGAGCTGCACCTTGAGGTCGGGCTGACCGTCCGGGACGATCTCGATCAGCACGTCCGGGGTCTCGCCGTACAGGAGGTAGTCCTGGACGTTGACGACCGTGCCGGTGACGACGGCGTGGACGGCCTCGGTCTCGGGCAGGGCGAGGTCGATCGCGCTCGTGGGGCCGGCGGCGCGACCGCGCGAGGGCATGATCCGGTAGTCGGGGCCGTCGGTCGCCGGCGGCGTGGCGATGCCCGGGGCGTTGCCGACCGCGCGTCCGACCGGGGTCAGCGTGGCCGCCGTGGTCGCGCCCTCGTGGAAGCCGATGGCGGCCAGGGCGGTGCTGGGCTCGACCAGCTCGACGCCGTCGACGGTCGCGACGACGCGCGGGGCGGGGGCCGGCGGCGGGGTCGGCGCCGGCGAGGGCGCAGCCGGCGCCGACGCGGCGTTGATGCGCTGCAGGCTCTCGGCGAGGACGTCGCTCACCGAGGTCCAGGGCGTGGCCGGCGCCGAGGCGCTGACCGGCGGGGCCGCGTGGGCGGCGGTGGGGAGCGCCGTCGCCGACAGCGCGACGGTCACGGCGGACACCCGCAGGGCACGCCGGGCGAGGGTGGGGAGGGGGGTGGACATCAGCGATCTCCGGGTGGGGGGCGACTCGGAGCGGGACACGGCGAGGGCCGCGGTGCTAACTGCTGCAAGCGCGAAGGTGGGGGACACCGTCCGGCCGGTCGAACGCGTGTGCGCTGACCGGACACCGCCGGGGTGGGCCGCGGAAGCCCGACGCCCCCGTGAGGTCCACGCCCAACGGCCGGTCGGGGGCGCGAGGTTCCCCGCGTCGTGCGGTCCGTGCGGTGGGCGCTACCGAGCGCCACCGGCGGGAACCGCGGCCGGGCTCACTCCACCTCGCCCGGCTCGAGCAGCTCCGCACCCTCGTGGCGCACGTCGTTCACCCGGTCGGTGATCGCGTACGCCTCGATGCGGGGCGCGCCGAGCGCGGCGACGGCGTCCTTCAGGTGCGGGGCGTCCTCGGGGGCGGCCGTCAGCCAGTCCGCCCACAAGCGTCCGGGGGAGCATCGCCGGCATCCGGTCGTGGAGGTCGGCGACGGGGCCCTTGGCCGGCATCGTCACGATGGCGCAGGAGTAGAGGGGCTCCGCGTCCTCGCCCGCCTGCGGATCCCGCCACGAGGTCCAGAGCCCCGCGAACGCGAGCGGCTCGTCGTCGGGGTCGTGGATGTAGTACGGCTGCTTGCGCCGCCCCTCGCGCTCGCGCCACTCGTAGAACCCGTCCGCGGGGATGAGGCAGCGGTGCCGTTCGAACGCGCGGGCGAACATCTTCCCGTCGATCGACTCGATGCGGGCGTTGATGGGTGACGGTGCGCCCTTGAGCTGCTTGGCCCAGAACGGCACGAAGCCCCAGCGCAGCGTCCCCAGCCGGCGGGCCCCGTCACGCTCGATGACGGCGTAGACGTCGAGGGTCGGGGCGACGTTGTAGCGCTGCCCCTGGTCCCCGGCGCGGACCTCGGCGACCTCGAAGTGCTCGGCGAGCTGCTCCGGCGTCGACACGGACACGTAGCGGCCGCACATCTACAGCGGTGCGGCGGCGAAGGCCGCGAGCTGCTCGCGGTGGTCGGACTGGTGCTCGGGGAGGAACGCGACGAGCTCGCGCAGCGTCACGCGCCCGTCGACCTCGTGGACGCCGGCGCGGTCGAGCTCGGCGTCGGGGATGTCGGCGACCGCCGCCCGCAGCTCGGCCTGGGCGTCGTCGAGCTGGGTCCGGAGGTCCTCCCGGGTCGTGGCGGCGTAGTCGTCGAGCCGGTCGGGCGCGTCGGTGACGAAGTCGGCCAGCCTCGGCTCGTCCTCGGCGCGGATGCGGCGGATGCGCTCGGTGAAGACCCGGGCCGAGTCGCGCAGGTGGCCGGCGATCTGGCGCGGCGTCCAGTCCAGCTCGAAGCCGTAGTCGCCCATGAAGTGGCCGGTGAGCATCAGCCGTTCGAGCGCGAGGGGGTTCACCTCGGACTCGAACAGCGCGTCGCCCAACCGGTCGAGCAGGGAACCGACCTGGTCCTGCTCGACGGCGAGCGCGTGGGCGGCCGTCTGTGCGGTCGTCTCAGCCATGCGGCGATGGTAGGCAGACCCGCCGCGCGTGCTAGCGCCGGCCCCACGCGTCCTCGTACCAGACGGGCTCGCGGGCCGGCCCCGGGGGCCGAAGCGGTCCTGGGCCTCGTCGGTGAGGTCGAGGGTGAAGATCCAGCCCACGCCGTTCTCGCCCGGGAAGACGACGTCGAGGTCGGGGCGCCGGACGAACCCGCGCCGCAGGTACATCGCCGTGGGCGCGGGTCATGTAGGCCATCGAGGTGATGACGACCCGGTGGGCGCCGGCCTCGCGTGCCCGGCGGAGGCACTCGTCGACGAGGCGGTCGCCCACGCCCCGCCCCTGCGCCGCCGGGTCGACCGCGAGGATGCGGAAGCCGGCGTCGCCCTCGGAGGTCGGGTGCTCGAACTCCTCGTCGCCCGGGAGCACGAAGGTGACCGTGCCGAGCACCTCGCTGGTAGCGTCGTCGACCGCGACCAGCACCGCTTCGGCGAGATCGACCCGACGTGCCGGATCGCCGAGCCAGTCGCGGTACTCGCCGGAGATGCGTCCGCCCGACGCGTCGTACGCGGCGAGCGTCAGGTCGCCGACCCGCCGCACCTCGTCGGGATCGTCGACGGCGAGCGGCCGGATCGTGATCCCTCCCACGGGCTACAGGCCGTAGGTCTTGGCGATGATCTCGCGCATGATCTCGTCGGTGCCGCCGCCGATGGGCCCGAGGCGCGCGTCGCGCCAGTGCCGCTGGGCCCGGTACTCCATCATGTACCCCGCGCCGCCGTGGACCTGCACGCACTCGTCGGCGACGTCGAAGGCCAGCCGCTGCGTGACGAGCTTCGCCATCGACGTCGCGCGGACGAGCACCAGGGTGTCGACGGGGGAGGGCTCGCCGGCGCGCGTGGCCGCCTCGTGGGAGACGTGCAGCCGCAGGGCGTACTCGGTGAGCGCGCGCCCCGTCGCGATCCGCGTGGCGAGGTCGGCGAAGCGGTGGCGCCACACCTGGAACGAGGCCACGGGGCGACCGAAGGCCTCGCGTTCGCGCGCGTAGGCGATGGCCTCCTGCAGGGTGGCGTCCGCGGCCGAGACCGCCCCGAGCGACATCGACAGCCGCTCCCAGGCGAAGTTGCGCATGATGGCGGCGAACCCGCCCCCGACCGGGCCGAGCCGGTTCGCGTCGGGGACGCGCACGCCCGTGAAGGTGAGCTCGCCGGTGTGGGACAGCCGCCAGCCGAGCATCTTCATCCGCCGGCGCTCGAGGCCCGGGGTGTCGGCCTCGACGACGAAGAGCGTGACCTGCTGGTGCGGGTCGTCGCCCGGCGCCCCGTCCTCCGGAGACACCTTCGCCGCGACGACGAGGTAGTCGCACCACGCCCCGTTGGTGATGAACACCTTGGCGCCGTCGATGACCCAGTCGTCACCGTCCCGGCGGGCGCGGGTCGCGATGCCGGCCACGTCGGAGCCGGCGCCGGGCTCGGTCACCCCGAGCGCCCCGACGATCTCGCCGGCGATCGACGGCCGCAACCAGCGCTCGAGCTGGTCGTCGTCGCCCTGGTGGGCGACGTAGAGCGCCGCCAGGTCGCTGTGCGCCCCGAGGTCGGCAGCCAGCCCGCCGGAGCCCACCTTCGCGAGCTCCTCGACCCACACGGCCTGGGCGAGGAGGTCCGGCCCCGACCCGCCCCACGCGTCCTCGAACTTCATCCCGAAGAACCCCGCGGCGCCGACGGTGCGGAAGACCTCCTTCGGGAAGTCCTCGGCGTGCTCCCAGTCGTCGACGTGCGGGGCGAGCTCGCGCTGGACGAACGCCCGCGCCGCGTCGCGGAACGCCCGGTGCTCCTCGCGGTAGAGCGGCAGCGCCGGCTCGGTGCCGGAGGTGGTGGGGGAGAGGTCGAGCGTGGTCGCGTCGGTGGTCGTCATCGCGTCCCCCTACAGGCCCATGAGCTTGGAGATGATCTCGCGCTGGACCTCGTCGGTGCCACCGCCGATGCGGATCAGCCGCGAGTCGCGCCAGGAGCGTTCGATGGGGAACTCCTGGCTGTAGCCGTAGCCGCCGAACAGCTGCAGGGCCTCGTCGGAGACCCGGAAGGACATCTGCGCGCAGGCGAGCTTGCACATCGCGATCTCGGTCGTGGCGTACACGCCGCGGTTCCAGGCGTCGCAGCAGTCGTAGACGAGCCGGCGGCACGCCTCGATCTCGGTCGCCATGTCGACGAGCCGGTGCTTCTGCACCTGGAACTTCCCGATGGGGCGTCCGAACGCCTCGCGCTCCTGGGCGTACGCGAGCGCCCGCTCGAAGGTCAGCTGCGCGCCGGCGACCGCCTGGATCGAGGCGATGAGCCGCTCGCCCTGCAGCTCCCACATGATCTGCTTGAAGCCCTGGCCCTCGGTGCCGAGGAGGGCCTCCTGGGGCACGCGGACGTCGGTGAGGTGGATGAGCGCGGTGTCGGAGGCGCGCATCCCGACCTTGTCGAGCTTCTCGGCGACCTCGAAGCCGGGCAGGTCGGTGTCGACGAGGAAGAGCGAGATCCCGCTCCAGGGGTCGCCCGCGACCGGCGCGGCGGTCCGCACCACCATCGTCACGAAGTCCCCGCGGACCCCGTTGGTGATGTAGACCTTCGAGCCGTTGATGACCCAGTCCCGGCCGTCGCGCTTCGCCGAGGTGCGGATGCCCGCGACGTTCGAGCCGGCCTCGGGCTCGGTGATGCCGATGCAGGCGATCCGCTCGCCGGCCAGCGCCGGCGCGAGGTAGGCCCGCTTCTGCTCCTCCGTGCCGAACTTCAGCACCGGGGGGAGCGCCATGTCGGTGTGGGCCGCGATCGCCATCGGCAGCGACCCGCCGCCGCAGCGCATGATCTCCTCGCCGAGCACGACCGTGGCCCAGTAGTCCGCGCCCTGACCGCCGTACTCGGTGGGCATCGACAGCCCGAGGTAGCCGAGCTCTCCCATCCGGGGGAAGACCCAGTCGGCGAACCAGCCGGCGTCCTCCCACTCGTCGGCGTGCGGGGCGAGCTCGTCCTCCACGAAGCGGCGGATCGCCGCGCGGAGCTGGTCGTGCTCCGGCCGTGAACGGCGAGGTCGGCAGCATCTCGGTCGCGGACACGGCGGGCTCCCTCGACGTTCCTCCAGCAGGCGACGCATCCTGTCACACCGGAACGTTCCCGGCCGAACCGTTCCGGTCAGCCGACGTCGTCGGGGTCGGTCGGGTCGCCTCCCGCACCGAGGCGGAAGGTGAGCACCTCGGTGGTGGCGTCGAGCACCTCGGACAGCGCGGCGAACCGCGCCGCGGCGCCGTCGGCGACGAGCAGACGTTGGGCGTCGAGGGGGCCGGCGCCCGACAGCACCGCCGCCTGGTAGGAGGCCACGAGCGGGTCGTCCTCGAGTTCGGTGACGGCGGGCACGTCGGTCTCGTCGAGCTCGGCGAGGAGGGCGAGGACCCGTCGGAGCTTGCCGGCGACGACCTCACGCAGGTCGGAGGCGTCGGCCCCGGCGGGCGGGTCCGGGACGGACTCGACGACCGCGCGGGGGTGCGGATCGTCGGGCAGCCACTCGACCACGCGCACGCGGCGGACCCCGACCGCGATGACGAGCCAGCGTCCGTCGTCGAGCTCCTCCGCCTGGACGACGCGGGCGAGGGTGCCGACGTCGGCACGCTCGTCGCCGCCGCCGACCTCGTGGCCGCGCTCGATGAGGGTCACGCCGAACTCGCCATCCCCGTCGAGCACGCGCCGCATCATCACGCGGTAGCGGGGCTCGAAGACGTGGAGGGGCAGGACCATGTGCGGGAACAGCACCGACCCCAGCGGGAACATCGGGAGCTCGCGCACGTCTGCTGATCCTCGGTCGTCGCCGGTCGCACGCCCGTTCGTCGCCACGCTCACCGCCGGACGGGGCGTCAGCGCCCGGCGTCGGGTGGGGTCACCGTCCTACCACGTCGGGGCGGTCGCGCCCGAGCGGCCCCAGCTGCGCCGGCACCCCGCCGTGGAACCGGGCATCCCCGACAGGGCTAGTCCGCCGACGGCCCGGTTACCACCCAACGTGGCTAGAAAGTCACGCTCAGTGAATGTCGATGTCGGAGTGGAGGGTCACCGCGGCCTTCGGAGAGGGGACCCCGTGCCACGCTCGACCGTCCTCGTGGTGACCGAGCTGGTGGCCGACGGCCTCCGCCACGCCAACGCGCTCGCCCCCGTGGCCGAGGTGGCGCTCCTCGAGGGGACCGCGCACGTGCTCGCCGTGTTCCTCGAGACGCGACCCGACCTCGTCGTGCTCGACCCCCTGACCGACCTCGACGAGGCCGGCACGATCATCCGGCAGCTGGCGCCGGTCGGGTTCGGTAACACCGCGGTCCCGTTCGTCGTCGTGGTCGACGGGGCCGAGGATGCTGCGCGCTGCCTCGACGCCGGTGCGCACGACACGGTCCGCCGGGACGAGGCGGGCTCGGGTTCCTTCGCCGCCCGGGTCCAGAACGCCCTCGACGCGCGCGAGCTCGCCGTCCGAGCCCGGCGCGAGCGGCGCGAGCTCGTCGACGCCGTGCTGGCGAGCCGGAGCGACGCGCCCGCCTGAGCGTCCGTCAGCGCCCGAAGTCGTCGACGTAGGTGACGTCGACGTCCACCGGTCGCGGCACGTCGAGGCAGCCGCCCTGGCCGAGCTCCCGGAGGCCGCGGAGGTCGCCCGGCCCGAACCGCACCTCGCCCTCGCCGGGGAAGGTGTACATGAGCTGGGTGGGGTCGCCGACGTGGTCCAGCCCCACCGTGTGGCCGAGCTCGTGGAGGATGGTCGCGCCCCAGGAGGTGCGGCGGTCCTCGTAGCCGCCCCAGAGCGGTCGGTCCGGGTTGAACACGATCTGCCCGGTCACGAACACGTCCTCGGTGCCGTCGCCCACCGCCACCGGGATCGAGACCCCGCGGTCGGTGTCGGCGAGCGGCACGTCGGTCTCGCCGGGGCGGCTCCAGGCGATGAGGACGGGCGCCCAGTGGTCCTCGCCGTAGCGGTCCGGCTGGTAGGGCGGCCGGTCGCGCACCGGCTCCTCGTCGGTGCGCCCCGCCGGCTCGAACCGCAGGCCCGTCGCCGCCGCGACCTCCGCGGTCGCCCGGGCGATGTCGGCCTCGGCGGTCGCGGGGGCGTCCTCGGGGTTGAACACCCAGCGGATCGGTTCGCACGGGTCCCACCGCACCGCCGTGCCGTCGTCGTTGCGCGCCCAGACCTCGTAGCCGTCGACCACCGGGTCGTGGGGGCGATCGCGGGAGCGGGAGCTGTCCGCCTCGGCCACCGTCGACCCGTCGGGGCTGGACGAGCCGTCGGGGGCGGAGACGATCCAGGCGACCACCGCAGCCACGAGGCCGGCGCTCACGAGCAGCGTCACGAGCACGCTCAGGACCGACGGGCCGCGCGGCCGCGCCGGCGCGAGGCCGGGCGGGGGGAGCTCCGGGCCGGGCTCGGAGACGTGCGCGGGCAGGGAGACGAAGTAGTCGTCGTCCCGCCGGCCCGGCTCGTCCATGGTCACCCGCCTCCCGCGGCCCGGGACCCTACCGGCGTCGGTCCCGGTCCCGGGTCTGATCGCGGCGCTAGGTTCCCGCCCGCCCACGACAGGAGCGAGCGTGCCGCACCCCGCGCTGCGGTGGTTCGACCTCGGCGACGGTGCGCGGATGCCGTACGTCGAGTTCGGACGACCCGACGGCGCGCCCGTGGTGGTCCTCCCCGGCCTCTCCGACGGACTCGCGCCCCTGTCGGAGGAGCGTGCGCGCGACGCCATGCCGCCGCCGCCCCGCGAGCTCGCCGGCTACCGGGTCCTCGTGGTCTCCCACCGGCACCCGCTGCCGCCGGCCGTCACCACCCGCGACCTCGCCCGCGACGTCCACGCCTTCACCGAGGCCGTGGCCGGCGGGCCGGCGGTCGTCTCGGGGCACTCGCTCGGCGGGATGGTGGCGCAGCACGTCGCGGCCGGGCGCCCCGACCTCGTGACGGCGCTGACGGTCTCGGCCACCGTCCCCAGCGCCGACGCGACGCTGCGCGGCCGGGTGGCGTCGTGGGACGACCTCGTCCGCGCCGGCCGGTGGCGGGCCTTCTACCTCGACGCGCTCGCGCGTCTCCTACACCGGCAGCGACCTGCTCCGACGGCGCCTGTCGCTGCGGCTCCTCGGCGCGCCCGCGGTCGACCACCTCGTCGACCGCCACCTGGCGCTGTCCCACGCGTGCCGCACCCACGACGCCACCGACGAGCTGGAGCGCATCCAGGCGCGGACGCTGGTCCTCGCCGGCGCGGACGACCCGCTCACCCGCGTCGAGCGCGCCCACGAGCTCGCCGGCGCCATCGCCGGCGCTCGGCTCGTCGTCCTGCCGGGCCTGCGTCACGGGTTCCCGGAGCAGGCCCGCCGGCGCTACCTGCGCCACCTCACCGGCTTCCTCGACGCGCCGCCGGTGCCACCCGAGGATGCGGCGCACCACTAGCGTGCCGCGACGAGGAGGCGCACGTGGACGAGCGACGACGATCGTGGTGGGGGTGGGGCTGGGCCGACCAGCAGCTCGGCGACGACGCGTTGGCGGGACTCGGCGCCCTCGTCGCCGAGCGCTTCGGCATCCGTCCTGCCGCGCCCAGCACCCCCGACGTCACCGCCGTCGAGGTCCCGGCGCCGGCGGTCGCGGTCCCGGCAGCGCTCGCCCCGCTCGTCCTCGCCGACCCCGTCGAGCGGTTCCGACGTTCCCACGGCAACGCGTTCCGGGACGTGGCGCGGGCCGTGACCGGCCGGCTCCCGCGGGTCACCGACGCCGTGGTGCAGCCCGCCACGGTCGACGAGGTGGAGGCGGTGCTCGACTGGTGCCGCGACGCCGATGTGGCGTGCGTCCCCTACGGCGGTGGCACCTCCGTCGTCGGTGGCGTGAACCCGCCCGACGACCCCCGGCCGGTCGTGACCCTCGACCTCGAACGCCTCGACCGGGTCACCGACCTCGACCTCGTGTCCCGCTCGGCCCGGATCGAAGGCGGGGCGCTGGGGCCCCGGATCGAGGACCAGCTGCGGCCGCACGGGCTGACGCTGCGGCACTTCCCGCAGTCGTGGGAGTTCTCGACCCTGGGAGGCTGGCTCGCCACCCGCGCCGGCGGCCACTACGCGACGCTCGCCACCCACATCGACGACCTGACCGCGTCCATCGAGGCGGTGACGCCCACGGGCCGGTGGGCGTCACGGCGGCTCCCCGGCTCCGGCGCCGGCCCGTCACCGGACCGGCTGCTGCTCGGCAGCGAGGGCGCGTTCGGGGTCATCACGGCGGCCTGGATGCGGGTCCAGCAACGCCCGGTCCACCGCGCCCAGGCGACCGTCCGCTTCGACGACTTCCGCGCCGGCGCCGCGGCCGTCCGGGCGCTGGCACAGTCCGGGCTCCACCCCGCCAACTGCCGGCTGCTCGACCCGACCGAGGCGCTCCTGTCCGGCGCCGGCGCCGGCGACGAGGCCGTGCTCGTGCTCGGGTTCGAGTCCGCCGACCACCCGCTCGACACCGCCGTCGGTCGGGCGCTCGAGCTCGCCGCCGACCACGGCGGGCGCTGCCCCGACGGGCCACGCACCACCACCGGCGACCGCACCGGCAGCGCACAGGGTGGTGCCGGCGAGTGGCGCCGGACGTTCCTGTCCGCGCCGTACCTCCGCGACGCCCTGGTCCGCCTCGGGATGGTGGTCGAGACCTTCGAGACGGCCATCACCTGGGACCGCTTCGACGGCTTCGTCGCGGAGGTCGTCGGCGCCGCTCGCGACGCCGCCGAGCGCCTCGCCGGCGCGGCGATCGTGGCCGTGCGTGTCACCCACGCCTACCCCGACGGGGCTGCGCCGTACGTCACCGTGATCGCCCCCGCCGGCGACCGCGACCCGGTGGCGCTGTGGGACGAGGTGAAGGCGGCCGCGTCGGAGGCGATCCTCGCCGGCGGGGGCACGATCACCCACCACCACGCGATCGGGCGCGACCACGCGCCCTGGTACCTGCGCCAGCGACCGGAGCGCTTCGGTGCCGCCCTCGGTGCCGTCAAGGCCACGCTCGACCCCGCCGGGATCATGAACCCGGGCGTGATCGTGCCCGGTTCGTCCCCCCGCCCCGGCGCTGCATAGGGTCCCCGCCCATGTCACCCTCCACGCTCCTCGTCGTCACCGGCGGCTCGGCCGGCATCGGTGCGGCGCTCGTCGCGGCCGCGCCGGCGGGCACCCGCGTGGTCGACGTGAGCCGGTCCGGGGCGGCCGGCGCCGACCGGCACGTCGCGGCCGACCTGTCCGACCCGGCCAGCTGGCCGACCGTGGCCGCAGCGGTCGCCGAGGAGGTGGACGCCTTCGCCGGCGACCGCGTCACCGCCGTGCACGCCGCCGGGGTGCTCGAGCCGATCGGCTTCGCCGGCGAGGTCGACGCCGACGCCTACCGGGCGAGCGTGCTGCTGAACTCCGCCGCAGGCCAGGTGTTCGGCGCCGCCGTGCTCGCGGCGGTCCGCGGCCGGGACGAGCTGCGTCGCGAGCTGGTGCTCGTGTCCTCGGGGGCGGCGACGACGCCCTACCCGGGCTGGTCGGCCTACTGCGCCGGCAAGGCCGCGCTCGAGCAGTGGGTCCGCGCGGTCGGGGAGGAGCAGCGGCAGCGCGGTGGCGTGACCGTCTGCGCGATCGCACCCGGCGTGGTGGCGACCGCCATGCAGGCGGGCATCCGTGCGACCGACCCGCGCGACTTCCCCGCCGTCGAGCGCTTCCGACAGCTGCACGCCGACGGTGAGCTCCGCGACCCCGACACCGTGGCGCGTCAGCTCTGGCGCGTGCTCGACGAGGGCGTCGAGACCGGCGCCGCCCTCGACCTGCGCCAGCGCTGACGCCCACCGGCTCGTTCCACCGCCCACCCGACGTCCCCGCCCACCCGGAGGAACCCCGTGCCCGGACCGCTCGACGGCATCCGCATCGTGGAGCTCGCGGCCATCGGCCCCGCGCCGTTCGGCGTGATGCTCCTCGCCGACCTCGGCGCCGACGTGGTGCGGGTGGACCGCGCCAGCGCGGTCACCCGGGGACCGGGCATGGAGGCGACCATGCGCGGGTTGTCGCGCAACCGCCGGTCGATCGCGGTCGACCTCAAGGACGAGCGTGGCCGTGAGGTGGTGCTCCGGCTCGTGGCCGGCGCCGACGTCGTCGTGGAGGGGTTCCGCCCCGGGGTCGCCGAGCGGCTCGGGATCGGCCCCGACGACTGTGCGGCCGTGAACGCTCGCGTGGTCTACGCCCGCATGACCGGCTGGGGTCAGGACGGCCCGCTGGCCCAGACCGCCGGCCACGACCTCGACTACGCCGCCATCGCCGGCGCGCTCCACCCGACCGGACGGCCCGGCGAGCCGCCGGCGCCGCCGCTCAACTACATCGCCGACTTCGGCGGCGGCGGGACCTACCTCGCCATCGGCATCCTGGCGGCGCTCGTCGAGCGGGAGCGGTCCGGGACCGGCCAGGTCGTCGACGCCGCGATGGTCGACGGCGCCGCCTCGCTCACCGCGTTCGTCCACGGGCTGCTGGCGATGGGTGCCTGGACCACCGAGCGGGGCAGCAACCTCCTCGACGGCGGTGCGCCGTTCTACGACACCTACGCCACCAGCGACGGCGAGTTCGTCGCGGTCGGTGCCCTCGAGCCGCAGTTCTACGCCGAGCTCCTCGACCGGCTCGGGCTCGACCCGGCCGCCTGGCCCCAGCACGACCAGACCATCTGGCCCGCCATGCGCGCCGAGTTCACGCCGGATCTTCGCCGACGCGACCCGGGACCACTGGAGCGAGGTGTTCGCCGGCTCCGACGCCTGCGTCGCCCCGTTGCTCTCGCTCACCGAGGCGCCGGCGCACCCGCACAACGTCGCGCGCGACGCCTTCGTGACCGTCGACGGCCACCCGCAGCCGGCGCCGGCCCCACGGTTCTCCCGCACCCCGGGCGAGGTCCGGAGCGGCGCGCCGGGGTACGGGCAGCACACGGTCGAGGTGCTGGGCGAGCTCGGCTACGACGACCTCGAGGTCGAGGAGCTGACCGCGTCGGGCGCGGTCGCCTGACCCGCGCCGACGTCGGGAGCTGAGGCCGGCGACGTCGCGAGCGCGAACGAGGCGACGGTCCCGCGGTCGGGCTCGGAGCGGATCTCGAGCCGGCTGCCGTGGATCGCCAGCAGCTGCTCCGCCGTCGCGAGCCCGAGCCCGAGGCCGCTGCTGGTGCGACGGGTCGACGGGCCGCCGCGGAAGAAGCGCTGGGTGAGGTGCGGGGCCTCCTCCGGGTCGACGCCGGTGCCGTCGTCCGCGACCGCGAACGTGACCCGGTCGGGGGCCTCGGTGACGGTGACCCGTACGGCGGTGCCCTCGGCGTTGTGCACCAACGCGTTCGCCACCAGCTGGTCCAGGACGTGCACGATGAGGTCGGGGTCGCAGCGGACCTCGGTGCCCGGTGGGACCTCGCGCGCGATGGTCCGGTCCGAGCGGCGGGTGCGGGCCGTCGCGCGCGCGACCGCGAGCTCGACCAGCTCGGCGGCGTCGCTGCCGCCGACCCGGGGCTGGATGCGCCCCGCCTCGAGCTGGGACAGGTACAGGAGCGCCCCGATGAGCTGGTCGAGCCGTTCGGCCTGCCCCGTGAGCCGCGTGAGGAGGTCGGCGCGCAGCGTTCCCGGGACGCGGGCGCCACGGCCGACGAGCGTCTCGGCGACGGCCAGGATGACCGTCAGCGGCGTCCGCAGCTCGTGGGTGACGGTCGCGATGAAGTCGTCCTTCAGGTCGTCGAGCTCGGCCAGGCGGGTGGCGTTGCGTTGCTGGTCCCGGAACTGCTGCGCGGTGACGAGCACGCGCGTCGCCTGGGCCGCCAGCATCTCGATCACCTCCCGCTGCTCCGGCGTCGGCGCGCCGGGCGTGGCCCGGCCCCCGAGCAGCACGGCCGCCGGCCGACCGTCGATCAGCACCGGCACCCCCACGGCGCCACCGACCTGCTCGCGGTCGTCGATGCGCCCCTCCCACGCCGCGTAGTCCTCGATGACGACCGTGTGCCCGGCGCGGAAGGCGGCCCCCGAGGTCCCCTCGTCGAGGCGGAGGGGCGGGTCGAGGTCGTCGGGGGCGAAGCCGACCGACGCGATGGCGTGCACCAGCTCGGTGGCCGGGTCGACGACGCCGAACGTGCTGACGGCGTAGCCGGCCTCGGCGAGCCCCTGGACCGCCGTCCGGGCCACGTCCTCGATCTCGAGGGTGTTCATCCGGGCGAGCGTCGACAGGAGCCGCGTGCGCGCGGCCACGGCCTCGGCGGTGCGGCGCTGGGCGGAGGCGAGGTCGGCGTGGTGGCGGGCGAGCGCCAGGATCAACCCGGTGAACACCAGGTAGCTCCCCACGTGGAGCGCCCCTTCGGCTGGGGCGGTCGCGGCCAGCACGACCGCGGCCGCGAGGCTCACAGCGCCGGCCGCCGCGGCGACGAGCCGGGGCCAGCCGGAGAGCGTGTAGCCGGTCGTCGCCGCGTGCATCGCCCACAGTGGCCACCACACCGCCAGCGCCACGTCCTCCGACACGTCGACGGCGAACACCGTCAGGACCGAGAGCCCCACGATCGCGGAGCCGACGATGACGAGGTCGCCGGCGCGGCCGGGCCGCGCGGTCAGCATCCCCGCGGCCAGCAGCAGACCGAGTCCCAGGTAGACCGGCAGCGGCACCGACAGCGGGAGCCTGCCACCCGCCACCACCATCGCCAGGAGGGCCGCGACGCCCGACATCGCCGAGGCGGCCGCGCGGACGGCTGCGGGGTGCAGGTTCACGGGTCTGGTCGGGGTCACGGGCGTTCCGCCTCGGCCTCGCTCCCCGCCTCCCCGCTGCGGAGACGGAACGAGAACGTGCTGCCGACCTCGACCTCGGAGTGCACGAGCAGCCGCGAGCCGTGCCGCCGGAGCAGGTCCTCCAGCACGGCCAGCCCCAGGCCGGTCCCCGGCTCGGCGCCGACCCCGCGGCCGCGGAAGTAGCGCTCGGTCAGGCGGGGGACGTCGTCGGGGTCGATCCCGGGCCCGTCGTCGGCGACGGCCGACCTCGACCTCGCCCGCGAGGTCGTCGAGACGCGCACGGACGCGGACGCGGGTCCCCGGCGGGGTGTACTTCGCCGCGTTGCCGAGCAGGTTCTCGAGCGCGTGGTCGAGGAGCGTCGGGTCGCAGCGGACCGCCAGGTCGGTGGGGACGTCGACCTCGACGAGGTGGTCGGCGAGCACCGGTGCGAGCCGCCGGACGCAGCGCTCCACCGCGGGAGCGAGGTCGGTGACGGCGTCCTCGCGCAGCCCGGAGGCGGTGCGGAAGTCGAGCAGCCCGTCGACCATCCCTGCCAGGCGCTCGGCGTTCGCGCCGACCTGTTGGAGCAGGGTCGCGGCCGTCGTGGCGTCCAGCACGTCCGCGCGGCGCTGCAGCGTCTCCGCGAGCCCCCGGAGCGAGGTCAACGGCGTGCGGAGGTCGTGCGAGACGTTGGAGACGAGCTCGCGCTTCAGCCGGTCGAGCTCCTGGAGTCGCGCGATGACGGCCTGCTCGTCGCGCGACCGGAACGCGTTGGCGAGCGCGTGGCCCGCGTGTTGGGCCAGCACCTCGAGCACGGCCACGTCGTCGCTCGTCGGTTCCACGCCGTCGGTGCGTGCGACCACGAGCGTGCCGAGGACCCCGCCGGCGCCGGTCACCGGGACCGCGAGCGGCTCCACGCGTGCCGCGCCCGGATCGGATCGTCGGGAGGCGATGGAGCGCTCCGCACCGTCGTCGCGGACCCGCAGCTCGGCGCGGTCGAAGCCGAGCGTCGCCGCACCATCGACCACCTGCTGCGCCACCTGCTCCACCTCGAGGCTCACGGTGCGGCCCACGACCGCGAGGAGGTCGTTGCGCCGGGCCGCGCGCGTCTCCTCCTCGGACACGGCCCGGAGCATCCGTGTCAACCGATCGGTCGTGCGGATCCCCGCCCCGAGCACCAGCGTGATCAGCGCCGCCGCGACCACCGTCTCGAGCGTCGACCGGTCGGTGAGGGCCCACGTGACGGCGCCGGTCAGGGCCGCGAAGGCGCCGACGAGGAGCGCGCCGCGACGGGGGTAGGCGCCGGCGGCCCCGCCGAGGGCGATGCCGTAGAGCCCCACGATCCCGAGCGGGCCGATGTCGAGCAGCACCGCGAGCGTGGCGATGGCGACGAGCCCGATCAGCGTCCAGCCGTACTGGAGGATCCACCCCACCGGCTGGCGGGACAGCCGCCGCGCCGCCGGGGTGAACGCGAGCGCCGCGATCACGACCGAGATGGCGACGAGGCCCCAGCCGAGCTCGGGGTGGCGGCCGTCGATCGCGACCGCCGTGCCCACCGTCGCGGTGGTCGACAGCGCGACACCACCACCCAGCACCCAGGAGCGCTCGGGCGAATGCGGACGGAACGGGTGTGCGGTCACACCGGGTGTGTCGACCATGAGGCCCGCGACTGTAGGAGGCGGGCCCCGCCGACGCCCGGTGGCGAGGCGGCGCCACCGGGCGACGGGCGCGTCACCCGGTGGGGGAGGGCTGCGGGCTCGGCTCGGTGCTCCCCGAGCCGTCGGCGGAGGCCCCCTTCTTGCCACCCGAGGTCGGTGACGGCTCCGCCGTGGGCTCGCTCGTCGGTGACGGCTCGCTGGTCGGGCTCGGCGAGGCGGTCGGTGACGGCTCCGTCGACGGGCTGGGTGAGGACGTGGGCGACGGACTCGGCGACGGGCTCGGGGACGGGCTCGGGGACGGCGACCCGACCGGCGGGCACGGCTCGCCCTCGGCCGGCTGATCGCCACCGACGACCTCGCCGACGACGTCCCCGACGCCACCGCCGCCCTCGCTGCCGGTCGGCTGCGGGCAGGGCGAGGCGGTCTCGGTGGGGGACGGGGTGGGCGAGGGGGCCGGCTCCGGCCGCTCGTTCAGGATCTCCTTGGTCGACAGGTCGGGCGCGGGGAAGTCCTCCACGTCGACCTTCTCGAGCGCGGCCGACATGTAGGTCGACCAGATGGTCGCGGGCACCGACCCGCCCGTGATCTTGCCCTCGAGCGGGCTGTTGTCCATGTTGCCGATCCACACGGCGGTCGACAGCTGCGGGACGTAGCCGGTGAACCAGGCGTTGGTGTAGTCGTTGGTGGTCCCGGTCTTGCCGGCGGCGGGACGACCGATCGCCGCGTTCGTGCCGGTGCCGTTCTCGATCACGCCGCGGAGGGCGTCGGTGACGATGTAGGCGTCGTTGGCCTCCATCGTCGCCTCCTGCTCGAGCTCGACCTCGTAGACGACCTCGCCGGTCGAGTCCTCGACCTTGGTGACGAGGTGCGGGGTCGTGCGGACGCCGCCCGAGGCGAGCGTGGCGTAGGCCGACGCCATCTCGAACGGGGTGAACGACGCCACGCCCAGGGTGAGCGACGGGACGGTGGGCATGACGCTCTCGTCGTCGCCACGGGTCGTGGGCAGGCCCAGCGCCTCGCCGGCGTCGACGACCTTCTGCGCCCCGATGGCCTCCTGGACCTGGACGTAGACGGTGTTGGTGGAGCGGCGTGTGGCCTCGTAGAGGGTCTCGACCCCGTGGTCCTCACGGTCGTAGTTGAAGACCTCGGTCTCGCCACCGTTGCCGTCCGGGACCGCGATCGAGGCAGGCGCCTCGAAGCGCGACTCGGGGGAGTAGCCGTCGGCGACGAACGCGGACAGGGTGATGGGCTTGAACGAGGAGCCGACCTGCCGGGCCGAGCGCACCGCGGTGTTGAACTGCTGGGTGGCGAAGTCGGGACCACCGACGAGCGCGCGGACCCCGCCGTTGCGCGGGTCGACGCTCACGATGGCGCCGGTGAACGGCTGGTCGGCGAGCGCCTCCTTGAGCGTCGCCTCGGCGGCGCGCTGGAAGTCGAGGTCGAGCTCGGTGTAGACGGTGAGGCCGGTGTAGACCTCCTTCTCGCCGAGCTCGGCGGCGAGCTCGCGGCGGACCGCGTCGAGGTAGTAGGCGGCCTCGCCGAACTCGACCGACTGACGGCTCGTGGTCTCGGGGACCCCGGCGGCGAGGACCTCGTCGTGGGTGGCCTGGTCGATCCAGCCCTCCTCGAGCATCCCGTCGAGGACGTAGGTGCGGCGGGCGTCGGTGCGCTCGCGGACGTCGGTCCCGTCGGCGGGGTCCAGCGCCTCGGGGGACTGGATGATGCCGGCCAGCGTCGCCGACTCGTTCAGGGACAGCTCGGCAGCGGGCTTGCCGAAGTAGGTCTGTGCCGCGGCCTCGATCCCGTAGGCACCCCGACCCCAGTAGATGGTGTTCATGTACATCTCGAGGATCTTGTCCTTGCCGAACTTGCGCTCGAGCTTGACCGACAGGGCGGCCTCCTTGGCCTTGCGCATGAAGGTCTGGTCCGCCCCGACGAGCGCGTTCTTGACGTACTGCTGGGTGATCGTCGACCCGCCCTGGGTGACCTCACCGGCCTTGGCGTTGGCGAACAGCGCCCGGCCGATGCCGACGAACGACACCGCGCCGTGGTCGTAGAAGCGCCGGTCCTCCGCGGCCAGCACCGCCTGCTGCGCGTGCTCCGGGATCTGCTGCAGCCCGATGTCCTGCCGTGCCGCCTGGGCGTTCAGGGTCCCGATCTCGGCTCCCGCGGCGTCGAGCACCACGGTGGGCGCCGCCCCGACGTCGCCGGGCAGCGGCACGGAGGCGAACAGGAAGAAGAACAGGAGCAGCCCGCCCACGGCGAGGACCGCGGCCGGGAGCGCCAGCAGGGCGACCCACCAGCGCTTCCACCAGGGGCGCTCGTCGGTCGTGGGGTCCTGCGGGGCAGGACGGCGGGAGGGGGTGCGGGAGTCGGTAGCCATGCGGGCATTGTCCTGGGTCGCGGGAGCGGGTCCGGACGGGGAGCGGTGGCCGGACGGTCGTAACCCGTCCGTCCGTGGCGCCGAACGCGCGGCGGACACCGTCCGGCGGACCCCGGTGTCGCGGCGCGCCCGGCACGACCGCCCCGAGATGGCGACGGCCCGGGCGTCGGGGCCCGGGCCGTCGTGTCGTGGAAGGGTCGGGCTAGAACGCCGAGACCGGCACCCCCATCAGCGCGTTGTCCTCGCGCTGGGCGAGCTCGCGGCGCAGCTTCGCCTTGGGCAGGACGTTGCGAGCGAAGTAGCGCACCGCGGCGACCTTGCCGGTGTAGAAGTCGGCGTCCTCGCCGGCGGCGTCGTCGAGCTTCGCCGCGGCGACCTCGGCCTGACGCAGCAGCAACCAGCCGATGGTGAGCTCGGAGAGCGAGTTGAGCAGCGCGACCGAGTGCAGGCCGGTCTTGTAGATCTCGTCCCGGGCCCCCTCGTCCTGCATCGAGGTCATGAGGTAGCCCACGAGCGTCCCGAGGTGGGTCTGGGTGTCCTCGAGCGCCTCGGCCAGGAGCTCGCGCTCGGAGGCGAAGGTGTCGTCGTCACCGGTGGACTTGGTCATCTCCTTGATCTGCTCCGCGAGCCAGAGCAGCGTCTGCCCCTGGTCGCGGGCGATCTTGCGGAAGAACAGGTCCAGCGACTGGATCGCGGTCGTGCCCTCGTAGAGGGTGTCGATCTTCGCATCGCGGATGTACTGCTCGATCGGGTAGTCCTGGGTGAAGCCGGAGCCACCGAAGACCTGCAGCGACTGCGAGAGCAGCTCGTAGGCCTTCTCGGAGCAGTAGCCCTTGACCATCGGCAGCAGCAGGTCCTCGCGCTTCAGCCACTGCGCGTGCTCGTCGGCGTCGCCGGCGGCGAGCTCGGCCTGGTCCTGGACCCAGCCGGTGAACATCACGAGCGCCCGCATCCCCTCGGCGTGGGCCTTCTGCTCCATCAGCAGCCGGCGCACGTCCGGGTGGTCGATGATCTCGACCTTCGGCGCGGTCTTGTCGGTCATGCGCGTCATGTCGGGGCCCTGGACGCGGATCTTGGCGTACTCGAGCGCGTTCAGGTAGCCGGTCGACAGGGTCGCCATGGCCTTCGTGCCGACCATCATGCGGGCGTACTCGATGACCTGGAACATCTGGGCGATGCCGTCGTGGACGTCGCCGGCGAGGTAGCCGACGCAGGGCTCTCTGTCGCCCATCGTGAGCTCGCACGTGGCGGAGCCCTTGATGCCCATCTTCTTCTCGATGTTGCTCACCCGGACCCCGTTGCGCTCGCCCAGCGAGCCGTCCTCGTTCACGAGGTACTTGGGGACGATGAACAGCGACAGGCCCTTGGTGCCGGGCTCGGCCCCCTCGGGGCGCGCCAGGACGAGGTGCACGGTGTTGTCGTGGCCCTGGTAGTCCGCCGAGGTGATGAACCGCTTGATCCCCTCGATGTGGTAGATCGAGCCCAGGTCGTCCGGCCCGTTCGTCTCGACCTCCGTGGCCTTCGTCACGCCGGCGCCGACGTCGGAGCCGGCGTCGGGCTCGGTCAGCACCATCGTGCCGCCCCAGCGCTTCTCGACCATGGCGCGGGCGAAGCGCTCCTTCTGGCCGGCGGTGCCGATGCGGTCGACGATCATCGACATGAGCGCGCCGATGGGCCACAGCGACGCGGTCGCGTGGCCGCCGGCGAACATCTCGGTGGTCGCCCAGCGGATCGACGGAGGTGCGCCGTAGCCGCCGAGGTGGGCCGGCAGGGGCAGCGTGTGCCAGCCCGCGTCGTAGTAGGCCTGCAGCGCCTGGTGCAGCGACTCCGGCACGGTGATGTCGCCGTCGTCGGACAGCTGCAGCGGCGTGCGGTCGGTGTCGACGAACGAGTCGGCCCAGATCGAGTCGCGGGAGAAGCGGTCGACCTCGCCGAGGAGCATCGAGGCGGTGTCGGGGTCCATCGCCTCGAACGGGCCCGTGCCCATGTACTCCTGGGCGTTCATCACCTCGAAGAGGTTGAACCGGATGTCCCGGAGGTTGCTCTTGTAGTGGCTCACGGCGTTGTCCTCGCGTTCCGACGTCGGTGCGGGCGACCTGGCCGGTCGTCCCAGCCCTGCACGTCCTCGAAGTGGAGCAGATGCTCTATATTGGAGTGCACGACACATCTTGTAGTGTCCACTCAAGGAATGCAAAACCCGCGGCCCGTCCGTCGGGGGGTGGCCGTCCGGCTCACCCCGACCCGGCGGCCGTGGGACGGGAGGCCCGGGGTGACCGGGCGAGCGACGACGAGGGAGGTCGGCCGTGGCGCGCTACCGCGTGGGTCTCGAGACGCGCGAGCGCATCCTCAGCGCGACACGCGACCTGCTGGGCGAGGTCGGCATCGAGGGCGTGACGCTCAAGGCCATCACCGACCGCGCCGGCGTGGGTGCCGGCAGCTTCTACAACCTCTTCGAGACCAAGGAGGAGGCGGTCCTCGAGGTCGTGCGTGAGGCCATCACCGCGGTCGACCCGGACCCGTCCGGGCTCGGCCGGGAACGGCTGTCCGACCTGGTGGACGCCTTCGTCGAGTTCATGACCGGCGACCAGTCCGGGATCGCGCGCATCTACCTCCAGCTCGCCGCCTCCGGGCTCACCGACGAGCGCATGGCACGCCGTGTCGCCCGCAGCCACCGACGCCGGGTCGAGCGGTTCCGCGACGCGTGCGTGCGTGAGCACGCGGAGCTCACGCCGGCGGACGCGGAGGCGCGGGCCGAGGCGATCCTGGCGGCGCTCACGGGCTTCGCGATCACGAGCTTCATCGACCCCGGCTTCGACTTCCCGACGCACGCGAGGGCGCTGCTCCCGACCTCCACGGGAACGCACACCGCGTCGGAGTGACCCGGATCGGGCCCCTGCCCGCGGTACCGTCTGCGTCGGACCCGGGTGGGTTCGCCGACGACAGGGGAGCGACGATGCGCCGCTCGACGGGACGCGGAGGGCGCGTTCGGCGCCGGGGTGTGCCCCGGGTGTCCGCGCCCCTGGTGTTCCTGCTCCTGCTCGCCCTCGCGACCGCCTGCTCGTCGCCGGCGGACGACGACCCGGAGGTGCTCGGCATCCAGGTCGAGCGCGACGGCACCGACGTGGCGACCTTCGAGCCCACCGAGGACCCGGCGCCGGAGCCCACCACCGGATCCCCGGCTCCCGTCGAGGAGCCGTCGGTCACCACGACGAGCCCGACCACCGGGCCGGACCCGGACCTCTCGCCCGATCCGACCGCGACGTCGGCTCCGGCCACCACCCCACCCGCCTCGCGACCGCGTCCGACCCCGAGCGCGACCCAGCGTCCGACCCCGACACCGAGCGCGACCCCGACCCCGAGTCCGACCGCGACGCCGTCGCCGACCCCGTCGCCGACCCCCACACCGGTGGGGCTCACGAGCCGCGACGGTCACAGCTACATCGTGTGGTTCCGCGAGGAGGAGCCCGACGGCCAGGGCGGTAGCCGGTACGTCTGGGGCGAGGCCAGCGCCGCCCCACCGGTGACGCGTGAGGGCAGCGAGCCGCTGCGCGTGACGCTCGTCGACCTCGGCGCGGCCGACCACGACGACCGCGACCCGCGCGACGCCCGGTGCCTCGGCTGGCTCGAAGCAGACGGTGACCGCGACATCCGTGCCCGCGGGACCGTCGTCGTCGATCTCCTCGTCGACGACGTGGTGGCGGCGACCACGCGGACCGACATCGACGTGACCGTCGCCGCCGGGGCGCGCGTCGACCTCGCCACCGCCGGCGACGTCGAGGTCCGCCTCCCGGACGTCGAGCGGGTCACCTGCGCCATCCGGTTCGTCACCGGCTGACGGCGGTCCGCAGCGCCGACGGCGGGGTCCTCGCGGGTCCCGCACGGTGCCGGGGTCGGTAGTCTCCCCGCGTGCACAGCGACGACGATCCCCACCGAAGGCGGCCCGACGGCCGCGTGATGCGCGCGTGAACGTCGGGCTCTCGCTGGTCCTGGTGGCGGTCCTGATCGCGGCCAACGGGCTGTTCGTCGCGGCCGAGTTCTCGCTCGTGTCGGTCAAGCGCGGCGGCATCGAGGATCGTGCAGCCGAGGGCGACCGCCGTGCCCGGACGGCGCTGCGCGAGCTCCAGAACCTGTCGTTCATGCTGTCGGCCGCACAGTTCGGCATCACGGCGAGCTCGCTCGTCGTCGGCTTCCTGGCCGAGGACGCCATCGGTGGACTCATCGCGCCCGTGGTGGACGCGGTCGGCCTCCCGGCCGGTTCGGTCACCGGGGTCACGATCGCGATCGCCTTCCTCGTGTCGACCGTGCTCCAGATGCTGCTCGGTGAGCTGGCGCCGAAGAACCTCGCCATCGCCGAGCCCGAACCGGTCGCCCTCGCCCTCGCCGGGTTCATGCGTGCGTTCGGGGTCGTCTTCGGCCCCATCATCCGCGTGTTCGACCGGTCCGCGGCGTGGGTGTCGCGGACGCTGTTCAACATCGACATCCACGACGAGCTCCTGGCCGGCCACTCCCTCGACGAGCTGTCGCGGATCATCTCCGCCTCGGGCGAGGAGGGCGCGCTGTCGGAGGAGCAGGCGTCGTTGCTGCGCCGTGCGGTCGAACTCGGCGACACCCGCATCAGCGAGGTCATGGTCCCGCGACCCGATGTCAGCTGGCTCCCCGCCGACGCCAGCCTGGACGACCTGCGCGTCGCCGCCCGCACGACCGGCCACTCGCGCTTCCCCGTGCGAGGTGACTCCGACGACGACGTCCTCGGCAGCGTCCACATCAAGGACCTGCTCCAGGTGGCCCCCGAGGACCGCTCCTCGACGACGGTGTCGGAGCTCCTGACCGAGCCGATGGTCGTCCCCGAGTCCGACCTCATCCGGCGCCTGCTCAGCCAGTTCCGTCGCGAGCGCCGCACCTTCGCCATCGTGGTCGACGAGTACGGCGGCGTCGCCGGGATCGTCACCGTCGAGGACCTCGTCGAGGAGCTCGTCGGCGAGATCGAGGACGAGTTCGACCGGGACGTGGCGCGCGTGCGGCGCATCGGCGCGGGGCGCTTCACCGTGGCCGGCACGCTGCGCGCCGACCGGACCGACGAGGTCATCGGCCTCGAGCTGCCGGAGGGCGACTACGAGACCGTCGCCGGGTTCGTCATCGAACGGCTCGGCCACATCCCCGCCGAGGGCGAGTCGGTCGAGCACGACGGCTGGGAGCTCACCGTCACCCGCGTCGAGGGCGTCCGTGTCGCCGAGCTCCGGATCCGTCGTCTGCCCCGCCCCGCCGCGCCGGAGGTCGCACCGTGACCGGCGTCTGGCTCGCGAGCGAGGCCACCGCTGCCGTCCACGGGGAGTTCTCCTGGGTCGCGGTCACCGTGGGCCTGTTCCTGCTCGCCGCGAACGGGTTCTTCGTCGCCGTCGAGATCGCGCTCCTCGCCGCCCGGCGGGCGCGCATCGAGGAGCGCGCCGAGGAGGGCGACCCGCGGGCGCGCACGGCGCTGCGTGCCCTGCGCGAGCTGTCGATCACCTTCTCCGGCGCGCAGCTCGGGATCACGATGGCCTCGCTGGGGCTCGGTGCGGTGGCCGAGCCGGCCGTGGCCGCCCTGTTCGGGGGGTGGCTCGGGGCGACCGGCCTCCCCGAGGGTGCGGTGGCACCGCTCGCCTTCGGCCTCGCGCTGTCGCTCGTGGTGTTCCTCCACATGGTCGTCGGCGAGATGGCGCCGAAGAACCTCGCCCTGGCCCAGGCGGAGGAGGTCTCGCTCCGGCTCGCCCGGACCTTCCGGGTCTTCGTGTGGGTGCTGCGGCCTCTGATCGTCGTGCTGAACGCCTCCGCGAACGGGCTGGTGCGGCTGGTCGGTGTCGATCCGGTCGACGAGCTGAAGCTCGTCCACACCCCCGACGAGCTGGTGCTGGCGCTGCGCGAGTCGCGCCGCCACGGCACCGTCGAACCCCAGGACGCCCGGGTCATGACCGCCGCCCTGCGCATGTCCGACATCGACGCCGAGGCCGCCATGACGCCGCGGGTCGACCTGGTGGCGCTCCCCGACACCGCCACGCCGCAGGAGGTGCTGGAGCGGGCGGCCGAGACGGGCTTCACGCGCTTCCCGGTGTTCCACGACGACATCGACGACATCGTCGGCCTGGTGCACGTGAAGGACGTGCTGATCGCCGAGGACGCCGAGCTCGAGGGCCGTACCGTCGCCGACCTCCTACGACCGATCCCCGCCGTCCCGGAGAGCCGCGACCTCGAACACCTCCTCCACGACATGCGGGGCGACCGGTCCCACGCGGTCCTCGTCGTCGACGAGTTCGGTGGCACCGCCGGCGTGATCAGCCTCGAGGACGTGATCGAGGAGCTCGTCGGCGAGATCGAGGACGAGTTCGACGCCGGCGAGCCCGAGGCGGAGCGCGCCGACGAGCGCGTGTGGGTGATCGACGGGACGCTGCGTCACGACGAGCTCGAACGCCTCACCGGACTGCGGCTACCCGACAGCGAGGCCGAGACCGTGAGCGGCTGGCTCACCGAGCAGCTCGGCCGGCTCCTCCGCCGCGGCGACCTCGTGCGGACCGCCTCGGGCTGGCAGCTGCGGGTCCTGACGCTGGAAGGCCGCCGCGCCGGCGACGTCGAGGTCCTCGCCCCCGAGACGCCCGACCTCGCAGACGGCGACGCCGACGCCTGATCGTCGGAGCTCACGCCCGCCGTCCGGGGCACCCCCGGTGGCGGGGGAGGTCAGGCGGACGGAGCCTCCTCCCACCACTGGCACCAGTGGTCGAAGCCCACGCCGACGCGGAGCTTCGGGTGCCAGCAGTAGGACACCGAGTCGTCCGGGTTGAGGTAGAACAGGCACCCGTCGCACTGCTCGCCGAACTTGGGCTGGTTCACCCACTGCTGGTCCTCGACCAGCTGGAACTTGAGCTTCATCCCCGTCTGGCGGTCCTCGTCGCTCGGCTCCTCGTCGGGCTCGCCGACCTCGGCCCAGCGGTCACACCACCAGGCGTCGCCGACCATGATCTCGAGCTGGTCGTGCCAGCAGTAGCTGATGTCCTCGTCGCGCTCGAGGTAGAAGTGGCAGTTGTCGCAGCGCTGGTCGCCCTCGGGCTTGCCCTTGAGCGATGTGTCCTCCTTGACCCGGATGAACTCCAGGGCACGCTGCTCGTCCTCCTCGGTGGGCTCGGGGACGGGGAGATCGGGCTCGGACATCATCGGCCTCGGCGGTCGTCGGGGGCGTGGTCGCCGCGGAACCTACGCGAGCCCCGCACGCGGCTCCCTGTCCGCCCGGACGTGCCACGACCACTAGCCTCACCTGCTCCCGCGCGAGGAGCCCTCCAGCCGTGTCCGCACCCGCCACCGAACACAGCGTCTCGCGCGCCGACGCGGCCGCCGCGCTGCGACGGCTCGGCCACGCCCTCATGGGCCACGAGGCGGACCCCGAGCTCCTCGACCGGGTGGCGCGTGCCGCGGCACGGGTCGCCGAGGACCTGGAGGCCGCCCCGCCGCGACAGCGCGATCTGCTCGAGCTCAAGCGGCGGATGTTCGAGAGCCCCGTGGGCGACGGCGAGCGCATCAGCCACTTCGACGAGTGCTTCGTGTCGGGCTCCTGGAACCCGATGGGGATCGCGATCCAGGCACACCGGGAGGGTGACGATGCCGTCGCCGCGGTCACCCTGGGGCCGGCGTTCGAGGGCGCTCCCGGGCGCTCCCACGGCGGGATCGTGTCGGCCATCTTCGACGACATCCTCGGCTACCTGCTCGGTTTCCTCGAGCAGCCGGGCTTCACCGGCGAGCTGACGGTGCGCTACGAGGCCGCCACGCCGATCGGCCAGCCCCTGGAGTTCCGCGGGCGGGTCGTCGGGCGTGACGGCCGCAAGATCTACACCGAGGGCGAGGCCTACGCCGACGGCGAGGTCGTGGCGCGGGCGCGGGCGACCTTCATCGCCATCGAGACCGACCGCATCCGTCCCTGACCGTGGGGTTCAGCCGCGCCGAGCTCGAGGCCTACCGCGACGCGACCGTCGCCGACCTCGTCCCCGACGAGCTGCGGCTGCTGTTCGTCGGGATCAACCCGTCGCTCATGACCGCGGCCACGGGGACCCACTTCGCCCACCCCGGCAACCGGTTCTACAAGGCGCTCCACGGCGCCGGCATCACCGACCGTCTGCTCGACCACGCCGGCGGGCTCCCACCGGCGGACGTCGCGCACCTCCTCGACCGTGGGGTCGGGATCACCAACATCGCTCCACGCGCCACGAGCCGCGCGGACGAGCTCACCGACGAGGAGCTCCGCGCCGGCGCGGCCGCCCTCCGCCGGCGGGTCCGGGCGTGGCGCCCGCGGGTGTTGGCGGTCGTGGGGATCTCGGCCTACCGGACCGCGTTCGGCCAGCCGGGCGCCGTCCGGGGACGTCAGGCCGAGCGCTTCGAGGGCGCGGTGGTCCACCTCCTCGGCAACCCCAGCGGGCTCAACGCCCACGACACGGTCGACTCGCTCGCGGCCGCCTACCGGGAGGCGGCGATCGACGCCGGCGTCGTCGCGGCCGACGGGGACGACGACGTCAGCCGATGATCGGCAACCCGCCGCTCGCGTCGTCGGGCCCGGGCGGCTGCTCCAGCGCCGGCAGCGCGTCCACCGCGTGCTGCAGCGGGTGGAGGAACGGCATCGCCGTCGGGTCGAGCTCCTCGTCAGGGACGAACTCGACCAGCCCGCCGTCGTCACCGAAGAACGCCGCCGTGAGGTGCGGGGCGTGCCGGCGCGCCCCGAAGACGACGACCACCGCGTCGCGGGCAGCCACCTCGGCCTCGGCCACGAACCCCCAGGCGGGCACCCCGGCGGCGCTGATGCGGGCGTCGGCGATCTCGGCCAGGACGGCGTGACGCGCCTCGTCGTCGTCGGGGAAGTCGGGGATGTTGACGAGCGCGGTCCGCTCCGGCCCCGGCAGCACCACCGTCGGCGGGAGCGGCCGCGGGCGGCTGCGGACGAGGTCGAGCGCCGCTTCCTGGCACACGAACCGGAGCTCGGCGAACTGCATCAGACGCTCGTCGTCGCGCCGGTCGAGGCCGAGCCGACCGTGCGGGCGTACTTCGCGAGCACGCCACGGCGGTAGCGCGGCTCGGGTGCGACGTGCTCCGCGCGCCGGCGGGCGAGCTCGTCCTCGTCGACGTCGAGGTCGAGACGCCGGCCCGCCACGTCGATCGTGATGGTGTCGCCGTCCCGGATGTAGGCGATGGGTCCGCCGTCGGCCGCCTCGGGGGCGACGTGCCCGATCGAGAACCCGTGCGTGGCGCCCGAGAAGCGGCCGTCGGTGATGAGCGCGACCTCGTCGCCGAGGCCGGCACCCTTGACGGCGGCGGTGGTCGCGAGCATCTCCCGCATCCCGGGGCCGCCCTTCGGCCCCTCCCACCGGATGACGATGACGTCCCCGGCCTGGACCTGTCCGGTGAGGACCGCCTCCATCGCTCCCTGCTCGCCGTCGAACACGCGGGCGGGACCGGAGAAGTTGTGCTTCTCGGGGGGGATGCCGGCGACCTTGACGACCGCGCCCTCGGGGGCGAGCGAGCCCTTGAGGATCGCGAGGCCGCCGCCGGGGTGGATCGGCGCGGACAGCGGGTGGACGACCTCGCCGTCGGGGGCGGGGATGTCCATCTCGGCGAGGTTCTCGGCGACGGTGCGACCGGTCACGGTGAGGCAGTCGCCGTGCAGGAGGCCCGCGTCGAGGAGCTCCTTCATGACGACCGGCACGCCACCGACGCGGTCGAGGTCGGCCATCAGGTAGCGCCCGCCCGGCTTGGTGTCGGCGATGTGCGGCACGCGCCGTCCGACCGCCTCGAAGTCGTCGATGGTGAACTCGACCTCGGCCTCGCGGGCGATCGCGAGGAGGTGCAGCACCGCGTTGGTGGACCCGCCGACGGCCATCACGACCGCGACGGCGTTCTCGATCGCCTCGCGGGTGACGATGTCGCGGGCGCTGATGCCGCGGTTCAGCAGCTCGACGACCGCAGCCCCGGAGCGTCGCGCGAACTCGTCCCGGCGCGGGTCGGGAGCCGCCGGCGACGCCGATCCCGGCAGGCACAGGCCCAGCGCCTCGATCGCCGACGCCATCGTGTTGGCCGTGAACATGCCGCCGCAGGACCCCTCGCCGGGGCAGGCGTTGCGCTCGATCGCGTCGAGCTCGTCGGCGGAGATGGTGCCGCGGCCACGCGCCCCGACCGCCTCGAACACGTCCTGGATCTGGATGTCGCGGCCGTGCAGCCGGCCGGGCTCGATCGACCCCCCGTAGAGGAACACGCTCGGCAGGTCCATCCGCACCGCGGCCATCACCATCCCCGGCAGCGACTTGTCACAGCCGGCGAAGGTGACCATCCCGTCGAAGCGCTCCGCGTGCATCACGGTCTCGACCGAGTCGGCGATGACCTCACGCGAGACGAGCGAGGCGCGCATCCCCTCGTGTCCCATCGAGATGCCGTCGGAGACCGCGATCGTGACGAACTCGATGGGGAAGCCGCCGGCCTCGGCCACGCCGAGCTTGGCCTGCTTCGCGAGCCGGTCGAGCGGCAGGTTGCACGGCGTCACCTCGTTCCACGACGACGCGACGCCCACCTGGGGCTTGCTGAAGTCCTCGTCGCCCATCCCGATGGCGCGGAGCATCGCCCGTGCCGGCGCGCGCTCGTAGCCCTCGGTGACGTCGCGGCTCTTGTGGCGGGGATCGGCCATCGTGTCTGCCTCGGTGCTCGGTCGGCGGGCCGCCATCACACCACACGCGGCCACCCGTCGCGAAGCCGGGCGGCGCTAGCGTGACCCACCCCCGGGGCACGAGACGGGGTACGAGACGCGAGGAGCGCAGGTGGACCAGCAGACGCGGGACCGGTTCGAGGCGATGGGCGACGGCGGCTTCGTCGACGCGCTCGGCCTGCAGCTCGACGAGGTCGGGCAGGGGCGGGTCACCGCGCACCTCGACTGCGGTCCGCAGCACCAGCAGCCCTACGGGATCGTGCACGGTGGGGTGTACGCGGCCATCGTCGAGACGCTCGGCTCCGTCGGAGGCGCCGCCCTGGCGATGCCCGACGGCAACGTGGTCGTCGGGGTCAGCAACCAGACCGACTTCCTCCGCGCCCACCGCACCGGCCGGGTGGACGCGGTGGCCGAGGCGATCCACGTGGGCCGGAGCCAGCAGCTGTGGCACGTCGTGATCACCCGGGCCGAGGACGGCAAGGTGGTCGCGCGCGGGCAGCTGCGCCTCCAGGTCCTGCCACAGGACCGCGAGCTCGCCGGCCGAGCCGCCATCGGCTGAGGTCCGTCCCGCCACGCGGGATCGTCCGACCCCGAACCCCCCGAACGCCCGACGGACCGCGGGAGCGACCCGATGCGCATCGACACCCTCTCCTTCGACAGCTCGCCGCGCACGGTCGCCGACGCGGCCCGCGCGGCCGAGGCGGACGGCTACGCCGGCTGGTTCGCGGCCGAGATCGCCCACGACCCGTTCGTCGCGATGACGCTCGCCGCGACCGCGACCACGCGCATCCAGCTCGGGACCGGGATCGCGGTGGCGTTCTCGCGCAACCCCATGGACGTGGCCTACTCCGCCAACGACCTGCAGCTCCTGTCCGAGGGGCGGTTCGTGCTCGGCCTCGGCTCGCAGATCAAGCCCCACGTCACCCGTCGCTTCTCGATGCCGTGGTCGGACCCTGCGGCCCGGATGCGCGAGTTCGTCGCCGCGATGCGGGCGATCTGGGCCGCCTGGCACGACGGGACGCCGCTCGACTTCCGTGGCGAGCACTACCAGCACACGCTGATGACCCCGTTCTTCTCGCCCGGCGAGAACCCGTACGGCCCACCCGAGGTCCACCTCGCCGCGGTCGGCCCGCTCATGACCCGGGTCGCCGGCGAGGTCTGCGACGCCGTCCTCGCGCACGCGTTCACCACCGAGCGCTACCTCCGCGAGGTGACCGTGCCGGCGGTGGCGGAGGGGGCGCGGGCCGCCGGTCGCGACCCGTCGGAGGTCGGCGTGAACCTCGGCGTCTTCGTCGTGAGCGGCTACGACGAGGCGCAGTGGGCTGCCGCGGACCGGTTCGTCCGGAGCCAGCTGGCGTTCTACGGCTCGACGCCGGCCTACCGGCGCGTCCTCGAGCTGCACGGGTGGGCGGACCTCGGCGAGGAGCTGACGCGGCTGTCCCGGCAGGGCGAGTGGGAGACGATGGCGGGGCTCGTCGACGACGAGGTCCTGCGCACCTTCGCGGTCGTAGCGGAGCCGCACGAGCTCGCCGCGGAGATCTCGGAGCGCTACGGCGACGTGGTGGACCGCGCGAGCCTCTACACGAGCTTCACGTTCGAGCCCGAGGACCGCGCGGCGTTCCTCGCGGCGGTCGCAGGGTGACCGTCCGTACGCCCCGTGGCCGGGGACCCGAACGGGTAGCGTCCCGTCGGCCGGCGGCGGAGTCCGGCCGGGTCGAGCACGGACAGGAGGTGCAGGTGGCGAGGGTCCTCGTCGTCGACGACGAACCCGACCTGCGCTTCCTCCTGCGGAAGCTGCTCGAGCGGTGCGGCCACGAGGTGGTCGAGGCACCCAACGGTCGCGTCGCGCTCGACGCGCTCGGCGGAGGCGACATCGACGTCGTCATCACCGACACCTCGATGCCGGTGCTCGACGGGGCCGGACTCATCGCCGAGCTCCGTGGCCGTGCGGGGGGAGGGCACGTGCCCGTCATCATGTGGTCCGACAACCCGGATCGGGAGTCGGGCGCGGACGAGGTCTTCTCGAAGCCGTACGGAGGCCCGGAGATCGCCGAGGCGGTCGCGCGACTGACGGCAAGGAGCTGAACGTGGAACGTCAGAGCACCGGGCTCGCCGAGCTCGACCGGATCCTCGGTGGCGGGCTGCCCTCGGGGTCGATGATCGTCCTCGCCGGCCCCCCCGGCACCGGCAAGACCATCCTCGCCCAGCAGATCGCGTTCCACATCGCCACGCCGGAGCACCCGGCCCGCTACTACACCACGCTGTCGGAGCCGCACGCCAAGCTCATCCGTCACCTCGAGCCGTTCGAGTTCTTCCAGCGCGACGCGCTCGGCCAGCGCGTCAGCTACCTCCACCTCACCGAGCTCGCCCAGGGCGTCGCGGGCGGCCAGCGCGGCCTCGCCGCCGTGATGGAGGAGGTCGTCGAGTCGGCGTTCGACAAGTCGCCGTCGCTCGTCGTCATCGACTCCAGCAAGGCGCTCCACCACTTCACCGACGAGCAGCGGCTCCGCGAGTCGATCTTCTCCTTGGCCAGCCGGGTCGCACACACCGGGGCGATCCTGATGCTGGTCGGCGAGTACACCCCCGAGGAGCTGGAGCAGGCGCCGGAGTTCGCGGTCGCCGACGGGATCATCCAGGTGGCCACCGAGTCCCAGGGGCCGATGGACCGCCGGTGGCTCCGGGTCGTCAAGATGCGCGGGAGCGACTACCTCACCGGCCAGCACACCTTCGAGATCAGCTCCCGCGGCTACGACCTCTTCCCGCGTCTCGAGACCACGGCGCTGCGTCCCGCGGGGGAGCTCCAGGCCGAGCGCCAGGGCTTCGGCCTGCCCGAGGTCGACGGCATGATGGAGGGTGGCATCCCCGCCGGCGACGCGATCCTCGCGATGGGCCCGTCCGGTGTCGGCAAGACCGCGCTGTCGAGTCACTGGATCGCGACCGGTCTCGCCCGCGGCGAGTCGTGCCTGTTCGTGAGCCTCGAGGAGACCACGACCGAGCTCCGGAGCAAGGCCGTGAGCTTCGGACTCGACTTCGACACCTACATCGACAACGGTCAGCTGCGGATCATGCACGTCCCGCCGATCGAGCTCGAGATCGACGCGTTCGGCGTCGACGTGCGCCGGGTCGTCGACGAGTTCCGGCCGACCCGCGTCGTGATCGACAGCCTCGGCGAGCTCCTCGGGCCGGCCAAGACCGCCGGCCGGTTCCCGAGCTACCTGTGGGCGCTCACCTCGACGTTGCGGGTCGACGGCGCGTCGACGCTGTTCACCTACGAGATGTCGACCCTGGGTGCGTCGGACCGTCTCGACTCGCTGTCGTACCTGTTCCACGACGTGCTCGTGCTGCGGTACATGGAGCGCGGGTCGGAGCTCGGGCGCGTGTTGACCATCCTCAAGATGCGCCGCAGCGCCCACGCCAAGGGGCTCCTCCAGTTCCAGATCACCGACGACGGCTTCACGCCGGTCGGCGACGCGGACGTCGCCAGCGGCGTGTTGGGCTGGACCGTGATCGGCTCGCCCGTCGGCGGCACCTGAGGCGTCAGCTCTCCCACATGTGCGGGTAGGTGTGGTCCGTCGGCGGGTTGAGCGCCTCCTTGATGGCGCGCGTCGACAGCCACCGGAACAGGTTCTGGGCCGATCCGGCCTTGTCGTTGGTACCCGACGCCCGCGCGCCGCCGAACGGCTGCTGCCCCACGACCGCACCGGTGGGCTTGTCGTTGACGTAGAAGTTCCCGGCGGCGTTGCGGAGCCGGTGCTGGGCCTGGTCCACCGCCGAGCGGTCGGTGGCGAACACCGACCCGGTCAGCGCGTACGGCGAGGTCGCGTCGACGAGGTCGAGGGTGTGCTGCCAGTCCTCGTCGTCGTAGACGTGGACGGTGAGGATCGGCCCGAACAGCTCGGTCTCCATCAGGTGGTGGTGCGGGTCGCTCGAGAGCACGATCGTCGGCTCGACGAACCACCCGTCGCGGTCGTCGGTCCCGCCGCCGGCGATCACGTCGGTGGCGTCGTCGGCCCGGGCCATCTCGATCGCCTGTGCGTGCCGGCGGAAGGCGGTCTCGTCGATCACCGCGCCCATGAAGTTCTTGAAGTCGGCCGTGTCACCCATCGGCAGCGCCCCGGTGGTGGCGACGAGCGGCGCCTCGAGCTCGTCCCAGACGCTCCGGGCGATGTAGGCGCGGGACGCCGCCGAGCACTTCTGGCCCTGGTACTCGAACGCGCCCCGGACGAGCGCGGTCTTCAGCTGCTCGACGTCGGCCGAGCTGTGCGCGATGACGAAGTCCTTGCCGCCGGTCTCGCCCACGATCCGCGGGAACGTCCGGTAGGTGTTGATGCGCTTGCCGATCTGGCCCCAGAGGCCGCGGAACACCTGCAGCGAGCCGGTGAAGTGCAGGCCGGCGAACACCGGGTGGTCGAAGCACGCCTCGGAGATCTCGGCACCGTCGCCGTGGACGAGGTTGATGACCCCGTCGGGCAGCCCGGCCTCCTGCAGGACCTGCATCGTGAAGTGGGCCGCGAACGCCTGCTTCTCCGACGGCTTCCACACGACGGTGTTGCCGACGAGAGCGGGCGCGGTCGGCAGGTTGCCGGCGATGGCGGTGAAGTTGAACGGCGTCATCGCCAGCACGAAGCCCTCGAGCGGCCGGTAGTCCGCCCGGTTCCACACGCCGGGCGAGCTGATCGGCTGCTGGGCCAGGATCTCGCTGTAGAACTGCACGTTGAAGCGCAGGAAGTCGATGAGCTCGCAGGCGGCGTCGATCTCGGCCTGGTGGACGGTCTTGGACTGCCCGAGCATCGTCGCGGCGTTGAGCGTGTCCCGGTAGGGCCCGGACAGCAGCTCCGCCGCACGGAGGAACACCGCGGCGCGGTCCTCCCACGGGAGCGTCGCCCAGTCCGGCTTGGCGTACTCGGCCGCCTCGATCGCCTTCTCGACCTCGACCCGCGACGCGGCGTGCACGTCGGCGAGGTGGAGGCTGCGGTCGTGGGGCGCGCGGACCTCGAAGGTCTCGCCGGTGCGGACCTCGCGGCCGCCGATGACGCAGGGCGCGTCGACCACGTCCTTCTGCAGCTCGAGGACCCGCTCCTGGAGCGACGAGCGCTCCGCGGTGCCGGGCGCGTAGCTGCGGATGGGCTCGTTGGTCGCCTGAGGCGGCACCGCGCGTGCGTCGGTCATCGTCGCTGTCCTCGTCCGCTGGGGGCTGGCTCGGATGTCGCGTGCTCGACCTCCGATGGTAAGCGGCGGGCCCGCCGACCGCGCCGGTTGTCCTACGCTCGCGCACGTCCGCGTTCCACGTCCCGCCAGGAGCTGCCCGTGCTGACCGTCGGTGTCGACCTCGGGGGGACCAACATCCAGACCCTGGTGCTCGAGGACGACCAGATCCTCGGCACGGCGAAGATGAAGACCCCGATGCAGGGGGACAAGACGCTCGTGCTCGACGTCGTCGCGGCCGCGATGCACGACGCCCTCGGCGAGGCCGGCCGCACCACCGAGCAGGTCGACGCCGTCGGCATCGGGACGCCCGGCGTCGTCATCGACGGGACCGTCGGCGGCGCCTCCAACGTCCCCGACTGGTACGACCGCTTCGGGCTGGCGGACCTCGCGACCAACAAGCTGGGGCTCCCGGTCCGGGTGATCAACGACGTGACCGCCGCGGCCGTGGGGGAGCACCACGCCGGCGCGGGCACGGGCAGCGACCACCTGCTGGTCGTGTTCGTCGGGACCGGCGTGGGCGCCGGGCTCATCCTCAACGGCCAGCCCTACGAGGGTGCGGTCGGCGGCGCCGGCGAGTTCGGCCACACGGTCGTCGTGCGTGGCGGCGCGGTGTGCCCGTGTGGCCGCCGCGGCTGCGTCGAGGCCTACGCCGGACGACGCGCGATGGCGTTCGCGGCCGAGCGCGCCGTCGCGGCCGGACGGCAGACGATCCTGTTCGACATCCAGGACGAGCTCGAGCGCAACCGGCTCACCTCCGGGGTGTTCAAGGAGGCGCTCGACCGCGGCGACGAGCTCGCCGCCGACCTCGTCGACGAGGCGGTCGCCGCCCTCGGCGCCGGCATCGCGTCGGCGGTGAACCTGCTCGACGTCGAGACGGTCGTCATCGGCGGCGGGCTCGCCGACCGGCTCGGGCAGTCGTTCATGATCGCGCTCGAGGCGGCGCTGCGACCGCACCTGTTCCTGCAGCCCCCGCGGGTCCGGCTCACGACGGCGAGCCTGGGCGACGTCTCCGGGGCGCTCGGGGCGGCCCTGCTCGCGCGCGACCTCGTGACCGGCTGACGAGGTGTTCCTCTTCTTCTCCAACCGCCTCGGGTGCCTCGGCTCGATCCTCGTCTCCGTCCTCGTCACGGTCCTGATCGTGGCCATCCTGCGGGCGCTGTAGGCCGCCGTCCGGCCAGGGCGCGGCTTGGACCCCGCCCGCCCGGTGGGCCAGACTCCTCCCCACAGCACGCCCCGTACCGCCCGTGCCACTCCGCCCCACCCCGCCTCACCATCCCGGAGGACGTCGTGAGCCACCTCGACCAGGCCCGCACCATCGTCGCCGCGCTCGGCGCCGCCGTCGAGGCCGCCGTGTCCGCGTTGGCGGCGGTGTCGGAGAAGGACGGCCGCGTCTCGGTGTCCAAGATGGACGAGCACCAGACGGTGGCCTACGACGTCGCCTCGATCGCGTCGGCGGTGGCCGCCGCCGAGCACCTGGTGTCCTACGGCGAGCACGGCGACCACGAGGCCGCCCTGGCGCTGGCCTACGCGGCCGACGTGCACGCCGACCTCGCGGCGCGGATGAACGGCCGGTGGGGCGAGCTCGACCTCGACGCCGGCGACCTCGACATCTGCCGGCGACGAGGTGGCAGCGGCCGTCACCGCCGGGCGCGACACGGCGTTCCTGTCCGGGATCGCCGAGCGGGTGCTGAAGGACGGGGAGGCCGGGCCACGTCACCTCCCCGAGGACCTCGAGATGGTGCGGCAGACCTTCCGCCGGTTCGCCGAGGACAAGGTGATGCCCGTCGCGGAGCACGTCCACCGCGACGACGAGGACATCCCCGACGACATCATCTCCGGGCTGGCCGAGCTGGGGTGTTTCGCGCTGTCGATCCCGGCCGAGTACGGCGGGTTCGCCGAGGGGGGCGACGACGACCTCCTCAACATGGTGCTCGTCACCGAGGAGCTCTCGCGCGGGTCGCTCGGCGTCGCCGGCTCCCTCATCACGCGGCCCGAGATCATCGGCACCGCCATCGAGAGGGGCGGCACGGAGGAGCAGAAGCAGCGCTGGCTGCCCACCATCGCCAGCGGCGAGAAGATGTGCGCCGTGGCCGTCACCGAGCCCGACTTCGGCTCCGACGTCGCCGGCATCAAGACCACCGCGACCCGCGACGGCGACGACTGGGTGCTGAACGGCGTGAAGACCTGGTGCACGTTCGCCGGCCGCGCCGAGTACCTCCTCGTGCTCGCGCGCACCGACGAGGACCGCTCCAAGGGCCACCGCGGTCTGTCGCTGTTCGTCGTCGACAAGCCGCGCTTCGAGGGTCACGAGTGGGTCGCCGAGCAGGACGGCGGCGGGAAGATGGACGCCCGCGCCATCCCGACCATCGGGTACCGCGGCATGCACTCGTTCGAGGTCTCCATCGACTCGTGGCGGGTCTCCCACGACGACCTCATCGGCGGCGACGACGGCATGGGGCGCGGCTTCTACCTCCAGATGCAGGCGTTCGCGAACGCCCGGCTGCAGACCGCGGCGCGTGCCCTCGGTGTCATGCAGGCCGCGCTCGAGCAGGCGTGCACCTACGCCAAGGACCGCAAGGTCTTCGGCACCCCGCTCGCCGAGTACGAGATCAACCGCACGAAGATCGCCCGGATGGCGGCGCTCATCGCCGCCAACCGCGCGTTCGCGGTCGACGTCGCCCGCGCGCTCGCCCGCGGCGAGGGGCAGCTCGAGGCCTCCCAGGTCAAGCAGCTCGCCTGCCGCACCGCCGAGTGGGTCACCCGCGAGGCGCAGCAGATCCACGGTGGCTACGGCTACGCCGAGGAGTACACGGTCTCGCGGCTGTTCGTCGATGCCCGCGTGCTGTCGATCTTCGAGGGCGCCGACGAGGTGCTGGCTCTGCGGGTCATCGCCCGCACGCTCCTGTCCGAGGCGCTCGAGTCCGCCTGACCGACGCCAGGGTCACCGGCCGGTGAACCTCGGGGTGCGGCGATCGCGGCCGGCGGCCATGCCCTCGGCGAAGTCCTCGGTGCCGTAGTTGACCGCCTGGTTGGCCGCCTCGAGGTCGAGCTGTGAGGCGAGCGAGTTCGTGGCCGAGGCGGCGAGCGAGATCTTGAGCTGCCGGACGACGAGCGGGGACGAGGCGGCGATCTCGTCGGCGAGCGCGAGGGCCCGGTCGAGCACCTCGTCCGCCGGCGCGGACTCGAGCGCGAGCCCGTAGGAGGCGACCTCGGTCCCGCTGGCCAGCCGGCCGGTGTAGAGCAGCTCCGCGGCGCGTTGCTGGCCGACGAGCCGGGGGAGGAGCCACGAACCACCCATCCCGGGGTGCAGGGCCAGCCGGGCGAAGTTGAGCCCCACCTTGGCCCCGTCGGCGACGATCGCGAGGTCGCACGCGAGCGCGACGCAGAGCCCGGCTCCGACGGCGTGGCCGTTGATCGCGGCGACGACCGGCACCGGCACCTGCCGGACCGTGAGGAAGCGGGTGTAGAAGCGGCGCATCTCGTCGGTCGCGTCGAAGCCCTCGTCGCGGGTCCGGCGAGCGTGGTCGTCGAGCATGGCGAGGTCGCCGCCGGCCGAGAACGCCCGCCCGGCGCCGGTGAGGACCACCACCCGCAGGTCCTGCTCGTCGGTGAGCGCCCGGAACGTGGCCTCGATGGCCTCGCCCATCTCGACCGTCATCGCGTTCATGCGGTCCGGGTCGTTCAGCGTCACGAGCGCGACGCCGTCGCCCCGGCGCTCCACCTCGACGATGGCCACAGGTCACTCCGTTGGTCGGTGCGGGGGCGTCGAGCCTACGCGCTGGCCCGTCAACTCCCATCCGTGGGAACCGCAGACCAGCCGGCTGGTCGCGTGTTCCCACGGATGGGGTCGGGGAGGGTCAGGCGGGCTCGCCGGTCGCCGGCGAGACGATCGGCAGGCGCAGGGCCCCCGGCGCGTGGGCGGGGACCGCCGGGTGCCGCGGGGCGACCGGTGGGACCGGGACGTAGGGCGCGCCGACCGGCGGGCGACGATCCTGCTCGCCCTTGTTCGGCCACATCGCCATCGCACGCTCGGTCATCGCGGTGATCGTGAGCGACGGGTTGACGCCGAGGTTCGCGGTGATGGTCGACCCGTCGCAGATGTGGAGACCCTCGTAGCCGTAGACCCGGTGGTAGGGGTCGACGACCCCGGTCTCGGGGGAGTCCCCGATGGGGCAGCCACCGATGAAGTGCGCCGTCGTCGGCACGTTCAGGGTCGCTTCGAAGATGGAGCCGAACGGGATCCCGCCGCCCATCACCTCCGCGGCCTCGCGGGCGGCCCGGTTCGCGATCGGCAGGTAGGTCGGGTTCGGCTCCCCGTGGCCCTGGCGGGTGGACAGGTGGGTGCCGAACAGCCCCCGCTTGCGGAAGGTCTGGAGGCTGTTGTCGGCGGCCTGCATGACGAGCAGGATGATCGACTTCTCCGACCAGTGGCGCGGGTTGAGGCTGCGCAGCAGGTCCAGCGGGTGGGTGAGGATCGTCAGCAGCAGCCGGAGCCACCGCGGCACGCTGCCGCCGCCGTCGACCATGAGGGTCGTGAGCGTGGACGTCTGGTTGCTGCCCTTGGGGTAGCGGACCGGCTCGATGTGGGTGACGTCGTCGGGGTGGATCGACGACGTGATCGCGACCCCCTCGGAGTAGTCGACCTCGCGCGAGTGCGCCGTCGCGCCCACGATCGCCTCGGAGTTGGTACGCGTGAGCGAGCCGAGCGCCGGCGACAGCGCCGGCAGCCGCCCCGTCGCCTTCAGCTGGTGGAGCAGCTTCTGGGTCCCGAGGGCCGCGGCCGAGAACACGACGTGCTCGGCGCTGATGACCTGCCGGTCCTTGCGGAACCACGCGCCCGAGCGCTCCGTGGTGACCTCCCAGGCGCCGTCGTGCCGCCGGCGGACGTCGACCACGGTCCGCTCCGGCTGGACCTCGGCGCCTCGGGCCTCGGCGAGGTGGAGGTAGTTGTTGTCGAGCGTGTTCTTGGCGTTGAACCGGCAGCCGACCATGCACCCGCCGCACTCGATGCAGCCCGTGCGGGTCGGGCCGGCGCCACCGAAGTAGGGGTCGGGGACGGTCTCGCCCGCCTCGCCGAAGTAGACCCCCACCGGCGTCGGGTGCCACGTGTCGGCGACGCCGAGCCGGTCCGCGACCTGCTGCAGGACGCGGTCGGCGTTGGTGACCGTGGGCGTCTCGACGACGCCGAGCATCCGCTTGGCCTGGTCGTAGTAGGGGGCGTACTCGGCCCGCCAGTCCGAGATGTGGGACCACTGGGGGTCGTCGTAGTAGGGCTGCAGGGGCTCGTAGAGGGTGTTGGCGTAGACGAGCGAGCCGCCGCCGACGCCGGCCCCCGAGACCACGAAGACGTCCTTCAAGAGCGACATCCGCATGATCCCCTTCATGCCGAGCCGGGGGAACCAGAGGAAGCTGCGCGCGTCCCAGTTCGTCTCGGGGAGCGTCTCCGCGGTGAAGCGGCGCCCCGCCTCGATCACCGCGACGCGGTAGCCCTTCTCGGTCAGTCGCAGCGCCGAGACGCTGCCCCCGAACCCGCTGCCGACGATGACGACGTCGTGATCCACCTGCTGCACCGTGCACCTCCTGACCCGCGGAGCCTACGCCGCCGGCCCCGGCGCACGGGTGTCGCCGGCGTCGGGCCGTGCCACCCCACCCCGGTTGCGTTGACGTTCTGGCCCGGCATGCCGGGCTGAACCGTCAACGCAACCGGGTGGGTACGCGTGTCAGGCGTGGAGGTGCTGCGGGGCGAGCCGGTCCGCGAGCGCGTGCAGCCGTCGGGCGACCGCCCGTCGCACCCGCGGGGGGCGACTGGGAGGGCGGGCGCGCCGGCGTCGCAGCGCGTCGTGGCGCAGCTGCGCCTGGGCGAGTCGACGGTCACGGTCCGCCTGGCGGGCGCGGTCGAGCTCGAGTGCGAGGTGCGAGTGCATGGTGGTGCTCCTGGGGATCGGGAACCCGTCGGTGGGTTCCGAGGGAAAAGAGAAGAGACGGCGGGTATCCGCCGTCTCTCGACTCGTGGGTGATCCGGTGCCCCTAGCGGGGCGGTGCTCCGGATCGGCCGAGAGGACGGCAGGCGTCGGCGCCGTACGTGCGGACGCACGCGGGAGCCAGGACGCGAGCGGCGCCAACGATGGCTGCGGTGCTCTTCATCATCGGGCGCCTCCTCTCGGGGGTTCGGGTCGGCACGACACGCCGACCGCGAGGACACTAACCATCTCGACGCCGGCGTCAACGGTGCGGTTGCCGATCGGCCCACTTCGTGCGCCGGACGCGCTGGGAGGACCTGCCGGTCAGCCCATCCGGGCGTGCTGGAGGGCGGTCGACAGGCTCCGCATCGACACGACGCCGATGAGGCCACCGTCGCCCATGACCGGGAGGTGGCGGAAGCCGCGGTCGATCATCACCTGCAGGGCCGCCGCGGCCTCGTCGCCGCCGGTCGCCACGACCGGCTCGGTCGTCATCCACTTGCCGACGGTCGAGGCGTGGGTGTCGACGCCGGCGGCACAGGCGCGCAGGAGGTCGTGCTCGGTGAAGATCCCGCGTAGCGAGCCGTCCGCGTCGAGCACGCACACCGCGCCGGCGCGGCCGTCGTACATCCGCTGGGCGGTCCGGGCGAGCGGCTCGTGCTCCTCGACCGTGACGGCCGGCTCGTCGACGAGCTCCTCGAGCTTCGGCAAACGCGTCCCCCGGGACGGGTGCTTGGACCGTCAACGCTACCAGCGGCGCGCTGCACACACCCGTCCGGGACCGGTCGCCGCCGTGTCCGAAGGGCCACCGGAGCCCGTGGGGCCGCTATCGTCTGGCCGGTCTCCGACCCCGAGCGGAGGCGCCGCCGAGACGAGGAGCACGGGGTGGCCGATCGCGGTCCGGTCCGGCGCGCCGTGGTGGCGCTCGTGGTCGCGGTCGCGCTCGTGGGGTCCTCGCTCGCCGCCTCCGCACAGTCGCTGGAGCAGGCGCGCCGCGACCGCGCCGAGGTGCAGGCCCGTCTCGACGAGGCTGCGGAGCGGCTCGCCGAGCTCGAGGAGGAGGCGGGCCGCCTCGACGACGAACGGTCCCGGCTGCGCGACCAGCTCGCGGCGCTCGAGGCCCAGGTGGGCGCCGCCAACGACCGCGTGTCCGCTCGCGTCCGTGAGCTCTACAAGCGCGGGTCCGCAGATCCGGTCGTGCTGCTCCTGTCCGGTCGCGACCCCGACGAGGCGCTCGACCGGGCCGCGACGATGAGCCGGCTCGTCTCGGGCGACCTCGCCGAGGTCGAGTCGGCCACGAACATCGGGACCCAGGTCGGCGCGGTGGCCGACCGCCTGGCCGAGAGCGAAGCGGCCCTCGCCGCGACCGCCGAGGAGCAGCGCACGCTGACCGACGCGCTCCAGGACGACCTCGCCCGGGCTCAGTCGCTCGAGGCCCGGCTCGAGGAGGAGGACCGCCAGCGCCGGGCCGAGGAGGCCCGCCGCGCGGCCGCGGAGGAGGAACGCCGGGCGGCCGCTGCCGCTGCGGCCAGCCGGTCGGCACCGCGTCGCTCGGGCGGTCGGTCGAGCGCCCCCGTGTCGACCGGCGGCAAGGTCTGCCCGGTGGGTCGACCGCACTCGTTCACCGACACGTGGGGCGCGGCCCGGTCGGGCGGTCGCCGGCACCGTGGCACCGACATCCTGGCCCCGCGTGGACAGGACGTGTACGCGATCGTCGGCGGGGTGTGGGACGTCAAGAGCTACGGCGCGAGCGCCGGGAACTGGGCCATCCTCAAGGGCGCCGACGGGACGTCGTACTGGTACCTGCACCTCGAGCAGCACCTCGTCGGCGACGGCGCCCGCGTCGCCGCCGGTCAACTCGTCGCGACCAACGGCGACACCGGCAACGCCCGTGGCACCACCCCACACGTCCACTTCGAGCAGCACCCCGGCGGCGGGGGAGCCGTGAACCCCTACCCGCTCCTCAAGGGCCTGTGCGGCTGAGTCGACGTCAGCGGGTGACGAGCCCGGTCGGCTCGCGCCCCTCCAGCACCGCCGCGACGTTGTCGTAGACCCGCTCGAAGATCCGCCCCACGGACTCGGCGGTGGCGCCGGCGACGTGTGGGGTGACCACCGCGAGGTCGGTGGTGACCAGCGGGTGGTCGGCCGGGGGCGGCTCGGTCGCGTAGGCGTCGACCGCGGCCCCGTGGATGCGGCCCTCCCGGACGGCGTCGGCGAGCGCCTGCTCGTCGGTCACCTCGCCACGGGCGGCGTTCACGACCACGGCCGTGGGCTTCATCCGCGCCAGCCGGTCGGCGTCGAGGAGGTGGCGCGTGTCCTCGGTGAGCGCGACCGCGAGGACCACGACGTCCGCCGTCGCCACGAGGTCGTCGAGCTCGGCCCACCGGACCCCGAGGGACGCCTCGACCTCGGGGTCGCGACGGGTCCGGCTCCAGTAGACGAGGTCGACCCCGAACCCACGGAAGCGCTCGGCGGCCGCCGAGCCGACGTCGCCCAGGCCGACGATCCCGACGGTCTTGCCGGCGAGCTCGTAGCGCGCGTGGCCGAGCTGCTCCCAGCGCCCGGCCCGGAGGGCGCGGTCGGACCAGCTGAGCTTGCGCATCGCGTCCATCGCGGCCCACACCGCCCACTCGGCGACCCCCACACGGTTGAGGCCCGCGCAGCTCGCCAGGGGAACGCCGAGGTCGTGGCAGGCGTCGACGTCGACGGAGTCGAGCCCGGCCGCGGGCACCTGGATCAACCGGCAGGTGGGCGCCAGCGCGGCCACGACGTCCCGGGTGATGCGGACACGACCCGAGAAGTCCGCGATCGCCAGGGTCGCCCCGGCCGCGGCCGCGACCGGGTCGTCGTCGGGCGTGACGGCGACGACCTCGAGGACGTCCGCGGGGAACCGGTGCGAGACGGCTTCCACGGGCAGCGGCGCGAACAGCGCGAGTCGGTGGGGCACGTGTGGCTCCTGTCGTCCAGTGGGCCGGTCGCGTTCAGGGGGCCGGTCGGCCCGGCGTTGTCGGGGCCAGTTGCCCTGCGAGGACGCCCCGGCTTTGGCAGGCTACGTGCGCACACCAACAGGGAGCGGGCCGAGCGCCATGACCGACCGATGACCACGACCACCACACCACCCGAGCGCGCCCGGGTCCGACTGTCCGGCGCCGTCGTCCGCTTCGCGGGCGACTCCGGCGACGGGATGCAGCTGACGGGGGACCGGTTCACGACGCAGAGCGCCGTGGCCGGCAACGACCTCGCCACCTTCCCCGACTTCCCGGCCGAGATCCGCGCCCCCGCCGGCACCCTCGCCGGCGTGAGCTCGTTCCAGCTGCACTTCTCCGACCACGACATCCACACGCCGGGCGACGCCCCCGACGTGCTGGTCGCGATGAACCCCGCCGCGCTGATGAAGCACCTCGGGGCGGTGAAGCCGGGCGGCACCGTGATCGTCAACACCGACGCGTTCACGGCCCGCAACCTCGACAAGGCCGGCTACCTCGACAACCCGATCACCGACGGGACGCTGGAGGACTACCAGCTCCACGAGGTCGCGCTGTCGGACCTCACCATCCGGGCGCTCGAGGAGTTCATCGACGCCGGCGACCTCAACAAGAAGGAGGCCGAGCGCGCGAAGAACATGTTCGCCCTGGGCCTCGTCTCGTGGATGTTCTCGCGGTCGATCGCGGACACCGAGGACTGGCTCGAGGCCAAGTTCGCCAAGCGCCCCGAGCTCGCCCGCGCCAACGTCAAGGCGCTGCGGTCGGGCTACAACTACGGCGACACCACCGAGGCGTTCACCTTCACCTACGAGGTGGCGCCGGCGAAGCTCGCCCCGGGTCGCTACCGCAACATCACCGGCAACCAGGCGGTGGCCTACGGGCTCATCGCGGCCTCGGTGAAGAGCGGTCTCCCGCTGTTCTACGGCAGCTACCCGATCACCCCGGCCAGCGACATCCTGCACGAGCTCGCCAAGCAGAAGCACTTCGGCGTGCGTAGCTTCCAGGCCGAGGACGAGATCGCGGCGATCGGCTCGACCATCGGGGCGTCCTTCGGCGGGTCGCTCGCGGTCACCGCGTCGTCCGGGCCCGGCATCGCGCTCAAGGGTGAGGCGATGGGCCTCGCGCTCGCGATGGAGCTCCCGGTCGTCATCGTCAACGTCCAGCGCGGTGGCCCCTCCACGGGCCTGCCGACCAAGACCGAGCAGTCGGACCTGCTGCAGGCGATGTTCGGCCGCAACGGTGAGGCACCGCTGCCGATCATCGCCGCGCAGTCCCCGTCGGACTGCTTCTACGCGACCTTCGAGGCGTGCCGGATCGCGCTCACCTACCGGACCCCGGTGGTGGTGCTCTCCGACGGCTACCTCGCCAACTCGGCCGAGCCGTGGCTCATCCCCGATGTCGACAGCCTCCCGGACATCTCGGTGCCGTTCACGACCGAGCCGAACGGCCCCGACGGGACCTTCCTGCCGTACCTGCGTGACCCCGAGACGCTCGCGCGTCCGTGGGCGATCCCCGGCACCCCCGGGCTCGAGCACCGCCTCGGCGGGCTCGAGAAGCAGGAGAACACCGGCAACATCTCCTACGACGGCGCCAACCACCACCGGATGACCGAGCTGCGCCACGCGAAGGTGGCCAAGGCCGCCGAACGCTACGCGCCGCTCGAGGTCGACGACCCGGACGGCGCGGACGTGCTCGTGCTCGGCTGGGGCTCGACCTACGGCCCCATCCGCGCCGCGGTCCACCGGGTCCGCGAGCGAGGCGGCCGGGTCGCGCGGCTCCACCTGCGCAACCTGCACCCGCTGCCGAACGACCTCGGCGAGGTGCTCGCCCGCTACCCGAAGGTGCTCCTGCCCGAGAACAACACCGGCCAGCTCCGGATGTTGCTCCGCGCGCGGTACCTGGTCGACATCCGGGGCCACAACCGGGTCACCGGCCAACCGTTCAGCTCGACCGAGCTGGTCGACGCGATCGAGGCGCTCGCCGCCGAGGAGGTCCGACCGTGACCGAGCAGGCCACGCTGACCAAGAAGGACTTCACCTCCGACCAGGAGGTGCGGTGGTGCCCGGGGTGTGGCGACTACGCCATCCTCGCCACGGTCCAGTCGCTCCTGCCGGAGCTGGGGGTCCGTCCCGAGAACACCGTGTTCGTCTCCGGCATCGGGTGCTCCTCGCGGTTCCCGTACTACATGGACACCTACGGGATGCACTCGATCCACGGCCGCGCACCGGCGATCGCGACCGGCCTCGCGGCCTCGCGTCCCGACCTCGACGTGTGGGTCATCACCGGTGACGGCGATGCCCTGTCGATCGGCGGCAACCACCTCATCCACGCGCTGCGCCGCAACGTCAACCTCAAGATCCTGCTGTTCAACAACGAGATCTACGGGCTCACCAAGGGCCAGTACTCACCGACGTCCCCGCTCGGCTCCCACCACAAGTCGACGCCGATGGGGTCCATCGACCGGCCCGTGAACCCGGTGTCGCTCGCGCTCGGGGTCGAGGCGACCTTCGTGGCGCGCACGATCGACACCGACCGCAAGCACCTGACCGAGGTGCTGCGGGCGGCGCACGAGCACCGCGGCACGGCCTTCATCGAGATCTACCAGAACTGCGTCGTGTTCAACGACGACGCGTTCCTGCCGATCACGGGTCGGGAGACCAAGACGATCAACCAGATCCCGCTGCGTCAGGGCGAGCCGATCGTGTTCGGTCCCGACGGCGGGCAGGCCGTGATCGCCCTCGAGGACGGCTCGATGCAGATCGTGCCGACCGCCGAGGCGGGGGACCGGGTGGTCATCCACGACGCGCACCGGGACGAGCCGACGACCGCGTTCGCGCTGTCCCGGCTGTCGCACAACCCGACCGGACCGACCCCGCTGGGGATCTTCCGGGACGTGGAGCGACCGGTCTACGACGACATGCTGAACGAGCAGGTCGCGCAGGCGAAGGCGACGCAGGGCGAGGGCGACCTCGCGGCGCTCCTCACCTCCGGCAACGTGTGGGACGTCGTGGGCTAGCCCACCCGCCCACGCAAGAGGAGGGACCGGCGCCGGGTGACGCCGGTCCCTCCCGCGTCCACGCGGTGTCGCGGCTCAGCCGTCCCGACCGCCCTTGCCGCGCTTGCCGTGTGAGCGCTCCGTGGAGGACGCCTCGGCGGTTCCGCCGTCGACCTCGTCCGCGGTGTCGTCGTCCGCCTCGTCGGCGGTGTCGTCGTCCGCCTCGTCGGTCTCCGCGGTGTCCCCGGACTCCTCCTCGGTGACCGCGGCCTCGGCGACGGCCTCGCCCTCGTCCTCGTCGTCGTGGCACGCCTTGGCGTCTGCCGGGTCGAGACCGCGGGCCACCGCGGAGACGGCGTGGCCGCGCTCGCAGCCCTCGAGCTCGGTCTCGTGCGCGAACTCGCTGACCTCTGCGCCGTGGTTGCGGGGCTCGTCCTCGCCCTCGTCCTCGTCGTCGGCGATGGCGTCCACCGCCTCGGTGGCCTCTTCGGTGGCCTCTTCGGTGGCGTCCTCGGTGGCCTCTTCGGTGGCTTCCTCGGTGGCCTCCTCGGTGGCCTCCTCGGTGGCCTCCTCGGTGGCCTCCTCGGTGGCCTCCTCGGTGGCCTCTTCGGTCGGCCTCTTCGGTGGCCTCCTCGGTGGCCTCCTCGGTGGCCGTCTCGGTGACCTCCTCCGTCGGCGTGTCGGTGACGACCTCACCGGCGGGGTCGCCGAGCAGCTCGCCCTCGATCGCGAAGGCGGCCAGGCCGCTGGCGGCGGTGATGACGACGGCGGCGCTGGCGCTGCTGAGCCAGCGGGTGGGGAGACGCATGGGGGACCTCCGGGGACGGGTGCGGGTCTCCCTCGATGACGGCCCCCCTGCGGCCGGTCTTGAGCCCGCGATGGTCCCAACGGACTAGGTGTCGCCCACCCGGTTCCGAGATGGTCACGATGGGCCACGGTGGACCCCGCTCCGTGCCACCTGATGTGACTAGTACCGCAGGCGCAGGGGGTCGACCGTCGTGCGTCCATCGCGCAGCGTGAGGGGGATGGTCACGCTGCGTGGTCGGCCGCGTGGTCACACGGGCGGCGGCTCCACCGCGCTCAGGAGACGCGCGATGTAGACCACCTGGGCGGCGAGGGCGGTGAAGCCCGCCGCCGGCAGCGCCACCGACGTGGGGATCGCGACGGCTGTCGGCAGGACCGCGCCGGCCACCCAAGCGAGCTGGAACACCGTCTCGGAGCGCGTGAACGCGGCCCCCCGTCGACCCGCCGGGACGTGGGACTGGAGCAGCCCGTCGAACGCGAGCTTGGCGACCCCCCAGGCGAAGCCGGCGGAGGCGGCGAGGAAGGCGGCAGCGGGGAGCCCGAACCACTGTCCGGCGGTGAACGCCGCCGCGGCCTCCATCGCGAGAGCGGCCACGACCATCGGCTGCTCCTTCAGCCGGCGTGCCAGCCACGGGGCCACGAGCGAGGCCGCCCCGAACCCCGCTCCCGCCGCGGCGAGCACCGCGCCGAAGTCCGCCAGCGGCGCGTCGATGTCCCGGAAGGCGAACGCCAGCAGCAGGATCAGGAGACCGTTCAGGAACCGCACGACCGCCGTCGCGACCTGCGCCAGGCGGACCGTCCGACCGAGGTGCAGCGGCGCCTGGTCGGGTCCGAGGTCGACGCCGGCCCCGGGCTGCGGCAGCCGTCGACCCACGAGCGCCGCGACGACGAAGACGACGGCGGCCAGGATCAGGGCGCCGTTCGGCCCCGCGAGCCAGGTGGCCAGGAGCCCGACCGGGACCGTCGCCGCACCGCTCAGCACGCCGATCCAGGCGAGGCGTCCGTTGGCGGCGACCAGCGCCCGTGGCGCATCGAGCGCCAACGGCAGCAGGGCGTTGCGCGCGATGCCGTGGGCACGTGAGAGCACGAGGAAGGTGAACGCGAGTGGGAACAGCAGCAGGGTGTCGAGCCGGCCGACGAGCGCGACCACGACGACCGCGCGGGCCAGCGCCGAGCCCACGAGCGCGGTCCGGGCCGCCACGCCGCGTCGGTCCAGGAGCACGCCGAGGACGGGACCGATGACCGCGAACGGCGCCGCCGTCAGCAGCAGGTACAGCGCCACGTTCCCCCGTGCCTCGGCGGTGGGGACCTGGAAGAACAGGGTCCCTGCCAGGGCGAGCGCCACGAGCGTGTCGCCGGAGGTCGAGGTCGCGTGGGTGACCGCGAGGTCGCGGAACCCCGGACCACCCGTGGAGAACAGGGTGGTGAGTCGCCGGGCCAGCGAGGCGCCGACCGCCCGTCCCGCGCGACCCGCGAGCCGCCCGGTGCCGCCGACGGCGCCCGCGACGCCGCTGCCGCGTCGTCGTGACCCCGGCGGCCGGTCCGCGGTCGGGGAGGTCTCGGGCGGGAGGGCGGGCACGCCTCGACGCTAGCAGCGCGTCCCGGCGGGCCCGTTCAGGAGACCGAGGTCTCCTCGGCGGCATCGGCGAGCCGCGACAGGAGCCGCGCCAGGTCGGAGGCGTCCCCGTCCTCGAGCCGGGCGAGGCTCCGCTCGAGCTGGTCGCGGTGGAGGTCGGCGACCGTCGCGAGCGTCCGCTCGCCAGACGCGGTGACATCGAGGCGGACGGCGCGCCGGTCGTCGCGGTCCTCGCGCCTGGTCACGAGCTCACGCTGGACCAGGCTGTCGACGATCCGGGACGCGCTCGAGACGTGACGGCCGCAGGCGTCCGCCACCGCCGAGACCGTCCGGGCGCCGCCGCCGACCGCCGCGAGCGCCTGGGCCTGCACCTCGCTCAGCTCGAGCTCGTCCTCGATCCGCTCCCACAGCCGGGCCGCGACGCGCTGGAGGCGTGCGACACCCGCCAGCACGTCGTCGACGTGGCGGCGGAGTCGGGGGGTCTCGGTGCTGGTCACGATCCGGAGGGCTCCGCAGGGTCGAACGTGTGCGTCGCAGGATAGCTCCACCGCACGTCTGTTGCAGCGTGCAAGTAGTGTCCGTAGGCTCACGGCCGCGCGGGGACACCGCGTCGTCCCGTCCCGAGGTGGATCCAGACCGTGAACGCGTTCGTCCGCGGGCTCGCCCGCATCGCCCACCGGCTCCCGATCCCCGTGATCGTCCTGACCGTGGTCCTCACCGGCGTGTTCGGCGGTCTCGCCGGGCAGCAGGAGATGGACCAGTCGCAGGAGTCCTTCTCGCCGCACAACGAGGAGCTCGACGCGCTGACCTTCGCCGGCGAGGCGTTCGAGGGCAGCACCGACACGCTCGTCCAGGTGCTGATCCAGGGCGACGACGTCGTCTCGCCCGCGGGCTTCGCGACCGTCACCGCCGTGACCCAGGCCGTGATGGGGGCCGTCCCGCCCGAGCAGCTCGGCGGGCAGCCGGGCCAGGGCCCGGTCCTGAGCTACCTCCTCCCGGTGCAGGCCGCGGCGACCGCAGGTGGGCTCGACCCCGCGAGCCTCGACGACGCGGCCTTCGACGCCGCCTTCACCGACGGCAGCACCCAGATGCCTCCGGAGTTCGAGGGGCTCTCGGAGCAGCTCATCGCCGGCGACGACCCCACCGACGCCGACGCGGCGCTCGCGTTGGTGTTCCTCGACACCGACGCCATCGTCGGCGACGCGACCGGGGACGAGGCGATCACCCGGACGGTCGCCGCCGTCCGCAGCGTCACCGACGCGATCGCCTCGACCGACACGCCGCTGCAGGCCGACGGGTTCGCCTTCGAGCTGTTCTTCGAGCCCGACGACTCCTTCCAGGCCGAGGTCGGGCGTCTGTTCGGCATCGCCGCGCTCGTGATCGTCCTGATCCTGTTCAGCGTCTACCTCGTCGCGCCGCGGGGTGACGCGACCCGCGCGATCGCGCTGCGGCGGGCGGCGGCGGACACGGGCGTGACGCTGTTCACGATCCTCGCGTCGATCACGTGGATGCAGGGCATCGGGGTCCTGCTCGGACCCGACTACCTCGGCGTGATCGGGCCGTTCAGCCCGCCCACGCAGATCATCCCCATCCTGCTGATCGGCCTCGGCGTCGACTACGCCATCCACCTCACCTCGCGCTACCGCGAGGAGGTGTCGGGCGGCCTCACCGTCGACCACGCGGTCGGCAACGCCGTCCAGACCGTCGGCGTCGCCCTGGTCCTCGCCACGATCACGACCGCGCTGGGGTTCCTCACGAACGTGAGCAACCCGATCCCCGCCATCCGCGACTTCGGCATCCTCGCGGCCGTCGGCATCGTGGCGGCGTTCGCGATGATGCTGACCTTCGTGCCGGCCGTCCGCACGCTCCTGGACCGACGCGGCGAGCGCAAGGGGACCCTGCCCCGCGAGGCGATGGCGGGGAACTCCGAGGGCCGGCTGTCGGAGGTGATGGCCACGGACCTCGGTGCTGGCGGAGCGATCGCCGGCGATCGTGCTCACCGTGACCGTGCTCCTCGGCGCGCTCGGCGCGTTCGGGCTCACGCGGTTGTCGACCGAGTTCTCCTTCGCCGACTTCGTCCCCAGCGACTCACCGCTGCGCCAGACCTTCCTCACCATCGAGGACGAGTTCGGCGGCGGCTTCGGCGAGCGGACGGCCGTGGTCGTGCAGGGCGACGTCGCCACCGCGGACGTGCACAACGCCACCGTCGAGTCGGTCGCCGCGCTGTCGGACACCCAGGGCGTGCTGTCCTTCGGTGGCCAGGCGGCCGCCGACTCGCCGGTCACGACGCTGCAGCAGGTCGTGGGCGTCGGGGTGATGGCTCAGGGCGGGGCGCCGGCGGGCGATCCCGCCAGCGACCCGGACGGTGCCACCGACGGCGCCGCACCCCCCGTCGACCCGCCGGCGCTGCCGTTCGACCCGGCGGCCGCCGCGCAGGTGGCCGAGGTCGCCATGGCCCAGGGCTACGACCCGCAGGCGGGCACGTTCGCTCCGGGCGCCGACGTCGCGACGGTCTACGACGCGCTCCTCGAGGCCGTCCCGGGGGCGCGAGCCGTGCTCGCGCGCGATGACGCCGGCGCCTACGTCGGTTCGCTCGTGTCGGTGCAGACCCAGTCGAGCGAGGTCGGCGCGATCGAGCTGCGCGACGCCGTCGAGGCCGACTTCGCCCCGGTCGAGGCGGCCGGCGTCGACGTGGTGCCGACCGGCAACGCCATCGTCTCCGAGGTCATCGTCGGCTCGCTCCGCGACTCCCAGGTGTCCTCGCTCGTCGTCACGCTGCTGGCCGCGCTGCTGCTGCTCGTCGTGACCTTCGGGGTCCGCGAGAAGCGCCCCTTCCTCGGCGTCCTCACCATCGCGCCGGTCGCCCTGGTCGTGCTGTGGGTGTTCGGCACGATGGCGGCGACGGGGATCCCGTTCGGCCCGGTGACGGCCATGATCTCGGCCCTGGCGATCGGCATCGGTGTGCCGTTCACGATCCACATCACCCACCGGTTCACCGAGGATCTCGAGCGTCTCGGCGACATCGACGAGGCGCTGCGGTCGACGATGCGGCACACCGGCGGCGCCCTCGCCGGCTCGGCGTTCACCACGATGGCCGGGTTCGTCGTGCTCGTGACGTCCTCGCTCATCCCGTTCCGTCAGCTCGGTCTCGTGACCGCCTACGCCATCGGCTACTCGCTCATCGCGGCGGTGCTCGTCCTGCCGAGCCTGCTGGCGCTGTGGGCGGCCCACCACGCGCGTCGTGGCACCGCCGCGACGGTCGTGCACCACGAGACCGTCGAGGTCTGACCGCGTCGTCGCCGACCCCGCCCGTTCGGACACGCAACCGGGGGCGGGGCGGCGACGGATACTGGGCGGACGCGCCGCCACCGCGGACGTCCGCCGTCACCCACCAGGAAGGTCCCCCGTGGAGGAGCAGCTCCTCCTCGTCGGCGTCTCGAGCATCATCGTCCTCGGCATCGCGGCCCAGTGGATCGCCGCCAAGCTCCGGCTCCCCAGCATCCTGCTGCTGCTCCTCGGCGGGTTCCTCGCCGGACCGGCCACGGGGCTGCTCGACCCGGACGAGCTCTTCGGTGACATCCTGCCGACGCTCGTCTCGCTGGCGGTCGGGATCATCCTGTTCGACGGTGGGCTGAGCCTGCGGTTCTCCGAGGTCCGCGAGGTCCGCTCGGCGGTGCGCCGGCTCATCACCGTGGGCGCGGTGGTCACCTGGGTCGTCGGCACGCTCGCCGCGAACGTGCTGCTGGGCTTCGGGTGGCGGATGTCCCTCCTGCTCGCGGCGATCCTCATCGTCTCCGGCCCGACGGTCATCCTGCCGCTGCTGCGCCACATCCGACCCACCGGCAAGGTCGGCTCGGTGTTGAAGTGGGAGGGCATCTTCATCGACCCGGTCGGGGCGGTCCTCGCCGTCCTCGTCTTCGAGGTCATCGTCGCCGGGGGTGAGCGTCAGGAGTTCACCCTGAACGTCCTGGGCGGCCTGCTGCGGACGGGCGTGGTGGGCGGCGCGGTCGGGTTGGGGGCGGCGTTCCTCATGGTCGTCCTGCTCCGCCGGTTCCTCATCCCGAACCACCTCGAGATCCCGGTCACGCTGATGATGGTCGTGGCGGCGTTCGCCGCCTCGAACGTGCTCCAACCCGAGTCGGGGCTGCTGGCCGTCACCGTGATGGGCGTCGGGCTCGCGAACCAGCGGGTCACGCCGATCCGCCACATCGTCGAGTTCAACGAGACCGTCGGGGTGCTGCTCACCTCGGTGCTGTTCATCGTCCTGGCCGCGAGGCTCGACCTCAGCGACTTCGACGGCGTGAGCGGGGCCATCGTCGCGTTCGTCGCGGTGCTGGTGTTCGTGGCGCGGCCGCTGGCGACGTGGGTGTCGACGATCGGTGCCGGGATGACCTGGCGTGAGCGCGTCGTCGTCGGCTGGATGGCGCCCCGCGGGATCGTGGCTGCCTCGGTGGCGTCGCTGTTCGCCCTGCGCCTCGGCCAGGCCAACGTCGAGAACGCCGAGCTCCTCGTGCCCTACACCTTCGCCACGATCGTCGGCACGGTCGCCATCTACGGGCTGACGGCGGGACCGCTGGCGCGCCGGCTCGGCGTCGCCGACCCGGACCCGCGCGGCGTGCTGATCGTCGGCGCCCACGCGTGGGCACGCGAGATCGCGGCCTCGCTGCAGGACGCCGGCGTCAAGGTCGTGCTCGTCCCCATCAACCGGGGTGAGCTCGCGGCCGCACGGCTCGACGGCTTCCAGGTCCACGTCGGGTCGATCCTCCAGGAGGACGCGCTCGAGCGGGTCGACCTCGACGGCGTCGGCCAGGTCATCGCGATCACCCACAACGAGGAGTTCAACGCGCTGGCCGGCCTCCGGTTCATGGAGGTGCTCGGGCGCCAGCACGTCTTCCAGCTCCCCGCCGACCGCGAGCCGGGCCAGGACAACGAGGTGACCCACGAGCTGCGGGGCCGGCTGCTGTTCGGGTCGGCGGTGACCTACCAACACCTGGCCGAGCGGTTCCGCGACGGGGCGGTCGTCAAGCGCACCAAGCTCACCGACGAGTTCGACCTCGACGACCTGCGGGCCCAGTACGACGGCGAGGTGACGCCGCTGTTCGTGCTGTCGGGCGGTGGGCTCGACGTCGTGTCCCAGGACGGCCTCGCGGCCGGCCCGGGTGACGTGGTGATCAGCGTCGTCCCCGGCAGCGACCCGGAGGACGAGGCGGCGGCCCGGCGCGTGGCGTCGGCCCACGGCTGAACCGACGGACCGTCAGCGGGCCGGTCAGTGGAGCCGGGGGATGCGGTCCCGCGCGGGGTGGACGCCGTCGCAGCGCCGGCAGCTCGCGCGGTAGCCGGTGGGGTAGACCTGGACGTCGAGCGTCCCGCCGCAGCGGGTGCAGTGGCGGGGCGGGTCGAGCTGCAGCCGGGCCGGACAGGCGTCGTGGCCGGGGTCCCCGGGAGCGCCGGCGAGGCCGCAGGCGGGGCAGTAGCGGTCGCTCACATCGGCTCCCGGCTCGGTCAGAGCACGTCCTGCAACGCCCGGACCGGGACGTCGAGGTCCTTGAGCATCTGCACGTCCTCCTGGGGCGTCCGGCCGAGGGTCGTCAGGTAGTTGCCGATGATGAGGCCGTTGACGCCACCGAGGATGCCGGCCTGCTGGAGGTCACGCAGCGCGATCTCGCGGCCGCCGGCGAGTCGCAGCAGGGTCCACGGCAGCACCAGCCGGAACAGGGCGATCGCGTGGAGGGCCTCCCGCGGCTGCATCGGCTGGCGCTGGGCCAGCGGGGTGCCGGGTCGCGGGTTGAGGAAGTTGAGCGGCGTCTCGGTGGGCCGGAACGCGGCCAGCTCCAGCGCCAGCTCGGCGCGCTGGGTGGCCGTCTCGCCCATCCCCACGATGCCGCCCGAGCACACCTCCATGCCGTGGCCGCGGACGAGGTCGAGGGTCTCCCACCGCTCGGCCCAGTCGTGGCTCGTCGACGATGTTCGGGAAGTGGGACCGTGCGGCCTCGAGGTTGTGGTTGTACTTGACGACGCCGGCGTCGCGCAGCCGTGCGGCCTGCTCGGCGCTGAGGATGCCGGCGCTGACCGCGACCGACATCTGCGTGTGCTCGTGGACGGCGGCGGTCAGCTCGAGGATGTTGGTCATGAGCCGCTCGTCGGGGCCGCGGACGGCGTAGACGATGCAGAACTCGGTCGCGCCCTGCTGCTGCGCGTCGGTGGCGGCCTCGATGACCTCGTCCACGGTCAGGAGGGGCTGCGGCTTCACCGGGCTGTCGAACACCGACGACTGCGAGCAGAACGAGCAGTCCTCGGGGCAGCCCCCGGTCTTGCCCGAGACGATGGACTCGAGCGCCACCTCGGCGCTGGTCCAGGCGACGCGGACCCGGTGGGCGAGGTCGAGCAGCGCGTCCAGCACGGTCCCGTCGCCGAGCGGTGCGTCGATGTCGAGCTCGGCGATCGCGTAGGCGTGCGCCGGCGTGAGCGTCTCGCGCCGGCTGAGGAGGGTCTCCTCGGCCTCGGCGAGGAGCCGGCGCGGGTCGGCGAGGAGTTCGGCGACGGCGGCCGCATCACGTACCGGGGTGGTGTCGGGCAGCTCGGTGGTGGACACGGGCGGACCTCATCGGCGGGAGCGGTTGGCGGGGGGGAACGGTGGCGCGGGCGAGCCTACGGGCGCGGCGGGGGAGGGACGAACCGTCACGGACCTGCGGGACGGCGGGCACGGAGCACGATGGTCGCCGGGACGAGCTCGAGCTTGGCGTAGCCGTCGGCGTCGAGCCAGCCGCGCTCGATCCAGCCCGGGTCGTCGGCGGGAGGCGGCTCGAGCAGGCGCTCGACCTGCAGACCGGCGCCGGTGACCGCCGTGAACCAGGCGGCGGGGGAGCGGACCCACGAGCGCAGCGTCGGGTCCTCGTCGGCCAGGCCGTCCCACACCCAGTCGCGCTCGGTGGTGAAGTAGCTGCTCCGCCAGCCGTGTGGGGGCACGTCGTCGGTCGCGAGGTCGGCCGGGTGGAGGACGGAGAACGCCACCACCCCGCCCGGCCGCAGGATGCGGTGGACCTCGGCGAAGAGCCGGTCGGCGTCGGCGACGTAGTCCAGCGCCTGGACCGACACGACCAGGTCGATGCTGGCGTCGGTGCACCAGGCGAGGTCGTCGGCCGCGGCCTCGACGAGCTCGGCGTCGACGCCGGCGTCCGCCAGACGGCGCCGGGCGTGGTCGAGCTGCCGGGCCGAGAGGTCGAGCCCCACGAGCGGTCCTGCACCGAGGCGGTGGAGCGCGATCAGGTCCTGCCCACCGCCGCAGCCGAGGACGAGCGTCCGTGCCCCGGCGGCGACGTCGGTGACGACGCGGAGCTCGCGCTCGGGCGGGCAGCGCAGCCCCCACGTGAGCTCGTCGTCCGGCCAGCCCACGTGCGCCTGGTAGGCGTCCGCGAGGACGTCCCACGCCGCACGGTTGTCGGGCGTGGTCACCGGCCGCGCCAGGCGGCCGGGTCGGCGGTGCCGCCGAGGGCGGGGGTGAGCCAGGTCGGGGCCGGCGCGAGCGCGTCGGGCGTGACCGCCGTGAGCGCCGGGACGACCCCGGCCAGGGCGCCGTCGGAGAGCCGGTCGAGCTCGGCGAGGTTGGTGCGCGTGGCGAGGTCGGGGTCGTCCGGGTAGCCGGACACGACGACGCCGGCGAGCGCGAGTCCCCGGCGGCGGAGCTCGGCGACGGTCAGCGCGGTGTGGTTGAGCGTCCCGAGGCCGGGCCGGACGACGACGACCACGCTGAGGCCGAGCCGGGCCGCGAGGTCGGCGCAGGTGGTGCCGTCCGCGCCGAGCTCGACGAGGAGCCCGCCGGCACCCTCGACCACGAGCGGCCGCTCCGGGTAGCGGGCGGCGGCGCCGGCGACGACCGCCTCCAGCTCGTCGCCGGTGAGGGTCTCGCCGGCCAGCCGGGCGGCCACCCCCGGCGCGAGGCTGGGGCCGATCACCGGACCGGTCACGGTCGGTACGTCCGCCAGCGCGGCGACGTCGGTGGCGTCGTCGTCGCCGTCGGCCGCCCCCGACTGGACCGGCTTGACGTAGACGGCGCCCCGCAGCGTGCGGCAGAGGACGGCCGAGACGAGCGTCTTGCCGACGCCGGTGTCCGTCCCGGTGACGAACACCCCGGTCACGCGGCGACCCGCAGCGCCTCGGCGAACGCGTCGACCGCGAGCGCGATGTCGGCGTCGGTGTGGGTGGCCATCACCGTGGCCCGCAGCCGCGCGGTCCCGGGCGCGACGCTGGGCGGCCGGATGGCCACCGCGAGGACGTCGCGGGCGAGCAGTCCGTCCATGGCCGCGAGGGCGGCCGTGTTGCTGCCGACGACGACCGGCACGATGCACGCGTCCGGTGGCGCCACGTCGTAGCCGGCGCCGCGCACACCCGTCGCCAGCCGGGAGGCGAGCTCGAGCGCGCGGGCGCGGCGGTCGGGCTCGCGCCGGGCGACCGCGAGGGCGGCCCCCGCGGCGGCGACGGCCGCCGGGGGCAGGGCGGTGTCGAAGATGAAGGGCCGGGCCCGGTTGCGGAGCCAGTCGACGAGCTCGGCCGAGCCGGCGACGTAGCCGCCGACGCTCGCCAGCGACTTCGAGAGGGTCGCGACGATGGCGTGGACGCGCCCCTCGCAGCCGAGCGCGGCGACCGACCCCCGGCCGTCGGGGCCGAGCACACCGGAGCCGTGGGCGTCGTCGACCACGACCATCGCGCCGTGCCGCTCGGCGACGTCGCACAGGTCGGGCAGCGGGGCGAGGTCGCCGTCCATCGAGAACACGCCGTCGGTGACGAGGAGCCGCCGACCGGGTGCGTCGCGCAGCAACGCCTCCGCGTGCTCGGCGTCGCCGTGCGCGTAGACCCGGACCTCCGCGCGCGACTGCCGGCACGCGTCGACGATCGAGGCGTGGTTCAGCGCGTCGGAGACGACGGTGTCGCCGCGACCGACGAGCGCCGTGACGAGCCCGAGGTTCGCGAGGTAGCCCGACGACAGGAGCACCGCGTCCTCGGTGCCCTTCCACGCGGCGAGCGCGGACTCGAGCGCGCGGTGTGGGGACTGTCCGCCGGTCACCAGCCGCGATGCGCCCGAGGTCGTGCCGTGTCGGGCGGTCGCCTCGGTGGCGGCGGACACGACCTCCGGGTGGGTGCCGAGCCCGAGGTAGGAGTTGGAGCACAGGTGCAGCACCCGCCGGCGTGCGCCGTCGTCGTCGACGAGCTCGACCCAGGGCGCGGCCGGCGAGTCGTGGTGGCGCAGCCGTCGGTGGAGGCCGGCGCGGTCGAGCTCGGCCAGTGCCGGCGGCAGCCAGTCGAGCGGTCCTCGGGCGCCGGTCACGCGAGCGACCCGGCGAGCTCGGTCGTCACCTTCGCGGTCGCCAGGGCGGTCCGCTCGACCAGGAAGCGCAGGTCGGCCTCGGACATCGCCGGCGCCGGCATCAGCACGAGCACGTCGCCGAGCGGCCGCAGGATGATGCCGTCCTCGCGGAGCGCGTCGCAGACCCGGACGCCGGCGAGGAGCTCGGGCGGGAACGGGGCCTTGGTGTCCCGGTCGGCGACCAGCTCGACGCCGCACATGAGGCCGCGCTGACGGACGTCGCCGACGTGCGCGAGCCCGTCGAACGCGCCGAGTGCGGCGCGGAGGACCTCGGCTTTGGCGCGCACGGTCGCCGGCACGTCCTCGGCCACGAACAGCTGCAGGTTCGCGTTCGCGGCCGCCGCCGCGAGCGGGTTCCCGGCGTAGGAGTGGCCGTGGTAGAGGGTCCGGCCCTCGCCCTTGAACGCCGCGTAGATCTCCTCGCTGGCGAGCGTCGCGCTCATCGGGAGGTAGCCGCCCGTGAGCGCCTTGCCGACCGCCATCAGGTCGGGCTCGACGCCTTCGAGCTCGCTCGCGAAGGTGGCGCCGGTGCGACCGAACCCGGTCGCGACCTCGTCGACGATCAGCAGCACCCCGTGCCGGTCGCAGATCTCGCGCAGCCGCCGCAGGTGTCCGTCGGGCGCGGTGATGATCCCGGCGGCTCCCTGCACCAACGGCTCGGTGATGACGGCCGCGACGCGGTGGCCCTCGGCGCCGAGCACGTCCTCGAGGGTGTCCGCGCAGGCCAGGTCGCAGTCGGGGTGGGTGAGCCCCAGCGGACAGCGGTAGCAGTAGGGCGTGGCGATGCGGCGGGTCTCGAACAGCAGCTCGCCGTAGAGCGCGTGGAACGGGTCGAAGCCCCCCACGCTGACCGCCCCCAGCGTGTCCCCGTGGTAGGCGTTGTCGAGGCAGACGAACAGGTCGCGCTGGTCGTCGCCGCGGTGGCGCCAGTACGCGAACGCCATCTTGAGCGCCACCTCGACCGCCGCCGCGCCGTTCTCGCTGAAGAAGGCGCGGGTGAGCCGCGCCGGCGCGAGCTCCACCAGCCGCGCAGCCGTCTCGATCGCCGGTGGGTTGGTGAGCCCGAGGAAGGTCGCGTGCGGGAGCGCGGCCGCCTGTGCCTGGATGGCCGCGACGAGCTCGGGACGGTCGTGTCCCCACAGGTCGACCCACAGCGACGAGTTGCCGTCGAGGAAGCGACGACCGTCGGTGGTCGTGAGCCAGCAGCCCTCGCCCCGCTCGACGACCAGCGGATCCTCCTCCTCCCAGCGGGCCTGGGCGGTGAAGGGATGCCACACGGCGCGGCGGTCGAGGTCGATCAGGGTGCGGGTGCGCTCGTCCATCCTGGGAGGCTAGGGGCGCGCGTGGGCGGGTCGCCAACCGGGCCGACCTCCCGCTCCACCTCCCCGGCGCGGGCTAGCCTGGCCCCGACGTCGAGGCTTGCGGGGGCCGGGCGTGTCGGCGACAGGTGGGACCGTGGGAACGCGTAGGACGGCTGACGAGCAGGGGTTCACCCTGATCGAGCTCCTCGTCGTGGTCATCATCATCGGGGTGCTGGCGGCGATCGCCATCCCGGTCTACCTCAACCAGCGCCAGAAGGCCTACGACGCCACCGCCACCTCCGACGTCCGCAACATGTCCAAGATCATGTTCTCGGTGATGGCCGACGAGGGGAGCTTCACCACCGACATGTCGGCGCTGGAGGACGAGGGGTTCGTCCGCAGCGATCCCGACAAGATGGAGCACGGGGTCTGCGTGCTCGGGACCGGTGCGGCCGCCGAGTTCGTCGTCGCCGCGCGGCACGTCTCTGCCGACAACGTGTTCTACGTGCGGTCCAACCTCGGCCAGGTCGCCCGGGAGACGCCGGGCGCAACGGTCGCCGAGGCGATGGAGGCGGTCGACTCCGACTGCACGGGTGCCGCCGTCGAGACCGTCGGACCCACGCCCTGAGCCCCTGCCGCGTCGACGGTCGCCGGTGGTGGCCGTGTGGCGCCGCGCGGGGCCGTTGTGGAACGCTTGCCGCCCGCTGCGTGACGGACGATGGGACGCCAGGTGACTGAGGACGTGGACGGCATCGACGTCGAGGCCGTGACGAGGTGGCTGTCGGAGCGCGCCGGCGAGGTCGCCGCGCCGCTGGACTTCGACGTGATCGAGGGTGGCCGCTCGAACCTCACGTACCGGGTGACCGACCAGGCGGGCCGGCGCTGGATCCTGCGCCGACCGCCGCTGCACGGCGTGCTCGAGTCCGCTCACGACATGGGGCGTGAGCACCGCATCATCACGGCGCTGGCGCAGGCCGACGTGCCGGTACCGGCGACCCTCGGGTTCGAGCCCGACACGTCGGTGACGGGTGCCCCGTTCTACGTCATGGAGTACGTCGACGGACCGGTGATCCGCGACGCGGACAGCGCCCGCGAGGCGCTCGACCTCGACGCCCGCCGCGCCGCCGCCGAGTCGCTGGTCGACACGCTCGTGCGGCTGCACGCCGTCGACCCCGACGAGGTCGGGCTCGGCGACCTCGCCCGCAAGGAGGACTACATCGCCCGACAGCTCAAGCGCTGGCACGGGCAGTACCAGAAGGGGAAGATCCGCGACCTGCCGCTGGTGGACGAGGTGCACGACCGGCTCGCCGCCGACATCCCCGACCAGGGGAAGGCGTCGATCGTCCACGGCGACTACCGCCTCGACAACGTGATCGTCTCGACCGAGGGCGAGGTCCGCGCCGTGCTCGACTGGGAGCTGTGCACGCTCGGCGACCCGATGGCCGACCTGGGGCTGTTGATGATCTACTGGTCGGAGCCGGGCGACGAGGACATCCCGCTCATCTCCGCGCCGACGGTCGTGGAGGGGTTCCCGACCCGTCGCGAGGTCGCCGAGCGCTACGCCGAGCGGTCGGGACGTGATACCTCCCAGCTCGCCTTCTACGAGGCCTTCGGTCTGTGGAAGCTCGCGATCATCCTCGAGGGCGTCTACGGCCGCTACCGGTCGGGTGCCTACGGCGACGTGCCCGAGTCGGTCTGGGGGCCCTTCGGCGACATCGTGGTGCGGCTCACCGAGCGTGCCGCCGCGGCCGCGACGACGGCCGGCCGGTGAGCGACCGCGGCCTCATCGTCGACTACGGCGGCGTCCTCACGGCCTCGGTCGGGTCGTCGTTCCGCGCGTTCGAGCGCGAGCACGGCATCCCGAAGGGCACGATCCTGGAGCTGCTCGTCTCCGCCTACCGGGCGGACGCCGACGGCGGCCTCGTCGCCCGGATCGAGCTCGGCGAGATGGCGACCGAGGAGTTCGACGCGGCGCTGGCGGCCGAGCTCACCACCGCCGGCCACACCGTCCCGGCCCAGGGGCTGGTCGCCCGGCTCTTCGACGGGATGAAGCCCGCCGGCCGCGTCTGGGACATGGTCGCGCAGGCCCGTGAGCAGGGGGTCGCGACCGCGCTCCTGTCGAACTCGTGGGGGACCGAGTCCTACCCGCGCCAGCGGCTGGAGGCGCACTTCGACGTCCAGGTGATCTCCGGCGAGGTCGGCCTGCGCAAGCCCGACCCGGCCATCTACCTCGCCACCCTGGACCGGCTCGACCTGCCCGCCGACCGCTGCGCGTTCGTCGACGACCTCGACCGCAACGTCGAGGTCGCCGAGGAGCTGGGCATGCACGGCATCCTCCACCGCGAGGCCGCGGCGACGGCCGCGGCGCTCGAGGCGTTCCTCGACGTCCGCATCGCCCTCCACGACGACCCGGCGACGGGGGACGGCCCCGCCTGAGGTCGCCGCTCGACCACGGTGGTGTCAGCCGCCGTCGGCGGGCGTCAGCGGCGCGTTGTCGAGCTCGACGGCCTGGGGGGTGCGCTCCTTCACGAACCAGCCGAGCACGGCCGCCGCGAGCACCAGGAAGCCCGCGACCCGGTAGGCGGTCGGGACGCTGGTCGCGTCGGCGATCCAGGCGAACAGCGGCGTGCCGAGCCCGTCCGCGGCGACCAGGACGGCGATCATCGTGCCCGTGACCTGGGCCATCCGCTCCGGCGGCGCGAGCCGCAGGAACGACAGCTGCGGCCCCAGCGTCCACGCCACCCCGGAGCCGACCAGCAGGTTGGCGCCGGCGAACCACACCGCGGAGCGGCCCTGGGCGGCGATCCCGAACGCGAGGGACAGCCACGCGAGGTGGATCAGCTGCGCGGACGGCTTGACGAAGTGACGGACGCGGCCGACGACGATCATGGCGAGGACCTGCCCGGCGGGGGCCGCGGCGAACACGAACGGCAGCCACGGATCGTCCTGCGCGGCCACGCCGGCGGCGAGCGCCTCGGGCATCGAGCCGACGGTCGCGGTGATCCAGACGAGCGGTGCCAGGAACCGCAGCACGGGGTTCGACCAGATGTCGCGGATCCCGGCGGTCAGGCGCGGCCGTCGGTCGCGCGCGTGTGGGGTCGGGAACACCGCGCGCGAGAGGACCACCGCCCCGAGGAGGAACGACGCCGCGTCGCCGAGGAGGGCGGGCGCGGCCCCGACGAACGCCGCCAGACCGGAGCCGACCACGTAGCCGACCACCTGGCTGCCCTGCTCGCTGACGTTCATGAGCGCCAGCAGAGGACCACGGTGGAGCTCGGGGACGCCCTCGGCCATCGCGGCGGCGCGGACCGCGCCGGTGGCGGCACGCACGGCCCCGAGGACGGCCGCGGCGACGAACACGATCGGTAGCCCCGGGATGAACACGGGGGCGGTCACGGCCGCGCCGCCGATCAGTTGGGTCGCGACGAGGGCGCGGCCACGCGGTACCTGGTCGAGCCAGCTGCCGGCGATGGCACCCGACAACAGCGCCGGCACGGCAGCCACGGCGAGGATGGCCGCGGAGCCGATCACACGTCCGCCGGCGCGGTCGAACGCCAGGATCATGAGCGCGCCCTGGCCGATGTAGTCGCCGAGGCCCGAGACCGTGCTCGCGAGCCACAGGGTGCGCACGAGCGGGTGCCGCAGGGCGAGCCGGTACCCGGGTGTCCCTCCGCTCCCCGCGCCCACGCCGGCTCCTCGTCCCGCCCCCGGACCCCCACCGGCCGCCCGACCGGACCGTGCGGCCGGATGGTAGGTCAGCCGGGTGTAGGGTGCGGCACATGGCTACTACTGACCCCACCGAAGACCGACTCGCGCTCTACATCGACCACGAGAACGTGGCGATCGGGGCGCGCGACATCGGCTACAAGTTCGAGCTCGCCCCGCTCCTCGACGCCCTCGCCGAGCGCGGCCGGCTGATCGTGCGGAAGGCCTACGCGGACTGGAACCTGTTCCGTGAGGACCGTCGCGACATGGTCGACGGCAACGTCGAGCTGATCGAGATCCCGCAGCGCTCGGACTCGGTCAGGAAGAACGCGGCCGACATCCAGATGGCCGTCGACGCGATGGAGCTCGCGCTCACCCGCGACTTCGTCTCGACGTTCGTGATCGTGTCGGGGGACTCCGACTTCACCCCGCTCGTGTCCAAGCTGCGCGAGCTCAACAAGCGCGTGATCGGGGTGGGCCTCAAGGGCTCCACCTCGGCGATGCTCCCGCCGGCCTGCGACGAGTTCATCTTCTACGACCGGCTCGACGGCGCGCCGCGCCGTGAGCACAAGGGTGGCGGCCCGCAGAAGTCCAAGGCCAAGAAGAAGACCGACAAGGGTCACGAGCACCAGGGCAAGAAGAAGTCCTCGCAGAAGCAGGAGATCGAGGACGTCAAGCGGCTGATCACCAAGACGCTCTCGGGCATGCAGTCGAGCGCGTCGGGGGCGATCCAGGCCTCCAACCTCAAGCGCGCCCTGCTCCGCAAGGACCCCACGTTCTCCGAGCAGGACTACGGGTTCCGTGGCTTCCGCGAGTTCTTGAAGCACCTCGCCGACGACGGCCTCGTGACGCTCACCGACGGGTCCGCGCCTGGCGACCCCGAGGTCGACCTCCCCACCGGCGAGAAGGGCGGCAAGGACGAGTCGCAGGCGTTCACGTTGCTGCGCGACGTGGTGAAGGAGCTGATGGTCGAGCTCGGCGGCGACCCGCCGCTGTCGGGGCTGAAGGACCAGCTCCGCAAGCGTGAGCCCGACTTCTCCGAGAAGGACTTCGGCTACTCCGGGTTCCTCCAGTTCTGCAAGGCGGCGGTCACCAAGGACTTCGTCGAGATGGACTGGGAGGAAGAGGACCAGGAGTACTACCTCTACGTCGAGGACGACACAAAGCCCGTCTGACCTGCGGAAACGCTTCCGCCGAAGGCGCTCGTGACAACGGTTTGACAACGAGCGCGCTCACTCTGTGCCGAGGATCACGTTCGCGAGCGTGTTCGCGATGGCCCCGTCGGCGGCCGAAACGCGACCAGCATGGCCCACCGTCGCTGACCTGAAATGGAGGTGACGGTTGCGCTCACGACAAGTGGGTGAGAAGCCGGAGTCACTGATCGGTTCCGGACGCTGACCCTGTGCCGCTGTACGCGCACCAAGGCGTCGACGCGTCCCTCGGTGTAGCGGCGAACACCCGTTAGAGAGCCGCCGTTTGGAGCGATGGATTCTCCCGCGTCAGCTAGTCCACCGACGACTCTGCCGCTCCTCGCTTGGCGCCGACGTATCCGCCCAGACCGGCAATGACGAGGCTGCCGCCGACGACCAGGAACGGAGTCGGGGGCACCCCGCGGCAGGAGGTTGTCGTCGCCGAATCCACCTGGGAGCAGGCAGGCGGAGGGCCGACGTTGTTCATGCCTGCCACGAATGCGATGGCACCGATGCCCACGAGAAGCCCGAGAGCTTCCGGCCAGAGCCGGCCGGCCCTTTCTGCTCCCACAGCGATCGCGATGGTGACCAGACCAAGCACCCCTAGAGGGATGACAGCGGCGAGCGCGGACACGGCGGAGATTCCGGCGATCACCCACAGCGCGAACCAGGCGGTCGAACCCATGCGCTCGATCGGCGAACTCCTGCCTACGACGAGGTCGCCGTGTCGCGGCGGTCGTTGTCTGCCGCATCCGACTGGTGTGCGGCCCGTGCCCGTAGGAGCAGTGGCAGGGACGCAAGGGCCGCGCCGAGTGCCGGGATGAGCATCCAGCCCGCCACGGTCCGGACAGGTTGCTGCTCTGCGAACCATGTCATGAAGCCGCCGCCGAGCAGTGGTGCGACCGCCCAAAGGAGCATCACGAGGGCGAGCACGGTGAGACCCACGCCGAGGAGGACGATGCCAGTCAGCATGACTCCTGCCGAGAGCAGGGTGACGGCCGTAGCTGACCGGTGCTGCCAGGTGTCGCCGACCACCTTGTTGAGTGTGGACATGAGTTCGCCGATCCGGTCGTCCGAGGGGCGCCCGACGTGAGCGTTCGTTAGGGGGGCCTACCGGGGTTTGGTCGTTCGGTTGATTTAACCACATGGTTAACGTACGGTGCGGCGGATCTCTAAAGGAAAAGTCCGTTACGACATGCGAGGCGGCAGATGCCACGAGCAGGGCAGCGACGCCGGACGGAGGCGTCCGGCGACACCCGGGTACGGCTCGTCGACGCCGCGAGGCGGGTCCTCGCCACCCACGGCTTCGCCGCCGCGACCGCGCGGGGGATCGCTGAGGAGGCCGGGTGCAACTCCGCCCTGGTCTTCTACCACCACGGCACGCTCAACGATCTGCTGCTGGAGGCGCTCGACCAGTCCAACCAGCAGGCCCTCGAGCGGTATCGCACAGCGACCGAAGGTGTCGACTCGGTGCGTGGCCTGATCGATGTCGTCCGCGACCTCTACCCCGAGGACCACGCCTCGGGCCACATCAACCTCCTTGCCCAGATGGTCGCTGGCGGCATCGTCGACCGGGAGCTGGGCGTCCAGGTCAGCCAGCGTGTGCAGCCGTGGCTCGAGTTCACCAGCGAAACCCTCCGCCAGGCCCTCCCCGCTCCTCTGCGCCGCCGGTTCCCCTCCGCGGAGGTGTCCTACCTCGTTGTCGCGGCCGCGCTCGGCGCGGAGCTGCTCGCCACGGTCGCCGGAGACCACTCACGCAACAGGGCGACCCTCCAGCGGCTCACCGAGAAGCGAGGGGTCCTGCGGCGGCTCCTCACCAACCCCTGATGCCGGCGCGGCCGGAAGTCGATGCTCGATGGCAGGCCCGTCGCGGCGACCTCACCCTGGCACGAACCGCAGCCAGCCTGCCGCTCCTGGTCCTCGGCGGGCTCGGACTGGTCCTGGTCGCGGCAGGGTTGCTGGCGGGCATCGCGTGGCCGCTCGTCACGATCGTCCTCTTCGGTCCGCTCGAGGGCTACTGGCTGTGGGTCCTACGGACGCTGACGGCCGGAGGGCTGCTCCTCGGTCTGGCCGCCTGCGCGCTGGCGACGCTCAGCAGAGGACAAGGCCCCGCTCCGAGAACGGACACCCCGCCAGGCGAGCTTCGGGATGCCCGCTCAGGCCACAGTTCGATCACGTAGACGGGATGGGACCACCATGCGGACCTCCCTGATCGCTACCACCGCCATGCTCGTCATGCTGGTGAGCGCCTGCGGACGCGGGCCGGCGGTTCCGGTCGCGGACACGGTGCCAGGGACATGCTCGGACGCGGCCGACGGGATCGCGGACCTCGTCGTTGCTGTCGCCGACCACGGCGCCCGGAGCGACGCTGGACTGGCTCCTGCCGTTGCCGAGACACCCAGTGACACCGGGGTGTGGGACCTGATGGTCCGGCTGGCAGATGGCTCATCCGACCTCGAGGCCAAGGTCGCGGCGGCACATGCCGGCCTCGAAGGGCGGTCCTGCCCTCCGGGCGACATCCATGCGACCGTCGAGATGCGCGTGGAGCAGGAACTGTCGGACCGTGCCCATCGTCTCCAGGGCCAGGAGCTGGACCTCGCCGAGTACGCCGCCGTGACCTTCATGTCGCTGATGGTCGCCGGGTTCCGCCCGCCTCCGACCGGCCACGACGTGCCGGCGGGAGTCCCTGCCGAGTTCCCCGTGCACCCCCTCGCCGCAGAGGCCAAGAGCGACCTCGAACCGGACGGGACCGTCAGCGCGACCTGGCAGATCGTGGGCGAGGACTACATGGCCGTCGCCGACTACTACCTCGACGCCTTTCAGGAAGGAAGGCTCGGCGGCTGGGACGTCTCCCGAAACGAAGCATCGGCCACCATCGGGGTCGACGGCCACGCGGTCGCCGGCAGACACCTCCTCCAGATCACGGGCTACGGATACACCGGCGAGGTCGAGATCACCAGCCAGAACGGCGACACCGTCACCGTGACCGCACGCCTCGCTCGGCGTTGAAGCACAACCCCAGCGGGCACGGCCCCCCCCGCTGCCAGCTTCACAACCACGACAGAAGCAACGCAGCTGTACGCGCAATCGCGACCGGCAAATCGATGCAGGAGTCGCGGCGTACAGCGAAGCCGCTTGGCGGCTGACGCCGACGCTGAAGTACTGGGTGGGGGGATCGACCGTCGCGTACGATCGGAGCATGGCCTTCACGCGGATCAGTATCGACCACCGGATCATGGGTGGGCTGCCCTGCATCGCCGGCACCCGCATCCCGGTGGCCATGCTCGTGCGGATGGTTGCGGCCGGGACCACGGTCGAGAGCATCCTCGAGGAGTACCCGCAGCTCGTCGAGGACGACGTCCGCGAAGCCCTGCGCTTCGCCGCGGCCAACGTTGACCAGCGGATCATCCCGCTCGATCAGAGCGCGTGAGGCTGCTGGTCGACGAGGCACTCCAGGACGCCGTAGCGCTGGCGCTCTCGGAGGCCGGCCACGACACCACTCATGTCCGGCTGCTCGGGTTGGCTGGGCGCAGCGACGACGAGGTCATGGCCCTCGCGCTGGCCGAGGAGCGTGTCCTCGTCACCACCGACACGGACTTCGGGACGATCCTCGCTCTGACGGGTGCGGCAGGCCCGAGCGTGGTCCTGCTTCGAGGCGTCGGCGACTCGATGAGCGAACGTGTCGCTGCGGTCCTCGACGTCCTACCTCGCGTGGAGGGTGACCTCTCCGAGGGCGCGGTCATCGTCGTCGAGAAGGACCGGTATCGAGTCCGCTCCCTCCCGATCGATGAACCGTGACACGGACCCTGCTGGGGGCCGCCGTGACAACGCCGTGACAACGGGAGAAGCGGCAAACGCCACCACGGGGTGGAACGCGATCGCATCACACCGATGTGTTTCCGCAGGTCAGCGGCCTGAAACGCCATCGGCGGCAACAAGGCCGAACGGGCTTCGCGAGGAGTACTACCTCTACGTCGAGGGCGAGGAAGCTCCCGCCTGACCTGCGGGAACGCGATCTCGCAACGGCCCCGTGACGACGGTTCGACGACACGAGGGTCAGTCGCGCGTCGTGCCACCCCGACGCCGAGGCGAGCGCCGCTGGCGTAGCTGCACCCAGCCAGGCAGCCGGTACCGGGCGGTCCAGGACGCTGTAGCGGGTGTGCTACGACCGGAGTATCGTGTCCGACATGAGCCGAACGATCAGCCAGCGTGAACTCCGCAACGACAGCGGGGAGATCATGCGTGCCCTCGATCGAGGCGAGGACTTCATCGTCACCCGCAACGGCGTCCCCGTCGGCGAGCTCCGACCGGCACGCCGCCGCTTCGTCACGCGCGACCTGCTTCTCGAAGCGTTCCGCACCGCACCTGCTCTCGACCCGGAGCGGTTCCGCGCCGACGTTGACGAGGTGGCCGATCAGGACATCGAGCCGGTGGCGTGACCCCGGCAGCCGCGGTCCGTGGGCTGCTGGACACCTCCGTGGTCATCGCCCTCGAGTCGCTGGCCCGGGAGGCACTGCCCGAGGAACCCGCGATCTCGGCGATCACGCTGGCGGAGCTGGCCGCCGGCCCGCACGCCACCGACGACGCGGACGAGCGAGCCCGCCGACAGGACCGCCTTCAGCGCGTGGAAGCGTTGCTGGACCCGCTGCCGTTCGACGCCGCAGCAGCACGCGCCTACGCCCGCGTCTACGCAGCCACCCGCACGGCTGACCGCAAGCCCCGCGGCGCTCGGGCGGTCGACCTGATGATCGCGGCCGTCGCGCTCGCCAACGGGTTGCCGCTGTTCACACGCAACGCCGCCGACTTCGAGCACCTTGCGACTGCGGGCCTCGACGTCCGAAGCGTGTGAGGGCCCGCCAGTGGGGATCGTCACACGGGGCCTGTGGGATGGTGGATCACGACCCGCAGGCCACCCGTCGTCAGCTGCACCGTCCAGGCCAGCGCCGCGAGCGTCGCCGCGGCATCGCGCCGTTCCCCGTTGTCGATGAAGCGGCGTGCCGCCGTCGTGTAGTGCCGGGTCGAGACGTCCCGCCACCCGGGCTCGTGCAGGCGCGCGGCGGCCTGGGCGCGGGCGAGTGAGAGCCGGGCCGCGACGCCGGGATCGTCGGTGCCGACCTCCGAGAGGAGCGCAGCTGCCGTCTGATCGGCCGCCCGGAGCTCGTCGGTGTCCGTGGCGAGGTAGCCGATGTCGCGGATCCGCTCGGCGACGGCCGCGCGGTGGAGCGAGCGTCGCTCGGGGCCATCCTCGAGCGTCGCGAGGACCGCCTCCATCCGGCCCAGGGCATCGCCGTGGGCATCGAGGTCGACCCGGCGGCGGGCGGCGCGGGCGGTCTCGAGGTGCGCCCGGGCGACCTCGTGTGCCCCCGTTCCCATCCGCGTGGTCCTCCCGCGGTCGCCGACGCCGTACGGGTGAGTCTGGCGCAGCCGCCGGGTCCAGACAACCAGCGACCGCTCTGAGCGACGCGACCCTCAGCCTGGAGCTCGTGGGTGGATCGCTCGCCTCACGCCCCGACGGGACCGGAGGCGACCTCGTCGATGAGGCCGTACTCGACGGCCTCCTTGGCGGTCAGCCAGTAGTCGCGGTCGGTGTCGTGCTGGATGGTCTCGAGCGGCTTGCCGGTCTTCTCGGCGAGGATCTCGTTGAGCCGCTCGCGCAGGAAGACGATGTTCTTCGCCTGGATCTCGATGTCGCGGGCGGTGCCGCGGGCGCCGCCGAGGGGCTGGTGGATCATGATGCGGGCGTTCTCGGTGGCCGAGCGGACGCCGGTCCCGCTGGCGAGGATCACGGCAGCTGCCGAGGCCGCCATCCCGACGCAGCGGGTGTTCACCTTCGACCGCATCAGCTGCATCGTGTCGTAGATCGCGAACAGGCCGCTGATGATGCCGCCGGGGGAGTTGACGTAGAGCGTCACGTCCTCGTCGGACTCGGCGTCGAGCGCCAGCAGCTGTGCGACGAGGAGGTCGCCGTTCTCGTCCTCGAGCGGGCCCTTCATGAACAGGATCCGCTGGTCGAACAGGCGGTCGAAGGTACGCCGCTGACCCTTCAGGAGCTCGTCGAGCTTCTGGTCATCCTCCGCCACTTCAGGTCCCTTCGCGTCTACGGACGGGCGATGGTAGCGAGGGGGCACCCCGGCGCCCGGAAGCCTGAGCGGTCCCGGCTCACGTGACCCGGCGTCGCGTGCGGCGGTCGGCGTGGCCCCTAGGCTGACCCACCCGCGACCGACGGAGGGCACGTGACACACATCGAGGCCGGCAGCGTGGCCGTCGTGACCGGCGCCGCATCGGGGATCGGCCGGGCCCTCGCCCGCGACCTCGCCGGCCGCGGCGCCCGCTTGGGGCTGTCCGACCTCGACGGGGTCGGGCTGCGCCGGGTCGTCGACGAGCTGCGGGACGTCGGCGCCGAGGTCGTCGCGCGCACCCTCGACGTACGCGACGCCGACGCGGTCGAGGCGCACGCCACCGAGGTCGTGGCCCGGTTCGGTCGGGTCGACCTCGTCGTGAACAACGCCGGCGTGGCGCTCTACGCCGGCGTGCGGGAGCAGAGCCTGGACGACGTCCACCGGGTCGTGGACGTGAACCTGTGGGGGGTCATCCACGGCACCCACGCGTTCCTGCCCCACCTCGAGGCCGCCCGCGGCCACCTCGTCAACGTCTCGAGCCTGTTCGGTCTCCTCGCGATCCCGAACCAGTCCGCCTACCACGCCAGCAAGTTCGCCGTCCGTGGGTGGACCGAGGCGGTGGCGGTCGAGCTGGCCGCCGAGGGCGTCCCGGTCCGGGTGAGCTGCGTGCACCCGGGTGGGATCGCCACCGACATCGCTCGGAACGCGGTCGTGTCGGCGCGGCACGACCACGCGGGGGTGGCCGAGCTGTTCGACCGGCTCGCGCGGACGACCCCCGAGCAGGCTGCTGCCATCATCCTCCGCGGCGTCGAGCGTGACCGTCGGCGCATCCTGGTCGGTGTCGACGCGGTGGCGCTCCACGCGCTCGTGCGCGTCACCGGCGTCGGCTACCAGCGGCTCGTGAGCCGGGTGGCCGGACGGCTCCTGCGCCGGTCGGACACGACCGAGACCATCCGGACCGACGCCGCCTGAGCGGCGACGGCCCGGGGTCGGTCACAGGAGCTCGGGGCGGTCGCGCTCCTCGGACATCCCGATGGGGCCGGCGGTGATGCCGTGGAGGAACTGCTGGCACGGCGCGTACCAGGAGTTGAACATGTCCTCGACCTTGCCGAAGGCGACGAGGTTGCGCCGGAACAGCAGCCCCACGTAGTCGGCGACCTGCTGAGCCGACGGGATGTGGTGGGTGACGATGACGATCGTCGAGCCCTCCTCGCGGGCGATGTCGCGCGCGAGGTCGTTGAGGTAGGCGGTGCGGACCGGGTCGAGCCCGGAGTCCGGCTCGTCGAACAGCAGGATCTCGGGGTTCATCACGAGCGCGCGCGCGAGGCCGCAGCGCTTCTTCATCCCGCCCGAGATCTCGTCCGGCATCTTCTCGGTCGCGCCCTCGAGACCGACGAGCTCGAGCTTCTCGTTGACGATCTCGCGGATCTCCTTCTCGCTCTTGTTCGTGTGCTCACGCAGCGGGAAGGCGGTGTTGTCGAACACGGTCATCGACCCGAACAGCGCCCCGTCCTGGAACAGCACCCCGAACTTCTTGCGCACCTCGAGGAGCCGCTTCCGTGACAGGGTCGGGATGTTGTCCTCGCCCACCCACACCTCGCCCCGGTCGGGGGTGAGCAGGCCGATGAGGTTGCGCAGGAACACCGACTTGCCGGTCCCGGACGGACCGATGACGGTCGTGATCTTCCCCCGCGGGAAGTCGATGGAGATGTCCTCGAGGACCGTGTTGGACCCGAACGACTTGGTGAGACCCCGGACAGAGATGGCCGGGTCCTGCACGCTCGTGTTGCCCGGGTAGACCGGGTCCTGGGTCTTGTCGTAGTCGTCGGGCGGCTCGTGGAGGTGGTTGCCACCGAAGCCGATGCCGGCGCCGACCGGCTCGAAGTTGTGCACGTACTCGACGGGCATCGGTGCGTCCTCTCCTGGGAGGGTCTCAGCGTGAGGTGTTGACGAGGAGGATGTCGGTGGGGACCTCGTGGGTGACGCGGTTGCTGACCGAGCCGAGCAGTCGCGACGGCCCGCTCATCCCCTTGTTGCCGATGACGACGAGGTCGAAGCCGCGCGCCGCCTCGATGAGGGTGTGGGTCACGTCGGAGCCGACGGCCACCTGCCGTCCGAGCGAGGACGCATCGGGGAACTGCCCCGAGGCACGGTCGAGGACGGCGTCGCCCCTGGCCTGGTCCTTGGCGACGGTCAGCAGGACCGGCGTCGATCCCGAGCGCGGTCGTGAACGCGAGGCCGTGCTCGCACGCGCGTCGCGGCGGTGGGCGACCCGTCGGTGGCGAGCGCCGCGGAGCCCCAGGCCCGTGGCCCGTCGCTGTCGTCGTAGCCGACCAGCATGAGGTCGGCGTGGGAGTGGTGGGTGAGCTGGTGGGGGACGTTGCCGACCACCCGCTCGGCACGCTCGTTGAGCCCGGCCGAGCCGACCACGATGAGCGAGCCGGGCCGCTCGTCGGCGATGCGGATCAGCGCGTCGGCCGCCGCCACCCTCGGGGTTGAGCTGGCGGACGTCCTCGACGCCGACGCGACGCGCGATGGCGGCGGCGTCGGAGGTCGTCTCCGTCGCCCAGTGGGACTCGTGGGAGGCCGCGGTGCTGCCACCGGGGTACTTGGCGGCCTCGGAGGCGACCGGGGCGTCGTTGCGGTCGCGGTACCAGGCGGTCGCGACCGTGAGCGGGACGCCACCGGCCGCCGCGATCGAGGCCGCGGCGCGGACCGCCGAGCTCGCGGTCCGGGAGCCGTCGGTGCCGACGACGATCTCGCGGTAGGGGAAGCTGGTCACGGGGTGGCCTCCTCGCTCGGGGCCGGCGCGTCGCTGGTCGTGGCATCCGGGGCCGAGGCGTCGTCCGCCGGTGCCCCGCCCGCCGGTGCGTCGGTGACGTCGGAGGTCGCGGCGGTGGTGTCGTCGACGAGGAGCTGGACCTCGGAGACGAGCCAGCGGCCGTCGACCCGCTGCATGGTGAGGCGGGCCGAGCGGATGGTCCGGTCGGTCTGGTCCGTCAGGTCCGTGGCGAGCTCCTGGGTGACGACGCCGAACGCGACCGCCTCGTCACCCTCGATCCGTTGGACGAACACGTCCTCCACGTCGCCGGTGCTGACCGCGGCGGCAGCTTCGAGGTCGTCGCCGAGGGTGCCGCCGAACAGCTCGTCGACCTCGGTCAGGAAGTCGCCGGTGCCGGCCTCCTTGAGGGCGTCGCGGGTGTCCTCGAGGCCGTCGGACGCGTCCCAGTTCGTGAGCGTCACCATGAAGTCCTCGGCGGCGGAGCGCACGGCCGCGCGGGTGTCGGCCTCGCCCTGGAGCGAGAGCCACTGCACGGTGCTGAACGCGGCCACCGCGACGGCCACGAGCGTCACGAGCCAGGGCAGGAGGGTGCCCCGGCGCCGCGGCGCCGGGACCGCGTCGGCCGGTGTCGCCGGCGCGGTGGTCGTCGGTCATCACGACCTCCGTCGTAGCCACAGCGCTGCTCCGAGGGTGAGGGGGGCGAGGACCGCGAGCCCGCCGCCGGTGGCGGGGAGGTCGCCGTCGTGGGCGGGTGCGCCCGCGGTCGATCTCGCCCGAGCCGTCCGACGACGACGGCGGGTCGATGCGGGAGCCGCCCTGCGAGGCCACCAGCGGGGCGTAGTCGATCCCGGGCGAGCTCGGGTCCGGCGGCTGCGGGTCGTCCTGGCGGACGGCGTTCACGCCGGTGCCCCAGGCGGCCGTCTGGCACGCCGCGCCGGGCGTGGTCGGCGGCGTCGGGATCTTCTCCGGGTAGGCCTGGCCACCCTCGGGCGGCCCGACCAGCAGCACGCGGGTCCACAGGAACCCGGTCAGCGGGTCGGGCTGGGCGATGATGTAGTAGCCCTTCTGGAAGAAGAAGGGTGCGCGCACCAGCGCCATCTCGGCCTCGTCGAGCTTCGAGCTGTACCTGCCGGCGTTGACGCCGTCGAGCGTGCTCGGACCGAGCAGCATGTCGTTGACCGACTGCACGTCGTCCATCAGGCAGGAGAGGTTGGCGCGCTCGTTGCGGATCAGCGCGTCCGCCTGGACCAGCGCGCTCCGGCTGGTGTCGAGCAGCCGGTCGACCGTGGGCGCCTCGTCGGCGAGCACCTCGGTCAGGTCGGCGGCGTTGACGAAGCTCGCGGCGAGCGCGTCGCGGTGCTGCGCGCAGGGTGGTCAGCACGACCTCGGAGGAGTCGAACAGCCGCTCGAAGTCGGGGATCCCGGCGACGAGCGTCCGGTTCAGCTCGGCGCTGTCACGACCGAGCTCGCGCAGGGTCGGGCCGCGGTCGTCGAGTGCGTCGGCGAGCTCGGACACGACCGTCGTCACCGAGTCGACGTCGATGGCCTCGAACAGCTCGACGGTCTTCTCGAGCAGGAACGGCACCTCGGCCGGGACGACGGCCTCGTTCGGCTCGATGGTCGACCCCGGGCTCGGCCGGCTTCCAACCGGCCGCGAGCGGGTGGAAGTCGATGGCCTGCTCACCGATGGGGGAGCGGCGCAGCACCTTGACGTCCGCCTCGGCGGGGACCTCGCGCTCGCCGTCGATCTCGAGGGTCAGCATGACGCCCTCGCGGGTCAGCTCGACGTCCTTGACCTGCCCCACGGAGCGGCCCAGGACCGTGACCTCCTGCTGCGGCAGGACGCCGCCGGCCTCGGGCATCGGCACCGAGACGAGGTAGGAGTCGTCGAAGAGCACGCCGGAGACGAACGTGAGGAACGCCGCCGCCACGACCCCGATGCTGAACAGCACGAGCCACAGGAGGTTGGCGGCGAGACGACCGGAGAGCCTGCTCATCGCGCTACCTCCCCGTCGCCGGTCGCGGCCGGCGACGACCCGCCGCCACCGCCGTCGGCCGCGCCACCCTCGTCGGGGTCGGTGACCTGCTGGCGCCCCGGGCAGTTGCGGTGGGACTCGTTGCACGCCTCGGAGTTGGGGGAGAAGCCCGGGCCCGGGGCGCGCTCACCGGGGTTCGGCGGGGTGCAGTCGCGGCTGGGGTCGCCCTCGGTGTCGTTGAAGCCGCACACGATGAAGTCGAGCCAGACCTGCGCCTCCTCGTTCACGACCCCGTTGGGGACGTGGAGGTTGTGGCGCGGCGCCCACGTGAGGAGCATCTGCAGGGCGTTGGGCACGCGGTTGATCTGGCTGGTGATGATCCGCAGCCGGCGGACGAGGTTGTCCAGCTCGGTCTCGTGCTCGTCGAGGATGCGGGCACCGACGACCGAGAGCCGCCGGACCTCGTCGAGCGCGTCCATCAGCCGCTCGTCCTGCGCGTCGAGCGACTCGGCGGTCTGCTGCAGGGTGGCGAGCGCCGGCCGCGTTCGCCTCGGCGTCGGGCGCGAGCCCCGCGGTCAGCTCGTCGAGGCTGTCGATCAGCCGGACGAGGTCGTCGGAGCCCTCGTCGTAGCGGCCGACGAGTCCCTGGACGTCGTCGAGGAACTGGCCGACGAGGCCGGCGCGGCCACCGAAGGCCTGGGCGCCGACCTCGACCGCGGCCGCGAGCTGGTCGGCGGCCACGAACGCGAGCACGTCGTTGCCGGACCGGACCAGGTCCTCGAAGTCCTGCACGATGGTGGTGTCCTCGATGTGCTGTCCGTCCTCGAGCGCCCCGGCGTCGCCGGTGGGCCGGAGGTCGATGAAGCGTTCGCCGAGGAGGCTCGTCTTGGCCAGCGCAGCCTGCACGTCGTGGGGGAGACCGGTGTCCTCCTCGATCTCCATCGTGACGAGGGCCTGGTGGCCGTCGGTGAGCTCGATGCTCTGGACGGTGCCGATGGGGACGTCGCCGGCGCGCACGCCCGCGGCGGGGACCAGGTCGATCACGTCGTCGAAGGTGGCGCTGACGGTGATCGTCCCGTCGCTGCCGAAGGGCGAGCAGGCACCGGCCACGAGCGCCAGCACGAGGGCGAGGACGGCGGTCGGGAGGCGGCGGGTCATCGCACCACCCCCAGCGATCCGCCGAGCTCCCGTGTCAGCGTGTCGGCGGGATCCTCGTCGCTCTCGGCCTCGTCCCGCAGCGCCTGCTCGAGCTCGGGCGAGGCCTCGAGCACGTCCCGGATCGCCTGTGGCACCGTCTTGACGCTGTCGTCGGTCGGGCATGGCACGATCGGGTCGAGGCACAGCTCGCCGCCGACCAGCTCGTCGATCGGGATCTGGTCGCACTGGTCCGCGGGGAGCCCCGCCCGCTGGCACAGCCCGGCGAGTCGCGCGGCGATGGTGCGGGCGAGCTCCGGACCGAGCTGGCTGGAGTGGTTCTGCAGTGGCAGCCAGTTGTGCTCCCGGTCGATGACCCGCTCGGCGTGACGGAACAGCTCCGCGGAGCCGAGGATCAGCATCGAGATGTTGTCGATGTTGCGGTTGGCCGTGCGGCCCACCCGCGTGAGGGTCTCGATGTCGCGCTCGAGGCCGTCGCGGTTGGCGGACAGGAGGCGCCCGAGCTCGTCGGTGACCCGGACGAGGCCGCGCAGCGCGGCGTCGATGTTGGCGCGGTCGGACGCGAGGCTCCCGGTCACCGTGTTCCAGTCCTCGATGATCGCGCCGAGCGCCTGGTCGCGCGTCCCGAGGGTGGTGTTGAGGTCCGCGAGGCGGCCGGCGAGCGAGACGAGCTCCTGGTCGTTGTCCTTCAGGACGGCGATGGCGTCGTGGGTCTGGTCGATGACCTGACCGACCTTGGCGCCCTGCCCGTCGAGCACGGTGGCGAGGTTGTCGAACAGCCGGCCCACCTCGTTCGGCTCGAGCCCACCGACGAACTGGTTCAGGCCCTCGAGGACCTCGTCGAACTCGTAGGGCACGACGGTCCGGTCGATCGGGATGGTGTCGCCGGCGGCCATCTCGGGGCCGCCCTCGTAGGGCGGATCGATCTGGACGTAGCGCTCGCCGAGCAGCGACTCGGGCACGATCAGGGCGGATGCGTCGGCGGGGAGCTGGACGCCCTCGTCGATGACCATGCGGGCGGTGACCACGTCCGAGCCGGGCTCGACGGTGAGGTCGGCGATCTTGCCGACCTCGACGCCGAGGACCCGGACGGGCGAGCCGGGGAAGAGGTTGAAGGTGCGGGCGAACTCGGCCTCGACCTCGTAGCTGCCGCCGCCGAACACGCCGCACCCGGCGGCCGCCAGGGCCAGCACGAGCAGGAGCGCGACGGGTGTGGTCACGCGGGAGCGGAGCGCGCGCCTCATCGCGTCACCCCCCGCAGCTGGAAGATGCGGTCGATGCCGCCGAACGGCTCGGGGACCGCGGCGCCGCCGTCCTGTCCTCCGTCGCCACCGCCGGCGTTGCCGGCGACGGCCCCGGAGTCCTCGCAGTTCGGGTCGGGGCCGAGCAGCTGGGTCAGCGCGTCGTCGAGGGTGCCGCCGCAGCCGAGGAGCGCCTGGACCCCGGCCTCGCCGAGCCCGGTCACGAACACGTTGCCCCAGCCGGGCGTGTCCGCCTTGGCGGGGCCGCCCTGGTAGGCGATGGAGGAGAAGCCGCGGACGCCGACGCCGGCGTAGGCGAGCGCGTGGGCGAGGTCGACCTGGTGGTCGTCGACGATCTGCAGGTCCTGGTCGAGCTCGCCGAGGATGCGGTCGAGCTGGGTGCGCCGGTCGGCGATCAGGTCAGCGGTGATGTCGGTGGTCGAGGCGGTCTCGCGCAGCAGACGGGTGATGTCGTCGCGTCGTGCCGCGAGCCGGTCGAGCGTGGAGCCGAAGGCGTCGATGATGCGGACGATGTCCTGGTCCTTGTCGGCGGCGGCGTCGATCAGCACCTCGGCGCGGTCGATCAGCGAGCCGAGCTCCTCCTTGCGGTCGGAGACGACGGCGGTGACCTTGTCGAGCCCGTCGAGGAGCGCGGTCACGTCCTCGCGGTTGCCCTCGGTCACGTCGGCGAGCGCGGTCACGAGGTCCTGGAGCGCGTCGACGTTGACCTGGCCGAGGAGCTCCGCGGAGCGGTCGCCGAGCTCGGGCAGGTCGACCGGTGTGGTGGTGCGGTCCACGGGGATCACGTCGCCCCCCGTCAGGTACTCCGACGAGTCGCCGGGCTCGAGCCGGATGGCGCGCTTGCCGAGGGTGTTGCGCACGAAGATGGCCGCGCCCGAGTCGGCCGGGACACCGTCGGAGGTGACCGTGAAGGTGGCGCGGGCGATGTCGCCGTCGATCGTCACGTCGAGCACCTCGCCGACCCGGACGCCGGCGACGAAGACGAAGTCGCCGGACCCGAGGCCGGCGGCGTCGGCGAACTCGGCCTGGACCTCCTCGCCGGGCTTGAACATCCCGCCCGAGGCGCCCACCGCGAAGGCGGTGCCGATGGCGAGCACGACCATCACGACGAGGCCGATGATCACCTGGTTGCGTTCGAGCAGCATCAGCGACCACCCCCCAGGTCCGCGCCGAAGAACCCACGCAGACTGCGGCTGGGCTGGCTGCTGCCCGCCCCCTCCCGCTTCGGCGGCAGGGTGGCCCCGCGCTCGGAGCTGATCGTCTCGTAGTTGGAGCTGGCGCCGACGGCCCGGATCTGGAACCACTGGCCGAGCCGCGACAGGTGGTGGTAGCTCACGAAGCCCCAGGAGCTCGTCTCGAGGATGTCCTCGAGGTTGTCGTGGTTGACCGAGAGCACCGCGGCGATCTCGTCGAGCTGGTCGAGCGTGCCGCGCAGGTTCGCGTCGTTGGCGCGGGCGAACCGGCCGAGCTCGGCCTGGGCGTCGGCGAGGCGGACGATGGCCTGCTCGAGGGTGTCGTTCCTGGCCGCGACCGACTCGGAGACGTCGGCGAAGCTGCCGATGAGCCCGCGGAGGTCCTGTTCGCGGTCGGCGTAGGCCGAGATGACGGTCTCGGCGTTGCCGATCAGCCGTCGCAGCTCCTCGTCGCGGCTCCCGATCGCCTGGGTGAGCGACGCGCCCTCACGGATCAGGGTCTGGACCTCGTCGGTCCGCGACACGAGCGCCTCCGACAGCGCCTCGAGCACCTGGTTCTGCTTCTCGGGGTCGAGCGCGCTCATCACCGGCGTCAGCCGCTGCAGCAGGAGCGCCAGGTCCGCGGGGGAGTCGGTCTGCTCGTTCGGGAACCGGTAGCCCGGGTCGACCGCCTGGTCGCCGGCGGGGTCGAGGTAGAGGTAGCGCAGGCCGAACACGTCGCGCCAGCGGACCCGCACCTCGGTGTCGGCACCGAGGTCGACGTCCTCGTCGACCTCGAACTTCACGAGCGCGGTGCCGCCCGGGATCACGCTCATCCCGGTGACCTTGCCGACGGTCACGCCGGAGATCTTCACCTCGTCGTTGACGAGGAGGCCCGCAGCGTCGGTGAACTCGGCCTCGTAGCCGGCGCGGTCCTCGATCGACAGGTTGCCGATGACGATCACGATCCACGCGGCGAACCCGATGCAGACCAGCGAGAACAGGACGAACTTCAGCAGGGGATGGGCCTCGTTCACGGCGTCGCCTCCCCGGCCTCGGCGGCCTTGCGTGCCGAGTCGAAGGTCGTGCCCGGCTCCTCACCGCCGCCCTCGTCGAGGTTGATGAAGATCTTGAACCCGGCCGCCTCGGTCCCGTCGTTGAGGTCGATGCCGTGGGGGAAGCCGGAGAAGTAGAGGTAGAGCCCGTAGACCAGGTCACCGATGCGGTTCTGCTGTCGCTCGAGCATCGCGCCGACGACGTCGCCGCTGCGCAGCAGCCGGTCGATGGTCGGCTCCTCGACCTCGAGGAACTCGGCGAAGCCGCGCGAGAACTGCGTCAGCGCATCGAGGCTGGAGGTGATCCGGTCCTGCTCCTCGCGCAGCACGCGGGTCGCCTCGGGGAGGTTGGCGTTGAGCCGGGTCATGTCGTCGGCGACCGGCGCGAGGGCGTCGGAGATGTCGGCGAGCTTGTTCAGGTTGGCGAGGTTCTGCTCGGCGGTGCGCTCACCGAAGGCGGCGAGCTTGGAGCCGAGCTCGAGGTTCTCGACGATGGTGTCGGCCTCGCCCTGCTGCTCGCCGAGCGCCTCGATGATGGTGCCGAGGTCGTCGCCGTTGAGCGCCGCGACGAACGGCTCGAGCCGGTCGAGCACCTCGCTCAGCTCGGTCGGCTGCCGGTCGGCGACGAGCTGGTCCCCGGCCTCGAGGCGCGGGCCGCTGTCGAAGGCCTCGTCGGGGAAGCTGAGCTCGATCTGCTTCTCGCCGAGGAGCGTCTTGGCGGTGACCGCCATCGTGAGCTCCTCGGGAGCGGGCAGGCGCGGCTTCGGGTCGAAGCGCAGCACCGCCGTGGCCCGACCGTCCTCGTAGGCCAGCGACTCGACCGAGCCGACCTTGACCCCCCGGACCTTGATGTCGCTGCCGGGTGTCAGCCCCACGCCGGCGCGGCCGAGGACGGCCTGCACGGTGTAGCTGCCGGCGGGGGGCGCGTAGCGGGCCTTCATGCCGAGGTAGCCGAACGCGAGCACGAGGACGGCGGCCGCCGTGCCGGCGACCCGTCTGACCAGCGTCGGATCCATCGTCACCCCGCGATCTTGATGGTCTCGCCACCGGCGGCCCAGAAGACCAGGGACAGCAGCATGTTGAGCACCACGACGACGGTGATGCTGGCCCGGATCGCCCGGCCCACGGCCACGCCGACGCCGGCCGGACCGCCCTTGGCGTAGAAGCCGTAGTAGGTGTGGATCAGGACCACGACGATCGTGAAGATGACCGCCTTGACGAGGCTGTACACGATGTCGATGAACGGCAGGAACAGCTCGAGGCGGGTGTCGTAGGCACCGGGCGAGACCGTGAAGAAGCCGGTCACGATCAGCCGCGTGGCGACGAAGGCCGAGAACAGCGCCGCGAGGTAGAGCGGGATCGTCGGCAGCAGCGCCGCCCAGATGCGCGTGGAGACGAGGTAGGGGATCGGTCGCACGCCGATGACCTCGAGCGCGTCGACCTCCTCGGAGATCCGCATGGCGCCGAGCTCGGCGGTGTAGCCGGCGCCGATCTTCGCGGCGAGCGCGATGCCGGCGATGAGCGGGGTGATCTCGCGCACGTTCGCCCAGGAGGACACCAGGCCGATGTAGGCCTGGGCGCCGATCTGCTCGAGGCCGGCCACCCCCTCGAGGCCGACCTGGGTGCCGGTGAAGAAGGCGAGCGAGGCGATGACGAACAGCATCCCGCCGCCGACGATGAGGGAGCCCGCACCGACCACCACGTCGGAGATCTGCGGCAGGATGTTCGACCGCCACCACTTGAGCGAGTAGACCATCCCGCCGAGCGCCTCACCCCAGAAGCGCATCTGGTCGGCGAACTCCTCGAAGATGCGCAGCGGCCGCGACGCGGTCCGCATCGCGCGGACGCTCGCGGGCTCACGGCGCGTGGCCGCGGGGTCGACAGCAGCCATGCGTCAGGCCTTCGGAGGGACGAGGTTGAAGTACAGGGCGGTGAGGATGAAGTTCACGAAGAACAGCACGATGAACGTCAGGACGACCGCGCGGTTGACGGCGTCGCCGACCGCCTTCGGCCCGCCGCGGGCGTTGTAGCCGTAGTGGCAGGCGATGGCCGCCGCGATGTAGCCGAAGATCCCGGCCTTCACGAGCGCCGACCAGAAGTCGGCGAGCTGGGCGAGCTCGGTGAACGAGGCGAAGTAGGCCCCCGAGGTCCCGCCCTGGACGGGGACGGCCATCACCCAGCCGCCGAGGATGCCGGCGGCGGAGACGACGCCGTCGAGCAGGATCGCGACGAGCGTCGCGGCGGCGAGCCGCGGGAGCACGAGCCGGTGGATGGGGTCGACGCCCATGACCTCCATCGCGTCGAGCTCGGAGCGGATGCGGCGGGAGCCGAGGTCGGCGGTCATCGCCGAGCCGCCCGCGCCGGCGATCAGGAGCGCGGTCGCCACGGGCGCCGCCTCGCGCACGATCGCGAGGACCATCGCCGCACCGATGTGGGACTCGGCGCCGATCTGCTTGGCGAGCGAGCCGACGTGGAGCGCGATGATCACGCCGAACGGGATCGAGATCAGCACGACCGGCAGCATCGTGACCTTGGCGATGAACCAGCACTGCTGGATGAACTCCCCGAACGGGAAGCCCTTGCGGACCGCCAGCGCGCCGTCGACGCCCATCGATGCGACGCCGCCGAGCTGGGCGACCCCGTTCTTCACGTCCGGCACGCGCTGACTCCCTTCCCCCGTCGCTGGTGACCACGGTCCGTGGCCGCGGGCACCAGGCGCGCACCCTAACGGGTCGCACGGCCGTGCCCGGGGTTCCGCACCCCCTCTCCCGGATTTCGACGTCTGCGGCCGGGTTCCCTACGTCCGAACGACGGAGGGCGGGAGGGGGACCCGCAGCGTCGGTGGGACGCTACCGGTGCGTGCCGACGTCCGACCGCGTCCGTCCGGCCACCCGTCCCCGCCCGGTGCGAGCGGTCGGAGGCCCCGTCCGCCGTTCTCGGGGTTGACCGTGCGGCCGTCGCGCAGCACACTGCGCACGCGCGCCGGGTGCGCGGCCCTGCAGTTGGGCCGCCCGGCTCGCGCGGAACGCCGGTGCGGCGGCTGGTGTGTGCGTGAGGGACGGTCCGGGGGAGACCCGTGGGACCGCGGGCGCACGCCGGTGCCGGAGGCGCCACGTGCGGGCGGGGTCCACGTCTCGTGCCGGGTCCGCGCTGTGTCCGAGGAGGGCCACCGTTGGCTGACGACGAGTCCAAGAAGGACGAGGGCGACAAGAAGAAGGGCCGCCGGTCCACCGGATCGCGCACCCTCGCCCGCGGCCTGGCGTTGCTCACCGCGCTCGGGGAGCACCAGGAGGGAGCGACCGTGTCCGGCCTCGCCGAGGCGACCGGGCTCGACCGGGCGGTGCTCTACCGCCTGCTCGACACGCTCACCGCGGAGGGGTTCGTCACCCGCGACCCCGAGTCGCGGCGCTACCGGCTGGGGCTGTCGATGCTCGAGCTGGGTGTCCGCGCGGCGCAGGGCCTCGAGGTCCGGCGCCTGGCCGGTCCGCCGCTGCGTTCGCTGTGCGAGGACACCAACGAGACCGCCTGCCTCGCCGTGCGCGACCGGGACGACCTCGTGGTGGTCGAGGTGATCGAGCCGGGCGACCGCTTCGTGCAGGTCAACTACCGGGTCGGCTTCCGCCACCCGCTGGGGACCTCGGCGCACGGCAAGGCGCTGCTGGCGTTCCTGCCGGACGGCCAGCGCGACCCGTCGCTGCAGTCGGTGCGCCAGCGCGGCGTGGCCTACACCCGTGACGAGCTCGAGCAGGGCGCGTCGGGCGTCGCCGCCCCGGTGTTCGACCACACCGGCAAGGCCGTCGCCGCCGTCGGCATCGTGGCGCCGACCGCCCGTCTGCCCGAGCCCGAGCAGATCGCCCTGCGCGTGCTCCGGGCGGCCCGCGAGATCTCCGAGCGGCTCGGCTGGCGGCCCCGCCGCAGCGGCTGACGGCGGCCGTGGACCGGCGCCGGCGGGCGCCGGTTCGACGGTCCGTCGGTGGGCTCCTGCCGACGCGCGCTCGACGCATCGGTGCGTGCGTCACGCATCGCTCGCGGTCAGTATGGCCCCAGGCGATGTGAGGGAGTCACCGCGATGCCGCAGTACGAACGGGGACGGCACACCCGCCAGGCCCACGTGGGTCTGCCGGAGGGGACGGTGGAGGAGGAGCACGGTCGTCGCGGCTTCTACGGCCGCGCCACCCACCTCTACCGGCTGAACGCGCCGACCGGGTGGACCGACATCACCGGCCCGCTGCGGCCCCACGCCTTCGACCTGAACGCCCTCCCCGAGCCCGGCGACGAGCGCGCGCTCCCGGTCGAGTTCCTCGTCAACGCCGACGCCCGCCTCGGGGTGTGGGCGCGCGAGACCGAGATGCCGTTCTTCTTCCGTGACGCCGACGGCGACCTCACCCTGTTCGTCCACCGGGGGACCGGGACGGTCGAGACCGACTTCGGCCCGCTCGACTACCGCGGTGGCGACTACGTCGTGATCCCGCGCGGGACGACCTTCCGGGTCGTGCCGAGCGAGTCGACCTGGATGCTCACCATCCACACCACCGCCGAGATCGAGCCGCCCGACCGCGGGCTCCTCGGCCGGCACGCGCTGTGGGACGAGTCGGCGGTCCGCGTCCCCGACGTCGACCCGCACGACGAGGCCGGTGACTTCGAGGTGCTCGTCCGGCGCACCGGCGAGCTCACCTCGATCCGCTACCCGTTCCACCCGCTCGACGTCGTGGGCTGGAAGGGCGACCTCACGGCGTTCGCCCTGAACGTGGCCGACATCCGCCCGGTGAGCTCGTACAACTACCACCTGCCGCCGAGCGCCCACACGACCTTCCAGGCCGGCAACGCGGTGATCTGCAGCTTCGTCCCGCGGCCGCTCGAGACCGACCCGGCGGCGTTGAAGGTGCCCTTCTACCACCGCAACATCGACTACGACGAGGTGATCTTCTACCACCACGGCGACTTCTTCAGCCGTGCCGGGATCACCCCCGGGATGGTCACCTGGCACCCGCAGGGGATCCACCACGGGCCGCACCCCAAGGCGGTCAAGAACGCCGGCGCGAAGGACTTCGCCGACGAGATCGCGGTGATGGTCGACTGCCGCTACCCGCTCGAGACCACCCCCGCGGGCGACAGCGTCGAGATGCAGCAGTACTGGGCCTCCTGGATGGAGTGACCGGACGGTCACCTCCAGGGCACTACCCTCGCGGCACGGGCCGCGTCGACGCGGCCGTGTCTCCGACCCAGGGTGATCGGCATCGTGGTCGACAACGACGAGCGGGCGCTCGCGACCGTGGAGCTCCTCGGCGCGCTGACCTACGGCCAGCTGCGCGCCTTCGAGACGACCGCCCGGGCGGTCCGCTACGCCCCCGACGCCCGCCAGGCCGACCGGATCGCGGGCTTCGCCGCGCGCGAGCACCGCGGCTACGAGGTGCTGCGTGACCGGCTGGTCCAGCTGACCGACCTCGGCGGGCCCGTGATGGACCGGCAGAAGCCGGTCTTCGACAGCTTCTTCGACCAGGCGCCGGTGGACGACTGGCTCGGCGCCTGCACCTTCTTCGCCTCCGGGCTCCCGCTCGCCGCCGACTTCATCCGCGAGGTCGCGCCGGCGCTCGACCCCGAGACCGCGCTCGTCGTCGTGGGGGCGCTCGCCGACCGGCGGCCGTTCGAGGACTACGCCATCGAGCGCATCAACCTCGCCACCGCCGCGGACCCGGCCGAGAAGGACCGCGTCAAGAAGCTCGTCGGCGACCTCCTCGGGCGGGCGCTCACGGGGTTCCAGGCCGCCCTCGCCGACACCGACGCGTTGAGCGTCCTCCTCGCCGACGGCGAGGACGCCGGCGACACGCTCGTCAAGCGGGTCGCGATGACCGTGCTGGCCGGCCACCGGCGCCGGATGCACGCGCTCGGCATCGAGGACCTCGACTAGGCGCACGCGTCGGGAGGAGCCGACGACCGGCGTGCCGAACCCCCCGGGTGTCCCCGAGCTCGAGGTCCCCCGTGCGCCGCTCCGTCCTCGCCGCCGCCGTCGCGGCAGCCACCGCCTCCCTCGCGTTCGCGCCGGTCCCCGGTAGCGAGCCGGTCGCCGCCGCGCCCGCCACCCGCGCCGAGCGCTGGGTCCGGATCCAGCTCGACCACCGCGTCCGCGCCGCCGACGTCGCGATGCTGACCGAGGCCGGCGTCGACGAGCGGCAGTACGTCCCCGACGACGCGTTCGTGGCCGCGCTCGACGAGCCCACCGCCGCGGTCGTCGACGCGCTCGCCGGCGTCACGGTCACCCCGGTGGCCGCCGGCGACAAGGTCGCCGCGCCCCTGCTGGGGGCGACCGGCACCGTCCGCGTCGACATCCTGACGTCGACCGCCGGCGCGTCGGCGGTGGCGCGGGACCTCGACGTGCTCGCTGCGGGTCAGCCGCTCCACGCCGGCAGCGGCACCTCCGTCGTCCGCGCTGATGTCGCCGCCAGCCGCCTCGCCGCGCTCGCCGCCAGCCCCGACGTCCTCCGCATCAGCCCCGGCGCCACCGGCTTCGACGCCGAGGACGAGGCGTCCGCACAGACCATGGCCGGCAACCTCGACGGCCGTGACCCGGTCGTCGGCTACCGCGACTTCCTCGCCGGCCTGGGCCTCGACGGGTCCGGGGTGACCGTCGCGATCACCGACGACGGCATCGACCCCACCCACCCGGACCTGTCGGGTCGCATCGTCACGCGCTACTCCTACGGCGGTGAGGACGCGGTGGTGCCGGCCGAGGGCCACGGGACCCACGTCGCGGGCATCGTCGGTGGGCTCGGCGCCGACATCGGACCCGCCGGGCCGCTGACCGACGAGGACGGCTTCGCGTACGGCCTCGGGGTCGCCCCGGGTGTCAGCTACGTCGACCAGCCGGTCATCCAGCTCGGGACCTCGTCGTTGGCCTTCCCGAACGACGGCTTCCGCGGCCTCGTCGGCGACGCGCTCGCGGCCGGCGCGACCCTGTGGAACGCCTCCTGGACCGACGGTGGCGGTGCCGGCGCCGGCTACGTCGCCAACGCCGCCTCGCTCGACGGGTTGACCCGCGACGCCGACGCGGCCAGCGAAGGCGACCAGCCGTTCACGTTCGTCTTCTCCGCCGGCAACTCCGGCTCCGGGCCGTCGACCCTGACCTCCCCGAAGGAGGCCAAGAACATCATCACGGTCGGCTCCACCGTGAGCCATCGCGCCGGCCGCACCGACCTCGTCTCGGGCTTCTCCAGCCGTGGCCCCGCCATGGACGGCCGCATCGCCCCGACCATCGTCGCCCCCGGCGAGACCATCATCTCCGCCCGTGCGGCGACCGGGGCCCTGTGCACCGTGCCGCTGTCCGGCACCAACGACCTCATGCCCGTCGACGGGGCCACGCTCTACACCGGGTGCTCCGGGACCTCGATGGCCTCGCCGCACGTCGCCGGCGCGGTGGCGCTGATCCAGCAGTGGTGGCGGACGGCCGCCGGCGTCGACCCGTCGCCGGCGCTGTCCCGCGCGGTCCTCGTCAACAACGCCCGCGACCTCCGCAAGGGTGACGTGCCCAACGGCGACGAGGGCTGGGGCATGGTCGACCTCGGCGCGATGTTCGACCCGGCGGTCGAGCGCGTCATCGAGGACCAGACGAGCGTGCTCACCGACGCCGACCAGGTCGCGACGACGACCGTCGAGGTCGCCGACGCCGGCGTGCCGCTGCGGGTGACCGTGGCGTGGACCGATGCCCCGGGGCTGCCCGGCCAGGACCCGGCGCCGGCGCTCGTGAACGATCTCGACCTCGTGGTCGTCGCGCCGGACGGGACGACCTACCTCGGCAACGTGTTCGACGGTGGCGCGTCCGTTCCCGGCGGCGGGCCGGACCGGCTGAACAACCTCGAGAACGTGTGGCTCCCGGCTCCGCAGGCCGGCACCTACACGATCGAGGTCGTCGCCCACCGGATCCCGGCCGACGGGGTGCCTGGCCTCGCCGGCGCCACCGACCAGGACTTCGCGCTGGTGGTCAGGAACGCGGTCCCGGCCGGGGCGGCGTGACCGCGTCGACCCGGGCGCCGCACGCCTCGGCGTAGAGCGCCGCCTGCATGAGGTCGAGGAACGCCCCCTCGACGAGCGCGTCGCGGATGTCCGCGCCGGTGAGGTCGGCGCCGCGGAGGTCCGCGCCGGCCAGCCGGGTCTTCGCGAGCACCGCGTAGGAGAGGTCCGCGCCGGTCAGGTCGGCGTCGCCGAGGTCGGCCTCGGTGAGGTCCGCGTGGGCCAGGCGTAGCCCGGACAGGTCCATCCCCGCGAGGCCCTGCAGCCGCAGGCTCACGTAGGACCAGTCGCCCCCGGCGACCTCGGTCGCGAGCAGCGTCGCCGAGCCGAGGTCGGAGCCGGTGAGCTTGCAGCCGAGGAAGCGCGCGGTGGCGAGGTTCGCGCCCACGAGCGAGCAGTTCGTGAACGCGGTCCCCTCGTGGACCGACCCGCTGAGGTCGGCGCCGGTGAGGTCGCAGGCGGTGAACTCGCAGCCGGTCGTCGCCGTGTCACCGAGATCGGCGCCGCGCAGGACGCACGCGTCGAAGGCGACGCGGTGGAGGTCCCGGCCGGCGAGGTCGGCCGCGGTGAGGTCGCGCCGCTCCACGAGCGTGCCGGGGGAGAGGTCGAGGTCGCTCACGACCCGGCGATCCGCTCGAGGTGGATGCGCGCCCACGCCGGGTCGGCGGCCGGGTGGTCGTCGCGGAAGTGGCCGCCGCGCGACTCGGGGCGCAGGGCCGCGGCCTCGGCGATGAGCCCGGCGGTGACGGTCGCGTGGACGAGCTCGACCTGGTCCGGGTCGACGGTCGCGGGGCCCAGCTCGGTCCGGATGGCGTCCAGCTCGGCCCGGACGCGAGCCAACGACGCGGTGGTCCGCACCGGCCCGGCGCCCCGCCACATCGCCTCCCGCAACCTCGTCCGCAGGGCGTCGAGCGTCTCCGGCGCGGGCCCGGCGGCGGCGAGGTCGGGTGGCGGGCCGAGCGGGCCGTGGTCGTCGGGCAGGTCGGAGGCGATGCCGTCGGCGGCACGCGCCCCGAAGACGAGCGCCTCCGACAGCGAGTTGCCCGCCATCCGGTTGGCGCCGTGGAGGCCCGTGGACGCCACCTCGCCGGCGGCGTAGAGCCCGGGCACCGACGTGCGCCCGTCGAGGTCGGTGCGCACCCCGCCGACCATGTAGTGCGCGGCCGGGCTCACCGGAACGCGCTCGGTGGCGAGGTCGAAGCCGTACTCGCGGGCGCCGTGGAGCACGGTCGGGAACTCGTGCTCGAGCTGCTCCGCGCCGAGGCTCGTCGCGTCGAGCCACGCCCCGCCCGGCTGGTCGAGGATGCCCTTGGCGACGATGTGCCGGGGGGCGAGCTCGGCATCGGGGTGGAGGTCGACCATGAACCGGCGCCCGTCGGCGTCGTGCAGCGTCGCGCCGGCACCCCGCAGCGCCTCGGTCAGGAGGAACCGCCACGTGCCGGACACCGCCAGCCCCGTGGGGTGGAACTGCACGAACTCGTTGTCGCGGACGGCCGCGCCGGCGAGGTAGGCGAGCGCCACGCCGTCCCCGGTCGCGTGGTCCTGGTTGGTCGTCGCCGCGAACAGCCCGCCGCAGCCGCCGGTGGCGAGCAGCACCGCACGCGCCTCGAGGCCGACCAGGCCCTCGTCGGGGTGCAGCACCCACAGCCCCGTCGCGCGCCCGTCGGGAGCGCGCGCGATGCCGATGGCGGCGCCCTGCAGCCGTCGCACGCGTGGAGCGGCCGCGTCCCGCAGGACCCGCACCATCTCGGCGCCGGTCGCGTCGGCGCGGTGGACGGACCGGGCGACGCTCTGGCCGCCCTCGCGGGCGAGGTGGAGGTCGGCGGGATCGTCGGAACCCTCGCGGCCGGGCTCGCGGTCGAAGGTGGCACCGGAGGCGAGGAGATCACGGATCCGCACCGGTGCCTCGGCGGTCAGCGTGGCCACGGCCAGCGGGTCGCAGAGACCGTCGCCGGCGCGGATGGTGTCGGCCGCGTGCAGCGCGGGGGAGTCGTCGGGGCCGAGCGCGATCGCCATGCCGCCCTGGGCCCACGGCGAGGACCCGGACCGGCCCGGGGTGCCCTTGTCGACGATGACGACGTCGAGGTGGGGCGGCAGCTTCGTGGCGGCGTAGAGGCCGGCGATGCCGGCGCCGACGATGGCGACCTGCGTGCGGTAGCGACCGGGCCCGGATGGCTCGGGGGGCGGCGGGATCGCCATCAGGCGGCCGGTCCGCTGCTCGCGTCGCCGTCGTCCCGCCGCCGTCGTCGCGCCAGGAGCGAGTGCACCGTGAGCGAGTTGGTGACGATCTCGCCGAAGCCCTCGGGATCGGCGAGGAGCCAGCTGTGGCCGCCCTTGGCGACGACGTCACCGGTCGCGCCGGCGGCCTCGCACATCGCCACGAAGGTCGCCTCCGGGACCACCCGGTCCTGGTTGCCCCACAGGATCGTCACCGGCAGCCCGCGGTCGGCGAGCGCGGTGAGCTCGTCGCGGAGGTCGGCGGTGCGCGCGAGGGTCGCGGCCCGGGCGAGGGACCGCGGGTTGCGGAGCGCGTTGCCGACGAAGTCGCGCGCCACCACCGGCAGCACCCGGCGGTAGTCCTTGCGGGCCCACTCGGTCGGCATCCGCAGGCCCCAGTCCCACAGCGGTCGGTCGGCGAGCTGCCGCTCGCCGCTGCGGCCCTGCTTCCACACCGAGCCGCCGATGGCGTTCACGAGGACGAGCGAGCGGGCGCGGTCGGGGTGGTGCCAGGCGGTGGCGGTCGCGACCCCGCCGCCGAAGGAGTGACCGATGAGGAAGGCGGGCTCGTCGACGCCGGCGTGCTCGAGGAGCAGGTCGATCCAGTTGGCGAGCTTCTCCCAGGTGTAGCGGCCCGGCAGCGGGTCGCTCCGGCCGAAGCCCGGGAGCGCCGGCGCGATGACGCGCGCCCCGCGGGCGAGGCCGGGGAGGGCGCGGGCGTAGGTCCGGGCCGTCAGCCCCCAGCCGTGGATGAACACCACCGGCGGGCCGTCGCCGGCCTCGCCGTAGAACGCCGCCTGCCCGTCGAGCGTGGTCCGGTGCCAGCGCAGGTCGACGTCCGGGGTTCGCGGCAAGGACGGGCTCCTGCGGGTGTCGGTCACGGCGGCGACCGCCGGCGTGGTGGTCCCGCCGGCGGACGGGCACGGACCGTCGAGTATAGGACCCGTCCGCTCCCACACCCGGTGTCGGGGCGACACGCCCGAGGTGCTGCGTCGGCCCGCGCGACGTGCCATGCTCGCCGCCACCGACGAGAGGGTGAGCGTGACCAGCGCGGACGTCCGGGAGACGCTCGGGTTCATCGGGGGCACCGGCCCGCAGGGCAAGGGCCTCGCGGCGCGCTGGGCCAAGGCCGGCCACGTGGTCCACCTCGGGTCGCGCTCGGTCGAACGGGCGCAGCAGGCGGTCGACGAGATCCTCGAACGCACCGGCGGCGTCGGCGAGGTCCACGCCGCCACCAACGAGGAGGCGGCCGCGGCCGGCCAGATCGTCGTCGTCGCGGTGCCGCACGACGCGCAGCAGACCCTCCTACCGGCGCTGCGGGACACGGTCGGCGACAAGGTCGTGCTGAACGTCGTGAACCCCATGGTCTTCGACGAGCTGGGACCGAAGGCGGTCCGGGTCGACGCCGGCTCGGCGGCCGAGGAGTGCCAGGAGCTGTGGCCCGACGCCCGGGTGGTCAGCGCGTTCCACGACGTGTCCTCGCGACGGCTCCTCCGCGTCGACGAGGAGATCGTCACCCACGTGCTGATCTGCGGCGACGACCGCGAAGCCGCACACCGCGTCGCCCACCTCGCGAGCCGCATCGAGGGCATGTGGGGCGTCTACTGCGGGCCGCTGCGCAACAGCGAGTACGTCGAGAACGTGACCCCGGTGCTCCTGTTCATCAACCGCTACTACAAGATCCAGGCGGGCCTGCTGATCGACGGCATCGAGCGCGACCCGGCCGCGCTCCACGCCCACCGCGCCGAGGGCAGCGGCCGCGCCGGACGCAAGGCCGAGGCGTGAGCGAGGCGACCGGTCCCGCCGAGCCCGACGCGGCCGCGCCGGCGGCCGACGTCCCGGTCGCCTACGAGATCGTCTACGAGTGCCGCGACAAGATGCTCGGGGTGCGGCTCGCGCAGCGGCTCGAGGAGGTCCTGGCCCCGACCTACGAGGTGCGCCGCACCGAGGAGGGCCCGTCGTGGGCGGTGTCGATCGAGTTCCCGTCGCGGACCTCGGCCGACCGCTTCTTCGACAGCGACTTCTACCGTCAGTTCTGCATCGAGGCCCGCCGCTCGTGCCGGAGCGCGGTGCTCGTCGTGCCGCTCGGCGACGTCGGCGAGATCCCGCGCTGACGCGGGCCGTCGGCCGTGCCACCCCGGTCCGTCGGCGCCGACCGGTCAGCGGGCGGCGTCGGCCTCGCGCCGGACCTCGGCGCGGTAGGCGTCGTGCAGCGCCCGCGTCACCGGCCCGGGGCGGCCGTCGCCGAGGTCGCGACCGGCGAAGCGGACCAGCGGCATCAGCTCGCGGGTCGTGGCGGTCAGGAACGCCTCGTCGGCCGCAGCCAGCTCGGCGACCGTGAGCGGCCGCTCGACGACCTCGGCGACGTGGTCGCCGGCCACCTCGAGCACGACCTGGCGCGTCACGCCGGCGAGGAGCCCCGCGGACACCGGCGGCGTCACGAGCGTGCCGTCGACGACCGCGAACACGTTGGAGGCCGAGCCCTCGAGGATGCGCCCCTGGGTGTCGGTCAGGAGCGCCTCGTCGGCGCCCTGCCGGCGGGCGTGCTGGCGTGCCACTGTGGCCGCGACGTAGCTCACGGCCTTGACCTCGGGGAGCTCGCGGGACCACGGCACGGCGGTGGCGCTGATGCCGTCCCGGTGGATCCGGTCGGGATCTCGAGCCGGTGCGAGGTCACGACGATCGTGGGCCCGCCGACGGGCGAGCCGGGGAACGGCGAGTCGGCGTCGATCCGCCCCGGGGTGGCGGTGAGGCGGACCACCGAGTCGTCGCCGCCGTGCGCCTCGAGGTTGTCGGCGGCGGTGCGCGAGACGGCATCGGCCAGCTCGTCGTGGTCGAGCACGAACCCGAGGAACGCCGCGCCGGAGGTCGCGCGACGCAGGTGGGCGTCGAGCCGGAAGACGTGCGCCCCGTAGGCGCGGAAGGTCTCGAACACGCCCTCGCCGGCGCGGAAGCCACGGTCGTACACCGAGACCGTCGCTGCGTCGGCCGGCACCAGCTCGCCGTCCACCCACGCCGTCAGCACCGTGCCGTCCTCCGCTCAGGCGGGGGTGGTGCGCACCCCGGTCGCGCCGATGGCGCGCAGGAACGCGGCGGCCTTGTCGAGGCTCTCGGCGTGCTCCGCCGCCGGCTCGGAGTCGGCCACCACCCCGCCGCCGGCACCGTAGTCGACGGTCCCGTCGCGGTTAAGGGAGGCGGTCCGGATCGCGACCGACGTCGACATCGCGCCGGCCGACAGGAACCCGATCGCCCCGCAGTAGACCACTCGCGGCGGACCGGCTCGAGCTGGTCGATGATCCGCATGGCCATGACCTTCGGCGTGCCCGGTGACCGAGCCGCAGGGGAAGGTCGCGCGCAGCAGCTCGCCCGAAGCCGACCCCGTCCCGCAGCCGGCCCTCGACGGTCGAGACCAGGTGCCAGACGGTGGGGTGGCCCTCCACCTCGAGCAGCCGCGGCACCCGCACGCTGCCGGGGACGCACACCCGCCCGAGGTCGTTGCGCTCCATGTCGACGACCATGACGTTCTCGGCGCGGTCCTTCGCCTGAGCTCTCCAGCTCCTCGGCCAGGGCGCGGTCGCGTGCGCGGGTCGCCGCGCCCGCGGGCGCGTGCCCTTGATCGGGCGGGTCCGGCCGTCCCGCCCGTCCACCAGCAGGAACGTCTCGGGCGAGACCGCGGCGACGCCGGCGCCGTGCCGGCTCGCCACACCGCTCCGAACGCGGCCCGGCTCTGCGGCCCGCAGCGCCCGGTAGAGCGCGTGCACGTCGCCCTCCCAGCGGCCGGCAGCCGCTGGCCAGGTTCACCTGGAACGCGTCGCCGGCGGCGATGCGCTCCAGGACCGCACGCGACGGCGGCCGCGTAGGCCGGCCCAGGGACGGGTGGTGGTGACCTGCGCAGTCGACCGGCGGGGCGGCTCGGACGACGCCGGGCCGGCCGCCGCGAGCCGGCGGACGACCGCCTCATCGGGCAGGACGGCGGCGCCGGCGGCCGGCGGGTGCAGCCAGGCGGTCGTCGTCGCGCGTGGTCGACGGCCACGACGAGTCGGCCAGACCGCGAGGTCGACGTCGGCGACCTCGCGCTCGGCACGGCGTGGTCGGGGGAGCCGCTCGACCCGGCGCGCAGGTCGTAGGCGAACGCCCCGACCAGACCGCCGTCACCGGCGGGAGCCCGGGCTCGCGGGCGGCGTCGGGGGTCCAGCCGTAGCCGCTCGCAGACCGTGTCGACCGCGGCGAACGGGTCGTCACCGGGTCCTCCGGCGGCCGCGTCACCGAGGCGCACCAGCTGCGGTCGCCGTCGTCGTGCAGCGACCCGGCCACGAGCGCGACGTAGGACCAGCGCCCCGCGTCCGGGGTGCCGGGGACGGTCTCGAGCATCTGCAGCGGCGCGACCGGACGCAGCGCGTCGACGATGCCGTCGAGGTCGACGCGACCGTCCGCCCGCGGGGCTCGGAGCAGGGACGTGACGTGCGGCGAGCTCACCGGAGCGACGCCGCCCGGCTCAGGCGGTGGAGGGGACCGAGTACTTGCGGCGGAACTCGTCGAGCTCCAGCGACTCCATGTCGTCCTCGAGCTGGGTCTGGAACTCGTCGGCCTGGGCCTGGTCCGAGAACGTCTGGGCCCACACGAGCGCGCCCGTCGCCGCCACCTGCAGCTGCACGTCGTACATGACCCCTCCGTCGTAGCCGCCACGGGTCCGCGTCAACACGCGGAAGTCCTGTCGTGGGGTGCGCGGTGCGTCGTCGGTCACGTCGATCCTTGCGGTCCTGCGGGTCGCGGGGGTCGGGTGCGGAGCGGTCCGTACCGACACCCCGGCGGCTCGTGATCCCGCGGAGGGTGGAGGGCGTGCGTCGGCCTCCCGGGGCCGTGGTGGCGGGCCGCGGAGGGCTCGGCGACGGTACTCGACCGGCGGCGGGGTCGCAACGTGATCGCCGGCGTCCGTGCGGCGGGGTCCAGCGGACCGGGTCGCTACGCTGGCGGGTCCGCCGAGCCCGCGTGAGGACCGCCGTGCCCGAGCCGGCGACCGACGAGCTCGGTGCCGCCGGTGGAGCTGGCGGAGGTGCCGCGACGGATCGTGTCGCTGGTCCCCTCGCTGTCCGAGACGCTGTGGTGGTACCGCGTCTCCGAGCGTGTCGTCGGGGTCACCGACTGGTGCACCGCGCCGCCCCACGGCTTCCCGAACGCCGCCCGCGTCCGGGGGACCAAGAACCCCGACGTGGCCGCGATCATCGACCTCGCGCCCGACCTGGTCGTCGCCAACGAGGAGGAGAACCGCGGACCGACGTCGACCGGCTGCGTGGCGGCCGGCATCCCGGTCTACGTCACCGCACCCCGCACGGTGCCCGACGCCGCCCGGTCGCTCGCCGCCCTCGGGGCCCTGGTGGGTGAGGAGAAGGCCGGGGCGGGACTCGCCCAGTCGATCGAGCGGGCGCTGGACCAGCTCGTGTCCCAGCGGACCGACGGCACAGGAGCCGTTGCGGACCTTCTGCCCCGTCTGGCGCGACCCGTGGATGGCCACCGCCGCGACACCTACGCCGCGGACCTGCTCGCCTGGACCGGTTCGACCGGGTGCTGCCCGAGGCCGTGACCGCTACCCGGACGTGACCCTCGACGAGGTCGCCGGGGCTGCACCCGGACGTGGTGCTGCTGCCGGACGAGCCGTACGCGTTCGGCGAGGCGGACCGCGAGGACCGTTCCGAGACCTGGCCGGCGCGGACGCGGCTCGTCGACGGCAGGCGCTGCTCACCTGGTACGGGCCGCGCACGCCCTACGCCCTGATCCGCGACTGGCCGCGCTCGGCCGCTCCACCCGCCCGGCCGCGCACCGCCCCGCAGCGCCCGCCGGCGCGCAGCGCCGGCGGACCTGGTGACTGATCAGTAGCGGTGCTCCTCGGCGGGGTACTCGCCGTCGCGCGACCTCGTGGATGAACGTCTTGACGGCCGCCGCGATCTCGCCCCGCAGGCTCGGCGTAGGCTTGACGAACCGGGGCAGGCGGCCCCCGGTCAGGCCCGAGCATGTCGTGCCAGACCAGCACCTGGCCGTCGGTGTCGGCGCCGGCGCCGATGCCGATGGTGGGGATGCGGAGCGCCTGCGTGACGCGCGACCCGACGTCGGCGGGGACCGCCTCGAGCACGAGGCTGAAGGCTCCGGCGGCCTCGAGCGCCAGGGCGTCGGCGCAGCATCGTCTCGACGGCCTCGTCGGTGCGGCCCTGGACGCGGTAGCCGCCGAGGGTGTTGACGCGACTGCGGGCGTCAGCCCGAGGTGGGCCATCACGGGGATGCCGGCCGCGACGAGCTGCTCGACGTCACTCGACCATGCGGCCGCCGCCCTCGAGCTTGACCGCGTTCGCGCCGGCCTCCTTGAGGAAGCGCGTGGCGTTGCGCGAGCGCCTGCGTCGGGCCCTCCTGGTAGGAGCCGAACGGCATGTCGCCGACCACGAAGGCGTTCGGCGCGCCACGCGAGACGGCACGGGTGTGGTGCAGCATCTCGTCCATCGCTGACCGGCACGGTCGAGTCGTAGCCGAGCATGACCATGCCGAGGCTGTCGCCGACGAGGAGGAGCGGGATGCCCGCCTCCTCGAGGATCTGGCGCCGACAGGTAGTCGTAGGCGGTGAGCATGGCGAACTTCTCGCCGCGCTCCTTGGAGCCCGGATGTCGTGGACGGTCACGGGACGGGGGTGCCCCGAGGACCCGTTCTGTGCAGCGTGGACGGACACCGTGGTCGCTCCTCACCTGCCGGCCTCCGAAAGAGGTCCAGCGGTCGTCGGATGATCGGTCGTGACAGTCTCCCCGACCGGCGCACGCGGCGCACATCGGCCGTTGGGACACCTCACCCAACGCCCTGCCGCGCCCGTAGCTTCCCCCGCGTTCCGGTCGGCCAGGGTCAGCCGCGCCAGCCGCTCGTCATGGGCACCCGCCGCTCCTTGCCGAAGGCACGGTGCGGTGATCTTGGGCCCGGGTGGGGCCTGCCGGCGCTTGTACTCGGCGCGGTCGATCATGCGCACGACCGCGCGCACGACCTCCTCGTCGTGACCGCGGGCGACGATCGCGTCGATCCCGCAGTCGCCGCCCACGTAGGCGTCGACGATGTCGTCGAGGGTGTCGTAGTCGGGCAGGGAGTCCGAGTCGAGCTGCCCCGGTCGCAGCTCCGCCGAGGGGGGCTTCGTGATGGTGTTCTCGGGGATCGACGGGCTGCGGTCCGCGCGGTAGCGGGCGAGCTCGTAGACGGTCGTCTTGGGGACGTCCTTCAGGACCGCGAAGCCCCCGGCCATGTCGCCGTAGAGGGTCGCGTAGCCGACCGCCATCTCGGACTTGTTGCCGGTCGTCAGCACGATGGAGCCGAACTTGTTCGACAGGGCCATGAGGATCACGCCGCGGATGCGCGCCTGGATGTTCTCCTCCGTCACGTCCTCCTCCCGACCCTCGAACAGCGGGGCGAGCATCGCGTCGAACGCCTCCATCGCGGGGCCGATCCGCACGGTCCGGTAGCGCAGGCCGAGGTTCGTCGCGAGCGCCTCGGCGTCGTCGAGGGAGTGGTCGGAGGAGTACGGCGACGGCATCGCGACGCCGGTCACGTGGTCGGGTCCGAGCGCGTCGGCGGCGATCGCGGCGGTCAGGGCCGAGTCGATGCCGCCGGAGAGCCCGATGACGGCGTCGCGGAAGCCGTTCTTGTGGCAGTAGTCGCGCGTCGCGAGGACGAGCGCCTCGTAGATCTCGGCTCGTTCCTCGAGCCGCGGGGCGTCCTCGTGGACGGGGAGGTCGGGACGGTCGCCGGCGTGGCCGGGCACGTCGGCACCGGGGACCTCGGCCTCCTCGACGTCGAGGTCGACGACCACGAGGTCAGGAGCGAACTGGGCGGCGCGGGCGAGGACCGACCCGTCCGGGGCCATCAGCACGGAGTCGCCGTCGAAGACGACGTCGTCCTGGCCGCCGACGCAGTTCACGTAGGCGATGAAGGTGCCGTCCTGGGTCGCGTGGTGCTCGAGCCAGCGCTCCCGCTCGGGACGCTTGGCGCGGTGGTAGGGCGAGGCGTTGGGGCTCACGATGAGCCTGGCGCCGCGGGCCGCGACCTCGGAGAACGGGCCGCGCGGGACCCAGAGGTCCTCGCAGATGGTCACCCCGACCGGCACGCCGTGGACGCGCACGACGAGCGGGATGTCGTCGGAGACGAAGTAGCGGGCCTCGTCGAAGACGCCGTAGTTCGGTAGCCGCCACTTGTTGTAGGTCCCGACGACCCGGCCGTCGGCGATCACCGCCGCGGAGTTGCGCAGCTCACGCGCCGACACCGTCTCCTCGGCCCCGCCGAGGTCCTCGTCGGAGATCAGCGTGCCGACGTAGCCGACGACGGCGGCGGTCCCGGAGGGTCCCTCGTCGCACAGGCGCGTCACCGCATCGATGTTCGCGCGGACGAACTCGGGCTTGAGGAGCAGGTCCTCCGGGGGGTAGCCGGTCACGGCGAGCTCGGGGAAGACGACCAGATCGGCGCCGGCGTCCGCGGCGCGCCGCCACGCCTCGAGGATCAGCTCGACGTTGCCGTCGATGTCCCCGACGACCGGGGCGATCTGGCCCATGGCGACGCGCAGGCTCACGGTCGTGGCTCCTTCGTCGGGTGCGGTCGGCGTCGGTGCTGCGTCGCGCACCGTAACCGCCCCGCGCCCGCTGGCCGGGGGTCCGGATGCCTGACCGACCGGGTCCACCGTCCGGTGGTTCACACGGATGAAACAACCGAGGAACGGTCGGGTAACAGGGGACCGGCACGGTCCCCTCGCCCGAACCGACGGTCCCTCCCCGGGGATCCGCGGGCCGACCGACAACCGACACCCCGAGGTGCCCCCCGTGAAGAGGATGGCGAAGGTGGCCCTGGCCACCGCCGGCGTGCTCCTGCTCGTCGCAGGACCCGCATCGGCCCAGGAGATCACCACCGAGCAGTTCGACCAGCTCGTCTACGCGCTCGACACCGTCTGGGTCGCCGCCGCCGCGGCCCTGGTGCTGCTCATGCACCTCGGCTTCGGCATGCTGGAGGCCGGCCTCACCCGCGCCAAGAACGCCGCCAACATCGTCGGCAAGAACATGATCACCGTGGCCATCGGCGGGGCGGCCTACTGGGCCGTCGGTGCGGCGCTCGCCTACGGCGACTCGGTCGGTGGGTTCATCGGCACGAGCGGGTTCTTCGACCCCTCGGCGGTCCTGGGCGACGGCACCCAGGCGGTGTTCCAGCTCGTGTTCGCGGCGACCGCGGCCACGATCGTGTCGGGGGCGATGGCCGAGCGCATGGAGTTCAAGGCCTACATCGTCTTCGCGCTCATGCTGACGGCGGTGATCTACCCCATCGTCTCGCACTGGCAGTGGGGCGGCGGGTGGCTGTCCGAGCTCGGCTTCTACGACTTCGCCGGCTCGACGATCGTGCACCTGACCGGCGGGACCGCGGCCCTCGTCGGCGTGGCGATCCTCGGCCCCCGCATCGGCAAGTACGGCAAGGACGGCAAGCCGCGCGCCATCCCGGGTCACTCGATCCCGCTCGCGATCTTCGGCGTGCTGGTGCTCTTCTTCGGCTGGTTCGGGTTCAACGGCGGGTCCACCCTCGCCGCCTACGGCCAGGCCGAGACCATCGGGACGGTCCTGCTCAACACCACCATCGCCGGCTCCTTCGGGGCGCTCGCGGCGATGGCTGCCAACTGGTACACGGCCCGCAAGCCCGACCCGGCGATGATCGGCAACGGCGCGCTCGCGGGTCTGGTCGGCATCACCGCCGGTCCCGACCTCGCGACCGGCTGGTGGTCGGTCATCGTCGGCCTGGTGTGCGGCGTCGTGGTCGTCTTCGCCGTGAGCTTCTTCGACCGGGTCAAGATCGACGACCCCGTCGGCGCCACCTCCGTGCACCTCACCTGCGGCGCCATCGGGACCCTGTTCGTGGGCCTGTACGCCCCCGACGTCTCCCTCGGTGCCCAGGCGGTGGGTGTCGTGTCGGTGTTCGCCTTCACGGCCGTGACGTCCGCGCTGATCTTCCTCGCCATCAAGGCGACGATCGGGCTCCGGGTCCCGCAGCACTACGAGATCGAGGGGCTCGACCTCCACGAGCACGGCGTGGCCGGGCTCCCCGACCTCGGACCGTCGCGGCTCGACGCCCCCACCTACGCGTTCGAGGCGAGCGCGCCGGGGAGCCTCGACGCGCGACCCGCCGAGAGCTGAGACGCACCCGCACCACCCCCGGCCGCCACCGGGGGAGCGGCCCCCGTGGACCCCCGCCACGGGGGTCGCTCGCGCCGCGGGGCTAGGCTCGTCCCCACCGCATCGAGACAGGCAGGAGCTCGGCTTGGACAAGCAGCAGGAGTACGTCCTCCGGACGGTCGAGGAGCGTGACATCCGGTTCATCCGGCTGTGGTTCACCGACGTCCTGGGCTTCCTGAAGAGCGTCGCCATCACCGCGACCGAGCTCGAGAACGCCTTCTCGGAGGGCATCGGCTTCGACGGCTCCTCCATCGACGGGTTCGCCCGCGTCCAGGAGGCCGACATGATCGCCATCCCGGACGCCTCCACGTTCCAGGTGCTGCCGTGGCGGCCCGAGTCGCAGGGCGTCGCGCGGATGTTCTGCGACATCCTCACCCCCGATGGCGAGCCCTTCGCCGCCGACCCGCGCCAGGTCCTGAAGCGCAACCTCAAGAAGGCGTCCGACCTCGGGTTCACGTTCTACGTCCACCCCGAGATGGAGTTCTTCCTGTTCGACAACGCCCAGTCGACGATCCCGCTCGACAACGGCTCGTACTTCGACATGACGCCGCTCGACATCCAGCAGGACTTCCGGCGCCAGGCCATCAACACGCTCGAGAAGGTGGGCATCAGCGTCGAGTACAGCCACCACGAGGTGGCGCCCTCCCAGCACGAGATCGACCTGCGCTACGCCGACGCGCTCACGATGGCCGACAACATCATGACGTTCCGGCTCGTGGTGAAGGAGACCGCGCTGCAGCGGGGGGTCTACGCGACCTTCATGCCCAAGCCGATCGAGTCGCAGTGGGGCAACGCGATGCACCTCCACCTGTCGCTCTTCAACGGCGACGACAACGCCTTCCACGACCCGAGCGGGCAGCGGAACCTGTCGAAGGTGGCCCGCGCGTTCACCGCTGGCCTCTTGCGCCACGCCCGCGAGATCACCGCGGTCACCAACCAGTGGATCAACTCCTACAAGCGCCTCGTGCCCGGGTTCGAGGCCCCCGTGTACGTCTCGTGGGGCCAGTCCAACCGCTCGGCGCTCATCCGCATCCCGCAGCACAAGCCGCGCAAGGGCGCGTCGGCCCGCATCGAGTACCGCGCCCCGGACCCGGCCGTCAACCCCTACCTCGCGTTCTCGCTGATCCTCGCGGCCGGGCTCAAGGGCATCGAGGAGGGCTACCCGCTGCCCGACGAGACCGAGGACAACATCTACGAGATGACCTCGGCCGAGCGCGCGGCGGCCGGCATCGTCCAGCTCCCCGCCAACCTCGGCGAGGCGCTGTCGTACATGGAGAACTCCGAGCTCGTGGCCGAGACCCTCGGCGAGCACCTGTTCGAGTACTTCCTCGCGAACAAGCGCAAGGAGTGGCGCGAGTACGCGGCCCACGTGACGCAGTTCGAGGTCGACCGCTACCTGCCGATGCTGTGAGCCGGTGAGCGACGGACCTGCGGTACAACGGCGCTCGGCGACCGCTCGACTCGCGGGCGCCGGCGTCGATCCCGAGCGTGGACGACGGCTGCTCACCGACGCGGACCTGTGGCGCGACGGCGATCCCGACGAGACGCTGTTGCAGCTCGTCAGCGACACCGCCGACCCCAACGACGCGCTGCTCGCCGTCTGCGCCTTCGCCGAGGCCCACCCGGAGGTGTTCGCCGAGGTCCGCGCCGACGCCGACTGGCTCGCGCGCGTCGTGGCGCTCGGCGGGACGTCCCGGCCGCTCGGCGAGCTGCTCGTCCGCCACGCCGACGCGGTCCAGGCCCTGCGGACGCTCGAGCCGGTGGACGTCGGCGCGACCGCGCGTCGCGTGCGGGCCTTCGTCCGGTCCACCGACGACCCCGACGAGCAGGCGGCGGGGATCGCGACGGTCCGCCGGCGGGCGACGGCCGACATCGCCGCCCGCGACCTCACCGGCGCCGCCGATGTCGAGCGGGTCGCCGCGGAGCTCGCCGGACTCGCCGAGGGGGTGCTCTCGGGCGCACTCGAGGGCCTGCACCACCAGCTCACCGACGGCGAGCCGGGCGCCCGCGTCGCGGTCATCGGGATGGGCAAGCTCGGTGGCTACGAGCTGAACTACGTCTCCGACGTCGACGTGATCTTCGTCCACGAGGCGCTCGAGGGGGTCGACCCGGACGCGGCGGCCGACGAGGCCCGGCGGGTGTTCGAGGCGCTCCTCAAGCTCCTGAACGCCTCGACCACGATGGGGCGGGTCTACGAGATCGACCCGACCCTGCGCCCCGAGGGGCGCAACGGTCCGCTGTCGCGGACCCCGGACTCGTTCGTCGCCTACTGGGAGCGGTGGGCCAAGACCTGGGAGTTCCAGGCGCTCATCAAGGCGCGTCCCGTCGCCGGCGACCGCGAGCTCGGTGCTGAGCTCCTGCGACGAGCGGAGCCGTTCGTCTACCCCGACGTGCTCGACCCGAACGTCGTCGCCGAGGTCCGCGCGATGAAGGGTCGGGTCGAGGCCAAGCCCGAGGTCATGCGGCACGGCGAGCGTCAGGTCAAGCTCGGCCCCGGCGGCCTGCGCGACATCGAGTTCGCGGTCCAGCTCCTCCAGCTCGTCCACGGCCGCGCCGACCGGAGCCTCCGCGGCACCGGCACGCTGCCGACGCTGCGGGCGCTCGCAGCCGGGGGCTACATCGCCGACGAGGACGCCGAGACCTTCGCCCGCGCCTACCGTCAGCTCCGCGACGTCGAGCACCGGCTCCAGCTCGCCAACGAGCGGCGCACCCACACGATCCCCGACGACGAGCGCCGGCAGGAGTGGCTGGCACGGTCCCTCGGCTACCGCCCGCACGAGGACGAGCCCGCCCGGGCCGCGTTCCTCCGCGACCTCCGCGCGGTCCAGGGCGAGGTCCGCGAGCTCCACGCCAAGCTGTTCTACCGGCCCCTCCTCGAGGCCCACGCGTCGGTCAAGGCCGAGCACGCGGGGCTCACGCTCCCGCACGAGGTCCGGGCGATGGGGGAGGAGGCCGCGCTCACGCGGCTCGAGGCGCTCGGCTTCCAGGACGCGCGCGCGGCTCTCCGCGACGTGCGCGCGCTCACCGCCGGCGTGTCACGCCGGGCCGCGACGCTCCGCGCGGTGCTGCCGGCGATGCTGAACGTCCTGCAGGAGAGCCCCGACCCCGACGGCGGCCTCCGGGTGTTCCGCACCCTCGTCGAGAGCCACGGCCGGACCTCGAAGCTCCTCAGCAAGCTGCGCGACCACCCGCCGGCCGCCGACCTGCTGGCGCGGGTGCTCGGGACCTCCGAGGTCGCCGGCGAGCTGCTCGTCGCCCAGCCCGAGGGGGTCGAGTGGCTGCACGACGCGGAGCTGTGGGAGAACGGCCACACCCGTGACGAGCTCGTCGACCTCGCGATGGGGCGGCTGCAGTGGCAGGACTTCGAGGCCGCGTTGCGCCGGTTCAAGCGGCACGAGTTGCTCCGGATCGTGCTCCGCGACATCGCCGACCGCGCGACCGTCTCGGGGGTGGGCGAGGAGCTGTCGGCGCTCGGTGAGGCGTGCCTCGAGGCGGCGCTCGCCGCGGTGACGCGCCGTGTCGCCGACGAGGAGGGGGTCACACCCGAGGATCTCCCGGTGCGGATGGCGATCGTGGGGGTCGGCAAGCTCGGCGGTCGCGAGCTCCACTACGTCTCCGACCTCGACGTGCTGTTCGTGCACGAGGCGCCGGACGGGGCCGACGACGAGGCCGCGACCGCGCTGGCGCTGAAGGTCGCCGAGCGCGTGATGCGCTCGCTCAGCGCGATCACCGCCGAGGGCACCGCCTTCGAGGTGGACGCCGACCTGCGGCCCGAGGGGCGGTCCGGCCCGCTGTCCCGGTCGCTCGAGTCCTACCGCGCCTACCACGAACGGTGGGGCGAGCCGTGGGAGCGGCAGGCGATGCTGAAGGCCCGGTTCGCGGCCGGGGACCGCGAGCTCGGGACACGGTTCCTGACGCTCGCGCAGGAGCTGGCCTACCCGGAGGAGTTCGGCGAGCGCCAGCTCATCGCGATGCGGAAGATGAAGGCGCGCATCGAACGCGAGCGGGTCGACCGACGCTCGGACCCCAAGCGCAACCTCAAGCTCGGGCCCGGCGGGCTGTCCGACGTCGAGTGGACCGTGCAGATGCTGCAGCAGCGGCACGGCGCCGACGTCACCATGGTGCGCACGACCAGCACGATGGAGGCACTGGACGCGTTGCAGGACGCGAGCCTCATCGAACACCGCGAGGCCGCCTGGATGCGCGACGGCTACCGGTTCCTGTCGCGGGTCCGCAACCGGCTCTACCTCATGCGCCAGCGCAACGTCGACGTGCTGCCGAAGTCGGCCGACCTGACCGAGCGGCTGGCCCGGAGCCTCGGCTACGGCCGCGGCGGCCGTCAGGACTTCGAGGAGGAGCACCGCCGGCACACGCGCCACGTCCGGCGCGTGACCGAGCACGTGTTCTACGACATCGACCCCGAGTTCCAGGTCCCCGGGGACACGTGACGCGGCGTCAGTCGGTGAACCAGCGGTCGGCCCTGAGTCCCCGCAGCACCGCGGCGACGTTGCGCCACGACGAGCGTGGCCGGAGCCGGTCGACGAGCGCGGGCAGCACCTCCTCCGCCCGGCCGCGGATGCTGCCGTCGACCTCGTCGAGCTCGGCGACGGGGTTGACCTCCCAGATGCGCGCCCCGTTGCTGCGTGCCACCTGGGGGAGCCGCGCAGCCGGGTACACCTCGACGCTGGTGCCGGCGACGACGAGGACGCCGCAGTGCCGCATCGCGTGCTCCGCGCGGCGGACCGCCGACTCGGGCAGCTGCTCGCCGAAGAGGACCACGTCGGGCTTCAGCAGGCCGTGGCAGACGGGGCAGGACGGGACGGGGTCGTCGGCGACGTGCTCGAGGTCGTGACGCGGGAAGCCGCGCCCGCAGTCGAGGCAGGACACCGTGCGGTGCGACCCGTGCAGCTCGATCACCCGCGTGCTCCCGGCCCGCTGGTGCAGCCCGTCGACGTTCTGGGTGATGACGTGGGTGACCATCCCGGCGCGTTCGAGCGCCGCGATGGCCGTGTGGGCCGGGTTGGGGACCGCCGCGTCGAGCGTGGCGCGGAGCTCACGCAGGAAGCGCCACACCCGCTCGGGGTCGGCGCGGAGGGCCTGGATGGAGGCGTACTCGGCTGGGTCGTAGCGGGTCCAGAGCCCACCGCGACCGCGGAAGCTCGGGATGCCGCTGGCGATGGAGATGCCAGCCCCGGTCATCACCACCGTCCCACCCGCGCTGTGGCGGATGTCGTGGGCGAGTGCGTCGAGGTCGTGGGACGGGGTCATCCCGGCCATCCTACGGCGGGTGGTCGTCCGCCTGGGGACGGGGGCCGCCGGGCCTCGCGGGTAGCATCCGGGCGGCGAGGTGGACGACGAGACGACGGCAGGAGGCGGCGTGTGGCGTGAGGGGTACGTGCCGGGCGGTGACACGCGCTTCTGGGTGCGTGCCATGGGCCACGGCGACGACCTGGTCCTGCTGCTCCACGGGTGGCCGGAGGACGGGTCGATGTGGCGCCGCGTCGCCCCGCTGGTGGTCGAGGCCGGCTACCGGGTCGCGTGTCCCGACCTCAAGGGCTTCGGTCGGTCCGAGGCGCCGAGCCGCGGCTACGACGCCGAGACCCTCGCCGACGAGATCAGCCAGCTCATCCGCAACCTCCACGCGAAGAAGGCGGTCCTGGTCGGGCACGACTGGGGCGGCGCGGTGGCGCTCGCGACCGCGTTCCGCCACCCGGGCCGTGTGCGCGCGCTCGTGCTCGCGTCGGCGCCGTACCGGCAGCTCGACCTCGGCAAGGCGTGGCACATCCCGCTGATGAACGTGCCGGTGCTACCGGAGCTGGCGTTCGGCCGACTCCCCGGGCCGCTGGTCCGCACCGCCATCCGCCACGCGGCCGTCCGGCACGAGCCGTTCACCGACGAGGTCCTCGACGGCTACACGGCCGCGATCTCCGCCGCCCCGGGCGCCTGGGTGCGCTACTACCGGTCGCTGTCGAGGCGCGCCCTCGTGGACTGGACGATGCGCACGGCGCGCCGACGGCTGCCGTTCCTCCCCGAGCCCGCGCACGGGCACCGGCTGCGCGTCCCCACGACCGTCATCTGGGGCGAGGAGGACCCGGTCGCCCCGGTCGCGCTCGGGTCGCGGGTGGCCCACGACCTCGACGCGGAGTTCGTCACCATCCCCGGTGTCGGCCACTTCGTCCCGGAGGAGGACCCGCTGGCGTTCGCGCGTGTGCTGCTGGAGCGCATCGGCCGCGCCCCCGGCACGCCGCGCCGGCGCCTCGGCCTGAGCCGCCCCGTGACCTCCCCCTCCCCGCCACGTCTGCCCGACGCCGTCGTGTTCGACTGCGACGGCACCATCGTCGACACCGAGCCCATCTCCGACCGGACCTGGGTCGAGATCCTCGGGCGTCGGGGCTACACGCCGACCCCCGCGGACACGGCCGCCGTCATCGGTCGCCCCTTCCCGCACACCCACGCCTACTACTCGGCGCGCGTCGACGGCCTGGGGGACCTGCACGAGCTGCGTCGCGAGGTCCGGGCCGTGTTCCGGACCATCTTCGACGAGGAGGTCGTCGCCTTCGACGACGCGGTCGCGACCATCCGGGAGCTCGCCGGGGCCGGCGTGCCCGTCGCGGTCGCCTCGTCGTCGTCCCGACGACACGTCGAGAAGGTCGTGGCCTTCTGCGAGCTCGGGTCCTTCGTCGCCGTGATGCTCGGGGCCGACGACACCGACGACCACAAGCCCCACCCCGCGCCCTACCTCGCCGCCGCGCGCCGGCTGGGCGTGCCGGCCGAGCGCTGCTCCGCCGTGGAGGACAGCCCCGCCGGGATCGCCTCGGCGAAGGCGGCGCGGATGTTCACCGTCGCCGTCCGGCGCGGGCACGTCGACGACGCCGGGCTCGCCGGCGCGGACCGGGTCGTCGACGAGGTCACGGTGGCGGCGCTCGTGCGCTGAAGGCCACGTGGCCGTCGCCGACCTGAGCCCTCGTGCCGCGGCCGACCGGGATCAGCCCTCCGCGAGGTGCTGCTGGAGGGCTCGGATGGCCTCGCCGACGTGGCCGCCGCTCAGGCGTCCGGGCCCGAGAGGACCGGAGCGGTCCTCGCCGAGCGCCGGCAGGGAGCGCAGGGCACGGGCGACGGCGTCCGACATCGCCGCGACCTGGTGGCGGACCTCCGACCGTGCGGCGGCGTCGCCATCGCGGCTGGCGGCCAACCTCGATGCCTTGGCGGCGTACCCGGCCGCGCCCAGGGCGTGGGCACCCATGTGGGCGACGGCCGCGGCCTGCTCGGCCGCGTAGGCCGCTGCCCGTGCCGCTGGTGATGGCGCGTCCCGGGCAGCGGCACCCGCGTGTCCGCCTCGACGTCTGACCGCGTCCGCGACGTCGAGCTCGCCCGCGGCGAAGGAGCGCGCCTGATCGATCGCGTCTCGCACCCTGGCGTCGCCAGGGACGGCGTCCTCGAAGGTGGCGAGGACCCGCTGGGCGCAGTCGGCCGCCCACGACGCGACGATGCGGCGGTCGTCGACGCTCAAGGTCTGCGGGGAGTGGGCCATCGTCGGCGCATCATGCCCCGCGGGCACGCGGGTGCGTGGCCGAGCTCGTCAGTGGTCTCGCTCAGCGGGCGTGGCGGCCCCGGGCCTGGATCCTCCAGATGACGACGCCCACCACCAGTCCCGCGACCCCGAAGATGGCCATCGATGGCAGCGTGTTCCCCACGAGGTTCCCGGGTTCGGCCAGGACGGCGCCGACGACGAGACCGATGACGGCCAGCGCCCCTGCTACGAGCACGGCCTGCTCCGGCCGGGAGGCCCGCCCACCTGAGTGGGGGAGTGCGCTGTTCGCGCGCTGATCGGGTCTGGGGGCGTCCGGGCGGGCGGTCGTGTCACACCCCCGAACTAGTGTTCGACCCATGACCTCGAACCCCCGCCCCGACCGCACCCCGTCCGGCCCCGACGTCCCGTCGGTCGCCGAGCTGGCGGAGGACCTCGCGGCGTTGGACGGTGAGCTGGATGCGATGCACCGCGCCACGGTGCGGGTGGTCGAGCTCCTCGGCCGTGTCCTCGGGTCCGGGATCGTGGAACAGGTCGAGGGGCTGCCGATCGACGCCTGGTTGGCGTTGCGGGCCCGGATGATCGGCTGCGACCGGTCCACGCTGCTGACGACCGCGGACGTGTTGCGGCACATGCCGATCTGCTGGTCCGCGTTCGTCGACGGGCAGCTGTCCTGGGGGATCGTCCGCAACGTCGCCAAGCTGCTCGGCCGCCGGTCACGTGCCGAGCGGCACGCGGTCGACGCCCGGATCGGGGCGACCGCGTCGGAGTGGGACGGGTTGGATGTCTACGGCCCGGACCGGCTGCTCGCGGTGATCGAACGGGCCGTCTGGGAACTGGACCCGGTCGAGGACCGCGAGCGCGAGGAGGAGCAGGGCGAGCAGGCGTCCTACCTCGCCGTGCAGCCCGCGTTCGACGGGCGGGTCCGGGGTGGGTTCGACCTCGACCCCGTCGCCGGTGCCACCCTCCTCAACGGCCTCGACGCCGCCACCGAGGACGGGCCGGTCAAGACCCGCCCGCAACGCCGTGCCGCAGGGCTCGTCACCCTGGCCGAGACCTTCCTCGCCGGGAGCCGTCCCGGTGGTGCCAAGCCCACGGTGCTCGTCACGGTCGACCTGACCCAGATCACCGAGACCGCGGCGGGGGTGCTGGACCTCCAGGTCCCGGGCGGAGTGGCGCCGATGCTCACGGCCCGCACCCTGGACGCGCTCGCGGCCGACGCCGACGTGCGTGCTGTCGTCTGCGACGGCCACCGGCCGTTGACCGTCACCGCGAAGCGCACCGCCGCCGACATGCCGGCTGACGTCCGCATCGCCGTGCTGGCCCGCGACGTGGTGGACCGGTTCCCGGGCTCGGACCGGCCGATCCAGCACGTCCACCACACCCGGCCCCAGGCCGACGGTGGCGACCACCACGTCGACGGTCTGATCGGGCTGTCGGACCGGTCCCACGGGATCGTCCACGACCACGGCTGGGTCTGCCGCCACGACCCCGACACGGGCGTGCTCACCATCCGCCGGCACGGCGTCACCTGGCGGTCGATCCCCCAGACCACCCCGCTCGCCCCCGCACCCCCCGGCGACCCACCCTGACCCGCACCCTCCGCACGACTGCACACGGACACGACCGATGACCGGCCCCACCCGGGAGACCGGCCATCCGGCGTGCCCGTTGGGGGTTCACCGCTCGGGCTGCGCCTCACACGAGGGCGCGTCCATGCACGAGGACCGGGCGCCGTGGTGGCGCCCGGTCCCCTCGTGGCCGCCGGATCAGATGTCGTAGCTGAACGGGGCGCGGTTTCCATCATTCGGCGTCGGTGGTCGTGAGTGCCGAAATGTGGCCTCTGACCTGCGGAAACGTCGATTCCGAGGTGGTCGTCGCTGGCCGTCGATTCCGGTCGTTCGTCAACGGCTTGTGGGCCAGGTGTGGGCCAAGACGGGGTGGGACTCCGTCATGACGCGGTGGAGCGGCGATGCGCCCTGGTCGTCAGTCGTCTGGTCCGGCCCCATCGCGGTGCGATTCGCCAGTGCGGGTTCGGTCGGTGCGGTGGAGGGTCTCGGCGAAGAGCCGTCCGGAGACAGCTACACCGCTGGTCCCGACGGCGACAACGAGGCCGGTCGCCGTTGTCGTCGTCGCGCCGGCCAGGCGGGGGATAAGCGCGCCGAGGATCAGCAAAGCCGTCGCCGAGCCCGCGAGCGCTGCCGTGAAGAGGGCATTCGCAGACAACGCTTGGAGTCGCAGTGCGGCACGAGACGTGGCCGCACTCGGCGCCGGGCCGGCCAGGTCGAGGTCGATGGCCTTGTCTAGGAGGGTCACCCCTAGAGAGAAGAGCAGGCCGGCAAGCAGGGTCAGGGCAGCGATCAGCCCGGCACCGACGGAATCATCGATGCTGAGTTCCTTCGGCAGGAGCCACCGGATGACGCCGAGGGCTATGACCGTCGCCACGGCCGGTGCATACAGGAAGAGGAGTGTCCGTCGTCGCGACCGCCCATCGTCCTCGAAGGACCGGTGGTGCGTCGCCGCGATCTTGCGCAGGGATGCGTCTCTCATAGGTCGACCGTAGGGCCAGGGTGTGACGTCAGTCGCCGTCCGGGATCAAGGTGGCGAGTTCCGCGGCGATTTCCTCGGCTTGTGCCCCGGCACCGACGTCGAGCTCCCAGCTGAAGGCATGCTTCATGTGTGGTCCTTCCTCCCGGATGTAGAGCGTCTTCTTGCGGCCGTGGATCATGACATCGACAGCAAGCTCGTCGTAGGTCTGCTCGTTGAAGGTCGCCAGGTCAGGGAAGTCCACGGGATCCGATCCGTCCGGGAGCGTTCCCTCTCTTGTTTGCAGGAACCGGACGATCTTCGCTCCGGGCAGTCGGACACCACGGGAAGGCTTGATCGTGTACTCAGCCGTCCCGATCGCGTCCCCGTCCTGCCACCACTCGCCCGGATTCTGGAACAGCCCAGCAGGGTTCTCGAGCTTGCGAAAGACCATGGGCCCCGTGCCGTGTTGCTCGATCGCCGCTGTCACGGCATCTGTCGGTGCGACGGGGTCCATCTCGAGGAAGAGGTCGTACTGCTCCCGAAGCCATGTGCGGAACTCGTTCTCAACCCCGGTCTTGATCCCGCGGCCGTTCGCAACTTGGAACACCATGAATCCCGTCGTCTGCATCGGGGGCGCCGACGTGACGACAGCGATCCGGACTTGCTGGTTGTCCTCCTCGGTGAAGGGATACGAGTCGCCTTGAGCGGCGCGATTCAACATGCCGCGGGATCCGTACTCGTGATGGTTGAAGACCGCCCCCACGCGATCGTCACCGTTGACCGCAACATCGTGGTCGAAGGTGACGACCGGCTGCGGATCGTCGTGACCGTCGACTTCCTTCCTGTAGTCGACGGTCTGAAGGCATGCGGGTAACGCGTCGATGAGGCGAGTGCCAGCGCCGTCGATGTCACCAAGAGGGCGCCACTGCGCGTTGGGATCACCTGCGATGCGCATCCGGAACTTGTAGACATTTGCGAGCTGTGCCATGCCCCCGTCCTTCGTCTGTCGTCGGAGTTCAGCCTCAACGGCGCCCTTCTGCACGGTATGTGAGCGGGGCGGGGTCGCCACGGAGGCGCGGCAGGTTGCCGACGACGCCCCAGAGCCGGCCGTTCTCCACAGGGATCGGGTTCCACGCCAGAGAGTGTGGGGCGCCCAGCCCTACCGTCCCAAGCTGTGCGCTGTTCTCCGATTCCGGACGATGGAGTGTCGGTCGTCGCCGACACTCCGGTCTCAGCGTTGCGGTCGCTCGCGGATGATGACTTGTTCGTTGAGCTTCTGGAGGCGTGTCACCGGATCCCGGAGCCTCGGGCCTGGGTCGGCGCAGCGCTGGGGCCGCTAGGTCTCTGTACGCCGCTTGAGGCCGGTGACCCGCGTGAGGTGACGCACGTTGGGAGAATCATCGCCCTCGCCGCCGAGGTGGGGCGGAGGGCCGCTGCCGTCGCCGCGTCTCGTCGCCCAATTCTCGGCCCACATGATGTTTCAGGCGTGGCGACTCATGAACTTGCCGGGGCCGACCGCGAGCGGCTGTTGGTGCTCGTGTGCGACGCCGGGAACAGGCTCGTGCAGGCCACCTTCGTCACCGAGGGGACGGCCGATCGGCTGCTCATCCCGGTGCGGGAGATCCTGGCGCTGGTTCTCCAGCAGGGCGGACGGGCGTTCGCCGTCGCGCACAACCACCCTTCAGGGGACACGACGCCATCGCCTTCCGACATCGAGGGCACGCGAGCGCTGGCTGCCGCCGCCAAGACGGTGGGCCTGCGGTTCCTGGGGCACGTGATCGTCGCGGACGGACGTTGGCAGGCCGTGGGCTCAGCCGAAGTCCGCGAATGTGGAGTTGATGGCTGAGGGCACCAGCGCCTCCAGCATCTCGCGACGCGACTCGTCCTGTGCCAGTGCGCCGCAGCGCGGCCACCTGGTCGGAGACCGCCTTCTGGTACTCCATCGGCGGGAACCACATCTCGATGGCTAGGAGTGCCCGTGGGTGGACGCGGCGCCGTCGCACCATGCTCCCGCGGGTCTCGTCGTCCAGTTGCCGCCAGAAGGCCGGCGTCGCGACCACGAGCGCTGAGGAAGCCGAGATCGACCTTGTCCTGGTCGATCTCGAAGGTCGGGTACTCGTTCGACACGTACGAGCCCACGAAGTGCTCATCGACGATGGCGAGCGCGCCTTCCCAGCCATTGAGGCGCGACATCACCAAGTCATGGAGGTGAAGGGGGGCCAGGCGCGTGTAGCTGGTGTCCGCGCCTCGGATGTGCCCACGGTCGATGCAGCCCCTTCCCGAAGCTGTAGATCCCAGTGACCCGGTACTCGGCGTCTTCGTCGATGGGTTCACGTCGATCTACATGGCGGACGTACGCGTCGAGTCCGAAGTGACGCCAGCCGCGTCGCTTCTTCTCAGCCTCGCCCAGGTCAGGGCGGTGGACAAGTGAGCTCACCAGCTTGCCGTAGAGGTCGGTGGCGGTCGTCGAGTTCGGTGAGTGCAGTCGCCGGACTTCTCTTGGATCGACTCCAGCCTGGACGCGATCGCGCGTTGCTCATCGATATCCGGGAGGGGGATCTCGATGGACTCGAAAGACTTGATGCCAAGCGTCCGGTTGCGGTCGGCGGACCCCGGGGAGGCGCGCGGATCGAGCGCGTTGCCGGCATCGCTGAGCAAGAAGTACTTCAGGAAGCGGACGTCGACCTCCTCGGGATCCGTCGGCAGGTAGGTCAGGAATCGGTTGGAGGCGACAGTCCCCTCGTCAGCGGCGCTCGACACGGCCACGGCGCCTTCCCAGGCCTTGATGTTGCTCAGAACGAGTGCGCCCGGTCTGACGCGGAAGAACCGGAGCTTCCCCAGCTCGTCGCCGGGCATTGGGTCGTAGTGGAAGATGCCGTTGCCGAAGGATCGGACGCCGATCTTCCGGTACTCCGTGGCTGGCTCGGGCTCGATCGGGACCCGCACCAGCTCCAGGATGTCTCCCATCGCCTTGGTCCGCATTACGAGTCCCAGCCCGCCCACGCTGGCGATGTCCCGAAGTGTCGCGAGTGATCCGCTCCTCGACCTCGATGACCTCCGCAAGCACCTTGTCCGGAGTCCGGTGGGCTAGGTCGTCGGGCCGTGTGCGGGTTCGACAGGTCGAGGTTGAAGTTGTTCTCCTCGATGTCGGCGATCGGGACGCGCCAGGCGCGGTCGGTCTCCTCCCGGCCCTTGCGGTCGGCGCCGCCCCACCACTCCTGGCAGGCGGCGAACTCCTCGAACTGCAGCGGGTTGGTCTTGGTGTACTTGCGCCGGCCTTCGGGCAGCGGCTGCTCGTAGAACCAGACCTCCTTCGTGCGGCCCGTCTTCTCGAAGAACAGGAGGTTCGTCGGGATGTCGGTGTAGGGGGCGAAGACGCCCGTCGGGCAGGCGGACGATCGTGTGCAGGTTGCACTCGCTGAGCAGCTGTTCCTTGATGCGCGCCCCGACGCCGTCGGCGAACAGCACGCCGTTGGGAACGACGATCCCGCACCGGCCGCCCTCCTTCGAGCCGGCGGACGACGAGCTGCAGGAACAGCCAGCGCGGTCTCGGCCGTCCGCGTCGCGGCGGGGAAGTTGCTCTGGATCCCCTTCTCCTCCTCGCCGCCGAACGGCGGGTTGGTGAGGACCACGTCCACGCGGTCGCGCTTGCGGGATCTGCGTGACCGGGGTCGCGAGCGCGTTCTGACGGACGATCGCCGGACGCTGGATGCCGTGAAGGAGCAGGTTCATCATCCCGAGCAGGTAGGGCAGCGGCTTCTTCTCGATGCCCGCGGAGGTCGGCCTCGAGCTCGCGGCAGCTGCTTGACGTTCTCGACCTGTCGGCGCGAGGTGCTCGTAGGCCTCCACGAGGAAGCCGCCCGTCCCGCAGGCCGGGTCGAGGATGGTCTCGCCGAGCTGCGGCGTCGACCTGCTCGCACGATGAACCGGATGACGGGCCGCGGCGTGTAGAACTCGCCCGAGTCGCCGGCCGCGTCGCGCATCTCGCGCAGCATCACTCGTACAGGTGCGCCATCGTGTGGATGTCGTCGGACGAGGTGAAGTCGACCTTGCTCACCTGGTTGACGACGTCGCGCAGCAGGTAGCCGGACAGCATCCGGTTGTGCGTCTCCTTGAACACCTCGGCGATGGTGTCGCGCGGGTCGTCCTGCCCGGCGCCCTGGAGCTGCCGCAGGTAGGGGAACAGCTCGCCGTTGACGAACGTCGAGCAGCTCCTCGCCGGTGCGTCCCTCGATCGGATCGGCCGCCCAGTCACGCCAGCGGTAGGGCGCCTCGATCGCCGGTTCGAACTCGCGTCTCGACGACCTCGCGCTCCTGCTCGAGCGCGTCGAAGGCGCGCAGGAACAGCAGCCAGGCGAGCTGGGGGATGCGGTCGATGTCGCCGTTGAGTCCCGCGTCCTTGCGCATGGTGTCGCGCGCGTTCTTGATGATGGCGGACAGGGCGCTCTGGCTCGTCATGGCGTTGCTCCGTCGTCGGTCCGCGCGGATGGTCGCGCCACGGCGGCGCGCGCGGCCGCCCAGAAGTCCTGCAGTCGGTCGTGTGCGGCGTCGAGGTCGCCGGCTTCCAGCGCGAGCGCGTCGGCGTACTCCGCGTACTTGTCGCGCCACGCCTCGGGAGGGCGTGGAAGCTCCTCGGGCAGCGGCGTGGCTGGCCCGGACCTCGAACACGCTGGCGACGGCCTCGTGGAGCTCGTGGTCGGGCGCCAGACCGCCCTCGATCAGGACCAGCAGGTCGGGGAGGTCCTTGACGCGCGTGTTGGGGCGGTCGCCGTAGTCACGGGTGAGGGCATGCAGCTTCTCGGCGAAGTGCTGTCGTCGGTCGACGACCTCGACGTCCAGGTCCTGCAGATCGGCGAAGTCGAAGAACGTCCGGAGCTCGATGCGTTCGGTCCGACCGGCGATCTCCTCGACGCGGGCCACGACGTCCACGCGCACTGTCTGGAACGTGCGGCCCGCCAGTTCGCGCCGTCGACGCTGAAGCGCCATCCCGGTCGCCCGGCCTCGTCCGTGGCGAGATCCGTCGGCGCGCTGACCCGGAACACGAAGCCGTCGCCGGCGTCGAGCGAGAGTGCGTCGATCAGCGCGTCTCGGACGTCGGCGCCGTCCTGGCTTGCGTCCTGCATGGCGACGTCGAGGTCACGCGTCGCCCGAGCGCGGTCGCCGAGCCGGACCTCCAGCGCGAAGCCGCCCTTGAGGATCCAGCGTTCGTCAGGGGCAGCGCTGAGCCGGGCGAGGATGCGCTCGAACACGGCGCGACGGCGCAGTCGGTCGAGGTCGTGCCCGCTGGCGGCCGCAGCGTTCGCGAGGCGCTGTTCGAGTGCAGCGCGGAACGCCGCCGGGGTCTCGTACCTCACGCGTCGGCCCCTCGGCTCAGGGCGCGCTCGATGAGCAGCGCGGCCTCGGGCCCGAACTCGTCGGCCCGGCGCAGCAGTTGCCGTCGCGAGACGACGCCACGGTCGAGGGCATCGGCGACGGCCCGGTCCACGACCTCCTGCTCCGCGCCCGCGGCGGCGACGTCGAGCAGCGACCGCAGGGGCGTGGTGATCCGGAAGCCCTCATGCTCCTCGACGTCGTCGTCGGGCAGGGCGCCGCGGTGCAGCACCAGGTGGTCGTCGTGCTGCTGGCCGAACCGCTCGGGCACGGTGAGGTGGATGGCCGCGGGGTTCACGTCGCCGAGGTCGTGGACCGACAGCGCGGTCTGATGCGACACGACGGCGCGTCCCTGGCTCCACAGGCACCAGCGGACGAGGTGGTCGTGGTCCCCGATCGGCCACTCGGGAAGGCGGAACAGGCCGCGGTCGATGCGGACCCAGTTGCCGGCGTCCGCGTGGTACTTCTGGGCCTGGTAGGAGTAGCCGACGTCCTTCGCCTGGGCAGCGGTGAAGTAGCCGGACTGCGTGGCGGCGAGGCCGAGCAGTCGGCGTCGGAGGTCGCGGCGATCCCGTTGCACCAGTTCCTACACCGTAACTGTAGTTCTACTCATTGGTGATTGAGCAAAACTAAAGATAACATGTAGTTCGTCAGGCTGCGTACAGCTCCGACTGTAGTGCCTGGACCGCTTGCCGCAGGGCATCGTGCCCGCCGAACAGGTCGGCGATCTCCACGACCGTGCCGTGCTCGCTGATCGGTGGCACGCGCAGCACGGACAGGTCCTCGAGCTGCTCGATGCCGTGCTGGGCGTACTTGTCGAGAAGTTCCTCGAGGATCTGGCGGGCCGCCGGGACGAGTTCGTCGAGGAACGCCGCGTGCCGAGCTCGCCGGGCGCGATCGCGTCGACTGGCGACCGGCTCATTCCACGCCACGTGCACGAGGAGGTCGACGGGGTCGACGTCGGCGAGCTGGAGGCGGTCGGCGGCCTCGTCCAGATCGATCCCTCGTCTTGCGAGGGCCTCGCGGACCTCATCCCTCCCATCGGAGGAAGCCCAGCGGCTACGCAGGTCCTGCGTGGATGTGACAATTGCC
>CAVUJQ010000005.1:0-11580 GCA_963741855.1 uncultured Actinomycetes bacterium | reverse complement strand
GGGGCGACGGCTCGCTGCCCGGGCCAGAGGCGTAGCGCAGGGAGTGGAACTCGGCCCCGGACGCGGCCGGGGGCGGCCCGGAACCGGACCGCCCCCGCCCCCCGTTGGCGCGCCTGTCAGGACGGGTTCTGGACGAGGATCTCCAGGACCCCGGCGAGGAGCGTCGCCATCTGTCCGCGGGTCGCGCCCGCGCCCGGGGCGTACGCCCTGCCGCCGACACCCCGCACGAGCCCGGCCGCGGCGGCCCGGTCGATGGCCTGCTCGTGGGTCGTGCCGTCGTCGTCGGTGAACGCGTCGACGGCCGTGGCCGGCACGTCGAGGCCCGCCGCCTCGGCGGCCCGCAGCGTCAGCGACGCGAGCTGGGCCCGCGTCACGGGCGCGTCCGGCTCGAACCGGGTCGCGGCTCACCCCGTCGACGATGCCGAGCTCCGCGAGCTGGGCGATCGCGGCGTCGTGGGTCGTGCCCCGAGCGTCGACGAACGGCTGCGTCGCGTCGGCGGGCAACGCCACGCCGGCGGCCGTGAGCAGCCGCGCCAGGAACGACGCCACCTGCCCCCGCGTCACCCCTTCGGTCGGTGCGAAGGACCGCGACGTGACACCCCGCGTGATGCCGACCGAGGTCAGGCACGCGATGGCGTCCTCGTGGGTGGTCCCGACGACGTCCCGGAAGGCGTGGCTCGCGTCCGGGCAGGCACCGACCGCGGACACGAAGTCCCAGGTGCTGGCCCGGCTGGTGCGGACCTCGACCGTCAGCGGGCTTCCGTCCCCGCCGCTGGTCGCGACGACGCAGGGATCGGGCGTGGCGCCGGTGGCTCCCGGCGCGCACGGTGGGACCACCACGCCGTTGCGACGGACGAGCACCTCGCCGTCGTCCGGCAGGAGGCTCTCGTCGAGCGTGAACCGCAGTACCAGCGGGGTCTCCGGCCGCTCGGCCGGGGCCGTGATGACGACCTGCTGGCCGAGCAGCTCGTAGCCGAACGGGGCGCCACCGGTGGCGGTGCCCTCCTCGATGGTCACGGTGCCGCCCGTCGGGGTCGTGACGGAGGACACCACCGGGTTCGTCGGCGACGGGGTGCCGCTGGTCCCGACCGGGATCCCGGGGGACGCGGTGCCGGACGCCTGGGACGGGCTCGAGCTCGAGCCGCCCCCACCCGTTCCGGCGCCCCCGCCACCGACGGGTGCGGCCGGGGTGGTGACCTCCTCGGAGGAGATCGGGTCGCCGGCGTTGTCGAACGCGTCGGTGGGCACGACCGTGAAGGTGTAGGCCGTCTCCGGGGTGAGACCGGTGATCGTCACCTGGGTGGCGGTGGTGTCGACAGGGGTCGGCCCGCCCGTGACCTCGTAGCTGACCGCTGTGTCGTCGGCGGCTGCCGGCCACGTCAGACGGACGCTCGTGCTGGTGAGGCCCGCGGTCCCGACCACCGCGCCGGTGCCGAAGACCGGCGGTTCCTGGTCAGGTGAGACCATGAGGAGCTCGGTCTCCGTCGTCACGAACTCCAGCGGTGCCTCCTCGCCGTAGGACGGGAGCCAGGTGTCCCCGTCGAACCCGCCCGTGACGGACCGCGCCGTCAGGAGCACGAGCCGGTCGCCGACGGTCGGGACGTAGTCCGCGTCGTCCTCGTAGACCTGACCCTCGCCGGCGAGCGTGACGTCGCCGTCGACGAGGAGCCGCGGCAGGCCGTTCTCCCCGCCGTCGTAGGCGAACCCGAGCCAGGCGTCGCTGCCCTGGACGAGGTCGCCGGTGATGTGCAGATCGCCGGTCGTGGCGTCCCCGCGGTCCGCGGCGACGGATCCGCTGTCGTTGGTGACCGACCCGTCGATGAGGCCGTGGCCCGACAGTGAGCTGGCGCCGACGAGCACCTCGGGCGCCTCGACCGTGCCTCCCCCGAGCCAGAGCGACCCTTCCATGGTCAGCGTTCCACCGCTCGTGAGGCTGGCTCCCTCCCGGAGGACGGTGCGTGCGACGGCGAGCTCGCCGGAGACCGACAGCGCCACGCCAGGCAGCAGCGTCAGCTCGCCGGTGGACCGGGTCAGCGAGGCGAAGGCGTCGCCGCCGTCCGGCAGCGTCACGGTGCTGCCGGCCGTCTGGATGACGAGGTCGGCGGCGCTGGTCGTGATGGCGGCGGGCAGCACGAGCTCCCCGTCGTGACCGTTGACCTGGTCGCCGAGGGAGACGTCGCCGACGAGCACCCCGGGCGTCGCCCACGTGCCCGTGAACGCGAGGGTGCCGTTGCGGACGTCGAGCTCCGCGCCGTCGCGGAGGTCGAGCGCGAGGTCGGTGGTGAGCCCACCGGCGTCGTCGTTGTCACCGATCTCGATGTCACCCGCGACGAGGATGGCGTTGACGCCGTCGACGGACGTGAGCGCGTGGGTGCCGTAGACCTCCACGCTGCCGTTCGGCTGGTTGGCGCTGCCGTCGGGGATCTCGAACCGGCCTCCGCCGCTGACCTCGATGTCGCCACCGAGCCAGAAGACCCGGCCCACGCGGAGGGTGGCCGCGTCGAGCTCGCCACCGGCGCCGGTCAGGACGCTCTCGCCGTGGACCTCGACCAGCCCGTCGGCGATCCGGCCACCGCGCCAGACCAGCTCGCCGAGCCGCACGCTGCCGGGACCGACGAGCGCGCCGTCGAGGACGAGCCCCTGGATCTCGGCGACGCCGGCGATCGCCACCGTCGCGCCCTCCGCGACGAGCAGGCCGGTCTCGACATCCGAGCTCCCGCTGAGGGACTCGCTGCTCTGTGACTCGCCGGCGAACGTGAAGGGCGCGTCGCCCGTGATGACGACGGCCGGGTCGGACCACACGCCGTCGTCGGTGCTACCGGGGACGAGCGACTGCGGCTCGGCCATCTCGGGGCCGTCGATGAGTCCCTCGCTCCAGCCGCCTCCCGCGAGGGTCAGCCGGGCGTCACCCGTCGCGCCCGTGATCGAGCCGCACCTCGCCCTCGGCGTACTGCACGAAGCGGGGTCGCGATCGTGGCGACGGTCCCGACGTCGAGGAAGATCGTGCCGTTGTTGTAGATGACGGGCGGGGATGCCGCTGCCCTCTGCCACCTCGAAGCCCGCGGTGCCCTCGTGGAGCCCGACGGTCGCGTCGGGACCGATCCAGAGGTCGAACCCGGGCGCCCGCACGACCGTGTCCCGATGTCGACGAAGTGGTCGCTCGTGATGCAGACGTTCTCGTCCGGCTGCGGGACGTGCCCCGCGCTCCAGTTCGCGGACCGGAACCAGTCGTACTCGTCGTCGACGTCCCTGCCGACGTAGCGGTTGGCGCCGACCGGGCACGCGGTGCGAGGTTCGGGCACGGGCGCCCAGTCCGGGAAGTCCACCCCGCCTTCGACCTCGAGGTTCAGCGGGACCGCCGGGGACGAGCCGTCCGCGGGGACGATGGCGAGGTCGGTTCCGCCGGTCTGGAAGACGATCCACGACCCGTCCGGGCTCCACGCCGGCTCTCCCACGAAGCCGTCGATCTCCGTGACAGCGGTGCTGTCCCCGCCGGCCGCCCCGACCGTGTGGATGTCGAAGTCGAAGACGGCCGACCACGCGGGCTCCACCTCGGTGCCGTCGTTGACGATGGTGGTCGTGCCGCTCGTGTAGGCGACCCGGGTGCCGTCAGGAGACCAGTCGACGCCGTAGTCCTCGACGTCGTTGGCCGTGATCGGTGTCACCGGGCCGAGCGCCCCCGCGTCCGGATCGAAGCTCACCGACACGAGCTCGGGGTCCTCGCCCTCGCCGTCCGGCTGGCGGACGAACGCGACGGTGGGCGTTGCGGTCGCCGGGGAGACCGAGGGGTGCCAGTCGTCCACCGCTTCGTACCCCAGATCGCTCAGCTCCTGGACCTCCTCGGTGGAGGTGTCGAAGGAGCGGATCCTCGATGTCGGCACGGGATCCGTCGGGCCGGGGACGCTGGTCGACCGGCTCGCGAACACCACCGTCCGGCCGTCCGGCGCCCAGGTCGGCCAGCTGTCGTGTTCCGGCACCTCCCCGTCGATGTCGAGCTCCTGCGGCGTCCCGCCGGCGAGGTCGACGATGAACAGGTCGAGGTCGTCCTCCTCGCTGCCCAACACGTCCTCCACGCCGGCGAAGACGACCGTCCGCCCGTCCGGTGAGACCGCCGGCATGGTCGCGTAGTCGAAGTCCGGAGTGATGTCGCGGAGCCCGCTGCCGTCCGGCGCGACGGTGAGGATGTGGCCACGCGGGAGGCCGTTGGGCCCGGTCTGCTCGGCCGTCTGGAGCGCGAACACGATCGTCCCCTCGGGGTGACGGCGGCACGGCCACGATCTGGGGTGCGATCGGGAGGCGCGGCGGCGGTAGCAGCAGCGCCGTGGCGGCGGCGAGCGTGCGGTGGACGAGACGGAAGGACACGACAGGCTCCGGGTTCGGGTTCGTCCGCATCGTGCGCTTGGTCCGTCCCACCAGCGTCCCAACCGCGTACCAACCCGGGCCAGATGGCCGTAGCCCATCCGGATGGTTCCGGAGGTTGACCGTCCCCTGGCGGCGGCGGACGACCTCAGCGTGGCGTGACGGTGAGGACGCCAGCGGCGACATCGCCGACGAGGTCGGCCTGCTCGACCCAGCTCGTGCCGCCGTCGGTCGTCGCCGCCGCGAGGTCGGCGACCGTGACGCCCTCGACCCGGATCGACGGCTCCCCGCACTGCGGCGGGTAGGACTCGAGGACCGCCTCGCACAGGCGGGGGCCGCCGCCGGAGTCGATCAGGAACCCGCGGACCGCGACCTGCCCGGTGTAGCCACCGTCGACGAGCTCCGCGACGGTCAGGGTGCGTGCCGGAGCCGGCCGTCCGCCGTCCTCGCCCGCGCAGCCGCCGGCGAGGAGGCCGACGACGAGGGCCGCGGCGACCCGAGCTCGGGCGCGGGATGGTCGGGGACGCATCGTACTCCTGACGGCAGGCGGAGCGCGGCCGGGGCTGACCGAGCGTGCCACGGGAGCGGGGTGGCCGGGGCGCGTTCGGGGCTGACCGGCGAGGCACCGGACGGGGTGGGCGGCCGGCGCCGGCGTGGGCGTGTGCGCCTCGTCCGCACCGGCAGCCCGTCGGCAGGAGCGCTCGGCGGGAGCGGCGAACCGCTGGGACATGAAGACCATCACCCTCGCCCTCGTCCTGTCCGCGTCGACCCTCGTCGCAGCGACCCCTGCCGCTGCTCCCGGGACGACCACCTCGGTGTCGACCCCCGCCGCCGCGCCCGGAGGTGTCCTGCGCGGCGACCTCGGTGCCGCGCCCGCCGGCGATCCGCTGACGGTCGCCGCGGCCGTGCTGGCCGTCCACGCCGGCGACCTCGGCGTCGATGCCGGCGCGTTCCGGTTCGAGACCGTGCGGACCTCCAACATCGGCGTCCACGTCCGTGGCCGCGAGGTCCGCGGCGGCGTGCCGGTCGCCGGGACCTCGGCGGCGGTCCACCTCGTCGACGGTCGCGTCTGGACGGTCGAGGCACGTCCGTCGACGCTCCCCGGCACCGCCACCGCGGTGCCGATCGGGCCGGCAGCGGGCCGGGCGGCGGCGCTCGCGTCGCTGGGGCTGTCCGGGGCCGACCGGGTCACGAGCGAGCGGCTGCTGGTGCCCGCTGGCGGTCGGCTCGTGGACGTCGAGCGGGTGACCGTGTTCGACCTCGCGACCGCGACCGTGGCCGAGGTCGACGTCGCCTCAGCGACCGGCCGGGTCGTCGCGACGCGCGACCCACGCCGCTACGAGGACGGCACCGCGAGCGTGTTCGACCCGAACCCGGTCGTGGGCCTGCGGGACAACACGCTGCGCGAGCCGGGCGTCGACCAGGCCGGCGTCGACACCGACCTCAACGACGCGAAGCTCACCGCGGCGCTCGTGGCCCTGCCGATCCGGGACGTGAGCCTCCCCGAGCTCTTGGCCGGGCGGCTCGTGGGTCCGTGGGTCAGCGTGCAGGGGCCGGCGCCGCTGCCGCCCACGGTCGACTTCTCGTTCACGCGCGACGACCCCCGGTTCGAGGCCACGATGGCCTACGCCCACCTCGACCGGGTCCAGCGCTACTTCCAGGACACGCTCGGGCTCACCGACGTGAACGCCGAGCCGCAGGACGTCTACGCGCTGCCGGTCGCGGGCTACGACAACAGCTTCTACCTCCCCGCCGGTGACCTGATGGCGCTCGGCGCCGGCGGTGTCGACGACGGCGAGGACGCGGAGGTGATCGTCCACGAGTACGGCCACGCGGTGCAGGACGCGCAGGTGCCGGGCTGGGGAGCGACCGACGAGGGCGGCGCGATGGGCGAGGCGTTCGGCGACTTCCTCGCCGGCAGCTTCTACGCACGTGACATCTCCGGCGGCTTCCAGGACGCCTGCGTGGCCGACTGGGACGCGGTGAGCTACTCGTCCGGCGAACCCGCCGTGCCTGCGCCGCCTCGACGGCACCAAGCACTGGCCCGAGGACCGCGAGGGCGAGGTCCACGCCGACGGCGAGGTCTGGTCGGCCTACCTCTGGCGGATCCGCGACCGGCTCGTCAGCGACGACGAGGTCGTGACCGGCGGGCTCACCCCGACCGAGGTCGCACAGCTGAAGAGCGACCGCTCGATCCTGCTGGTCCTCACCCACCACGAGCTCTTGACCACCACGGCGACCTTCGCCGACGCGGTCGCGGCGCTGCGCCAGGCCACGATCGCGCTCGGCCACCCCGAGTGGGAGACCATCGTGGTCGAGGAGGCGCAGGCGACCGGCTTCGACGTCGCCTGACCCGCGCCGGCCCGGGCTCGGTTGCGTTGACGGTCTGCCCCGGTATCCCGGGCTGGACCGTCAACGCGATCGACCAGGACGAAGCCCCGACACGACGTGGCCCCGCCGGCGACGCCGGCGGGGCCACGTCGTTGGGGTGGAGCGTCAGCCTCAGCTGCGCCGGCGGAGCGCGACCAGGCCACCCATGGCCAGGGCCCCGAGGCCGAGGAGCACGACGAGGTGGAGGTTGGTGAACACGAACCCCTCCTCCTCGGCCCCGACGGAGCTCCGGGTGTCACCGACGGCGAGCACGTGCGTCTCGACGACCTCGTTGCCCTGGGCGTCGGTGCCGCGCATCTCGATGCGGTCCCCACCCGGGGCGAGGCCCGCCGGGATCACGACCTCGACCTGGCTCGAGCCGGTACGACGGAACTCGAGCGGGATGGGGTTGCCGAGCTGGGTCCGGCTGCCGTCACCGTCGTTTGACCGATCCGGACGTCGTCCCACTGGACCACGTTGCCGTGGGTGTCGAAGGTCTTGGTGCCGCCCTCCTGCGTATCGTGACCTCGCTGTCCCCGGTCTCCGACGGGTCGGGGCGTGGGGTCACCGTGCCGAGCTCGCGCGCGGCGGAGGGTTCGTCTGCCGGCTGGTCGGGCTCGACGACGGTCGCGGGCTCGGGGTCGGCGACGGGCTCGTGGTCGGTCGCGGCGAGGCGGTCGGACTCGGGCTCGGCGACGGGCTCGGCGTGACGACGGCGGCGGCGGCGGCGGGTACTGCGCCGAGGCCGTGCCGGTGCCGAGCGCCGCCACGAGGATCGCCATCGCGATCACGACGACGAGCGTGCTCAGCTTGGTGCGGTTCATGGTTCCCCCGTGATCAGGCGCGAGCGCCGGCGCTGAGCATGTCTTCGCAGACCGCGGACTGGCGGACCGAGGCCGCCACGAACTCCGGGGCGAGACGCCGATTCTCGTCGATCACGACCTGCGGCATCGAGCCGCACGTCGGGACGAGGAGCGTCGGCCCGTTGGTGAGGACGCCACCGGCGACCGCGTCGACGAGCAGGTCGGCGCGGGCCAGGTAGACCCCCGCGGCGTCGCCCTGCTGCGCGAACGCACGCTGGGCGATGGCGACCGCGGTCTCGAACCGCGTCTTGCCGAACACCCGCCCGGTCGTACGACTGCCGGCGGCGTCACGCAGGACCTGGTCGCAGATCGCGCCGGGCCCCCCGAGCGCCAGCACCCGGTCGGGCGCGAGCCGACCTGACCTCGGTCTTGACCGCACTGGGCACCGCCCCGCAGGTCGGGACCAGGATCACCGGACCGTCGGTGAGGCTCCCCGCGGCGACCGCGTCGGCGAACACGTCCTGGCGGGCCAGGTAGACCGTGGGCGCCTCGTCGGGCGAGAACAGGGTCTTGGAGATCGCGACCGAGGTCTCGATGCGGGTCGCGCCGGCGATCCGCTTCTTGGCGTTGCCGCTGCTGTCGACCCGGCGTGCGGCCTGGGTCAGCATGTCGCTGCAGATCGCGGACTGGCCGCCGAGGGCGACGACGTAGTTGACCTTGAGGCGGGAGATCTCGGCGCCGACCTCGGCCGGCAGGTGCCGCAGGAGGGCACGAGCAGGATCGGCCCGTCGGGGACGGTCCCGCCCGCGACCGCGTCGGCGAAGACGTCCTGTCGCGCGAGGTAGACGGCGTTGGCGTCGGCCGGGTCGGCGAACTCGTACTGCGGATCTCGATGGCGGTGCTGGACCGGGTCGCGCCGGCGAGGCGCGCCTTGGTCCGGCGCTCGCCGCCCGGATCGACGGCGGGAAGTCGCCGTTGGCCAGGAAGTCGAAGTGGTAGGCCGAGCCGTCGTCGAAGACCATCGCGCCGCTGGCGGAGACGTGCGTCGCCCCGCCGATGCAGGACGGCTCGATGCCGCGGGCGATGTAGTACTGGTCCTCGTAGGCGGCCTCGACGACGCAGGTCCGCGAGGCGGGGTCGGTTGTCGAGAGGTCGAACACCGAGGCGACGAGGTCGCCCTCGGCGTCGTGGCTGTAGTCGACGGGGTAGTCGCCGCCGTTGTCGTCGTCGACGTCGAGGAGCCACGACACGTAGGTCAGGTTGCTCCGCCCCCGGGTGGGTGACCGGGTCGGTCGGCGACTCGACCTTGAGTCTTGACCTCGACGGTCGGTCGGCTGCCCCGTAGGCGAAGCACGACTCGCGGACGTCGCCCGCGGCTCGTCGGTCGGCGCGTCGGTCTCCTCGTTGACCGTGTCACCCTTGGCGTCGACGTAGCAGTTCGTCGGCGTCGCGGCGGCGCGGTCCGCGTCGAGACGCGGTCCGGGCGTCGGACCTCCCGGCAGCGTCACCGGTCGCGTCGTAGTGGGCGAGCACCCGGTCGATGCGGGCCTGCGCGGTGTCGTCGGATCCGCGGCGAAGCCGGGAGCGGCGAGGACACCGAGGCTGAGCGCGGCGGTCAGGGCGGTGGCCGTGGCGCGCGTGCGGACGTGGACCGTCGCAACGTTCCCCCGTTGTGTTTGGTGAAGGTGGTGGTGCTGGGAAGCGTTCGCGAACGTACACACGTCTGGTGTCGAGCGGTCACGCGGATGCTCACAACACGGGTATCCCACGCGGAACGTGCAGCGTGCGCCCGGCGCGTGTGGTCCACCGGGCACATCCGCGCCGGACGGTCAGCGACCACCCACGCAACGTGGGATGTCCGCGTTGACGGGCTAGTCCGTTCAGGGGGACCCGAACCACCCGACCTCGCCATGTCCAACGGGCCGCCGCCGGCCGATGGAGTAGGTGGAGGCACCCAGGGCGGTGCCGACACCCGCACGACGAACCACGGGGGCCGCCATCGCCGGCGTGAACGTCACGGTCGAGATCCCACCCGCCACCGATCCGGTGGGCGGGACGCCTGACGTGTCCACGCCGTCCGTGCCGTCCGCGCCGTCGACGCCACCGCCGGCCGCCGATCCCGGCTCGCCGGCGGCGCCGCCCCCGCGGACCGCCGCCCCGGCTGTCCCCGGACCCGTTCCGGCCCCCACGCCCACCACCGGCGTCGCGCCCCCCGGACCGTCCGCGAGCGAGCCCCTGCTGCCCCGCACCGGCGCGGAGCTGACGAGCCTCGTGCTCGTAGCCGTCCTGCTGTTCGCACTGGGCGCCCTCCTGCTGCGCCAGACCCTCCCCACCCGTTCCCACCGAGGAGCCCATCGATGACCATCCGTCGACTCGCCCACACCGCCGCGACGGCACTGCTGCTCGCCTCGGTGACGACCGGGATCGCCACGGCCCAGACCTCGAGCCCGACCGTCACCGCAACGGTCGGCTCGGGCGGGACCCGACAGCTCGTCGTCTCCGACCTGCTCGGCAACCCGCTGAACGACATCGGCCTGTCCACGAAGCAGGCGACCGCGTTCCGGGTCTCGGTCCAGGACACCGCCCCGACCGGGACCGTGACGGGCGCGGCGCTCACCGGCTTCGACGTGCAGTCCCAGCTCACGAACCTCTACCAGGTGACCGACACCACGGGCCCCACCTACGACTACGCCACGACCATCCCATCCTCCGCCGTGTCGGTGTCCTACGCGGCGTCCCCGCTCGACGTCAGCGGGGTGACGGCCAACCTCGAGCCGAGCACGCTCCTGTCCGGCACCGTCAGCTGCGCCGACATCACGAGCACCCTCGGCGCCTGGCGGGGGTCGACCCGATCTGCCTGCTCCTCGCGGGCGCCACGACCACGATCACCGACGTGCCGCTCGTGGCGGGGGTGATCGAGGGGATCGACCTGAGCTCGCTGGACCCGTCGCAGCTGCCGATCGTGCCGAGCTCCGGCACCGACACCGGGGCCTACGACCAGCCCGACTGCACCAACGGGATCGCCGCCGGCGACGGCGCCTGCACGACCGCCGGCGCGACGGCGCGCTCCTACCTGACCGCGTCGCCGGCGACCGCGCTCGACCCCGACCTGAAGGCCCTGCTCGACGCGAGCCTGCCGGGAGCGACGCCCGTCGCCAGCGCGGACGGCTCGGGCGCGCTGGCCTCCGCTGCCGCGGTCGTGAACGCGCTGGTCGCCTCGGGCGACGCCTCGGTCGCCGCCCTCGGCCAGAAGCTCGGCACCTACGCCGTCGCCGACCAGGTGACGCTGGTGAACGCGCTCCTGACCGCGACCGTCTCCCCCGCCACGCTCGGGGACGTCACCGGGCTCGCGGGGTTGTTCACCGCCTACCCGATGCTCGAGCTCACCGCCCCGGAGGTCGCCGCCGGCACCTACTCGGGCACGCTCACCATCACCCTCATCGACTGACGGACCCCCAGGTGACGACGTCGCTTCGCCGCACCGCGGCCGCCCTTCTCGTGGCGGCCGCGGCGCTCCTCGCCCTCGCCCTCCCGGCGCTCGCGGTGGGCACCGAGGGCGTCGAGCTGACCCCGCTCCTCCCCCGCGGTGCCGACGGCCGTGTACGAGCTGCGGCTCGGCGACACCGACCGGGTCGTCACGGTGGCCGTCCGCAACCTCACCGAGGAGCCGCGGACGGTCCGGTGTTCACCGCTGCCGCCACCCGCAGCGATGCCGGCGCCTTCAGCCTCGCGGGCGCGGGGAGCTCGCCGTTCGCCGACGTCGACGAGGTGGTCGAGCTGGCTGGCAGCGCCTCGAAGGAGGTCGCGCTGCCGATCCCCGCCGGCTCGGCGCCGGACGCGACCGCCTACCTGGCGGTCGTCCTGGAGGCGAACCCGTCGTCGAGCCTCGTGACGCAGGCGGCGAGCGTCATCCGGGTGGAGCCGCCCGCGGCGCTGCTCCAGCGCACCGGCCCGCTCGTCGCGGCGGTGGTGGTGTTGATGGTGGCGACCAGCGCCCTCGCCCGCTTCGGGCGGCGGAAGGTGCGGCCCGTCGGCTGAGCGACTCGGT